>NZ_NBZV01000006.1:110000-127202 GCF_002379095.1 Polaromonas sp. AER18D-145
GGGTAAGTTCCGACCTGCACGAATGGCGTAACGATGGCCACACTGTCTCCTCCTGAGACTCAGCGAAGTTGAAATGTTTGTGATGATGCAATCTCCCCGCGGAAAGACGGAAAGACCCCATGAACCTTTACTGTAGCTTTGTATTGGACTTTGAACAGATCTGTGTAGGATAGGTGGGAGGCTTTGAAGCCCGGTCGCTAGATCGGGTGGAGCCAACGTTGAAATACCACCCTGGTGTGTTTGAGGTTCTAACCTAGGTCCATTATCTGGATCGGGGACAGTGCATGGTAGGCAGTTTGACTGGGGCGGTCTCCTCCCAAAGTGTAACGGAGGAGTTCGAAGGTACGCTAGTTACGGTCGGACATCGTGATAATAGTGCAATGGCATAAGCGTGCTTAACTGCGAGACTGACAAGTCGAGCAGATGCGAAAGCAGGACATAGTGATCCGGTGGTTCTGTATGGAAGGGCCATCGCTCAACGGATAAAAGGTACTCTGGGGATAACAGGCTGATACCGCCCAAGAGTTCATATCGACGGCGGTGTTTGGCACCTCGATGTCGGCTCATCTCATCCTGGGGCTGTAGCCGGTCCCAAGGGTATGGCTGTTCGCCATTTAAAGAGGTACGTGAGCTGGGTTTAAAACGTCGTGAGACAGTTTGGTCCCTATCTTCCGTGGGCGCTGCAGATTTGAGGAAGCCTGCTCCTAGTACGAGAGGACCGGAGTGGACGAACCTCTGGTGTACCGGTTGTCACGCCAGTGGCATTGCCGGGTAGCTAAGTTCGGAAGAGATAACCGCTGAAAGCATCTAAGCGGGAAACTCGTTTCAAGATTAGATCTGCCGGGGCCTTGAGCCCCCTAAAGAGTCGTTCAAGACCAGGACGTTGATAGGTCAGGTGTGGAAGCGCAGTAATGCGTTAAGCTAACTGATACTAATTGCTCGTGCGACTTGACCCTATAACTTTGATTAGATTCAAGGTTGTTATGCCAAAGTGACGCATTCAAAATACTGTGCTCGCAAGAGTGCAAGACATTAAATAAAAGCTGATTTGCTCTATGAATTCGATGGGTTGTTCCTTGAACAATCGATCAAAAAGTTATGCCTGATGACCATAGCAAGTTGGTACCACTCCTTCCCATCCCGAACAGGACAGTGAAACGACTTAGCGCCGATGATAGTGCGGATTCCCGTGTGAAAGTAGGACATCGTCAGGCTCTTACAGCAAGATGCGCCCAGTTGATAAAGTCAACTGGGCGTTTTCTTTTGTCCGGCTGAAAATGCCTTGATCTAAAAACAGAAAACTCCGTCTCGAAAGATACGGAGTTTTTTTATGTGCGCACTTCCCGCTGCTCCACCGCGTCAGGCATTGAGGACCATCGCACCCTCTTTGCGGGCGACAGCGGAGCGCACCAGCTCATCGGTGAGGTGGGCGATCCAGTCCACCATGGGAATGGCGAGGAAAAATCTCGCGCGAATAAGCTGGAAATAGCGTGTGCTGGCGGCCCAGTCCGCAAAATCAGCATAAGGCAGTTGCTGCTGCTCCAGAAGCTTGAACTTGAGCAAAACCTTGGCGGCATGGTGCGCGTGCCTGATCGGGTCTTTCACAAAAGCATCGAGCCGCTCACGCGATCGCGCAAGGACCTCTGGCCGATACCCGAACACCGGGCCATGGCCAGGGATGACCCAGCGCGGATCCAGCTGGTCGATCAGATCGAGCGTGGCTGCGACCTCACTGAAGGCACTTTCACCCTCCAGTTCTGGAAAAACCACGCCGAATCCCTTTTCCCACAGCGCATCAGCCGATATCAAAGTACGTGAAGAGGGCTCGAAAAGGACAACCGAGTGAGGATCATGTCCTGGTGCGGCATGAATTTGCCACATCACGTCAGCCAGCGGGATTTCTGTACCCGGCAAGAGGCAAGCGTCGTACTTGAAGCGGGGGCAAAGTTGCCCGGTTGGCAGATAGGTCAGGGCCTCTGCATCCCACATCGACACCAGTGCCGCCTGACCGGGCGGAATTAGCGTCTCAAGTTCGGGATACACATGCTGGAGTGCCGCATTGCCGCCACAGTGATCGCTGTGCAAGTGGGTGTTTAGCAGCAAATCCAGTGAACGTATGCCCAGCGTTGATTGCACCAGCTCGACGGTCTGCTCTGAATGTGTGCTGTAACCACTGTCCACAAGGGCGCAGGACGCATCCCCCACGAACAGGATGTTGTTCGAAGACAGCCAGCCCCGCTCAAAAACCTGGACGCCCCGGGGCAATTTCATGTCAGGCATGGCTCGGCGCGAAACGATTCATCAGGCCGCTGTCCGCAGTTCACGCCGGAGGATTTTTCCGACATTGGTTTTAGGCAGGGCGTCACGAAACTCGATGTATTTGGGACGTTTATAACCCGTGAGATTCTGCTTGCAGTACTCGGCAATCTGTTCTTCCGTGAGCGTAGGGTCGCTTTTGACGATGAAAATCTTGATGGCCTCGCCCTGCTTGTCGTCCGGGATGCCAATGGCAGCACATTCAACGACGCCCGGAAACAGGGAGACGACATTTTCGAGCTCATTGGGGAAGACGTTGAAGCCGGAAACAATGATCATGTCCTTCTTGCGATCGACAATTTTCGTATAGCCCCGCTCATCCAGGATGCCGATGTCCCCGGTGCGCATGAATCCGTCGATGGTAAAGGCCTTCTCGTTCTCGGCAGGTTGCTGGTAGTAACCTGTCATCACCTGCGGGCCCTTGATGCAGATCTCGCCCGAATCGCCAACCGGCAGCGAACGACCTTCATCGTCCTTGATGGCAATCTCTATGCTTGGCAACGGCAGGCCGATGGTGCCGCTGAACTCGGTATTGAGAATGGGGTTGTTGGTGCCTATCGCGCAAGTCTCGCTCATGCCCCAGCCTTCGATCATCGGGCACCCCGTGACTTGCAGCCAGTGTTTGGCCGTTCCCTCGGAGGCAGCCATGCCACCCGCCTGGGACACGCAGAGGTGGGAAAAATCAACGGTCTTGATTTGTGGATGCTGCAGGAGGGCGTTGAACAGGGTGTTGACCGCCGGAAGCATGTGAAATGGGCGTTTCTTCAGCACCTCGATGAACTTCCCGAAATCGCGGGGGTTCGGAATCAGTGTCAGGTGGGATCCCCAGCGGATCGCCAGCAGGCACAGTGTCAACGCGAAGATATGGTACAGCGGCAATGCCGCGATGCCGTTGGTTTTGCTGACATCCCCAAGTCGACGCAGCGCCGGCGTGAACCAGGCCTCGGCCTGCAGAATGGCGGCAACAATGTTGCGGTGTGTCAGGACAGCACCTTTGGACAAACCTGTGGTCCCGCCTGTGTACTGCAGGAATGCGACTGAATCCAGATTGCTTTGGGCGGGTTTGAGGACCATCCCTGCGCCGTCGGTAATGGCGTTTTTGAAAGGCGTCACGGTGCGGCCGTTGCTTAGCGGCAGTTTGTACGCCGGTACCATTTTTGCGAGATGCCGGACGGCGAAGGTGATCCAGCGGCCATACCAGGGGCCCAGCAAATCCCCCATGGACGCGATCACGACGTGTTTGACGGGCGTCCGGTCAATGACCTCTTCAAGCGTGCCCGCAAAATTCTCCAGGATCACGATGCTGGTGGCGCCCGAGTCCTTGAGCTGGTGCTCGAGCTCACGTGCGGTATAGAGCGGATTGACATTCACGCAGGTGTAACCGGCGCGCAGAATTCCCGCCATGGTGACCGCGAACTGCGGAATATTCGGCAGCATGATGGCCACCCGCGCACCAGGCTCGAGTCCCAGATGCTGCAACCAGGCGCCCAGTGCTGATGACAGGTCATCCAGCTCTCCATAGGTCATCCAGCGGTCCATGCAGACCGAAAAAGGCCGCGTGGCATTTTTCCTGAAGGAGTCCTCAAGCAGCTGGTTCAGCGAGCGGAACTGCTCCGGGTCGATGTCGTGCGGTACACCCTCGGGATAACTCTTGAGCCAGAACTTGTCCATGAAAAACTCCTTGTGCGCCATTGTGAAAGCACCGGCGCTCAGCGCGTATGGGGCTTGTCCTAATGCGGCGCTGCGCGGGCAAGAAGTTGAAGCAAAAAGGTCTCGCAGGCGACAGCATCATCGCTGAAGAGGGCGTGGATCAATGCTGATTCCCGGGCCTCCACCACCTTCAAAAATTCCGTGGCGCCTTTCATCTGGGCAAAAGCATCAAACCCGGCTTCAAGAAAATTCTGCAGCCCGCTCAGTCCTGCGGCGGCCGCCGGCGGCCGCATCATCTTCAGCAGGCTGCGCAGGCCCCGCATATGTGTGAGGTGATCAAGCTCCTGGCCCAGATGCAGCACCACCTGCAGTTGCCGCTGCCGCGCCGCCATGTCACCGACCGCGCGCCAGCACCGGATGTAGCGGGCGGCCTGTCCGCCTGCACGGTCGAGCAGCCATTGCTGCGCCATCCGGTCATCCAGCGCCTCGGTCAGGGCATGCACTTCGGCCAGGGCGGCCGCTGTTTCGAGCACCGCCTTGGGGAAAAGGCGGGCGATGGTGTTTGCGATCCGGGAAAACTGCTGGTCCCGCTGCGCATAGTCCTTGTCGCCATACAGCTCATACAGGAAAAAATGAGCGGCTCGCTGATAGCGGGGGCTGTCGAGGAGGTCGGCGTAGGTTGCCGTGAAACGCTGCGCCTGGAAGCGCTTGACCTCCAGGCAGGCGGCATGAAGTTCGGGATTGCCCAGGCGGCTTTGCCGCAGCAGCGAAACCGCCTGCATGGCTTCGCGAATTCGGGAGGCGGCTGGGTCCATATAAACACCGAGTTTATCTAGGTGCGGCGCCCTATTGAAACCGCGGGAGTGCATGCGAAACTCCAGCGATGCAAAGAAGGACCTTACTCAAGCTCGGTGTGGTATCGACCGTGGTGCTGGTCGTCGCTGGCGGTGCGGCGGCCCTGCTGACGCCGGGTTTGCACGATGGAAAGCTCAGCCCAGCCGGTCGCGAGGTCTTCAGGGCCGTGGGCCGTGCGGTGCTCGATCAAAGCCTGCCGCGCGAGGATGGCCCGAGGCAGGACGCCCTGAACGGTTTGCTAAAGCGCGTGGATGTGCTGACCGTCGCTTTGCCACCCCACGCGCAGGCCGAGCTCTCACAACTGCTGTCGCTGCTGGCGAGTGCACCGGGGCGTCGCGCACTGGCCGGTCTGGACGATGCATGGTCATTGGCAACAGAGGCCCGGATCCAGCAGTCACTCCAGGAGATGCGGCTGTCGGGGCTGGTGCTTCGCCGGCAGGCGTATGCCGCGTTGCATGACATCACCGCAGCGGCCTATTTTTCAGATGCGTCCACCTGGCCGCAACTCGGCTATCCCGGTCCGGTCCGGATCTGAAAGCAGTGAGTACCGCATGAGCCAAGTCCAAGACCCGATCCGCGAAGGTTTGAAGCGTGGCTGGAAAGTTCTGGGCGGCGCCCTGGGGCCTGCCCCGGAAAAAATTGTCTGCGATGTTGCCATTGTCGGCAGCGGCGCCGGTGCCGGCATCACCGCCGAGTTGCTTGCCAAGGCCGGTTTGCAGGTGGTGATGATTGAAGAGGGGCCGCTTAAAAGCAGCAGCGACTTCCGCCAGAAGGAGTCGGACGCCTATCCGCAGCTTTACCAGGAAAGTGCAGCGCGAAAGACCGAAGACAAGGCGATCAACATCCTGCAGGGCCGCTGTGTCGGCGGCTCCACCACCGTCAACTGGACCAGCTCCTTCAGGACGCCCGCGCCGACCCTGCAGTTCTGGCAGGACAGGTTTGGCCTGGCGGGGTACAACGTCGAGGCGCTGGCCCCTTATTTTGCCCAGGCCGAGCAGCGCCTGAACATCCTGCCGTGGCTCACCCCCCCCAACGAGAACAATGACTTGTTGCGCCGGGGGGCGGCCAGACTGGGTATCCAGGCGGCGGCGATTTCGCGCAACGTCAAGGGCTGCTGGAATCTGGGCTCCTGCGGCCTGGGTTGCCCGACCAATGCAAAGCAATCCATGCTGGTGACCAGCATCCCGGCTGCGCTGGATTTGGGCGCGCAATTGCTGACCGAAATGCGCGTGGAAAGGTTCGAACTGGCCAACGGCAAGGTCACGGCGCTTTATTGCCGCCCTGTGATGCCAAATGGTGCTCCAGCCCCCGCTGCATCTGCGTCAATAGCTACAAAAATAATAGCAAAACATTATGTGCTGGCGGGCGGGGCGATCAACTCACCGGCGGTGCTGCTGCGATCCAATGCACCCGATCCGCACGGGCTGCTGGGAACGCGGACTTTCCTGCATCCGGTGGTGATGAGCTCGGGGGTGTTTGCGCAGAAAGTCGAAGCCTGGAGCGGCGCCCCGCAGACCATTTACACCGATCACTTCCTCGACACCCAGGCCATCGATGGGCCCATGGGCTACAAACTCGAGGCACCCCCGCTGCATCCCATTATTTTTGCATCCACGGTACCGGGTTTTGGCCAGCGCCAGCAGGCACTGCTGGAGAGCTTCCCGCACAACCACACCCTGCTGGCCCTGATGCGTGATGGCTTTCACGACCAGTCACGTGGCGGGACAGTCAAATTGCGCGGGGACGGCTCCGCCGTGCTGGACTATCCGCTGACCGACTACGTGATGGACGGGGCCCGCCGCGCCTTGCTGTCGATGATGGAAATCCAGTTCGCCGCAGGCGCACGCCAGGTGCTGCCGCTGCATGAAATGGCCCGACCCTACACGAGCTGGGGCGAAGCGCGCGATGCCGTCAACGCCCTGCCCATGAAGCCGCTGCTCACCAAGATCGTGAGTGCGCACGTGATGGGTGGCTGCGGCCTGGGCGGCGATGAAAAGCAGGGTGTGACGCGGCCCGATGGCGTGCACTGGCAGCTTGACAACCTGTCGGTTCACGATGGATCGATTTTTCCCACCAGCATTGGTGCCAACCCCCAGCTGTCCATTTACGGCACCGTGAACCGGCTGGCGCAAGGGCTGGTCAAAAGTCTCACAGGGCGCGACGTCGCCCTGGCCTGAGCCGCAACCGGCGCAGGCTCCACCCATGCTGGCACGGCTTCAGCAACTGATCACTGTGTCGCTGCTTGCCGCCGCGGCCGGATGGTTGGTGTTTTCCTGGGAGAGCTCGGCGCTGCTGGCCCTGGCTGGCTTTGGGGTCCTGGTGCTGGGCTACTCGGGCTTTCTTGCCCTGGAGTTTGTGGCGCTGCGATTCATCAACCGGGGGGATCCCGTGCCGCGTCCGGCGTGGCAAGAACTCGCCGGTGCCTGGCTGGGCGAGACGCTCGTGGCCCCCCGGGTTTTTTGCTGGCACCAACCTTTTCGCTCCCTGGCGGTTCCCGATCAGTTGTCGGTGAACGCTGTCGAAAAAGGCCGGCGTGGGATCGTGTTCATCCATGGATTTTTCTGCAATCGGGGCTTCTGGACCCCCTGGCTGAAGCGGCTTCAAGGGACGGGGCACGCATTTGTCGCCCTCAACCTGGAGCCGCCCTTTGCCTCCATTGACGACTACGCACCGTTGATCGACGAGGCGGTCCAGCGCGTGACCGCGGCCACCGGCCTGCCGCCGCTGATCGTGTGCCACAGCATGGGGGGGCTGGCCGCCCGTGCCTGGCTCAGGATCATGAAGGCCGAGGCGCGGGTCTGCCATGTGGTGACCATCGGGACGCCGCATCGGGGCACCTGGCTAGCCCGTTTCAGCCTTGTCACCAACGGCCGCCAGATGCAATTGTCCGGACCCTGGCACCGGGAGCTGGACCTGGACATGCCGTCCCACCGCCATGCACTGTTCACTTGCTGGTATTCCAACTGCGACAATATCGTGTTTCCCAGCTCCACTGCGACGCTTCCCGGTGCTGACAACCGGTTGGTGCACGGTGCCGCTCACGTGCAACTTGCATTTTTGCCGCAGGTCATGGATGCGAGCCTCGCGCTGGTCGGGCTCGATCCGTAAAAATTGGCAGACGCGTTAGCTAAAACTTCTTACTCGGTAACAAATTGTGTAAGCTAGAGGCCGGCCGCGTTTCGCTTAATGCTTGGGATAAAAATGCCTCTGATAGTGGTCATGGAAGACGACGCCGCCACGCGGACGCTGGTGGCATCGGTGCTCAGGAAAGACGGGTACGACGTACTGTCGGCCGACAACGGCCTGTCCGGGCTCGAGCTGGTGCGCCAGAACAAGCCGGACCTGGTCATCAGCGATGTGCAGATGCCGGTGATGGACGGGTTTGCCATGCTGCAGGCCCTGCGTGCCGATCCGGCCATCCTGGGCACGCCGGTGGTCCTGCTGACCTCGCTGCAGGAGCGGGCCCATATGCGCATTGGCATGACCAGCGGTGCCGACGACTACATCACCAAACCTTTCCGCCCCGGCGAGTTGCGCGAGGCTGCGGCCGCGCAGCTGAACAAGCGTCACATGCAGGCGGCCGTACAGGTCATGGCGGTGGAAGCTGCGGTGCAGGCCGCCCTGGAGGACCAGAAGCAGCATCTGGCCCGCCTGTATGAAAAAAAACTGGCCTCCGAACTGAGCGACAAGTGGCCTGCGGCGGATGCATCGAGCCAGGACGAGAAGTTTTCGAATGCCACCGTCCTGTTCGTCGACGTGCTCAATTACGCGGGGCTGGCTGAAAAACTCTCCAGCACGGAGTTGAGCGATGTGGTGCGGCAGTTCTACAACAACGCCGGCGATACCGTGCATCTGTTCGGCGCGCGTCACATGCAATTTGTTGGCGAGGGCCTGATGGTCGTTTTTGTCGACAGCACGGACACGACCTCGGTCAATCACGGCTTACGTGCCGCCCGTGCCGCCCTGGGCCTGCTCGACGCTGCCAAACGCGTGCAGCAGTTTCTCAATTCCCATTTCCCCGGGCAGGGGCTGCCGCGTTTCGATGTCAGCGTGGCCTTGAACAGCGGTCCCGTGGCGCTGGCCCGACTTGAAGATCCCCTGCATGGCAGTGTGCAGATACTGCCGGTTGGCGACACGGTGAGCGCCACGTTGCTCCTGCAGAAGCAGGCCTACAAGGCCGGCTGGCAGATTGCAGCCAGTGTGGCCATGCTGCGCGGTGTCACGGGTGCGGTGAACACCGGTGGGCGGGCGCTGGTGTCCCTGCCCGGCCGCACGGCCGCCATCGATGCCGCCGAGTTGCTGGGTCTGGCGCTCGCCTGACCAGTGGGTGAGTCGGCAGACCTCCGCCCCATGCCAAGGAAAACGTTTTCCCTGCGCCGGGTTCTGGTGGCCAGTTTGCTGGTGTTTACGCTCGTGCCGGTGGGGCTCGTGGCCTGGCTCATGGCGCGCAGCAGTGACCAGGCGGTGCAGGAGCTGGCCGGGGGAATTCTGTTCAACGTGGCCGCCAGGGTGCAGTCTGGAACGGAAGCCCATCTGGGACAGGCACACACCATACTGAACGGCCTGTTTCCCGAGCGCCTGAGCACCACCCAGACCGAGCAGGCCCGGGACTGGCTGCGCCAGAGTTCGGCCTTTGAGTCCATGGCGTTCGCGCTGGGCAGGCAGTCAGCAGATGTGCCTCACCTTTATTACGGCAACAGCCGGGGCGAGTATTTTTCGGTGGAAAACGCAAGCGGCGGCACGATCGTGCAGTTCCGCAGCCCTGCCGACACCGGTCTTCAGGCATTCACAGCGCGCCGGCCCGGCGACCGCAGCCGTCCCCTGGCGGTCGCGCAAACCTACTTCGAGCCTCGCACCCGGAGCTGGTACCAGGGAGCGCTGGTCGCCAAGGGCCGCGTGTTCTCCCCGATTCAGGTGGTTCCGGGGAAACCGCAACTGTTCGTGACACTGTCCCAGCCGGTGTACGACGCAGACGGCGGCGCCGCGGGCGTGTTTGGTGTAGACCTGTATCTGCAGCGGCTGGCCGACCTGTTGCAAACGCAGCGCATCAGCGCACGCGGTGCGGCTTTCGTGGTGGACGAGCAGGGGTGGCTGGTCGCCGGGTCGGCCGGGGACCCCTTGTTCGACGACGCGCCGGGGCAGTCTGCACGACGAAGTCCCCAGCACAGCGCGAACCCGGTGATTCGCGAAAGTTTTGCTGCACTGCAGCGCGAGCAGGCCCGCAAGCGCGAGGATTCGGTGGCCGTCAACACGGCGTTGCAGCGGTTGCCCCTGCAGGATGGCACCCTGCTGATGGTGCAGCGTCCCTTCGGCGAATCAGCGGGCTTGCGCTGGACCCTGGTGGTGGCCGCCCCCGAGAGTGATTTCACCGCCGAGATCACCCGCGCCTGGAAGGTGTCCCTGGCCCTCATTGGCGTGCTGGTCCTGCTCGGGGCGGCGGCGGCGCTTTATGTCGCCAACCGCATCGGGCGCCGGCTCAAGCGCCTGAGCGTGGCGGCGCAAAAGCTCGGGCGGGGTGAAGTGCCACGCATTGATGGCGGCACGCATTTGCGGGAAGTCCTGGAGCTTTCGCGGGTCATGCATTCCAGCGCCGAGCAACTGAGGCATTACCGGGCCGAGGTGCAGGCCAAAACCCGGGTGATCGAAGAGGCCAACGAGCGTCTGGAGGAGCGGGTGGCGCAGCGCACGGTCGAACTGCTCGCCTCGCGGGAAGAGGCCTTGCAGGCAGCCCGGGCCAAAGCCGCATTTCTGGCGACCATGAGCCACGAGATCCGCACCCCCCTGAACGGCGTGGTGGGCATGAGTACCCTGCTTGCCGAGACCGCGCTGGACGACGAGCAGAGCGACTACCTGCAGACCATCCGCCTGTCGAGCGACCAGTTGCTGGCTGTCATCAACGACATTCTGGATTTCTCGAAAATCGAGTCGGGCAAGCTGGATCTGGAATCTGAACCCCTGAGCCTGCGCAGTGCGATCGAGGAGGCGTGTGACATTGCCGCACCCCGCGCCCGGGAAAAAAACCTGGAACTGATCGTGGACGTGCCGGAGGCCGCGGGCAACGGCTCGCCTGCCCTGCCGGCAGCGATCTCCGGAGACGTGACGCGGATCCGCCAGGTGCTGATCAACCTGATCAACAACGCCGTCAAATTCACTGAAAAAGGTGAAGTGACCGTGAGTGCGCGTTCCTTGCCCAACCCCGGTGACCCGGCCCGGGTGCGCGTCGAATTCCGCGTGTCCGATTCCGGCATAGGCATTCCGTCCGACCGCGTGGGGGCGCTGTTCCAGGCCTTCACCCAGGTAGACGCTTCCACCACGCGCAAGTACGGTGGCACTGGCCTGGGGCTGGCGATATGCAAGCGGCTGGTCGAACTCATGGACGGTGACATCGGTGTGGACAGCGTGCCGGGCAAGGGCTCCACTTTCTGGTTCACGATCCAGGCACCGCCGGCCGAACTGCCCCCGGTGGCTGCAACTGTCGACGCGGCTGCCCTGCATGGGAAACGCGCGCTGGTGGTGGACGACCACGTTACCAATGTCCGGGTCCTGACGCGGCAGCTCCAGCTGTGGGGCATGCAGGTGGCTACCGCCGAGTCGGGAGCCCAGGCCTTGCAGGCGCTGGCGCAGGCGCAGAGTGGGGGGGCGCTGCCGGACATCGTCATCACCGACATGCACATGCCTGAAATGGATGGTGTGGCGCTTTCCCGCGTTATCAAGGCCACGGCGCCGCTGGCCGGAATACCGCTGGTGCTGCTGACGTCCGGTTTCATGCCGCCAGGCCATGAGGCCGCCCGGTTGTTCGAAGCGCGGCTGCTCAAGCCCGCTCGGCAGCGCCAATTGTTCGACGCGCTGGCACGCTGCCTGTCGGTACCGGGCAGCCAGAAGCTGCCCTCGGAATCACCCGCCGCCGATGGCCTGACCGCTGCGAAAAACCTGACCTTGCTGGTGGTGGACGACAACGCTGTCAATCTCAAGGTGGCCTGCGCCATGCTGGCCAAGCTGGGTTACCACACGGCCACCGCGCTGGACGGGCGCGAGGCGGTGCAGGCCGTGGCACGTGCCCACGGTGCGGGCTCGCGCTTTGGTGCGGTGCTGATGGACATCAACATGCCGCGCATGAACGGCTTTCAGGCCACCCAGCAAATTCAGGCCATGATGGGCAGCAAGGCGCCCCCCATCATTGCGCTGACCGCGGCCGCATCTCCCGAAGACCGCGCGCGCTGCACGGCGGCGGGCATGGACGACTACCTGACCAAACCGCTGCATGTTGCCGCGTTGGCCCAGGCGCTGGAGCGCTGGCTGCCCATGATGACAGCGGCATCGGGCGGCTCTGGAGGGTTTGCAACGGCTCCCCCGACGCGCGGCCAGGGAATGGCTGCCGGGCCGACGGCAGTGGTGCCGATGCCAAAAAGCGGCCTCCTGCCTGCGCTTGAACCCGTGCTGATGGATATGGAGCGGCTGGCCCAGTTCAAGGAGTTCGACGACGATGCGCTGACCATGACGCGCGAGGTGATCGGCCTGTTTGTCGCTGATGCCTCCCAGCGCCTGAGTGCCATCGAAGAGAGCATCCACGCCGGCGACGCAGCCGCCTTGGCGTGGGCAACCCATGCTCTGATAGGCGCTACCAGCAACGTCGGCGCCGTCGCCATGCAGGTCGTGTGCAGTGAGCTGGAACTGGGGGCAAAAACCGGTGAGATCCCGGCCAACGCCTTCCAGCAACTTGAAAGGCTTCAGACCTACTGGGCCAAAACCAGTGCCATCCTTGACACTTGGGTTTGAGGCTGATCTTTTTTGCAGCTTCAGGGACGTTGGGGGGCACATTTCCCCGCTTGAGCTTCACCCAGGCAAAGTTTGCACCCACTTACTGTCGATGAGTTTGACCCTGTGGCGCTCCGGGAAGTCATCCGAGCAGGTCAAATTCGACCAGTGGCCAACTTGGGCGCCACTGGGGCTGTGACTTTGTGCACAAGAATGAGATCCCATATTCACTATCCAGAATCGGGCAGGCTTCATACGCTTAACAACCTGTAACAGCTAAGCCCTGAAGATGAACACCCTATTGACCGCTGGATTGCTGGATGCTTCCCAGCCACAGGACGCCACCCGTCCGCACGCAGCTCCGGATGTGCTGTCGCTGCTGGTTGACGTGCTGGGCCACGGTGTCATCGTGGTGGGTGAACGCGGCCAGATCATCCACGCCAACCGTGCGGCCCGCACCGAACTGAACCGTCATCGGGTGCTCAACAGGGTGGGCGGGGAAGTCCATGCCATGACGCCGGCAGACTGCAAAACGCTCCAAAATGCCTTGGGCAAGGCAGTGACCGGCAAACGCAGTCTGATCAATGTGTCGGGCGCAGGCCTGACCCTGACGCTGGCCGTTGTGCCCCTCAAGCCCGAGGCCGATGCCTGGGAGGCCCGCATCGCCCTGCTTTTTGCGCGTGCCGAAGTCTGCGAGTCCGGTATGTTCGGTTTTTTTGCGCGCAGTTACGGGCTGACCCAGACGGAAGAGCAGGTACTGGCCATCCTGTGCCGGGGCTTGAGTACGCCGGAAATTGCCGTCCAGCTGAAGGTTGCTGTTTCCACGGTACGCAGCCATGTGCGCAGCCTTTGTGCAAAAACCGGCTCCAGTGGGGTACGTGAACTGGTGAACCGTGTCGCCGTTTTGCCACCGGTGGCACCTGTGCACCTGGCTCAAATTCACTGAAAAGGGCCGTCTCCACTGCGCGGCCCCACACCGGGGGCCCGTCGCGTGCTAGATTACGGCTCATCATGAGCACGTCACTCCCTTCCAATGAAGACCTTTACACGCCACTGGTTCCCGAGTTGCGCTCGCTGGCTCGACGCGGCGTGTTGCGGACCTACCGAAAAAATGCGGTGTTGATCAATGAGGGTGAATCCGGCGACAGCCTGTTTGTCCTGCTCAAGGGCAGCGTCAAGGTTTTCGCCATGGACGAAAGCGGACGCGAGATCACTTACGGGACGGTTAATGCGGGCGACTATTTCGGTGAGATGTCGCTCGACGGCGGGCCCCGCTCAGCCTCGGTGATGACGCTGGAGCCCTGCACTTGCGCGGTGCTGAGCCGGGCAGATGTCAGCGAACACCTGGTGGAAGAGCCCGAATTTTCCATCAATCTCGTGGTTCAGGTGATACGCCGGGCCCGTTCCGCGACAGAGACGGCGCGAAACATGGCGCTGCTCGACGTCTACGGGCGGCTGGTTGCCTTGCTGGAAGAGCGTCGGGGAGACGCGGGCGAGGCGCCCGACGGCAGAGCCACGCTGGAGTCCATCACCCATCAGGACATCGCCAATCGCGTGGGCGCTTCGCGTGAGATGGTCAGCCGGCTGCTCAAAGACCTCGAAAAAGGGGGCTACATTGAGCTCGGCATCCGGCGCATTACGCTGCTCAAGAAGTTGCCCAGCCGCTGGTAAGACGGCCGGCCAGCCTATAGCGCGTTAAATATCTTTCGGGTTACCTGCGGCGCAGCGTCACTGGTTCCAACCAGGCGCGCTACGCCACCGCTTCGCGTACCGGCAGCTTTGAGTCCACGCAGTACGGGGTTCTCGTCGCTGTAAGCTTGAGTGTCGGGCACCTTCACCACACCTGGTCTCTCCGGTCGGCTGGCGTCCGGGTCCGGTTTGCGAGGTGAATACTTCGCCCACATCGGACCTGCCACTCGAATACCACCCACTGATATCGTTTTGGTCCCGGTCGCAATGCTGTTGAAGTTACCGCTGCGGCGAATGGGTGATGGATTGTTTGGGTGATCCTCAAATGAGCCAGGATTGCCGCTGGTGTCATACCACTGGTCTTCAAAGTGGGACTGACGCGCGCCTGTTTGGACTCCAATGATCTGGTCATCACGCTCTACATACGCATCCACCGTGACTTTCCCTGGCTGGGTGTTGGTGATCTTGACTTCCCAGACCCCGCTAGGCGCGGTGGCGACCGACTTCGCGAAACCAAATGTGGGTGCAATCGCGATCAGCGCACAAGTTCCGTTGGCACCCGTCGCCACGGATTTGGGATAAATCAGCGCGCACAGGGGTTTGCCGCTGCGCGTGTTCCAAGTCCCTGACTTGCCCCAGGCCAAAGGAGGCAGGCTGGGCTGACCCGGCGGAGTAAGTTGGACTTCAATGCCTTGCGCACCAGCCGGAAGCCAGAGTTCGAGAAAATTCTGAGTCAAATCACCCGGCTGCCCTCGCCAGTTAAGGGTCACTTGCTCCCCTTTTGATAGCGTTTGATTCGCGTGCGTGCGGCTTTGATAGTTGTTGCTGACGGGCAGGACGATTTGCAGCGCATCGCCTTTCAGGGTAATCAGTTGATCCATGGCCGCCTCTAGCACCGAACTCCCGTCGTGCGGTCCGGCTAGTGTGCCCCAGCTCAGGTTGACAGCGACTTTTGCGGTGGACGCGCACCGTGAAAGGATGTACATCAGGCCGTCCATGATGTGGACGTTCATCGATCCGCCCGACGTATCGACGACGGTATCCCAGTCCAGTTGCACCGCCACAATGTCGCAGCTACTCGCGTCGTCGTCCGCCAACGCCCAGGTGGGCGGCGCATTGGGGAAGGGCGGGACGCCGGCGATTTGGGCCAACACGGTGCGCGGGCCACAAGCAATGTCCAGCACATGGGTGCCGTGGTTCACGCGCTTGTCCAACTCCATACCCATCTTGAACTGGTCATACACCGCAGTCTCGTCGATCAACCCACCGAAGGTGTTCTGTTGCATCGCCTGGCTAATATCAGCCGCGGTCAACTCATGACCATAGCCAAGGCCAGCTGGCGCGGGGCCGGCGCCTTGCTCGTCCTGTCGCCAAAAATACTGCGTCCGTGCTTTGCCGTTGCGCAAGAAATTCGCATTGGCAAAGGCGAGGCCGCCGTCAATCAAGCCCACTACCTTCCCCTGAAGCAGTGTGTGCGGTGCTGAAGGGCTGGGCACAACTGGCGCATTCGGGTCATCCGCGTGATGGCCTGCAGGTAAACCAAGTTCAAACCTTTGCACGAGAGCGTGCAAGCTGCCGTCCACTCGGATTTGTTTGAAGAATGCAGGCCTGACCCGCGCTGTGCAATAGCGAAGGCCTGTGGGTGCGGCAGGGGACGTGTACACAGGCGGCACATGGAGCCACTTGGGTGATGAGGCTGCTTTCAATTGCGCCACGCTGATGCCTGGAGCAAGCTCGATCAGCAGCGGCAACCACTTGGGAGGCTTGTCAAGACCATAGCCAGCGAAGTTGTCTGCCTCAGCCCAGATCAGATAAGGGTCAAAGCCGGTCGTTGCGCCTGGCTTCGCCCAGTCAATTCCTGTGAAGCTGCCTTTGGGTAATGGAGTCCAATACATGACCGGCCTATTGGATGGATTTCCATTCGGCAACGGCTTTGGCCCACATAAACTGAAGCAGGGGCGAGGCTGAGACAGTACCCGAACCGGAGAACAACTCGTAGTAACCACTTTGATTGTCAGACATCGAAATTCGAGGGTCGAAGTCAATGACATGACCCTGAGCCCCATGGAATTTACGGCCATCAAACCCGCGTTCGTGCAGCTTGGCCCCGGTGCAGCGTGCCACCATGAAGTCGCTTAGAGCCGTACCCAATAGGCGCCCGACCGCACTGTCCACCGGGTAGTGCAAACCTGCAACTGTTCGATTCACCGCAATACGTGCCGCCAGCCGCTCCAATTGCTCCCGATATTTAGAGCCGTGTGGCAGCAGCGACTGGAGCAAGGTGCAGGTGAGGTAGGCTTCTGTCGCATGCCCGCTTGGCCAGCTTGCGTGCCCGGGCGTGGGGATCATGGGTTGAATTTGTGGCGACAACTCCACCGGGCGCTGGCACGCAAAGGCATGTTTGAATCGCATTTCGACATGAGTTGCCAGCGACATGGCCAAGTCGAGAAGTTCGAGTGTGTATTTATGTCGATGCGCGGTCAAACCAATGATGGACGAAAAGAAAGCGCCGCCTCCGTTGACCTGCGCCAGGATCTCGGCGCCACGATCCTCCCGAAGCTCTGAATAATTATTTACCAGGTCGAGTTGCTGCTTGAAAATTTTCTCGGTAGGACGAACCAAGCGCGCAAGTGCCAGATCTTTCAGAGGCTTCTTGTCCAGGTCCACAAAACCGAGCGTCATCGAAGTTTTGTTTTGATTGGCGTTGAAATGCAGACCTGCCAGCAGCTCAAGTTCGCAAACCGCCATGCGAGGGCCGACAGCCCATTCAGCGAGCCGCTCGGGTTTGTCCAGCGGAGTTGGTAGGGAAAAGGGAATCGTTGTGCCCTGAAATGGACCAGCAAGAGCGGCGCGACTTGTATTTAGCGCTCCTGCTACTAGGGGCGAATCTGGGAGCGGCGACTGAGCAAAACCTCCGCCAAACCCGCCACCAAAACC
>NZ_NBZV01000051.1 GCF_002379095.1 Polaromonas sp. AER18D-145
GGTCGTAACCCTTGGCTTCGCCGCCGAACTTGGCTGCAAGCACGGTCGTGATCGCTGCCGTCAGGGTGGTCTTGCCATGGTCAACGTGTCCAATCGTGCCTACGTTGACGTGCGGCTTGGTCCGCTCAAATTTGCCTTTTGCCATTTTTAACTCCAGATAAAGAACATGCCCGTGTACGGTTTAACGTCTGCACTGTGTTGCTGATTCACTTCGCACGGGTACAAAGTGGCACACAATCGCAGACAACAAATTGAAGGCGCCACCCCTTGCGGAGCAGCGCCTGGCTTTACTTACTTGGCGCGTGCAGCCATGATGGCTTCGGACACATTGCGCGGCGCTTCCGAGTAGTGCTTGAATTCCATGGTGTAGGTGGCACGACCCTGCGACATCGAACGCAGCGTGGTCGAATAACCGAACATCTCGGACAGGGGTACTTCGGCCTTGATGGCCTTGCCACCGCCGACCATGTCTTCCATGCCCTGCACCATGCCGCGGCGTGAGGACAGATCGCCCATCACGTTGCCGGCGTAGTCTTCAGGCGTTTCCACCTCGACGGCCATCATCGGCTCGAGAATCACCGGGCCGGCCTTGCGGCAGCCTTCCTTGAAACCGAAGATCGCGGCCATCTTGAAGGCCATTTCGTTCGAGTCCACATCATGGTACGAACCGAAATGCAGCGTGACCTTGACGTCAACGACCGGGTAACCGGCCAGCACGCCCGAAGTCACAGCCTCGTGAATACCTTTTTCGACTGCGGGAATGTACTCGCGCGGAACCACGCCGCCCTTGATGGCGTCGATGAACTCAATGCCCTTGCCCATTTCATTGGGTTCGATCTTGAGCACGACGTGACCGTACTGGCCCTTGCCGCCGGACTGGCGCACGAACTTGCCTTCGGCATCTTCGATGGTCTTGCGAATGGTTTCGCGGTAAGCCACCTGCGGCTTGCCGACGTTGGCTTCCACGCCGAACTCGCGCTTCATGCGGTCAACAATGATTTCCAGATGCAACTCGCCCATGCCGGCAATCAGGGTCTGGCCGGACTCTTCGTCGGTCTTGACACGGAATGATGGGTCTTCCTGGGCCAGACGCTGCAAGGCAATGCCCATTTTTTCCTGGTCAACCTTGGTCTTGGGCTCCACCGCCTGGGTAATCACAGGCTCTGGGAACACCATGCGCTCGAGCATGATGATGGCGTCCGGATCGCACAGGGTCTCGCCGGTCGTCACGTCTTTCAGGCCCACGCAAGCGGCGATGTCGCCGGCGCGGATTTCACTGACTTCTTCCCGGTTGTTGGCGTGCATCTGCACGATACGGCCGATACGCTCTTTCTTGCCCTTGATCGGGTTGAAAACGCTGTCGCCCTTTTTCAGCACGCCGGAGTACACGCGCACAAAAGTCAGCTGGCCCACAAACGGGTCAGTCATCAGCTTGAATGCCAGGGCAGAGAACTTCTCGCCATCGTCAGCCTTGCGGGTGACAGGCGCCTCGTCTTCGTCCATGCCCTTGACGGGTGGAATGTCGATCGGCGACGGCATGAATTCAATCACGGCGTCCAGCATGCGCTGCACACCCTTGTTCTTGAAGGCCGAGCCGCAATACATGGGCTGGATTTCGCTGGCGATGGTACGCGTGCGGATGCCCAGCTTGATCTCGTCTTCGGTCAAGTCACCCTCTTCCAGGTACTTGTTCATGAACTCTTCCGAGGCTTCAGCCGCGGCTTCGACCATCTTCTCGCGCCACTCCTTGGCCAGCTCGAGCAGCTCGGCCGGAATTTCACGGTAATCAAATTTCATGCCCTGAGAGGCCTCATCCCAGATGATGGCTTTCATCTTGATCAGATCCACCACGCCGGTGAAGTTTTCTTCAGCACCGATAGGGATCACCATGGGCACAGGGCTGGCCTTCAGGCGCAGCTTCATCTGCTCCACAACCTTGAAGAAGTTGGCACCGGTGCGGTCCATCTTGTTGACGAAGGCCAGACGCGGCACCTTGTACTTGTTGGCCTGGCGCCAGACCGTCTCGGACTGGGGCTGCACGCCGCCGACGGCGCAGTAAACCATGCAGGCGCCATCCAGCACGCGCATGGAACGCTCCACCTCGATGGTGAAGTCCACGTGGCCGGGGGTGTCAATGATGTTGATGCGGTGCTCGGGCAGGGACGTGTCCATGCCTTTCCAGAAGCAGGTGGTTGCAGCGGAAGTAATCGTGATGCCACGCTCCTGCTCCTGCTCCATCCAGTCCATGGTGGCCGCGCCGTCATGAACTTCACCGATTTTGTGGTTCACGCCGGTGTAAAAGAGGATCCGCTCGGTGGTCGTGGTTTTTCCGGCATCGATGTGCGCGGAAATGCCAATGTTGCGGTAGTTTTGAATGGGGGTAGCGCGGGACATAAATTACTTTCAGTTCGGGGTTACGAACAAAGACTGCCGAAAGACGCCCTGCAATGACGTCTCTCATGTTTTCTGCGCGCCTGCCAGCTGTGCGTTGTGCGCTCAGCTGGCAGAAATTGGGGTTGAACCGCCAGGCGTCCAGATGGTGGACACCTGGAGGCCGCTCGGCAACCCGTCAAATCAGCGCAGCAAATACTGCGAACGAAAAATCAGAAGCGGAAGTGGCTGAACGCCTTGTTGGCTTCGGCCATGCGGTGCACTTCGTCACGTTTTTTCATGGCACCGCCACGACCTTCGGTGGCTTCCATCAGTTCGTTGGCCAGGCGCAGGGACATGGACTTTTCGCCACGTTTCTTGGCAGCTTCCTTGAGCCAGCGCATGGCCAGGGCCATGCGGCGGACCGGACGCACTTCAACCGGCACCTGGTAGTTGGCACCGCCGACACGGCGGGACTTCACCTCAACCATGGGCTTGATGTTGCCGATGGCCATGTGAAAAGCCTCCAGCGGATCTTTGCCGGGGTTCTTTTTCTCGATCTGCTCGAGGGCGCCATAGACGATACGCTCGGCGACAGCTTTTTTGCCGCCTTGCATGATGACGTTCATGAATTTGGCAAGGTCAACATTGCCAAATTTTGGGTCAGGGAGAATTTCACGTTTAGGGACTTCGCGACGACGTGGCATTTTTTCACCTCTTTGCTTCAGTTGGCACCGCTTTAGGCAGCACCGCGAGAGTTATCAAAACCCTCACTTACTCGACCGGCACAACAATTTGCACTTGGGTCACTTCGCTTGAACCACCTGCCAGGGTGATTCAAACACCTTGTTTTGAAGACGTCATGACAACTTCTTCGGGCTCGAACCGCACGGTCCGGGCCGGCCGGGCTTATTTGACCTTCGGCTTCTTCGCACCGTACTTGGAACGCGACTGCTTGCGGTCTTTCACGCCTTGCAGGTCGAGCGAGCCACGGACGATGTGGTAACGCACACCGGGCAAGTCCTTGACACGACCGCCGCGAACCAGCACCACGCTGTGTTCCTGCAGGTTGTGGCCTTCGCCGCCGATGTAGGAAATGATTTCAAACCCGTTGGTCAAGCGCACTTTGGCGACTTTACGCAGAGCGGAGTTTGGCTTCTTGGGCGTCGTGGTGTACACACGGGTGCACACGCCACGGCGCTGGGGGGAGTTCTGCATCGCAGGACTCTTGGACTTGATCTTTTCGACCTCGCGCCCCTGGCGAACTAGCTGATTGATGGTTGGCATTTAAAACGTCCCTAAACGTCTGATTTCTGACTTGACTAAATACGTGACTATTTACGTGAAAACGTGAATCTCCCCGGAAATTCCGGAAAAGCCCTCGAGTGTAGCAGTTTGGGTGGCCCTCTGCAAATTTACCCGGCCGGGGAGCCCCAGCGACCTGCAGGGGGTCCCGGCAGGGATGGCGCCCTACTTGATCCAGAGCCGGACCGAATCCCAGGCGCGGCCCAGGATGCCGGCTTCTTCCACCGTTTCCAGCGCCACCAGCGGGACGTCCACCATGGTCTCGCCGCCGCCCACCTTGACCTTGAGCGTTCCGAGGGCCTGACCGCGGGTGAAAGGCGCGACCAGCGGGTCAGGCCGGGCAACTTGGGTCTGGACCTTGGCGGAGCTTCCGGCGGGAACGGCAATCACGATGGCCTCGGGCCGGCCCAGCTTGACGGTGCCGGATTTACCCTTCCAGACCGCCGGAGAAACCACCGCCTGGCCGGCATCGAACAGCTTGACCGCCTCAAACGCGGTGTAACCCCAGTTCAGCAGCTTTTGCGACTCATTGGCACGGGCGCTGTCGCTGGCGGTGCCCAGCACGATGGCCACCAGGCGCCGGCCCCCGGGCGCGCCGGAGGCACCCAGGTTCGGAAAGTCGCGCTTGGCCGTGGCAATCATGCAGTAACCGGCCGCGGCGGTGTGGCCGGTTTTCAGGCCATCGACCGTGGGATCGCGAAACAGCAGGGTGTTGCGGTTGGTGTCGTTGGCCGCCGGCGTGCCCGGGTAGCGGTACTTCTTGATCGCCGAAAAACCCATGTAGTCGGGAAAATCCTGCATCAGGCGCGTCGACAGAATGCTCAGGTCGCGCGCCGTGGTGGTGTGGCCGGGCTCGGTCAGGCCTTCCGGGTTCTTGTAGGCGGTCGATTTCATGCCCAGCGCCTTGGCCTGCTCGTTCATGAGTTTCACAAAATTCTCGGCACTGCCGCCCACCCCTTCGGCCAGCGCCATGGTCGCGTCGTTGCCGGACTGGACGATCATGCCCTTGATCAGGTCTTCCACAGGCACCTGCATCTTGGGATCGATGAACATGCGCGAGCCCGGCATTTTCCAGGCGCGCTCGCTGACGCTGAAGGTCTGCTTGAGGGTGATTTTCTTGGACTTGAGCGCGTCAAACACCAGGTACTCGGTCATCAGCTTGGTGAGCGAGGCCGGCTCGATCGGCGAGTCGATGTCCTTGGCGGCCAGGATCTGGTTGGCCGTGACATCGAGCAGCAGGTAGGAGCGGGCAGCCACTTCGGGTGGCAGCGGCATCTGCGCTTGCGCCACCGGCAACAGGACCACGGAAGAAAGCAGCACAAGCGATGAAGCCGCGCCACGGAAAGCAGTCAGGAAACGGTGCATGGGGAGATAAGCCCTGAAGTGAGAAAAGAAGGAAAGAGGCGATGCGCCCGGCTCCGGCCTGAAAAAGTCAGCCCAGGTGGCGGATCACCAGATTTTTCAGAAGCGGCAATTGTCCATGAAAGAAGTGCCCGCCCCCGGGGATAACCGTAACAGGCAGTACCTGCGGCCGCGCCCAGTCCAGCACCGCCTGCAGCGGCACCGTGTCGTCCTGCTCGCCGTGGACCACCAGCGTCTGCGCGTGGGCGGCTTCCGGGATGGTCGCCACCGCAAAGCGGCTGGCGGCGGTGCCGACCAGCACCAGCTTGTCGATCGGGCGTACGCCCTGCAACCGTTCAAAGACGTGTGAGGTCACGAACGCGCCAAAGGAAAATCCGGCCAGGGCCAGCGCCCCGGCGGGCGCCAACTGCTGCACCACCGCCAGCATGTCGTCGATCTCGCCGCGACCCTCGTCGTACGCCCCTTCACTGGCGCCGACGCCGCGGAAATTGAAACGCACGGCGGTCCAGCCGGCCTGGGTGAAGGCACGCGCCAGGGTCTGCACCACCTTGTTGTCCAGCGTGCCGCCGAACAGCGGATGCGGGTGCGCGATCACGGCGATGCCACGCGACCGGCCGGCGGGCGCGTCCAGCGCGGTTTCAAGCGCGCCGACCGGGCCGGCCACCGTGCTTTTCTGGGTTTGAGCGTTCATGGGGAAAGCTTCGGGGGGCTCAATCCGCTACGAAAACAGTAGCTGCCAGCGCCCGTCCAATATGGGCCAAGGCCATAAAACACGCATGACTTTCGCTGACGGGCAGTCTGCAGGCCCATCAGCGCCCCAGATGGGCGGGTATGCGCAGGCGCTCGACCACCTGGCCGTTTTTCAGGTGCGACTCGACGATGTCGTCGATGTCCTGCGCATCCACATAGCTGTACCAGACCGCCTCGGGGTAGACCACGGCCACCGGCCCGGCCGCGCAGCGGTCCAGGCAGCCGGCCTTGTTGACACGCACCTTGCCCGGGCCGGCCAGGCCGGCCGCCTTGACCTGCGCCTTGCAGCGGTCAAACCCTTCCTGGGCCTTGTGGTTGGCGCAGCTGTCTTCACCGCTGGCGCGCTGGTTCAGGCAGAAAAAGATGTGCCGCTCGTAATAGGAGCCAGGGGGTGCGCTGGAGGAGGTCATGGCTCGATTTTACTTTCGCCGGCGTCGGTGGCCCGGCGGCTGGACAAACGCACCAGCACATACAGCACGGCCGCAAAGGGCCAGAGCCAGCCCAGCCACTGCGCCAGGCCGTTGAAACGGACGAACCGCCCCTGCTCCCAGATCTGCAGGGTCTCGGCAAAATAGGGGCCGACCGGCGCCTGGTTGAGCAGGGACAAATGAATGCTCAGCGCCAGCAGCAGCAGCGCAGCGGTGGCCCGGCGCGGCACTGGCAGCAGCAGCACGGCCAGCACGCCGCCCATCGTCAGGCCGACACGCACCGGCAGGTCCAGCCAGGCCCAGGCGTGGTCCGGGCCGTAGCTGAGCGCGGCAGACAGCGCGGTCAGCACGATGCCGGCCGCCAGCACGAGGACCAGGAAAACAACGCGTTGCAGCAGGGTGCGGATCACGCAGTAGCCGAGCAGGCAGGGAATCAGCGCGCCCAGCGCCACACAGATCACTTCAGCGCCGGGGACCAGCGGCTGCAGCTCGATGTCGCGCACCGGCAGCCACTCGAGAAACGGCGTGTCGGCCAGGACGTCGGCGAGCGCGTATTCCAGCCGCTCCAGCACCTGCCCCAGCCCCAGCGGCACCGAGGCCGGGAACAGCAGCGCGACCGGCCACAGGGCCAGCAGCACCAGCGCGCCGCGGGCGTCGCGGACAAACCAGCGCGCCCGAAAGCGGCTCCAGCGGGCGATGGCGCCGGCTTTTTCCAGCAGCCAGGCGCTGCAGGCGCCCAGCCAGGCACCGGCGGTGTTGAGCGCGAAATCCACATTCGATGGCACGCGCGAAGGCAGGTAGCTCTGCAGCGTTTCCATGGCCAGCGACAGCAGGCCCGCGCTGATCACCGCCACGGTGACGGCCCAGCGCACGCGGCCGCTGCGCAGGGCTGACAGGGCCAGCAGGAAACCGAGCGGCGCGTAGCCGACCAGGTTGACGCCGACATCGAAACCGGTCCAGTAACGCGGCAGCGGTGCGGTCAGGAAATTCAGCGGCGAGATGCCCTGGTTGCGCCACTCGGCAAAGGGGTAAAGGCTGGCGTAAACAATCAGGCAGACCGTGGCCAGGGCCAGCGGCCAGCTGGCTGTTTGCACACCCCTGACATCCTCACGATGCTTCGCATCGTGTAGTTCTGCCTCCCCTTGCAGGGGGCGACGCGAGACGCCCGGCGGAGCCGGTTCGTCCGCGTCTGCTGGTGAATTCGTGGGGGACACTCTGTCGGCCTGTGATACTAGAACGGCTTGACGACCACGAGGATGACTGCGGCGAGCAGCAGCAGCACCGGCACTTCGTTGAACCAGCGCCACCACACGTGGCTGCGGGTGTTGCGCCGGGCCACAAAGGTCGACAACATGCGGCTGCAGGCATGGTGGTAACCGAGGGCCAGGACCACGATGACGAGCTTGGCGTGCATCCAGCCATTGCCGGGGCCGCGTCCTATGCCGTAGCCCAGCCACAGCCACAGGCCGAAAACCAGCGCGGGCACGGCCAGAATCGTGGTGAAGCGCAGCAGCTTGCGTGCCATCAGGATCAGGCGCTCATGTTCGGCCAGACTTTCCGGCGGCACCATCGCCAGGTTCACAAAAATGCGCGGAAGGTAAAACAGGCCCGCAAACCAGCTGGCAACAAAAACGATGTGGAGTGATTTGACCCAGAGCATCGAGGTAGTTTAGTCCGCGCCCAAAAACTGTCTCACGGCGTTTCCAGAAATTCGCTATTCGGGATGAAGTGCAAGGCGCTTGTCGCATCGCTCTTCGAGCTCATACGAGGGTCGCGCTAGCCGCCGGAATGTACTTGGGGACATGAGGATTGCGAGCACCGCGCAACGCCGCAATTCGCCCGAATAGCGAATTTATGGAGATGCCGTGCAAAAAAATGCCCGGTTGACGCTGAGTCAACCGGGCCTGGAAGCCTTGTCTGCTGTGACACTTGAAGGCACCCGCTCAGGGAGGAAAAGCGGGATGCTGCCACCAAAAAGGTAACAACACGCCGCATTCTAACCACGCATGCAACACGATGACAAGCACAGTTCGACCAAAGTGAAAGATAGTTTCGCCGGCTATGTTCTGTATCGAACATACAACCGGCACCGGTGATGAATTTCTGGCCTTGACAAAGCTTTGGCACAATTTGGTCATGACCATCCACGCCTCCAACTTCGCCCCCTACCCGCTCGGCCGGCCGCGCCGCCTGCGCCGCGACAGCTTCACGCGCAATCTCGTTCGTGAAAACGCGCTGAGCGCGCACGACCTGATTTACCCGGTGTTTGTCACCGAAGGCAGCCAGCGCCGCGAACCGGTCACCTCCATGCCTGGCGTGGAAAGGCTCAGCCTGGATTTGCTGCTGCCGGTGGCCGAAGAGTGTGTACAACTCGGCATCCCGGTGATGGCGCTGTTTCCGGTGATTGACGGCTCGCTCAAAACTTACGACGGCAAGGAAGCGTTGAACCCGGACGGCCTGGTGCCGCGTGTGGTGCGCGAACTGAAAAAGCGTTTCCCGGAGCTCGGCGTGATGACCGACGTGGCACTCGACCCGTTCACCAGCCACGGCCAGGACGGCCTGCCGGACAAGGCAACCGGCTACATCCTGAACGACGAGACGATTGAGCTGCTGGTCGGGCAGGCGCTGGCCCAGGCCGAAGCCGGCGTGGACATCGTTGCGCCCAGCGACATGATGGACGGCCGCATTGGCGCGATCCGCCAGGCGCTCGAAGCGCGCAAGCTGATCCACACACGCATCATGGCCTACAGCGCCAAATACGCGAGCGCGTTTTACGGCCCCTTCCGCGATGCGGTCGGCTCCTCGGGCAACCTCGGCAAGGCCGACAAAAAGGTCTACCAGATGGACCCGGGCAACAGCGACGAAGCGCTGCGCGAAGTGGCCATGGACATTGCCGAGGGCGCCGACATGGTGATGGTCAAGCCCGGCATGCCTTACCTGGACGTGGTGCGCCGCGTGAAAGACGAGTTCGGCGTGCCGACCTTCGCCTACCAGGTCAGCGGTGAATACGCGATGCTCAAGGCGGCCGCGCAAAACGGCTGGCTGGACCACGACGCGGTGATGCTGGAAAGCCTGCTGGCCTTCAAGCGTGCCGGTGCCGACGGCGTACTCACCTATTTCGCCATCGCGGCAGCGCGTTTGCTACAAAAAACATAGCTGCTTGCGCACGACTGACAAGGGCTGCAGTCCAATTTGACCATCAACCGGACAGACACCGTGCAAATTGTTGAATTCACCGCCGACAGCCTGCGCTTTTCGGACGCCCTGCCGGCGCAGGCGCCGGCCGACGGTTTTGTCTGGGTGTTCCTGGACCGCGACGAATTCGAGACCCACGAGGCCCTGCTGCAGCAGGCGGCGCAGCAACTGGGCGGCTCCACCCTGCTGGACCTGCACAGCCAGGACCTGCGCAACCCGGCCCACCCTTCGCATTACGACTACACCTCGATCTACGACCTGATCATCTTCCGGCGGCTGGCCACGCAGGTCGAAACCCGGGCCGAGGTCGAAGACGAGGCCACGGCCGAGGCTTCCCACGGCCAGGGCGGCGAGCCGCGCACCAAGCCGCGGGGCGGCCTGCCCGCCTTTAATCGCATCAGCTCCAGGGCGGTGGGTTTTGTGGTGTTCGACCGACTGCTGATCAGCGTGCACCCGCGCGGCTGCTACACCGCCAAAAGTTTCATCCAGCGCTCGCTGAGCGACGCCAAGTTCAGCGTGGACAGCGTCTCCGCGCGCAGCCGCATCCCGTCCAGCCCGGCCGACCTGGTGCTGCGCATGGTCAACACCATGGTGGACAGCTACCTCGAGGTGCGCAAGGAATTGACCAAGCAGCTCGAGCACTGGCAGGCCGAACTGCTCAAGCCCAATTCGCGTTTTATCAACTGGGGCTCGCTGATGAGCGCACGCAGCCAGCTGCACGTGCTGGAAGACCTGTGCGACGAGCAGCACGACGCGATGCAGGAGTGGCTCGACTCCTTGCGCGAGCAGCCGATGTCTTCCTTTGCCGCCGACGCCCGGCTCGCGCAGACCCGGCGCGACCAGATGGTGGCGCGGGCGCGCGATGTCATTGAACATATCCAGCGCGTGGTGCATCACGCACGGCGGCTGGAGCAATCCGCTGAAACCGTGGTGCAGATCCACTTCAGCGCCCAGAGCAACCGCACCAACGACATCATGCGCACGCTGACCGCGCTGACCGCGGTGTTTCTGCCGCTGAACCTGATCACCGGTTTTTTCGGCATGAACTTTGAGTTCATGCCCCTGATTCACCAGATCGGCGGCTTCTGGTGGACCCTCGGCTTCATGGTGCTGCTGGTGGTGGTGGTGGTGTCGGTCTTCTGGCGCAAGCGCTACCTGGCCAGAAGCAGGCGTTAGGAGGGCCAGCATGGCGGCGGTGGTGCGCATCGGTTGCGCCGGCTGGCGCCTTCCCCGGGACAGCTGGCCGCAGTTCCCAGATACCGGCACCCACCTGCAGCGTTACGCCCGGCGTTTCAACGCGGTGGAAATCAATTCTTCGTTCTACCGGTCGCACCAGCCGGCCACGTACGAACGCTGGGCCGCGGCAGTGCCTGCCGGCTTCCGTTTTTCGGTCAAACTGCCCAAAACCATCACCCACGAAAAACGCCTGCAAGGCTGCGCCCCGCTGCTGCACAGCTTTCTCGCCGAGGCGGCTTGCCTGGGGGAACGGCTGGGCTGCCTGCTGGTGCAGCTGCCGCCCAGCCTGGCACTGGACACCCGCGCGGCGTCCGGCTTTCTGCACACCCTGAGAAAGCAGAACACAGGACCGGTGGCACTCGAGCCCCGGCATGCCAGCTGGTTCGAGCCACCCGCCGACGCGCTGCTGCGTTCGTTTGAAGTGGCCCGCGTGCTGGCCGACCCGGTGCTGTTTGAAGCGGGCGCCCGGCCCGGTGGCTGGCCCGGCGTGGTCTACCTGCGCTTGCATGGGTCGCCGCGCACGTACTACTCGCCCTATGACCACGCCCTGCTGGACCGGCTGGCCGCGCGGCTCGTCCTGGAAGCGGCGGCGGCTGACACGGTCTGGTGCATTTTTGACAATACCGCTTCGGGCGCAGCCACGGAAAATGCCCTTTACACCCGCCGCGCGGTACAGGGTCCGGGCACCTGACAGCGGCGTTTCCTCCACCGCAAGCCGAAGGAGTTGTGATGAGCTCAGCCGCCACAGCAAGACCCACCCCCTATGGCGACCCCGGGTCCGCCGCAGAACCGACCTGCGTCGACGACCTGACGCGCCAGAACGTACAGGCCATGCAGCGCTTGGAAGAGGCCGCACTCGCCTCGCGCAGCCGTTCTGACCGCATCGCCGGTTTCATTGCCCGCTTTTGCGGCTCCATGCCTTTTGTCGGGGTGCACGTGGCGATATTTTCTGCCTGGCTGCTTGTCAATTCAATTCCTGCGCTGCCCCACTTCGACCCTTACCCGTTTACCTTCCTCACACTGGTGGTGTCGCTCGAAGCGATTTTCCTCTCGACCTTCATCCTGATCAGCCAGAACCATGAGCTGCGAATCAGTGAACGGCGCAACCAGCTGGACCTGCAGATCAACCTGCTGACAGAGCAGGAAAACACCAAGATGCTGCAGATGCTGGAGCGCATCGCCAAAAAAGTCGGTGTATCCATGGACGACGATCCCGCCGTACACATCCTGAAAAAGGCGACACATCCGGAAGCGCTGGTGGAGCAAATCGAGCAGGCGCAGCGCGACGGTTCCCAGGCGTCCCAATAGCCGGGCGTTGCAGCCGCTCAGACCCAGGGCTGGGCGATCTGCTCCGTTTTGAAGACCCGCAACACCGCCGGCCGCGCCAGCATGCGCTGCAGGTAGGGCCCAAGATGCGGACGCGTGCGCGCGGCGGGCGACTGGAAGTTGCGCGTCCAGCGGCACAGCGTGAACACATAGGCGTCCAACGCGCTGTACTGCCCGCCGGCAAACCAGGGACCGCCGTGGCGCGCCAGTTCGGCATCGAGCTGGTCGAGCAGGCCGCCGACTTTTGCTTCGGCCTGCGCCTTGACCTCTGCCGCACCGGCGGCATTGCCGGGCGCCACCGAGCGCTCCGGATAGAAGTAAACAATCAGCGTGGCCTGCAGGGTGTTGGTCAGCCACATCAGCCATTTGTAGAAGTGGGCGCGCGCTGGCGTGCCCACGGGTGGCACCAGCCCCGCTTCGGGATGCATGTCGCTCAGGTGCAGGCAGATCGCCGCGGTTTCATACAGCACCAGGCCGCCATCAACCAGCACCGGGATCAGGCCGTTCGGATTGAGCTGGAGGTAGTCCGGCGCCTTGTGGGCGTTTTGCAGGCGGTCCACCAGCACGCGCTGGTAAGGCACGCCGATTTCTTCAAGCACGATGTGCGGCACCATGGCCGCGGTGCTGGGGTAGTAGTGAAGCTGGATCATGGCCCCCACGCTCGCTCACTTCGTGTAGCTCGCTGCCCCCCGAGGGGGCGCTGCGCCTGCGGACCGGCAAAGCCGGCTCCGCGGCCCCGGCTGGCTTGGCAGCACGTCTGGCGGAAAATTGCGGTGGTGAGGAGAGTTCTCTTCATTTCACGCCAAACAGGGTCGCGCCGTTGTCCCAGGCGATTTTCCGCGCGACATCGGGCGGCAGGTCGCCCAACCAGGTGCGGTAACCCTTCATGAGTTCGTCGTAATACTGCCAGCGCTGGTTGACCCAGGTGTCCGAGCCGATCATGAATCGGCCCGGGTACTTGAGCAGCAGCGCGCGCCATTCCGGACACAGCTTGCCGGCGTCGCAGGTCAGGCCGGGCCGGTAGGACAGCTCGCCCATCAGCGTCGGGTAGCGGGCCAGCAGCGCCTCCACCCGCGCCACGGGAACGCCGCTGATGCCGGTGTGCGCCCAGATCAGCCGGGCGTTGGGTGCGTGCGCCATCAGCAGGTCAATCGCCACATCGTCCACATGCGAGAGCACCGCGAGTTTGTTTTTCTCGGCGAACTGCATCAGCTTTTTCGCGACCGGTCCGTTGGCATGGGTGCTGTCGTACAGATGGAATTCACCGATGCCCTTGTAGGGTCCGGCCTGGGCGCCGCTGACGCCGCGCGCAAACTCGGCCTGCACCATCTCGTAAATCGTCTCGTCGCGAAACCAGTTGTCGTAGTCGGCGCGGTTGCGGTACAGGCGGATGAAAGGCACCACGGTGACACCGGCGCGCGCCGTCTGCTCCGAGGCCGCCAGCGCCTTGGTGCCGTCGTTGGGCCGCGAGTTGGCGACGATGGCCTTGACGCCGTTGCGCTGCATGCGCGCCAGCACATCGGCGGGACCATGGGGGCCCCCACACACGGCCCCCACGCTTTTCACTTCGTGTAATGCGCTGCCCCCCGCGGGGGCTGAACTTGCTTGGGGCGGCCCGGCGCTGCGTTCGCCGCAATTCCAGGCCTCCTCGTTGTAATGCAGGTGCGCATCGAACAGCGGGCCGCTGTAGTCGGCCGCCTGGGCGGTCGCCGAAAACGCTATCAAAAACAGAGCTGCTGGCGCCCGCCATTCAAGGGCCAAAGGCCAAAAACACTTGAAGCGCGGGCGGCCCATGGCTCAGTCCAGGTGGCTGGCGAAAAACGCCAGCGTGCGCGCCTTGGCCAGTGTGGCCGCCGCCTCGTTGTACGAGCCGCGCTGGTCGCAGTTGAAGCCGTGGTTGGCTTTGTAGACATGCACCTCGACGCCGGGCTGGGCTTTCTTGAAAGCTTCGACGGTGTCGAGCGGAATCCAGTGGTCCTGGTCGCCGAAGTGCACCATCACCGGGCAGGCCGGCTGGCGCGCCGGCTCCTCACCCACCGTCATGCCGCCACCGTAATAAGGCACGGCCGCCGACAGGCCGGACAGCGTGCAGGCCGCGCGCCAGGTCAGCAGGCCGCCCCAGCAGTAACCGACGATGCCGACCTTGCCGCCCGTGCTTTTCGCCGCGTACTGGATGGCCGCCTGGATGTCCTGCAACACCCCGGGTGCCGGCAAGGCTTCGACCGCGGTCTTGAGCGCAAAGCCGGCGTTCATGTCGGCCTCGGTGTAGCCAAGTTCCACCTCCGGCTTGACGCGGTGGAAGGTGGCCGGCGCGACCGCCAGGTAACCGGCCGCCGCGTAACCGTCGGCGACCGAGCGGATGTGCGAGTTGACGCCGAAAATTTCCTGCAGCACCACCACGGCGGCTTTCGGCGTGCCGGCCGGCTCGGCCACGTAGGCCGGAAAAACAAAACCGTCGGCGGCGGTGAGGTCGATGAATTTACCCATGGCGAAAGTCTCCTGTTCAGTTGCTGGTTAACGCATTATTGATTTTTCCAATTACACGACAGTGAATTGGACTGCTCTCACCCTCGCCCTCTGGGAGAGGGTCGGGGTGAGGGATTGAGCGTTCCGATTGTCCTGAGTTGTGAAACGCTCAATAATTTTTCAATTTCAACTTCAATTTACTTGGCGGCAAGTTTTTTCTCAAGCAGATCCAGCCGGTCCTGGCCCCAGAAAATCTCGCCATCAACGACATAACTGGGCGCGCCAAACACCCCGGCATCGATGGCCTGCTGGGTGCGGGTGTCATACAGTTGCTGGATGGCCGGGCTGTGCGACTGGGCCAGGCGCCCGGCGCCGCAGCCGCACTGGTGCAGGATCTCCGCCAACACCTGGTCGTCGGCAATGTTGCGCTCTTCCACCCAGACCGCCTTGAAAATCGCGCCGGCCAGGGTCATGGCCGTGGCGCTGCCGTCGGCCTGGTCCACCGCGGTGATCAGCCGTGCGGCGGGGTCGCCTCCCACGGGAAAGTACTTGGGCTGGCGGTTCAGCGGCAGCTGCAGGTGTTCGCTGAAACGCTGCAGCTCCACCAGCCGGTAGGCCTGGCGCTGCGGCGCACGCTGGCCCAGCGGCAGGCCGCCGGAGACCGGAAAAACCTTGCCGAAATCCACCGGCAGCACCCGCACCGCCGCGCCGGCTGCGCTGGCGATCTGCGCAAACCGCTGGTGGCCCAGGTAGGTCCATGGGCTTTGCGGCGTGAAGTAATAGTCGATGGTGGTGCTCAAGGGTGTCTCCAGTGGGGATGCTGTTTTTCCGGCCGCTGCGGCCGATTGAGGTAGATTCGGGTCAACCCGGTTTGTAACCGGGATTGCATTTTTTTGCTGGAGACCGGCTTTGTCCAACATTGTTCTGATCACCGGAGGCTCGCGCGGCATAGGCGCCGCCACCGCCCTGCAGGCCGCCCGCGCCGGCTACGCCGTGGCCGTCAACTACACCACCAACTCGCTCGCTGCCGACGAGGTGGTTCGGCAGATCCGCCAGGGCGGCGGCACGGCGATCACGGTGCAGGCCGACGTGGCCGAGGAAAGCCAGGTACTGGCCATGTTTGAAAAGGTCGATGCCAAGCTCGGCCGGCTCACGGCGCTGGTGAACAACGCCGGCGTGGTGGACCAGACCTCGCGGGTGGACGGCATGAGCGTGGCGCGCCTCAAACGCATGTTCGACATCAACGTGATCGGCACCATGGTCTGCGCGCGTGAAGCGGTCAAACGCATGAGCACGCGGTACAAAGGCGCGGGCGGTGCCATCGTCAATGTCTCCAGCGTGGCCGCGCGGCTGGGCGCGCCCGGCCAGTATGTGGACTACGCGGCCGCCAAGGGCGCGGTGGACGTCTTCACCATCGGGCTGGCCAAAGAGGTCGCCGCCGAAGGCATACGCGTCAACGCGGTGCGGCCCGGCATCATTGACACCGACATCCATGCCTCGGGCGGCCTGCCCGACCGCGCGCGCGACCTGGCGCCGCAGGTGCCCATGCAGCGGGCGGGCAGCGCCGACGAAGTGGCGCAAGGCATTGTCTGGCTGCTCGGCAATGCGTCGAGCTACACCACCGGCGCGCTGCTGGACATTGGTGGAGGCAGGTAACGTGGCCCCCACGCTCGTCACTGCGTGTACGTCGCGAGGCCTTGCAGGCCGCGGCTCGCGAGACGCTTCGCCTCTGTCGCCTGTCCAAATCTGCTCAAGCAGGTTTGGAGCCGCAGGCTCCAGCCCCTCGGGGGCGCTGCGCCTGCGGCCCGGCCCTTCGGCAGGCTCAGGACAGGCCAAGGCCGGTTCCGCGGCCCCGGCTGGAATTTGAATCGCCTTTTGGGAGCAACGATGGACTTTAAACCGCTTGTCACCCTGCTGGCCATCGTCAACCCGCTGGCCATCGTGCCGTTTTTCATTCATTACACGCGGGGGTTTTCGACAGAGCAGCGGCGGCGCACCATCGTCATCGCGTCGTTCAGCGCCTTCCTGGTGATCGCCACCAGCGCGCTGCTGGGCTTGCAGATCCTCGAGTTCTTCAGCATCTCGCTGGCCAGCTTCCAGGTCGGTGGCGGCATGCTGCTCCTGATCAGCTCCATGAACATGCTCAACGCGCAGCCGGCCGAAGCCAAGCCGAACACCCACGAGCTCGAAGACGGCGCGGAAAAAGCCGCCATGGGCGCGAGCATCGCCGTGGTGCCGCTGACCATTCCCCTGCTCACCGGCCCGGCCACCATGTCCACGGTGGTGATCTACGCCGAAAAGGCCCAGAACCTTCTCCAGCTCGGCATGCTGGTCGGCTACGGCGTGGTGATCGGCCTGGCCACGGCCGTGTGTTTCGCCCTGGCCCAGCCGATTGCCCGCGTGCTCGGCAAGACCGGCATCAACGTGATGACGCGGCTCATGGGCCTGATCCTGGCCGCGCTGGCGATCGAGGTGATGACCGGCGGGCTGCTCAAGCTGTTTCCCATCCTCGGCCGCGGCCTGTAGGAAATTCGCCTCCAGCCCTTACCGGGCGGACGCAGCAAGCTACTTTTTCAATAGCAGAACAGCGCTGCCGCCAAGCTCATCCGGCTCAGTGACGATGCAGGTGGTGCGCATCGGGCACATGCGGATGGGCGTGCTCCAGCGGCTCATGGTGGTGCCGGTGGCTGTGCGTCCCCTCGGGCGTCGGCACGTGGCGGTGGGTGTGGTGGCCATCGGCATGGTCGTGCGCATGTTCATGGTCCATGGCCACGTGGCTGTGCGCATGGCCGTGGGACTCCATCAGGTGCAGCAACACACCGCCCAGCATCAGCAGCCCACCGGCGCCCATCCAGGCGCTGACAGAGCGGTCACCCAGGGCCAGCGCGAACACCGCACCGATGAAGGGCGCGAAGGCAAAAACGGAACCGGTGCGGGCCGCCCCGAACGCCCGTTGCGCCAGCAGGTAAAAGCGCAGGCTCAGGCCGTAACCGGTGGCGCCGACCGCCAGCAGGCCGGCGGCAGCCGCCAGCGCGGGCACCGGTTCGGCGAAAACCAGCGCGAGCAGGGCCGTGACCGTCGCGCCCAGCGCCGCCTTGACCAGCACCACCTGGCCCGGGTCGCGCTCGGCGAGCGCGCGTGACAGGGTGTTGTCCATGCCCCAGGCGGCCGTGGCCACCAGCACGGCCAGCAGGCCGGCCAGCTGAGCCCCGCCGAGCCGGGCCTGGTCCAGAACCAGCACGGCCCCGCCGGTCAGCAACAGCGCCATGGCGACCCAGACGCGTGCGCCCAGGGTTTCACGGTAAAGCCGCCAGGCCAGCAGCGCCGTGAACAGCGCCTCCAGGGTCAGCATGAGGGAGGCACTGGCGCCGCTGGTGCGCTGCAGGCCCCAGGCCAACGCCACCGGCCCGATCACGGCCCCGAAAACAACCACCGCCAACAAACGCCGCCCATCGCTGCGCTGCAGCCTTGCCTCCTGCTGGTGGCCTTTCCTCAGCAGCGCGCCAGCCAGCGCGGCACCGGCGTACAGCAGGGCTGCCGTGGTCAGCGGCCCCAGCCCCCGGCCCAGGGACTGGACCAGCGGCGTGCTGACACCGAAAAGCGTCGCTGCCAGCAGCGCCAGCAGGCCGCCGCGCAAAGCCGGTGTGTTCATGCATGCCTCCTCAAGAAATCAATCAAACCAGCCTCCACCACAACACCGGCGGGCGTACCCAGCTATTTTTTTTGTAGCAACCGGACCAGCCGGTTGCTGGTGTTGCGCAGCCGCTGAGCCAGCAACTGGGTGATCTTGACCATCAGCTTGGCGCCGACGCCGGGGTGCTGGCGGATCAGCTGCCCGATGGCGGTGCGGCTCAGCACCGCGGCCTCCACGGCGTCGATGGCGGTGCAGGTAGCGTAACGCACGTCGCGGTCGAACATCGACATTTCGCCGAGGACGGCGCCCTCGGTGGTCACGCCGAGGCGGGACCTGTTTTCATGCGCATCCGGGTCGTCGTCGTCCGCCGGGGTGGTTTTGGTCACATCGACCGTGCCGCTGAGCAGCAGCAGCATCCAGTCGCCGGCATCCCCCTCGGCAATCAGCACCTGCCCGGGCTGCGCGCGGATCAGCAGCATGGTGTCCCCCAGCGTGTCGAGCTCCTTCAGCGTGAAGTCTTCCAGCAGGGCCGAGTGCTGCAGCAAGGCGGGGCCGCGGCCGGACATCTTCTGGCAACTGCCCAGCACTTCCAGCCCGGCTTGCCGCAGCTGTTCTTCCAGAGAACTCGCTGCCCCCGCGCCCGTCGCTTCGCGTGCCTGCAGCGGCGCGGCGGCGTTCAGGGGATCTGCTGCAGCCATTGCGAGATCTCCCCGATCGCGGCGTCGGTTGCCGCGGTCAGTGCGCGCACGCCGCCGGCCGCGTCAGCGCTGGTCGCCGGCCGCTGGACCGTGAAGTAGCGCTGGGCCAGCAGTTTTTCGCCGCTCGGCGTGTTCTCCACCAAGGTGGCGTGCAGCCGCACCAGGCCGGTGCTGCTGGCGGGCGACTGGAACAGGTGGCTGAACTCCTCGAGCTGCAGCTGCAGCGTGCGCGGCGGCGCCCCCAGGGCGGCGCTGCGGTTCAGGGCCGGACCTTCACCGGCGTTGAAGACGGCCCGGTCGCGGCCCAGCGTCTCGCGCAGGCGCTGGCGCACCAGCTGCGCGGGCGGCATGCTCCAGCGCGCCTGCGAGTAGGGCCGCAATTGCTGCGCATCGGCGTAGGCCAGCCGGTACAACACCGCCTGGTTGTCGAGTGCGCCGCCTGGCGTCGAGATGTCGCTGAGCGCCAGCGGTGGCAGCGGTGCCTGCCGCGTCGCGGGCAGCGCGCTCAGGGGGCCGGGCCCGAAGTCGTAGAGCGCGGCGCGCAGCGGCTTGTCGGGCAGGGCCGAGCAGGCGGCGAGGGTCAGCGTCACCAGCAGCATCAAGCAAAATCTGGCACCGGCCCTTGACTGGCGAGCGCCGGCAGCTACGGTATTGATAGCACTGATGGAGTTCAGGGGATTCATGGTTTTCCTCCGGGAGCGGTAAAGCCGGTCTCACCCGGGCCGGGCGTGGGCGGGCCATTGCCGAAAATCAGCGACTGCGGGTTGTCGTCCACCGCGTTGACGGTGCGCCGGAGCTGGCGCATAGCACGGGCGGTCTCCTCGGCCACGTCACCGAGCCGCGGCAGGGTGGCGGCGCTGAAGGTCTCCACCGTGGCCGACAGGGCGGCACCGCCTTCGGCCAGCTTGTCGAGGGGCCCGCCCTTGGCGTTGAGGCGCTCGGCCGTGGTTCCCACTTCGGTGGCGGTTTTGGACACATCGTCGGCCGCGGTCTTGAGCGACTTCATGGTGACGCTGGCCTCCTGGCTCAGCTTGGGCAGTGAAGCCACCACCGGGTCGAGCTTCAGGACCACCTTGTTGATGCTGTCGGCCGCCTGGCCGAACTGCTGGACAGCGCTCATCAGCGCCTGCTGGTTGCCGTCGCCCAGCAGCTTGTTGAGTTTGGTGCTGGCCGCCTCGACCTGGTCCATGATCACCTCGCTTTTGCCGAGCAGCTTGTCGAGCAGCCCGGGCTTGAGCGGGATGCGCGGCGGGTCGTCGTCGTTGGGCACCAGCAGCACGGTCGAAGGGCCGTCGTCTTCGAGCTGGATGAAGCCCAGACCCGTGACGCCCTGCGAGCTCACGGTGGCAAAGGTCGACTGGGTCAGGGGGGTGCCGACATCGACCGAAATGCGCACCAGCACATTGCCCTTGGTCTTGTGGTCAAAGCCGATGAACTCGACCTTGCCGACCGGCACGCCGCGAAAACGCACCTGCGCCTGCGGCTGCAGGCCCGAGAGCGTCTCGCGCGTGGACAGCTCGTACAGGTGGCGCTCGCCGTTGTCGCGTGTCAGCCAGACGGCCAGCAGCGCCAGCAGCGCGGCCACCACCAGCACAAAAGCGCCGGCGGCCATGGCATGGGCTTTGTTTTCCATTTTTAAAGTCCTTAATACCTCTGCGAGGTGGTTCCAGAAATTCGTTGCTCGGGATGCAGTGCAAGGCGCACGGCGCGCAGGACACCGGAATGCACTTCGGTGCATGAGGATTCCGAGCACCGCGCAACGCAGCAATGCGCCCGAGCAGCGGATTTATGGAAGCACCTCATACGGTGATGGGGTATTCGCGCAGCAGCTCCATCGCGCGCTGGCCTCGTTCGCCGAGAAAAAAGTGGCGGATAAAGGGGTGGGGAAAGGCAATCACGTCCCGGGGCGGGCCGCTGACAATGACCTGCTTGTCGGCCAGCACGGAAATGCGCGTGCTGAGCTCGAACAGCGTGTCCAGGTCGTGCGTGACCATCACCACCGTGAGCTCCATGTCGCGGTGCAGCGAACGCAGCAGGGCACAGAAGCTGTCGGAGCTCTCCGGGTCCAGCCCGGCGGTCGGTTCGTCGAGCAGCAGCAGCGGCGGGTCCATGATCAGGGCACGCGCCAGCGACACCCGCTTGACCATGCCGCCGGACAGGTCGGCGGGCATCTTGTCCGCATGTTCGGGCGCCAGGCCGACCATCTGCAGCTTGACCATGGCCGCCTCGCGAATCAGCGCGTCGGGCAGGGTCTTAAGCTCGCGCAGCGGGAAGGCAATGTTTTCCAGCACCGTGAAGGCCGAAAACAGCGCGCCCTGCTGGAACAGCATGCCGACGCGTCGCGCGGCGCCGCGTTTGCCCAGCTCGGCGGCCGGCTTGCCCAGCACGGTGATCTCGCCGCGGGTCGGCGCTTCCAGCCCCAGCATCTCGCGCAGCAGCACGGTCTTGCCCGACCCCGAGCCGCCGACCAGCGACATGAACTCGCCGCGCTCGATGCGCAGGTTCAGGTCCTGGTGAATGACGGCCTCTTTCTTGCCGTTCCTGAACACGGTCCACAGATCACGGATGTCCACAATGGTGTCGCTCATATGCCGATACTCTTGAACAACACTGCAAAAAGTGCATCCACCAGAATCACCACCGTGATCGAGGTGACCACGGACGCCGTGGTGCCCTGGCCCAGGCTTTCGGTGTTGGGTTTGACGCGCAGGCCGAAATGGCAGCCGATCAGCGCAATCAGCACGCCAAACACCACCGATTTGGCGGTGGCCAGCGTCAGGTTGGCGGCATCCACCGCCTCGGGCAGGGCATCGATGAAAAAGGACGGCGTCACGCCCATGACGAGGTCGGCGGCGAGCATGCCGCCCAACAGGGCCGCAATCGTGGTCCAGACGCTGATCAGCGGCATCACGATGGCCAGCGCCATGGCGCGCGGCATGACCAGCCGGTAGCTGTGCGCAATTCCCATCACACGCATGGCATCGAGTTCTTCGGTGACACGCATCACGCCGATCTGTGCCGTGATGGCCGAGCCGGAACGGCCGGCGATCAAAATGGCGGCGAGCACCGGCCCGAGTTCACGGATCAGGGAGATGCCCAGGATGTTGACGATGAAGGCGTCGGCGCCGAACTGGCGCAACTGCTGCGAGATCAGGTAGGCAAGCACCACACCGATCAGGAAGCCGACCAGTGCGGTGATGGGCAGGGCCGTCGCACCAATGTGGTACAGGTGGCCGGACAGGTCCCGCCAGGGGCCTTCGCGCGGATTTCTGACAAGTTTGATGAGGTTCAGCAACAGCCGGCCCACCAGGGCCAGCAGGTCCGCGCCGTGATCCACCACCTGCAGAACGCCTTCGCCCAGCGACAGAAAAGATTCGCGCAAACCCGGCGTCGGCGGCTCGGGCCGGTCGGTACTGAACTGGGCCACACGGTCCAGCACCGCGCGTTGTGGCGGCAAGACCTCCAGCTTGTCAGGCCACTTCCGGCCCCAGTGGTCCCACAACACCTGGGCGCCCAGATGGTCGAGCTGGCCGATCTGGCGCAAGTCCCACAGGGCCGTACTGGCTGCCGCAGCAGCCAGCGCGTTCAGCTGGAGCGTCAGTGCCTGCCACGCCGGCTGGGCCGTCAGCTCGGCGGCCGTCCATGGACCCAGCACCAGGTAACACGCGCCTTCGGGCGTGTCTTGCGGGTCGATGTGCGGAGCAGATTCGCGCGCGGCGTCGTCCTCCGGAGATGGCATGTTGTCGATAGGTGCAAGCGGCTTGGGATCGATGGGCGAAACAGGGCGGGCATCGGGTCCACCTGCGTGACGACTGCCCACTCAGTGCATATTAATCCAGCCACCGGCGCGGGCACTACAGCATTTCTCCCCAATCGATACCCCGCCCTGTCCTACAGCGAGGGCGCGGAGAATGCGGCTTGACGGGACGGGCCAAGAACGCGAGGGCATCCGGCCAGCGCGGGAATCATTCCGCGCCCCAGACCACCTCGATCGCCTGCCAGGCGCTAGCCACCACCGGCGCCTGGCGCTGCGCGCTCAGGCTGACAAAACTCAGCACGCTTTGCAAGCTGACCTGGTCGGCAATCACCAGGCCGGCGGCATGCGACTCGCGGATCGCGATCGAGTCGCGCACCAGGCTCAGGCCCACCCCGGACTTGACCAGGTCCAGCATGGACGCCTCCTGGTCCACCAGCGCCACCCGGTGTGGCTCGACGCCCAGCGGGCCGAACACACTGGCCAGCAGCCGGTGGTGCGCCGAGGCGGGCGGCGTGGCAATCCAGGGCAGGGCCGCCAGCGCTTTCCAGTCCTTGCCGCGCACCTGCGGCCCCCAGCCGGCCGGCGCCAGCACCCGGTAGGTGAAGTGCGTCAGCTCCCTGAGGACGAAACGCGCCGGCCGCTCCTGTGCCAGATTTGCTCCTGAATGTATAGCTGTTGGCGCTTGTGTGGAAAGGGCCGCAGCCTGATTTTTTACAAAATCACGGGTCTCGCCCAGCGGGTTGGCCGGCGTGCCGAGGTAGAAGCCCACATCGAGCTCGCCCCGGTCGATTTGCGCCAGTACCTCGCCGCTCATGGCCTGGCGCAGTTCGGTTTCCACCTGGGGCGCGGTTTCCACCAGCACCTTCAGGAAAGCCCCGAGCCGGGTGAACTCGGGGTCGAGGATGGTGCCTATGCGCAGGCGGCCGCGGACCTGGCTGTGCAGGCGGGCCGCGGCGTTTTTGAAGTCGCCCTGCGCGGCCAGCACTTTTTCGGCCAGCGGCAGCAGGGCCGCACCGTCGCGCGTCAGATTCATGCCCTGCGCGCTGCGCTTGAACAGTGTCAGCCCCGTGGCAGCTTGCAGGCCTTTAATCTGCAGGCTGACAGCCGGCTGGGTCAGGGCCAGCTTGTCGGCAGCGCGCGACAGGCTGCCCTCGCGGGCCACCGCCACAAAAATCCGGAGTGTCTGGATGTCCATTATTAGAAATATTTATAACACTTCTGAGAAATTCAAAGTGGTAAAACCTTGCGCAGTCCGCTAATCTATTGGATTAATTACATGTTAATTGCAGGAGACCGCCCCATGAATGATATGAGCCGCCCAAATATGAACAGCAGCATCCAGGCCATCGGCCACGCCATCAACGGACGCGCCGTGCCCGGCAACTCCGGTCGCGCGCAGGACGTCTTCAACCCCGCCACCGGCGCCGTGACCGGCCGCGTGGCGCTGGCCAATGCCACCGAGGTGGCCACTGCCGTCAGCGCAGCCCAGGCCGCCTTCCCGGCCTGGGCCGACACGCCGCCAATTCGCCGGGCACGCGTGATGTTCAAGTTCCTCGAACTGCTGAACCAGAACAAGGACACCCTGGCCCACATGATCACGGCCGAACACGGCAAGGTCTTCACCGATGCCCAGGGCGAGGTCGCGCGCGGCATCGACATTGTCGAGTTCGCCTGCGGCATTCCGCAGCTGCTCAAGGGCGACTTCACCGACCAGGTGAGCACCGGCATCGACAACTGGACCCTGCGCCAGCCGCTCGGCGTGGTGGCCGGCATCACACCCTTCAATTTCCCGGTGATGGTGCCGATGTGGATGTTCCCGGTGGCGATTGCCGCGGGCAACTGCTTTGTCCTCAAGCCCAGCCCGATCGACCCGAGCGCCAGCCTGTACATGGCCGAGCTGCTCAAGCAGGCCGGCCTGCCCGACGGCGTCTTCAACGTGGTGCAGGGCGACAAGGAAGCGGTCGATGCCCTGCTGGTGCACCCGGACGTGAAGGCCGTGTCTTTCGTCGGTTCGACGCCGATTGCCAACTACATCTATGAAACCGGCGCGCACCATGGCAAACGTGTGCAGGCGCTGGGCGGCGCGAAGAACCACATGGTGGTCATGCCCGACGCCGACCTGGAGCAGGCGGTTGATGCGCTGATTGGCGCCGGCTACGGCTCGGCCGGCGAACGTTGCATGGCGATCTCGGTCGCGGTGCTGGTCGGCAACGTCGCCGACAAACTCGTCCCCATGCTGGCCGCGCGCGCCAAAACCCTGGTCGTCAAGAACGGTGTCGAGCTCGATGCCGAGATGGGTCCCATCGTGACGGCCGCGGCACACAGCCGCATCACCGGCTACATCGACACCGGCGTCAAGGAAGGCGCGAAGCTGCTGGTCGACGGCCGCGGCTTCACTGGCCAAAGCGCGGGCGCCGGTTGCGACCAGGGCTTCTGGATGGGCGGCACGCTGTTCGACCATGTGACACCGGAGATGCGCATCTACAAGGAAGAGATTTTCGGCCCGGTGCTGGGCTGCGTGCGTGTGAAGGACCTGGCCGAAGCGGTGAACCTGATCAACGCCCACGAGTTCGGCAACGGCGTGAGCTGCTTCACACGCGACGGCAATGTGGCGCGCGAATTTTCACGCCGCATCCAGGTCGGCATGGTCGGCATCAACGTGCCAATTCCCGTGCCCATGGCCTGGCACGGCTTTGGCGGCTGGAAGAAAAGCCTGTTCGGCGACATGCATGCCTACGGCGAGGAAGGCGTGCGTTTTTACACCAAGCAGAAGTCCATCATGCAGCGCTGGCCCGAGAGCATTGGCAAGGGCGCGGAGTTTGTCATGCCTACAGCGAAGTAGATCGCCCCCACGCTTGTCACTTCGTGTACTGCGCTGCCCCCCGAGGGGGCCGCTGCGCCTGCGGGCCGGCAAAGCCGGACCCGCGGCCCCTGCTTGAAAGAAGTTCTGCAATGACGCTGGCTTGAAATTTCCTTCACTCTGGTAGTGACAAAGCCAGTCCCTGAAAAGAAAAAGAGCGACGAGACAAGACGCATGAACGAAAACATCTTTGACTACATCATCGTCGGGGGCGGCACCGCCGGCTGCCTGCTGGCCAACCGCCTGAGCGCCGACGCGTCCAAACGGGTGTTGCTGATCGAAGCCGGCCGCAAGGACGACTACCACTGGATCCACATCCCGGTCGGCTACCTGTATTGCATCGGCAACCCGCGCACCGACTGGCTCTACAACACCGAACCCGACGCCGGCCTGAATGGCCGCACGCTGCGTTACCCGCGCGGCAAGACACTGGGCGGCTGCTCCAGCATCAACGGCATGATTTACATGCGCGGCCAGGCGCGCGACTACGACCGCTGGGCCGAACTCACCGGCGACGACACCTGGGCCTGGGACCAGGTGCTGCCGGGTTTTCGCAAACACGAGGACCACTACAAACTCGATGTGCCCAAAGGCAAGGCAGAGGCGATGGTCAATGAAAACTTCCGGCGACTGCACGGCCACAAGAGCCAGCACGCCACCAGCGAAGGCCTGGCGCGCAAGATGGGCGGCGAGTGGCGCGTTGAAAAGCAGCGCCTGCGCTGGGACATTCTCGACGCGTTTGCCGCGGCGGCGCAGCAGGCGGGCATCCCGGCCACCGACGACTTCAACGGCGGCAGCAACGAAGGCGTCGGTTATTTCGAGGTCAACCAGAAAAGCGGCTGGCGCTGGAACACCGCCAAGGCGTTTTTGCGTCCGACCTGTTTTGCACGTCCCAACTTCGAGATGTGGACCGGCGCGCAGGTCTGCAAACTCGTTGTCGAGCGCCAGGACGACGGCAGCCAGCGCTGCACCGGCGTCGAGGTCTGGACCGGCCATGAACGCGTCCAGGCCTTTGCCACGCGCGACTCCGGTAGAGCGCAGGGCAAGCTCGGCGAGGTCATCCTGAGCGCCGGCAGCATAGGCTCGCCGCAAATCCTGCAGCTCTCGGGCATCGGCCCGGCGGCGCTGCTGCAGCAGCACGGCATCCCAGTGGTGGTGGACCTGCCCGGCGTGGGTGCCAACCTGCAGGACCACCTGCAGATCCGCTCGGTCTACAAGGTCAACCCCGTCGCAGGCAGCAAGGCGAAAAACTTCACGCTCAATACCCTGGGCAGTTCGCTCTGGGGCAAGGCCAAAATCGGCCTCGAATACGCGCTCAAACAGACCGGCCCGATGAGCATGGCGCCGTCGCAGCTGGGCGCCTTCACGCGCAGCTCGCCGGACCAGCCCTGGCCCAACATCGAGTACCACGTGCAGCCGCTGTCGCTCGACGCGTTTGGCGAGCCGCTGCACAACTTCAACGCGTTCACCGCCAGCGTCTGCAACCTCAATCCCACGAGCCGGGGTACCGTTCAGATCAAGAGCGGCAACTTTGAAGACGCGCCCGCCATCGCGCCCAACTATCTCAGCACTGCCGAGGACAGGAAGGTGGCGGCCGACTCCCTGCGTGTCACGCGCCGCATCGTGAGCCAGAGCGCGCTGGCCGGCTACCAGCCCGAAGAGTTCCGTCCCGGCGTTCAGTTCCAGAGTGATGACGACCTGGTGCGGCTGGCCGGCGACATTGCGACCACCATCTTCCACCCGGTGGGCACCACCAAAATGGGCAGGGCGGAGGACCCCCTGGCCGTCGTCGACGCCCACCTGCGGGTGCGCGGGGTGACGGGGCTGCGGGTGGTCGATGCAGGCGTGATGCCACTGATCACCAGCGGCAACACCAATTCACCGACATTGATGATTGCGGAAAAAGCCGCGCAGTGGATACGGGACGGCGTGTAAGGCGAAGCCGCCACCTTGCGGCTATTGCCCGAGCAACGCGGCGATGGTCACGCCATCACCTCTCTGGGTGCTGGCGCGCCACTCGTCGGCGCAGGTGATCCAGCTCTTGATCTGCGCGACCCAGCGGTCCGCCTCGTCATCGACGGGCGGCGCCTTCCCCCTCATGGCCAGTGCCACAGGTTCGGGCCCGCAGCGGGCCTGCGCCGCATCGATGAAGCCGAGCCGGTAAGACACCGCGGTCAGCAAATGCTGCTCGGCCAGCCAGCGCGGGCTGAAGACAAACAGGTCTGCCGGCGCGGTGGCGTTCATCTTGTCGAGGATGACGCGCGGCGTGCCCAGGCCCGCCATGTAGTTTTCCACCGTGAGTGCGATCCGGCTGACATACGCCGACTGCTGGTCGATGCTGCCCTCCTTGAGCTGGACATGGATGCGGTGCACGCCCAGCGTTGCACCACTGGACACATGGCGGGTCACGCCACTCATCCACAAGATGAAACAGGCGCTGTAGCAGCGCGCGCCATGGGCCACGTGGGTGGCGGCGTAACTCTTGTCTAGCAGGTGGGCGATCTTGATGGCCTCCTCCACATCACCGCCCGATGAATCCAGGTAGACCATGCGCGCAAAACGCCCGTAGTTGTCGGGATGCCGGATGAACTCGATGACCCTGGCGTAGTCGCCTTTCTCGATGGTTCCCTGAATCAACACGCCACGCTGGAAGGCAGAGATATCGGCCGCCGCAGAGGGCAGGCATGCACCGGCAAACGCGCTGATCAAAAGGGTGACGATGGCTCGCATCATGGGGGTCTCCTGCCATCAGCCGGAAGAGCTGAACAGAAGTCATCTTGGGACGACGCTGCGCCGGTGTCAGTCATCCATTACCAGGGTGGCGGTAACTTATTTACCGTCCGGTTTTCAGCTTGGCGGCCAGGGAGAGAACCTGTGGCTTGTCGGCGCAGCGGGTTCAACGCAAAAATAAAAACCAGAGGCCCACTATTTGCCGCGCAGCACCATGTTGTCCCCGGACAGCACGATTTCGAACCGGGACAGGAAGCTCTGCCCCAGCAGGGCCACCGAGGGATCGGGTCCCACCAGCCCCACGCCGACCCGTGTGCCCGAGACGCTGGCCGGCCCGACCGACACCGTGACACCCTTGACGATCCGGCCCTGCAGCTCGCCGCTGGCGGTCTGGAAGGTGGTCGCCTCGCCCGGCGCCATGCCGGCGGTCCGCGCAAACTCCTGGCTGACCACCACCAGCGAGGCGCCGGTGTCCACCAGAAAAGTGACAGGCTGGCCATGGACCTGTCCCCGCGCGTAAAAGTGGCCGTCCCGGGCGCGGGGAATCACCAGCTCCCCGCTCACTGAAACAGTCAGCGGCGGCGGCTTCAACACCTGGCGCATCACGGCGTACAGGGCCCCCATGACCACCAGCCAGAAAAGCAGGATCACCAGCGGCCCCCACCGAAGGCCCGCACCGGCCGGGCCGGCTTGTTTCGTGCTATTGCTGTCCGGATGTCTCATGGGTGGTTGGCTTGACGGGTGGCTGCCGTGCGGAAAGGCTCAGGACGCCCTGCATCCCGGGGCCATCATACGTCGGGTGTAGGGCCTTTTTGACTCGCAACGCATCTTGCATAAATAGCGCTAACAGGCCCTAGCCAAAACGACGCCCACGCCGCCGCGAGCCCGATAATGGACCAGCCCCCCTCACAACCCCAAAGCCTTGATGCCGACCACCAGCCTTGCCCTTTACATGCAGACCCAGCGTGCGCTGTATGCGGCCGGGCTGCCGGAAAAGATCAGTGCGCTGGAAGCAGTGCTGCGACAGCTGGGCAGCGGCACCGACGGGCCCAGCGGCCAGGAGGCTGCGCTGTCCGTGCTGGCACAGGCCCACAAGCTGGCGGGCTCTGGTGGCACCTTTGGTTTTCCCGCCGTCAGCGAAGTGGCGGCAGCGATCGAAAAACTGCTCTCGGAAAACACCGGTGTCCCGGGATTTCCCGGCGCCGACGATCGTCTCACGCTGGAAACCAGCCTGCAGGCGCTGAGAGCCGCGGCGGCCGCGGACCAGCCTGCCGCTGACATGCCGGCTGCGGCTCCCACGGCCAGCAGTGAGGCCGCCGTGTCGCAGCCCGCCGGGCCAGCACGGCTGCTTCACATCATTGCTCCAGACGGGCTAGCGGCCGGCCAGCTTGCCGATCAGTTGCGCCATGGCGGCTACCAGGTCCGCGTGTTCGCCCAGCCTGCTGCCGCTGACCGGGCGGCGCTGCAGGAAGCGCCGGCGGCCATTCTTGCCGACATCACGTTTTCCGCAGACCCCCTGGTGACGCGGCCGGTGCTGGCCGCGCCCGGCCCGGCCACAGAAGGCAGGGCGCCCCTGCTTCTCATGGGCGCCGGCACGAACTTCCAGACCCGCCTGGCCGCCGTGCGAGCCGGGGCAGCCGGGTATTTCCCGCAGCCCCTGGATGTGCGGGCCATCACCGCCCTGCTGGACCAGCTCACCTCTGCGGAGCCGACGCAACCTTACCGGGTGCTGATTGTGGAGGACGACGAAGCACTGGCAACCTTTTATGCCGGCGTGTTGCAGTCAGCAGGCATGCAGACGTGCATCGTCACCGAACCCTGCCAAGTCATGGCGCCGCTGGTCGATTTCCGGCCCGACCTGATCACCTGCGACATCCACATGCCGCAATGCAACGGGATCGAACTGGCCACCCTGATCCGGCAACAACCCGAGTTTGTCCGGGTGCCCATCATCTTCCTGTCCGCCGAGACCAGCCTGGACCGGCAGGCCCAAGCGCTCCGGCAGGGCGGGGATGACTTCATCACCAAGCCGGTCTCCCCGGAAACGCTGGTCTCCGCGGCGCAGAGCCGGGCCCGTCGCCACCGCAGCCTGCTCGCAGCCGAGGACACCCTGCGCATCAGCGAGGAGCGTTTCCGGCTGGTGGTCGAAACCAGCCTGGACGGCTTTCTGCAAAGCCTGCCCGACGGCACGGTGCTCGCGGCCAACCAGGCGGCTTGCACCATGTTCGGGATGAGCGAGCAGCAAATCAGGGCAGCAGGCATCGCCGGTCTGGTGGACGGGACGGATCCACGCATGGCCGGGCTGATGATGCAGGTCAGCCGCTCCGCCAGGTTCCGCGGCGAACTGGTCTGTGTGCGCGGGGATGGCACGCGCTTTCCGGCCGAGGCCTCCTCGTCGCAGCATGTGAACAGCGAGGGCGACGTGCAGGTCAGCGTGATCCTGCGCGACATCACCGAGCGCAAACTGGCCGAGCAGCAGATCCTGCAGCTCAACGCGGAGCTGGAAACCCGCGTGGAAAAACGCACGGCCGAACTCACGGCAGCCACCCTGGAGCTGCAGGCTTTTTCGCAGGCGCTGGCCCATGACCTGCGCCAGCCCTACATTGCCATCAACGGCATGTCCCGGCTGCTGGAAAAGGAAATGGCGGCCGGCATCAGCGAGCGCGGCAGGCACTACCTCCAGCGCATCCGTGCCGGGGTCAGCCAGATGAACGAGCGGACCGACAGCCTGCTGGCGCTGGCGCAGTTGTCGCGCACGCAGTCCCGCCGCGAGCAGGTGGACCTGGGCGCCATGGCCGGCTCGGTTCTGAAATCGCTCCAGCAGCAGCACCCGGAACGCCTTGTGACCAGCCGGGTCCAGGCCTTGCCGGCCGTGCAGGCCGACGCCGGACTGGTGCTGCATTTGCTGAACATCCTGCTGGGCAATGCCTGGAAGTTCACTTCTACGCGGGCGGAAGCCGAGATCACGGTGGGCTGCGAGCCGGGCACCCATGGCGAGCTGATTTTTTCCGTGAGGGACAACGGCGTCGGGTTCGACATGGCGTATGCCGACAAGCTGTTTACCGCCTTCCAGCGCCTGCACGCCCCTGGCGAATTTGCCGGTGTCGGCATCGGCCTGGCCACTGCCCGCCGGATTGTCACGCGCCATGGCGGACGCATCTGGGCCTCATCGGCACCCGGGCAAGGTGCCTGTTTTTACTTCACGCTGGCGCCGGTATCACGCTGAAGCAACGCGGGGCACACCCACGCTCAGCGCAGCCCCTTCACATAGCGCGGGGCATCCGGATCGCGCGGCTCGCGCTCGCGGCGTTTCTCGCTGTCGCCAAAAAAGGTGCCGAACGTGGACTCGATGAAACCCGACTCGGGGTAGACCTCCTCCTCGGTGTTGACCGAGCGGGCACCTTGCCGGTCCGGCACCGGCGCAGCGGCCGCTGGTGGCGCCGCGCTGCGCTCCTTGACGGCATCGGCCATCATCCTGACCAGCGGTGCGCGGTGCCTGGCCTCCGGGGACGCCATGATCTCCGCGAGCCGGTCGGCCCAGACGCCAAGATCGATGTGGCCATCTTCGGCCGCCTTCTCGCGCGAGAAGCGGACGATTTCGGCAGCGTATTCCGCGTTGGTCGCCATCCACTCGGTGTCGGTCACCCGCCCGGTCTTTCTGCGCAGCAACACATGCAGGTGGGCCGCAATCGCAATTTTTTCGCTGGAGGGCATGCCAGGGTCCTCCATCAGGTGCCCATCCGCTCGGCATGCTGGGCAATGTCCAGGCCGTCGGACTCCGAGCTGTCACTGACCCGCAGGCTGAAAACCAGCGACGTGATCCAGAGCACCACGGCCGTCATGAGCAGGCTGTAACACAGCACGGCCCCGACACCGATGGCCTGGGTCAGCACGCTGCCTTCCACGCCCGAGATGGTTTTGCTGGCAAACACGCCGGTCAGCAGCGAACCGACGATGCCGCCCACGCCGTGCACGCCGAACACATCGAGGGAATCATCGGCATTGAGCAGGCGTTTGAGGCCGGTCGCCCCCCAGTAGCAGGCCACGCCGGCAATCAACCCGATGGCCAGGGCCGCACGGGGCGAGACAAAGCCAGCCGCCGGGGTGATGGCCACCAGCCCGGCCACCAGCCCCGAACACAGGCCGAGCAAGGTGGGCCGTTTGCGGACCATCCACTCGGCCGCCATCCATGACAGGGCCCCGGCAGCAGCGGCAATGTGCGTCACCGCCATCGCCAGGCCGGCCCGGCCATCGGAGGCCACGGCGGAGCCGGCATTGAAGCCGAACCAGCCGACCCAGAGCATGCCGGCACCGGCCATGGTGAGGCCGAGGTTGAAGGGCGTGAAGGCCTCGCGGCCGTAGCCGCGGCGCGGCCCGAGCACGTAGGCACAGACCAGTCCCGCCACGCCGGCATTGATGTGCACCACGGAACCACCGGCAAAATCGAGCGCCCCGAGTTGGGCCAGCCAGCCATTGGGTTCCCAGACCCAGTGCGCAATCGGTGCATACACAACCAGGGTCCAGAGACTGATGAAACACAGCATCGCGGAAAACCGCATGCGCTCCACAAACGCCCCCACCACCAGCGCCGCGGTGATGATGGCAAAGGTCAGCTGGAACATCGCGTACACCGACTCGGGGATATTCGGCGCAATATGGCTGACCGCGACTTTCTGCGCGTCCTTGACATAGTCCAGACCGGCAAACCAGAGTCGCTCGCCGCCGCCAATGTAGTGGCCCAGCGCGCCACTGCCCGGCGTGAAAGCCAGCGAGTAACCGACGGCAAACCACAGCAGGCTGACGACAGCGCAAATGGCCACCACGCAGGCCATGGTGTTGAGCACGTTTTTCTTGCGCACCATGCCGCCGTAGAACAGGGCGATGCCCGGCAAGGTCATCAGGAGCACCAGGGCTGTCGAGGTCATCATCCAGGCGGTGTCGGCGCCGTTGAGGGTATCGGTGGCCACCAGACCCGGGCGGGTCAGGGGGGCGGGAACCGGGACCGCAG
>NZ_NBZV01000052.1 GCF_002379095.1 Polaromonas sp. AER18D-145
CCACCCGCCCATCTGTTTACAAGGAACTGCCATGAACAAGACCCTGATCTCTCTCGCCCTCGCAGCCGCCAGCCTCCTGGCGGCCGGCACGTCGTTCGCCCAAACCGCCCCGCAGGGCGACCAGCTCTACAAGGCCTTCGGCGAAAAGGCCGGGCTGGTCACGCTGATGGATGACTTCATGGTGCGCCTGCTCGCTGACCCGCGCACCGGCCCGCACTTCAAGCCGGCCAACCAGCAGCGCGTCAAGGAGCAGCTGGTGGACCAGCTGTGCGCCCTGGCCGGCGGCCCCTGCGTCTACAAGGGCGCCGACATGAAAAGCGCCCATGCCAACCTGGACATCAAGAAGTCTGACTTCCACGCGCTGGTCGAGGTGCTGCAGCAAAGCATGGACGCCCGGGGCATTCCCTTTCGCACCCAGAACCAGATGCTCGCGTTGCTGGCCCCCATGCACCGCGACACCATCACCGTACGCTGAACGACGCCATCGACACCCCAAGGACCCGCTGCCATGAAAACAACCCTGCTCACCCTCGCACTGGCCACCCTCTCGGGCTGGGCCGCAGCCGGCAACCTGCAAGTGCTGGTACTGGACAAGGAAGGCAAACCCGTGGCTGATGCCGTGGTGGTGGTCCTGCCTGCCAACAAGGGCGAGCCCAAGGCGCCGCTGCCGCTGCAGGTGACCGTCAACCAGGAAAAGATGCGCTTCATTCCGGCCGTCAGCGTGGTGGGGGTGGGGGCCAAGGCGAAATTCATCAACAACGACCCGTGGGAACACCATGTGCGCGGCTCGGCCGCGGGTGTTGCGCAATTCAACGCCACCGCCGGCAGCGGCTTCGAGTTGCGCCTGGACGGCAAGGCCGACGGCAAGCCCGGCAAGTCGGCCGAGGCTGTGTTCGAAAAGGCCGGTGCCGTGCTGCTGGGCTGCCACATCCACGGGTCCATGCGCGGCCATGTCTATGTCAGCGAGTCGCCGTGGGCGGTCCTGACCGGTGCCGATGGCATCGCCAATGTGGAACAGGTTCCCGACGGCCCCGCACAAGTCAAGGTCTGGCACGCCGATCAGCTGATTGACATCGCCTCGCAGCAGGCCACCGTGAGCGCCGCTCCCGCCAAAGCCACGATGCAGCTGAGCGTGGTGCCGCGCCGGCGCCGGATCTAGGGGCCCGCCGGCCTTTGCCGCGCCAGCCGAACTTCATATACTCGGCAGCATGACGCTGGACACCCGCGCGGATTCCCGCAGCCTGGAGGCCCTGATCGCGGGTGCAGCGCGGGGCGACCATGTTTGCTTCGCCCGGATCTATGAGCGGACGCACCGGCATCTGTTTGGCGTGGCCGTTCGTATATTGGGCCAGGGACAGGCGGCCGAAGATGCGCTGCAGGAGGCCTATGTGAGCATCTGGAAAAATGCCGGCGGCTACCGCAGTGAGGTGGGCGGGCAGACCATTCAAGCCATGACGTGGCTGATCGCCGTCGTCCGCAACAAGGCGCTTGACGCCTTGCGCTCGCGGGTGCGCCGCAAGGAAACCGGTTGGCCCGAATCCGGCGATCTCGATGAGGACGAGGTCCAAGCCTCGGCCCACCCGGCGCCCAGCGCGATGCAGCTGCTCGAACAGGCAGTGCAGACCCTGCACATTGAAGGCTGCATGAACGCGTTGGAAGGCAGTTACCGGCAAAGCCTGGCGCTGGCCTATTACCAGGGCCTGTCGCACACCGAAGTGGCCGCGCAGATGGGCGCGCCGCTGGGTTCGGTGAAGGCCTGGATACGGCGCGGTCTGGACAGGCTCAAGGGCTGCCTGGCCGCGCAGGGGGTGGGGGCATGAACGCAGGACGCGAAGCGACCCGCGTGAGGGCGCGATGACCCGATGACCTATACCCAGCCCGAACTGCTCGAACACCTGGCCTCGTCCTATGTGCTGGGCACCCTGACGGGAGGCGCACGGAGCCGTTTTGAACAGCTGCAACGCGACCGGGCGGATGTGCGGGTGCTGGTCACGCAATGGGAGACGCGGCTGGGCCAGCTGGCCCGGTCGGTCCCGCTGCAACAGCCTTCGCCGCGGCTCTGGCCGGCGATTGCCGAGCGCACCCAGGCCGCGCAGCCGGCCCCGCGTGCGCCAGCGCCCTGGCTGGGCTGGGTGGCCTGGCTCAAGCCGGCGGGCATGGGCCTGGGGGGTGTGGCCGTGGGCGTGATCGCGGCGAGCCTGCTGTTTGTCACGGCACCGACGCTGTTCCTGTCCAGTGACCAGATGGCCATGCGTTCGGGCGAAAAGCTGCCGCAGAGTTATGTGGGCCTGCTCACCGACGCGCAGGGCAACGGCAAGCTGCTGGTCAGCTCCTTGCGCCACGGCAAGACCCTGACCGTCAAGGTCATCGGACCCATCATCGCGCCGGCGAACGGCACCCTGGTGCTGTGGGCCGTGCCCGCCAGCGGTCCGGCCTTTGTGCTGGGCCCGGTGCCGGCCAGTGGTTCGGCGGCTTCCTTGCTGCCTGACACCTCTGAAAAGCTGCTGTCCAAAGTCAGCAAGCTGGTGGTCACCCTGGAGACCAGTTCCGCCCCTGTCAGCCCCAGCGCGCCGGTGCTGTTCAGCGGCAACTGCGCCAAGTTATGGTGACGCCGCCCCGCAAGCATCAATTTCAGGCCGGTGTCGCCCGGTTTGCATCCGTTTCCCCATTTCCGTCGTTTGTCTCAGGTGCTGATCTGACAGCGCACCTCAATCACTGACACTCAAGGAGCCCGACATGACTACATTGACCCTTCGCCAATGGATCGCCCTGCCCGTCCTGAGCCTGGCGCTGGCCGGGGCCGCGCTGGCCGCCGACACCCCCACCACGCCGGTGGAAAACGCTCGCATCGACGACTTCGCCGTTGGCAAAAAGGCCATGGATGCCAAAAACTGGGCACAGGCCGTCGCCAGCTTCAACAAGGTCGTCGCACAGAACCCGAAAAACGCCGACGCCTACAACTACCTCGGCTATTCGAACCGCTGGCTGGGCAAATACGACGAGGCCTTTGCCGCCTACAACAAGGCGCTGACGCTGGATCCAAAACACAAGGGCGCGCTTGAATACTCGGGCATCACCTACCTGAAGACCGGCCAGAAGGCCCAGGCGGAAGCCCAGCTCGCCAAGCTGCAGGCCATCTGCGCCAGCTGCGAGGAAACCGCAGATCTGGCCAAAGCCATCGCGGCCGCCAAATAGCCCGGGGCGGCCCGGCCAGCCCGCCGGGCCGCACAAAGGGGCGTTGACACAAGCTTGCTTGAAACTTACATTGAAGCCTCTGCAGGAGGCTTTATGGCGTACCCCAGGACATCCGCGCACCACCCCGCCCTCTCGCTGCTGGAGTTGCAGCGCATCAAGCAGTGGCATCTGGCGCACAAAGACACCCGTCCGCTGGAATACCAGGTGTGGGACGCCGTGTTGACGCTGTGGGTCATGGGCTGGGTCGGCTGGCTGCCGGCCCTGGCGCTGGACGCTCCCCTGGCCTGCCCCCTGTGCCTGCTGGGCATGGCGGCACCGCAGCTCTATGTACGCTGGCGCGCCCGCGCCCATGCCCGGGGCCGTCTCAGGTGTGACTGGCTGGAACCGGCGCACTGATTTACATTGGCAGGCATGAACCCACTGACCTGCTTCACCCTTTCGACCACCGACCACATCGCCCACCTGGTGCTCAACCGCCCCGAAGCGATGAACACCATGCACCCGACCTTCTGGCGTGAGCTCGATGAGGTGCTCACCCAGCTCCACAAGGCTGGCGATGCGCGGGTGCTGGTGATCTCCAGCACGGGCAAACATTTCAGCGCCGGCATGGCGCTGGAGACCTTCGGCGGCGCCATTGCGATGGACGACCAGAGCCCCGAAGGCCGCGCCGCCATCTTCGACATGCTCAGCGACATGCAGGCCACCTTCACCAAACTCGAGACCCTGCGCATCCCGGTGATCGCCGCCATCCAGGGCGGCTGCATTGGCGGCGCGGTCGACATGGTGACGGCCTGCTGCATTCGTTATGCAACGGCCGACGCGTTTTTCTGCATCCAGGAAATCAACATCGGCATGGTCGCCGATGTCGGCACGCTGCAGCGCCTGCCCAAGCTGGTGCCGCTGGCCGTGGTCAAGGAGCTGGCCTATACCGGGCGCCGCCTCAGCGCAGCCAGGGCGCTGGGCTACGGCCTGGTCAACGAGGTCTTCGATTCGCCCGAAGCCCTGCTGGCCGGCGCGCTGTTATGCGCCAAGGAAATCGCCAGCAAACCGCCGGTCGCCATCTGGGGCACCAAGCAGGCGATTCATTACACGCGTGACCATTCGGTGGACGACGCGCTCAAACAAATGGGCTGGCTCCAGGGCGCGATCTGGAGCAACCAGCATGTGCGCGAAGCCGTGACGGCCATGAAGGAAAAACGCACGGGCGAGTTCGCAGGCCTGTCACCGCTCCAGAGTTTCAAGGAAATCGGGCTCTAGCCCTTATTGGGCGCTCGCAGGCAGCTACCTATTTAATAGCGCCCGCGAGGAATTTTGTCATTCCGGACTGGATCCGGAATCCATGCCTGCGAACCCAGGCCGTGAGGATGCACACATGGATTGCGGGTCGAAGCCCGCAATGACAGACACCACGCCTACTGCCGCGCCGTGCGGATATTCGGCGGCAGCGCCTGCGGATAACTCGTGCGGAACGGGTTGATGTCCAGCCCGCCGCGCCGCGTGTAACGCGCGTAGACCGACAGCTTGAGCGGCCGGCAGCGCGTCCAGATGTCCATGAAGATGCGCTCCACGCATTGCTCGTGGAACTCGTTGTGGTTGCGAAAACTCACGATGTACTGCAGCAGGCCTTCCTGGTCGATGGGCGCGCCGGAATAACTGATCTGCACGCTGCCCCAGTCGGGCTGGCCGGTCACCAGGCAGTTGCTCTTGAGCAGGTTGGACACCACGGTCTCGCTGACCGGCGGCTCTTCATGGTCGGCAAACAGCAGCTCGGGCGCCGGTGTGTAGTGCAGGCACTCCACGTCGAGCCGGTCCAGGTTCAGGCCGTCGAGCTCGTGCACGGGCTCCTGGTCGAACAGCTCCGGCCCCAGCGTCTTGACACCCACGCCGGCACCCACCGCTGCATTGAGGTCGGCGCGAATGCGCTCGCGCACCTCGCGGGCATCCGCAAAACGCGTGTTGTTGAAGCTGTTGAGGTAGAGCTTGAAGGACTTGCTTTCGACGATGTTCGGCGACTCGCAGGGCACCGTGATGTGGGCCAGCGCCACCTGCGGCTTGCCGCGCAGGTTCAGCCAGCTCAGCTCGAACACGGTCCACATGTCGGCCCCGAAAAAGGGCGGGTTCTCACCCAGGCCCAGCTCCTCGCGCTTGACGGCGCGCGGAATGGGAAACAGCAGCGAAGCGTCGTACTGGTCGATGTAGGGCGTCAGCTTGCCCAGTTGGGATTGGTCGGGGGTGTTCATGGTGTGGTCTGTGCGGCGTCAAGATGGGGAATCAGCGGCTCCAGCAGACGCTGGACCACGCCGTCGGGCAGGTCGTGGCCCATGCCTTCAATGCCGACCAGACGGGCGCCCGGAATACGCCGCGCCGTGTCCTCGCCGCAGGCAAACGGCACCAGCGGGTCGGCCTTGCCGTGCACCACCAGCGCCGGCAAACGCAGGGCCGCCAGCTCCGCGGCGCGGCGGCCGTCGGCGACGATGGCCATCATCTGGCGCGTCACGCCGGCCGGATGAAAGCTCCGTTCGGAGGCGGCCAGGATGCGCGAACGCAGTTCCGCGTCGTCCACCGGAAAACCCGGGCTGCCGATGGCCTTGAACAGCTTGACGTAATGATCCACGATGGAGGGCAGGTCCTTGCCGGCCGGCCGGCTCAGCAGCACCCGCAGGACATGCGGCTCGGCCTGCGGCAGGCCGCGCGCGCCGCTGGAGCTCATGACGCTGGTCAGGCTCAGCACCCGCGCCGGTGCGGCCAAGGCCACGCGTTGCGCAATCATGCCGCCCATGCTGACACCGACCACATGCGCCTTATCGATCTGAAGCGCGTCAAGCACGGCCAGCGCATCCGCCGCCATGTCGTGCAGCGCATAAGGCGCCTTGACCGCCAGGCCCAGCTTGTACTTGATGCTTGCCCACACCAGGTTGGGCTGGCCCAGGTGGTCGAACTTCTGCGACAGGCCGATGTCGCGGTTGTCCAGGCGGATCACGCGGTAACCCGCGTCGATCAGGGCCTGCATCATGGCCGGCGGCCAGGCGACCAGCTGCATGCCCAGGCCCATGATCAGCAGCACCGCCGGACGCGGCTGTGCGCTGGCGCCGGGGCCTGAATCCTCAACTTCAATATCGATACCGTTTGCTCTTAATTTCATCTGGTGATTATGTACACCTCTGCCGGAACGCGGTAGACGGACGCCCTCAGCAGGGGCCGCGGAACTGGCTTTGGCCTGTCCTGAGCCTGTCGAAGGGCCAGGCCGCAGGCGCCGTCCCCGGCAAGGGGAGAGGAGACTACACGCAGCGAGGCTCAACAGGGGTGTTAAACAAACTCCCGTTCACGCAGCCATTTGGTAGCCACCCATTTTTCGCCGGCCAGGACTGGCGCGCCGCCATGTAAGGTCAGCGTGGAGGCATGCGGCTGGTCGTAGCTGAAAAAAACCGCATGGCCGCGCTGCGGCACCACTTCCAGCCCGATGTCGGGAAACACCGTGGCGCCGCCGGCGTCGGGCACGCCCAGGTAAAGAATCAGCGTGCCCACCCGCTGGCCGCCGCGCTCCAGGATGGACGCCGTGCCGGGTTCGGCGGGATCGAAATAATCGTGGTGCGGTTTGTACTCGGCGCCCGGCAGGTACTGCAGCACCTGCAGGCCTTCGCCGTTTTCAAGCGGCCAGTCCAGCAGCCGCGCGATACGCGCCTCGATACGGCTGACCAGCTCGTTTTCGCCGCGCGTGAAAAACATGCCGCGGCTGGTGCGGTCGTCATTCAGTTCCTCGCCGCCGGTCTTGACCGCCACGGTCAGTGAACGCGACAGGCGCGGCCTGGCGGCCTGCATCAGCGCATCACATTCGTCGTCACTGAGCACGTTGCCGAACACCACGATGTGCGGCTGGCTCATCTGCATCAGCACATCGACCTGCCGGTCGCCGGCGTCCAGCCGCAGCGCCGCGCCGATGGCCGGCCGCGGCACCGGCACGCCGGACGGCGCCTGCAGGGTCGCGGCAAGGACTTCGCGTGCCACGTCCGCCAGCCAGCCCGACTTGCGCAGGGCCTTGAGGATGGTGGGCGCCGTGTGGCCCAGGGCGGCCTGGGCACGCACCCAGGCCTGCACCTCGGGCGTCACATGCTGGGGCTGGACCTCGTAGTCGCGCATGGTGGACACAGGACTCAGCCGGTCTGCTGGCGGCGAAACACCAGCCGGTCGGGCCCGGACACCGCCGGTGCAAAACGGTAACCTTCGGCGTCGAAGCCTTCGAGCTTCTTGACGGTGGCCAGCTTCCTGTCGATTGCGTAGCGCACCATCAGGCCGCGCGCGCGTTTGGCATGGAAGCTGATGATCTTGTACTTGCCTCCCTTGAACTCCTCGAAGACGCAACTGACCACGCGCGGCTTGAGGGCCTGGCGGTCCACCGCCTTGAAATACTCCTCACTGGCCAGGTTGACGATGACCGGCGAGGTGTCGGCGGCCGCACGCGCATTGAGGTAGTCGGCGATCTGCGCGCCCCAGAACTGGTAGAGGTTGCGGCCCTGCGCCGTGGCCAGCCGGGTGCCCATCTCCAGGCGGTAGGGTTGCATCAGGTCCAGCGGGCGCAGCACGCCGTACAGGCCGCTCAGGATGCACAGGTGCGCCTGCGCCCAGTCAAGGTCCGCGGCCCGGAGGCTTTTGGCGTCCAGCCCCTCGTAGACATCGCCGTTGAAGGCCAGCACCGCCTGCTTGGCATTTTTGGCGCTGGACTTCGGCGACCAGGCCTGGTAACGCGCCACATTGAGGCCGGCCAGCGTGTCCGACAGCGACATCAGTTCGCTGACCTGCGCCTGGGTTTTCTCCCTGAGCACCTTGATCAGCTCGGTGGACTGACTGACGAACAGCGGCGGGGTGTGCGTGGCGACCTGCGGCGGCGTGGCGAAATCCAGCGATTTCGCCGGCGAGAGTAAAAACAGCATGGACCTGGGGGTGAAGTAAAGCCAGTCCCGACTTTACGACAGCCAGCCGCGTCCGGGCGCCGCAAAGCAGCAAAAGCCCGGCTCAGCGCAGGTCGCTGGCCAGCGACGCCAGCGTTTCGGCAGGAATCGTCACATGCGCCGGGTAGTGGGTGTGGTCGCAACCCAGCTTGACGCCGGCGCCGGCCTTGACCGCGGCGCACATGGCCGGGCTCAGCTCAAAACGCACAAAATGCACGGCCGAGGTTTTCTCGTCGTTTTCCCTGGCCATGTCTTCATCGGCAATCGCATACACCCGCGCGTGGCCTTCGACTTCGACAAACAGGCGGTCTTCCACGCCGATCAGCCGGGCCAGCTCGCGCTTGCGCTCGTTGACGTCGGGGTACTCCAGCATCACGGTGGCCTTCCAGTTGCTGCCGTCGGGCATCAAGGGCGCATAGGCCTCGATCTCCTGGTTGATGCCTTCTTCCTCAAAGATTTTTTCGATGCGCAGCATTTCCTGGATCTGGTAACGGATGCTGGTCTCGCTTTCGAACTGCACGTTGATGTGTTCCCCCAGGCGCACGCTGCGCAAGCGGCGGTGCGCCATGATGGCCGGCTTGTTTTCCCTGCGGTACTTGCTGTAGGCCTCCAGGGTCATGAGGCTGTCGCGGGTGATTTTTCCGGTGACTTGCATAAGGGCTCCTTGGTGGCTACTTCAGTCCGTAGGCCGTGCGGACCAGAGTCAGCGGGTGTTTTTGCGGCGGTGCGCCAAGCTGGTTGACTTCAAAGCCCTGGGCAATGTGGTGGCCACCCAGCGGGCAGTCGCTGCTGATCACGTCGGGCAGGCCGCCGTCCTTGTGGCTGGCCATGGCCTTGAACAGCGGCTTGCCGATTTTCATGGCCTGCTGGTGGTACGGCACCTTCACGCCGAAGGTGCCGGCGTGGCCCGAGCAGCGTTCATGCGTGTGCACGCTGGTGCCCGGCACCATCTTGAGCATTTCCTCGGTTTTCTTGCCAATGTTCTGCACCCGGCCATGGCAGGGGATCTGGTAGCTGATCTTGCCCAGCGGCACCGGAAACTCGGTCTTGAGCAGGCCGTCGCGCTTGCGCGCCATCAGGTACTCGAACGGGTCCCACATGTGTTCCTTGACCAGCTGCACCTCGGCGTCGTCGGGGTACATCAGCGGGATTTCCTGTTTGAACATCAGGGTGCAGCTCGGCACGGCGCTCAGGATGGCAAAGCCGTCCTGAGCGTATTTGGCCAGCACCGGGATGTTGGCTTCCTTGCTTTCGTTGACCGAATCGAGGTCGCCGAGCTCCAGCTTGGGCATGCCGCAGCATTTTTCCTTTTCCACCAGCACGTAGGGCACTTCGTTGTGGTCCAGCACCTTGAGCAGGTCGTGGCCGATGCCGGGCTCGTTGTAGTTGATGTAGCAGGTTGAAAAAATCACCACCTTGCCGGGCGTCTTGGCGCCGTCTTTCACCGGATGCGGCGGCGACTCGAGGGCGCCGGAACGGAATTTCTTCGTCGCCAGTTCGGGCAGCCACGCGTTTTTATCGACGCCCAGAACTTTTTCCATCACGGCGCGGGCCGGCTTGGTCTTGTTGACCGCATTGGCCACCTGGACCACGATGGGGATGCCGGCAAACTGGCCGTGCACATCGGTGGATGACAGGAATTTTTCACCCAGGCCCACGTCGCCCTTCTTGAACTTGATGGCCTTGGCACGCAGCATGGTGTGCGGAAAGTCGAGGTTGAACTCGTGCGGCGGCACATAGGGGCACTTGGTCATGTAGCAGAGGTCGCACAGGTAGCACTGGTCGACCACCTTCATGTAGTCCTTCCTGTCCACCCCATCGACCTCGCCGGTGCTGCTTTCATCGACCAGGTCAAACAGCGTGGGGAAGGCCCCGCACAAACTCACACAGCGACGGCAACCATGGCAGATGTCGAAGATGCGCTCCAGTTCGTGGAAGGTTGCCTCCTCGTTGTAGTAGTCCGGATTTTTCCAATCGATCGCGTGACGCGTGGGTGCTTGCAGATTGCCTTCTGTAGCCATGATGTTGTCTCTTTATCGGGGCCTCTGTAAATCCGATTGCCGGGCGCATGGCTGCGTTGTGCGGTGCTCGGTGCTCGGTGCTCGGAATCCTCACGTACCTGAGTACGTTCCGGTGTCCTGTGCTCCGTGCGCCTTGCCCTGCATCCCGGTAATCGAATTTCCAGAAGCCCCTTGGGTGGGTGGGTTACGAAAGAGTTCGGGCAAGAACTCTTTCGAATCGCTACGCCTCGGCGGCGTAGCGAGGGGCAAATTAATCCACCAGTTCAGCAAGCGCTTTGGTGTAGCGGTTCGCGTGCGAGCGCTCGGCCTTGGCCAGCGTCTCGAACCAGTCCGCCACTTCGTCGTGGCCCTCGTCACGTGCGGTTTTGGCCATGCCGGGGTACATGTCGGTGTACTCGTGGGTTTCGCCTGCGACTGCGGAGGCGAGGTTCTCGCGCGTGCCGCCAAAAGGCATGCCGGTGGCCGGGTCGCCGCACTGCTCGAGCCATTCGAGGTGACCGTGCGCGTGGCCGGTTTCGCCTTCCGCGGTGGAGCGGAACAGCGCTGCGACATCAGGCTGGCCTTCAACGTCAGCCTTGTTTGCGAAATAAAGATAACGGCGGTTGGCCTGTGATTCACCGGCAAATGCGGCTTTCAGGTTTTCTTCCGTTCTGGAGCCTTTGAGAGCAGCCATGGAAATCTCCTTCGTGGTTGGTAAAAATGGTCCTTGCCTTGAACGCCATCGTCAAGGACGAAAACACGATAGCCCCATTGAGGTGCAGCGTCTAATTGCCAGGATCAATTTGTAAAAAAGGAAAAAGCTATGGACCAATTGCAATTGATAATTATTCTCAACAACTTCGCACCACCACGGACAGATCTGCACTTGGCAGGCCAAAATAGTTACGTTATAGTAAATGCATTATGAATAGGTGAATTTGAAGCCTTGCTCCACCAAGGCCCATCAACACCCGCACCACCCAATCCGGAGATCGCCATGGCTGCCCAGATGACCGCCCCCTCCCTGCGCCCCACCACCTCGCCGCTGCCGCCGCCCGCAGCGGTGCAGCAGCTGCACCACTACGCCTACCGCGCCAAAGACGCCGAAGAAACCCGGCATTTCTACGAGGACATCCTCGGCCTGCCGCTGTACCACATCATCCAGAGCGACTACGTTCCGAGCACCGGCGAGTACTGCCCCTACACCCACTTCTTCTTCCGCCTGCAGGACGGCTCCTTCATCGCTTTTTTCGACCTGGGCAATGACGAGGCGGCCCTGCCCTCACCCAACACGCCGCTGTGGGTCAACCACATCTCGTTTCGCGTCGACACCGTGGCCGACCTGGAAGCGATGAAAGCGCGCCTCGAAGCCGATGGCATCGAAGTGCTGGGCGTGACCGACCACCACATCTTCAAGAGCATTTATTTCTTCGACCCCAACGGCGTGCGCCTGGAGCTGACGGCGCAGCTGGCCGACGAGTTCCAGATGCTGGAGGAAAGCAAGACCGCGCACGCCCGCCTGGCGGAATGGACGGCACGCAAGCAGCAGTGGCGCAAGGACAAGGCCGCCGGCCAGGCGGCCGAAGCCCTCAAGCCGCAGCAAAACGACAGGCCGGAGTTCGGCGGCAAAGCCGCCGCCTGACGCACTCCGTTTACTATTATTTTGATAGTTGCCTGCGTCCTCCCGACAGGGGCCAGGCCCGAAAAACGCTGAAAACAAATCAATGCCGGAAGCGAGACACGCCATGCTGGAGACACCACCTGCCTACGCCCGGACGGCGTTCACCAACGGCTATGAGTTCACCCAGGGCACGGGTTACACCCTGCCTGAATACCCTTTCGTGGCCCCGCCCGAACTCGGCGCGAAACAGCTCAAGCGCCATCCCATCGTCATCGTCGGCGGCGGCATCACCGGCCTGAGCCTGGCCTGCGCCCTGGCGCGTTACGGTGTCGAGGCCGTGCTGCTGGACGAAGACAACACCGTGGGCGTCAAGGGTGCCTCTTCGCGCGGCATCTGCTACACGCAGAAATCACTGGAGGTCTTCCACCGCCTCGGCATCTACGAGCGTATTGCCGCCAAGGGTGTGCAGTGGAGCGTGGGCCGCACCTTTGCAGGCGACGACGAGGTCTATTCCTTTGACCTGCGCCAGCAAAGCAACTTCAACCTCTCGACCCAGCCGCCCTTCATCAACATCCAGCAGTTCTACATCGAGGGCTACCTCGTCGAGCGCATCTATGAACTCGGCCATGTGGACCTGCGCTGGAAGTCGCGCGTCACCGCCTTCACGCAGAACGCCGAGTTCGCCACGCTGACGGTGGAAACACCTGCGGGCAGCTACCAGATCGAGGCCGACCACGTGATCGACGCTTCCGGCTCGCACACACCCTTCCACGACTGGGTGGGCGCCACCATGCAGAACAAACGCGGCGATGACCGCTGGTGCATCGCCGACGTGCGCTTTTCCAAACATCCGCCGGTCGAACGCCACACCTGGATCGAAGCACCCTTCAACGACAACCGCGCGGTCTGGCAGCACCTGATGGCCGACGATGTCTGGCGCATCGACTACCAGATGGCGCCCAATGCCGATCCCGACGCCGTGAGCCGCGAAGACGTGGTGCGCGAGCGCCTGCAGCGCCAGTTCGGCAAGGACGTCGAGGTCGAGATCGTCTGGGTGGGTCCCTACGCCTACCGCAGCCGCTGCCTGGACAAGCTGCGTGTGGGCCGCGTGTTTTTCATGGGCGACACCGCCAAGATCGTCAGCCCCTTCGGCGCACGCGGCGGCAACACCGGCGTGGCCGATGCCGACAACCTGGCCTGGAAGCTGGCTGCCGTGCTGCGCGGCCGCGCCAGCCCGGCCTTGCTGGACAGCTACAACGCGGAGCGGCTCGAAGCGGCCCAGCAGAACGTGCAGGTGACCAACCGCACCGCGCGTTTCCTGCGACCGGCCGATGGCATGGAGCGCTGCTTTCGCACGGCCGCCATCAGCCTGGCCAAACAGTACCCGTTTGCGCGCTCGCTGGTGAACACCGGCCGCATGGCGGTGGCCAACACCTACACACGTTCGTCCATCTGCGAAAACACCGGCGGGCAGTCGGTGCAGAACGTGGCCTTCCGCTGGGCAGACGGTTCGCAAGGTGCCGTCAACGACCTGCTGCAGTGGGCCGACGGCGACCTGCTGGTGCTGGTGTTCGGCGAACTGCCGGCCGCCGGCCTGCAGCGCCTGCGGCAGCTCGCCCAACACGCCCCGGTGCGCAGCGTGCAGGTACTGGGCCCGGACGAACGCGCGCAGGCACACGAGCATGTGCGCGACATCAATGCCCGGGGTACCGGCCATTTGCAGGGCGCCTGCCATGTGTTTGGCCACGCCTGGGCCCTGCTGCGGCCCGACGGCTACCTGGCCGCCACCGGCGAGGCCGTGGATGGCCACTTGGTCGCCGCTGTCGAAAAAACCCTCGGCCTGCGCTGAATCCGGAAAGACATCCCATGAAAACCGAAGCCGCCATCAAGACCGCCCCCCATTTCCAGGATGCGGATGCGTTTTACGAGTGCCTGCTCGACGCCCACCAGGGCCTGAGCCGTGAGCAGTCCGAGCTGCTCAACGCCCGGCTGATCCTGATCCTGGCCAACCAGCTGGGCGACACGCCGCTGCTGCAGGCCTGCATCACCGCGGCCAGGCAGATCGACACCGCCTGAAGCGGCACGGGCTGAATGGCGGCCCCGGCCCCGCCGGAACGGCGAGTCGAATAAAATCGGGACCGTACCTCCAACCCAAGGCGGCATCCCGGTGATGCCGTTTTTCATTGCCCCATGACCGCCTCTGCTATCCCCACGCCCGCCAGCCCCGCTCCCGCCGACACCCCAACACCCCGGGTGACCGTGCCCACGCCGGGCCTGGACAGCCTGGCCAAGTCGTTCGAACCCGCGGCGATCGAACGCCAGTGGGCGCCGCTCTGGGAAGGCAGCGGCATGTACGAACCGACGCTGGACGCGGCCAAACCCTCGTTTTCCATCCAGCTGCCGCCGCCCAATGTGACCGGCACCCTGCACATGGGCCACGCCTTCAACCAGACCATCATGGACTCGCTCACGCGTTACCACCGCATGAAAGGCGACAACACCTTGTGGGTGCCGGGCACCGACCATGCCGGCATCGCCACGCAAATCGTCGTCGAACGCAAGCTGCAGGCCGAAGGCCAAAGCCGCCACGACCTCGGGCGCGAGAAGTTTGCCGAGAAGGTCTGGGAGTGGAAGGAAGAGTCCGGCACCACCATCACGCGCCAGATGCGCCGCATGGGCGACTCGGTGTCCTGGAAACACGAGTACTTCACCATGGACCCGAAGATGTCCAAGGTCGTCACCTCGACCTTTGTGCAGTTGTACGAGCAGGGCCTGATCTACCGCGGCAAACGCCTGGTCAACTGGGACCCCATCCTCAAGTCGGCCGTGTCGGACCTGGAAGTCGAAAGTGAGGAGGAAGACGGTTTCCTCTGGCATATCTCCTATCCGCTGGCCGACGGCTCGGGTTCGCTGACCGTCGCGACGACCCGGCCGGAAACCATGCTGGGCGACGTGGCCTTGATGGTGCACCCTGACGATGAACGCTACCAGCACCTGATCGGCAAGCTCGTGAAATTGCCGCTGTGCAACCGCGACATCCCGGTCATTGCCGACGACTACGTCGACAAAGAATTCGGCACCGGCGTCGTCAAGGTCACGCCGGCACATGATGCCAACGACTATGCGGTCGGCCAGCGCCACCAGTTGCCCATCATCGGCGTGCTCACGCTGGACGCGGCCATCAACGACAACGCGCCCGAAAAATACCGCGGCATGGACCGCTTCGTGGCGCGCAAACAGGTGGTCGCCGACCTCGAAGCCTTGGGCCATCTGGTCGAAGTCAAGAAACACAAACTCATGGTGCCGCGTTGCGCCCGCACCGGCCAGGTCATCGAGCCCATGTTGACCGACCAGTGGTTTGTCGCGGTCAACAAGGTCAGCCCGCAAGACCCGACCGGCAAGTCGATTGCGCAAAAAGCCATTGATGCGGTGGACAGCGGCGCGGTCAAGTTTGTGCCCGAGCAATGGGTCAATACCTACAACCAGTGGATGGGCAACATCCAGGACTGGTGCATCTCGCGCCAGCTCTGGTGGGGCCACCAGATTCCGGCCTGGTATGACGATAGAGAGCGCATTTACGTCGCTAGCAGCGAAGAAGAGGCACTGCGCTCATTCGAGCGCGACATTAATGAGGAGCTTAAGAAGGTCGAAGCACAGGGTCGGCCAAGCCTGCAAGACTGGGAGCAAAAAAAAATCATCGAACGGTTGCGTGAAGTACAGGCAAAGGGGCTTCGTCGCGACGAAGACGTGCTGGACACCTGGTACTCGTCGGCGCTGGTGCCCTTCTCTTCCCTCGGCTGGCCCGAAAAAACCAAGGAACTGGACCTCTTCCTGCCCTCCAGCGTGCTGGTCACCGGTTACGACATCATCTTTTTCTGGGTCGCCCGGATGATCATGATGACCACGCACTTCACCGGCCAGGTGCCCTTCCACCACGTCTACATCCATGGCCTGGTGAAAGACGCGCAGGGCAAGAAGATGAGCAAGTCCGAAGGCAATGTCCTCGATCCCGTGGACCTGATCGACGGCATCGAACTGGCCCCGCTGCTGGACAAGCGCTCGCAAGGCCTGCGCAAGCCGGAGACCGCCCCGCAGGTACGCAAGAACACCGAAAAAGAATTTCCCGCCGGCATTCCGGCCTACGGCGCCGATGCGCTGCGTTTCACCTTCGCCTCACTGGCCAGCCTGGGCCGCAGCATCAACTTCGACAGCAAACGCTGCGAGGGCTACCGCAACTTCTGCAACAAGCTCTGGAATGCCACGCGTTTCACGCTGATGAACTGCGAGGGCCAGGACTGCGGCTTGGCGGAGCACACGAAAGAGCAATGTGCACCGGGCGCCGAGTTCCACAACTACCTGACGTTCTCGCAGGCCGACCGCTGGATTGCCTCGACGCTGCAACGCGTGGAAGCCGACGTGGCAAAAGGTTTTGCCGAGTACCGCCTGGACAACGTGGCGGGCAGCATTTATCAGTTTGTCTGGGACGAGTTCTGCGACTGGTACTTGGAGATCGCCAAGGTGCAGATCCAGAACGGCACGCCGGCCGAGCAGCGCGCCACCCGCCGAACGCTGATCCGCACACTCGAAGCCATCCTGCGCCTGGCGCACCCGGTGATTCCTTTCATCACCGAGGAGCTCTGGCAAAAGGTCGCCCCGGTGGCTGGCCTGAAAAAGGGCGAATACATCGGCCAAGCCGCCTATCCGCAAAGCCAGCCCGGCAAGATCGATGCGCTGGCCGAGGCGCACGTGGCCAAGCTCAAGACCCTGGTCGATGCCTGCCGCAACCTGCGCGGCGAGATGAAGGTGTCACCTGCTGCGCGGTTGCCGCTGTTCGTGGTCGGCGACACCGCCTTCATGCGCCAGTCCGCGCCGGTGATCAAGGCGCTGGCCAAGCTCAGCGAAGTCAGGGTGTTTGAAAGCGAAACCGAATGGGCTGCGGCGGCGCAGGCCGCACCTGTGGCAGTGGTTGGCGAAGCACGCGTGTGCCTACACATGGAAGTGGATGTTGCCGCGGAAAAAGCGCGCCTGGGCAAGGAAGCAACGCGGCTCGAAGGCGAACTGGTCAAGGTCAAAGCCAAACTCGCCAACGAAGCTTTTGTAGCCAAGGTGCCGCCGGCCGTGCTGGAGCAGGAACGCAAGCGCCTGACCGAATTCACGGCGACGCTGGAAAAAATCCGCGCCCAGCTAGCGCGGCTCAACTAACACCCCTGCCTAGCGCGCGGGGGATCAATTCAAGCAGGGGCCGCGGGTCCGGCTTTGCCGGCCCGCAGGCGCAGCGGCCCCCTCGGGGGGCAGGGCGCTACACGAAGTGAGCAACCGTGGGGGCAATACCTCTAGCGGGCCTCGAACTCCGGTTCGGACCATTGCGAAGACGACACGGCGCCGGGCAGCTCGAAGTCCATGGGCGCGCTGAGCACGGAGTCCGGGCCCCGCTGTTGTCCGGCCATGATGGCTTCATGCATTCGGTGCGCCACATACCAGCTCGAGCGCAGGCGCGCTTCCCGGGTATGGGACCCGAGGCGGGGCGTGATGAACAGGTTCTTCAGTCCCTGCACGGGTGAGCCGGCTGCCGTGAAATTGCCCTCGGCGCCGTCCAGAATGCAGGCCTCGATGCGGCCATCACACAAGGCAGCGGCCAGCGCGTTTTCGTCAAACAGTGCGCTGCGGCTGATGCCCACCCACAACTGGCCGTGCTTGCAGGCGGCCAGCAGCTTCTCGTTGACAAAGCTGCGAAAGCGCTCGGCATAAAGCATCTGGACCGACACTGCATCCGCCTGGCTGACCAGTTCGGTCAGGGTCACCGGCTGGATGCGCAAACGCTCCCAGATCGGGGCAGTATGGTGAACAGCGGGGTCATAACCGATCAGCCGCACACCCAGGCCCGTGAGCATGCCAGCCAGTGTGTGCGCGGTCGGGGCCAGCCCGAGGATGGCCACCGTGCTGCCGTGCAACTCGCGGCCCATCTGGGTGCTGGGATGGCGCCGTCCCATCAGGGCCGACACCACACCACGCCGGTACAGCAGCAACAGGCTGCTCAGCAGATACTCGGCGTTGGAGCGCACATTGGCGCTGCTGGCATGAATGACCTTGATGCCGCGTTCCTTGCAGGCCTCCAGGTCGGTGTTGTCGGTGCCCACGTGGAGGCGGCCGACGGCCTTGAGCTTGGGCATGAAGTCAAGAAACTCACGGGTCACCACCGTCTGACGCGGGAACACGATGCCCCGGCTCTTGTAAGCCGCCTTGCGCAGCGAAACCATGTCGTCGGCGAGCTCGGGACGGTATTGCACGCCATGCCGGGTTTCGAGCCAGGCCATGGCCTCGGGAACCAATGCATCAAGAAGTAAGATGTCCATGCGGCGTCCTCTTTGCTGTTATTCTTTTTCGTCATACTTCTGACTTTGTGTCAGTAACGCAACACTCTAGTTCCATTCCCAAGCCAAGTAAATGAAAAAAGTCACAACTTTAAAAAAAGCGGTTTTCCCCGTTGCCGGCCTCGGAACGCGTTTTTTGCCCGCCACCAAAGCCCAGCCCAAGGAAATGCTGCCGGTTGTGGACAAGCCGCTGATCCAGTACGCGGTCGAAGAAGCCTATGCGGCCGGCATACGCCACATGATTTTTGTCACCGGACGCAATAAGCGGGCCATCGAAGACCACTTCGATACCGCCTACGAGCTCGAGACGGAGCTGGAAGCCGCCAAGAAGCACCATTTGCTGGAAATCGTCCGCTCAATGAACCCGGGCGACATGGATTTTTCCTATGTGCGCCAGCCGCGCTCGCTGGGTCTGGGCCATGCGGTGCTGTGCGCGGAACACCTGGTCGGTGACGAACCTTTTGCAGTGCTGCTGGCCGACGACCTGATGGTCGGCGAGCCGGCCGTCCTCGCCCAGATGGCCGCCCACTTCGAGCAGGTCCAGCAATCGATTCTGGCGGTGCAGGAGGTGCCGCTCGAGCACACCCGGCGCTACGGCATCGTGGCGACCGAGCCTGTGGTCGCTGGCCTGATGAAGGTCACCAGGATGGTGGAAAAGCCGGCGCCGGAAGTGGCGCCCTCACGCATGGGGGTGGCGGGACGCTACATCCTGACGCCTGCCGTTTTCAGGCACATACGCAGCCAGCCTATCGGCGTCGGTGGAGAGATTCAGCTGACCGATGGCATTGCCGCCCTGATAGGCGAAGAGAGCGTCTACGCTTTTCAGTACGCCGGCAAACGGTATGACTGCGGCAGCAAGGAAGGTTTCCTCGAGGCCACGGTCGAACTGGCCCTGCAGCACCCCGAAGTAGGCGCCCATTTCAGAAACTACCTGGAAAACCTGCAGATCGGCTGGTCAGGCAAGGAACGCAGAAAACCGCATTGAGCGGTTCACTGCGCTGCATTGCCATTCAGCGGCGCTTGAGCACGTGGATGAAGTCGCCGCCTTCGGCCTGCTGCTCCACCAAGTCGTTGCCGGTCTGCTTGGCAAACGCCAGGAAGTCGCGCGTCGAGCCGGGATCAGTCGAAACCACCCGGAGCAACTGACCGGTGCTCATCTCGGCCAGGGCCTTTTTGGCCTTCAGGATAGGCAGGGGGCAGTTCAGGCCGCGGGTGTCTAGCTCTTTGTCGATTTGCATGCGTGTGTCCTTGGATGCCCCGATTTTAAGCAATTCCTGCGCTGCCACCTGCTTGCCACGCCAGACAGCCGCTGCGCGTCCCGGCATCGCCCAATTGCTACAAAAAACAGAGCTGCCTGCGCCCGTTCAGCAGGGGCCCGAGCCCAATTTCTTGCACAACACAAAAAAAGACCCCCGGTCCTGCGCGGCAGGCCGGGGGTCTGGCGTCGGGAAAAAAATCCCGTGCTGCCGGCTTATTTCATGCCGAATTTAGCCTTGGCATCGGCCTGGCAGGCATCCTTGGCATTGCCTGTCATGGCATCGCAACGCTCCTTGGCCGCCTTGTACTGGGCATCATTTTTGTCAGCCGTTGCGTCTTTTTTGGCATCGGCCATGGCGCCGGCCTTGTCCTTGTTGGCCTCGGCGCTGACCTTGCTGACCTTGGCATCGGCCTTGGCTGTCGCGCGGGCGGCTTTGGCGTCTTTCATGCAGACATCCTTGGCATTGCCGTTCAGGTCATCACATTTTTCCTTGGCGATGTCGTAAGCGGCATCGGCCCTGGCCTCTGCCACTTGCTGATCGTGGCGGGGGCTGGGTTTGTACTGGGCTTCAAGTTGCGCCTTGGCGACTTTTTCCGCGCCCTTGGCTTCGGCCTGACAGATATCCCTGGCGTTGGCCGTCAGGGTCTTGCATTTGTCGCGGCTGGCCTTGTAGTCAGCCTCCACGCGGTCTTTCTGCGCTTTGTATTCGTCCTTGGTCAGCGCCATGGCGTTGCCGGCGAAGGCACAGGACACGGCGAGCGTGAGCATGATCAGTTTGGATTTCATGGGTGATTTCCTTTTCGATGAGGTGGTGTATTTTTCAAGAAGCTCGCGGACCGAAGACCGGCCGGCACGCCATAACGTTAGTAACGCTCAAAAAACCCGGTCGGGTTGCGTTCCTGAAAAGCCTCCAGCTGTTTTTCAGCTTCGTCCCTGGCAATACCGTGCCGCTCCTGGATTCGGCCCAGCAACTGGTCGCGCTTGCCGGCAATGATGTCGAGGTCGTCATCGGTGAGCTTGCCCCACTGCTCCTTGACTTTTCCCTTGAACTGCGCCCAGTTCCCCTCGATGCGATCCTGGTTCATGGTGACTCCTTTGGTGAATGTGTGTCACGCGGCTGCTTGGCCTGCGACAGGAAAATTCACTGTAAAAGTACTGTCGGCGGGATCGGGTAGGCACATGCGGGCAAGGGGCGTAGGTGCCTGCCTACACCCCAGGCTGAACGGGTGAGTGTCAAAGACGCAGACGGTCTAACGCGCGCGTAGCGAGCGACCCAGCAGCAGGACCGGAAACAGACCGACCAGCACCAGAACCAGGGCCGGCAGCGCTGCCTCGCCCAGGCGTTCGTCGCGGGCCAGCTGGTAGGTCACCACGGCCAGCGTGTCGCTGTTGAAGGGACGCAGCACCAGCGTGGCCGGCAACTCCTTCATCACATCGACAAACACCAGCAGGGCAGCCGCCCCGACGGACCGCTTGAGCAGCGGCCAGTGCACCCTGGCCATGAGGGCGGCACCGGTGGCGCCCAGCATGCGCGCACTGTCGTCGAAACTGGCCGGTATGCGCGAGTAGCCACTTTGCACGGACTGCAGCGCCACGGCGGTGAAACGCACCAGGTAGGCCCAGACAATGCCCAGCGCCGTTCCCGTGATCCAGTAACCCGCGGAGGTTTGCGGAGCCGCGGCCTGCAGCCAGCCCACGGGCAGCAGCAGGCCCACCACGATCACGGCGCCGGGCACGGCATAACCCAGGCTCGCCAGTTGCGCAGCGAAGCGTGTCAGCCAATGGGGCTGGCGGCGCAGCGCAAAGCTCAGGCCCAGCGCCACAGCGGTGGCGAGCAAAGCGCTCAAGCCGGCCAGGCTCACGCTGTTGAAGGACCAGCGCACAAACTGCGTCCACGGCAACTCGCTCCAGCCGGCCACCAGGGGGCGCAGCATGAACAGCACGGGCAGGACAAACCCGAGTGCGATGGGCAGCGCGCACAAGGCCCACGCCAAACCGGCCCGCAGGCCGTGCAAGGAGGTGGGCGCAGCGTCGGCAGCCCCGGCGCGGCCACCGCGGCTGCCGGCAAAACGCATGCGTTTTTGCGCATGGTGCTCGATTCTCAGCAGCACTGCCACCACCAGCAACAAGACCGTGGCCAGTTGCGCAGCCGCCAGCCGGTTGTCCATCGCCAGCCAGGCCTTGTAGATGCCGGCGGTGAAGGTCTGGATGCCGAAATAGCTGGACACGCCGAAGTCCGCCAACGTCTCCATCAAGGCCAGTGCCACGCCGGCCGCCACGGCAGGACGGGCCAGCGGCAAGGCCACCTCCCGAATGCGGCGCTGCAGCGGCGCGCCGAGCAGGCGGGCGGCTTCCATCAGATGCACCGCCCGCTCGGACAACGCGGTGCGGGCCAGCAGATAGACATAGGGATACAGCGTGACCGTGAAAACCAGCACCGCACCGCCCAGGCTGCGAATTTCAGGCAACAGACGCCCCTGCCAGCCAAAGCTCGCGCGCAGCCAGCTTTGCAGGGGCCCGGCGTATTGCAGGAAGTCGGTGTAGGCGTAGGCCACCACATAGGCCGGCATGGCCAATGGCAAGAGCAGCGCCCAGGCAAAAAACCGCCGCCCCGGAAACTCGAACAGCGTCACCGCACAGGCCGTGCCCATGCCGATCAGCGCAACGCCCCCCGCCACGGACAGACACAGCAGCACGGAGGTGAAAGCGTATTCCGGCAAGACGGTTTGCAGCATCTCCCGCAGGATGGGCAGGGACTGGCTGTCGAGTTCAAACCACGACAGCATCACCGCCAGCACCGGCAGCGTGAGTACCGCCATCAGCAGGAACAGGGGAACGGATGAAAGAAAGCGACGAAGCATGGGGTCCCGAAAAAAAACATCTGCTCACGCCGCAGGGCGGATACCTGACGCAGACGGCGGGCCGTGCATCAGGCGAGTGCAAATGAGAATTGTAAGCATCTACAATTGCACCCATGTTCCTGGAACTTTCCAATCTGGTGGTGCATTACGCGGGCCGCTCCAGCCCGGCCGTCGGCGGCGTGTCCCTGGGGCTGCGCACCGGGGAAATCGGCGTGCTGATCGGGCCTTCCGGCTGCGGGAAAACCACCCTGTTGCGGGCCGTCGCCGGCCTGGAGCAGGCCCAGGCGGGCAGCATCTCGCTGGCACAGGAAATCGTCAGCAGCGGCAAGCAACATGTGCCTGCGGAACAGCGGCGTATCGGCATGGTGTTTCAGGACTACGCCCTGTTCCCGCACCTCGATGTGGGCCACAACGTGGCCTTCGGGTTGACGCACCTGAAACCGGCCGAGCGCCAGCAGCGCGTCAGCGAAGTGCTGGACATGGTCGGTCTGGGCAAGGCCCAGAAACGTTACCCGCATGAATTGTCAGGCGGGCAGCAGCAACGTGTGGCCCTGGCGCGCGCGCTGGCCCCCCGGCCGCGCCTGCTGTTGCTGGACGAGCCTTTTTCCAACCTGGATGTGGATCTGCGCGAGCGCCTGGCGCATGAGGTGCGCGGCATCCTGAAGCTGGCCGGCGCCACGGCGCTGTTTGTCACCCATGACCAGCTCGAAGCCTTTGCCATCGGCGACCGCATCGGCGTCATGCATGAAGGCCAGCTGCACCAGTGGGATGAGGCCTACGAGCTGTACCACCGGCCCGCGACCCGTTTTGTGGCCGAGTTCATTGGCCACGGCGTGTTCACCCACGCCCAGCTGACACAGCGGGACCACAACGTGGTGGTCCACACGGCACTGGGGGACCTCAGCGATGTGCTGGAGTGCCCCCTGCCCAGCGCCTACCCCGACGGCATCTGCGACGTGCTGCTGCGCGCCGACGACATCGTGCACGACGATGCGGCCCCGGTGAAAGCGCAAATCCTGCGCAAGGCTTTTCGCGGCTCGGAGTTTCTCTACACCCTGCAGCTGCAAACCGGCGAAACCGTGATGGCGCATGTGCCTTCACACCATGACCATGCGCTCGGCGAATGGATTGGCATACGCGCCGAAGTCGACCACGTCGTGACGTTCCAGCGTGACGAACACGCGCCCGCCGCCGCCTCTGAGAGTTAAGAGGCCTCGCGCAGCAGGCGCTCCACGTCCCGCTGCAAATCGGCCGCCCAGGTGCGCCGGTCCCGGCCCTGGCAGGGCTGGAGTTCCCCGAAAGTGACCTCGGCGCGAAGATGGCGCACGTTCAGGGTTTCCCAGATCGACACGAAAATCGAGTCGTCGTCGATGTAACGCGGCGCAAAACAGGTCTGCCCCGTCTCAGCATCCACAAAGCGCAGGGCCACCGGCTGCACCGGTGCGTCCGCCGCAATCGCCGCCTGCAGCAGGTTGGCATGAAAGGGCTTGAGGCGGGTGCTGTCGCCCGTCGTTCCTTCCGGGAACACGGCGAGCACGTCCCCGAGCTGAAGCTGCCGGGTCATGTGGTGCACCACGCGATGGGCATCCCGCCTGGACTCCCGCTCTATGTACAGGGTGCCGGCACCGCCGGCCAGCGTACCGACCAGCGGCCAGTGCTTGATATCCGACTTGGAAACAAAACGGCAGTAACGCGAGGCATGCAGCACCACGATGTCCAGCCACGAAAGGTGGTTGGCCACCAGGAGGGCCGGCCCCTCTGCCACGGGTGAACCCCTGACAAGCAGCTCGATGCCAACGATCTTCAACATGGCCAGGGCCCAGACCTGGACCCGGGCTTCTCTCGCAGGCTGCCCAAGCCGGGGAAACAGCGTCAGGATGGTCCACATGCCGACCGCAATATGCGCCAGGGCGCGCAGCAGGCGCCAGACGGCCTGCATGCCGTTCAGGCCTCGTACGCGACTTGCCCGCCCACCAGCGTCCAGCACACACGGGCCGGCAGCTGGTAGCCGGAAAACGGCGTGTGTTTGCCCTGGCTGCGCAAGGTGTCGGGCTGCACCGTCCATTCGGCCTGCGCGTTGAACACACAGACGTCGGCCACGCCACCCTTGACCAGTTGCCCGGCACTGGCCTGAAAGGTCCCCAGTGCGCCGCCCAGCACGCGGGCCGGCTCGCTGGTCAGCACCGCCAGCGCGCGGGACAGGCCCACACCGCTGTCCGTGCCCCATTTGCAGGCCAGGCCCAGCAACAGTTCCAGCCCGGTGGCACCCGGCTCGGCCTCGGCAAAAGGCAGGGTCTTCGCATCGGCCTCCACCGGTGTGTGATCCGACACCAGCGCGTCGATGACGCCGTCGGCCAGCGCCTGGCGCAACGCATCGCGGTCACGCTGCTGGCGCAGCGGCGGGTTCAACCGCATGCGGCTGTCAAAGTACCCAATATCGGTGTCCGTCAGGTGCAGGCTGTTGATGCTGACATCGGCCGTCACAGCCAGACCGTCGGCCTTGGCCTGGGCCAGCAAGGCCACGCCGGCCGCGCTGCTGATGCGGCAGACATGCACTCGCGCGCCCGTGACACGGACGAGCTCGAACAGCGTGTGCAGCGCAATGGTCTCGGCCGCCACCGGCACACCGCTCAGGCCCAGACGGGTCGCCAACGCACCGCTGGCGGCCACACCCCCGCCCAGCCAGCTGTCCTGCGGACGCAGCCAGACGGTGTAGCCGAAGCTGGCGGCATATTGCAGGGCGCGCAGCAACACCTGGGTGTTGGCCAGCGGCACCTCGGCCTGGCTGAAGCCGACACAGCCGGCCTCCGTCAGCTCAACCATTTCCGTCAATGCTTCCCCTTGCAGGGCCCGCGTCAACGCGCCCAGCGGAAACACGCGCGACTGGTGCTGCTTCTCCGCACGGAACTTGAGCATCTCGACCAGGCCGGGCTCGTCGAGCACCGGATCGGTGTCGGGTGGGCACACCAGGCTGGTGACGCCGCCGGCGACGGCCGCCGCCAGTTCGCTTTCGAGCATGCCCTCATGCTCATAACCCGGTTCACGCAGGCGCGCCGACAGGTCCACCAGGCCCGGCGCCACGATGCAGCCGGTGGCATCAATGGTCCTGTTCGGCGCGAAGTCGGCCAGCGCACCTTTGAGCGAGACGATGCGCCCGGCGGCAATCGCCACATCACCCACTTCGTCGAGGCCGGAAGCCGGATCAATGACGCGGCCGTTTTTAATGAGGATCTTCATGCTTTTTCTCCGCAGCGCTCGAAATGACAAGCTTGGGGAAACATGTTTTTCCGCCGGGCCGCCCCAAGGAAAAATGCTCCCCCTCGGGGGTCAGCGCAGTACGCGCAGCGACAAGCGTGGGGGCTCATCTTCATGCTTCGTTCCCGGCAACAATGCTCATCACCGCCATGCGCACGGCGATGCCGAAAGTGACCTGCGGCAGGATCACGCTTTGTGCGCCATCCACCACGGCGGAGTCGATTTCGACGCCGCGGTTGATCGGGCCAGGATGCATCACGATGGCATCGGGTTTGGCATGCCTGAGCTTGTCGTTGGTCAGGCCAAAGCTTTTGAAAAATTCATGACTGCTGGGCAACAGGGCGCCGGACATGCGTTCGTTCTGCAGCCTGAGCATGATGATCACGTCGGCCCCCTTGATGCCCTCCTCCAGGGTGTGGCAAACGCGCACGCCCATTTGCGCCATGTCGGCAGGCACCAGGGTTTTCGGGCCCACCACCCGTACCTCGGGGCAACCCAGCGTGGTCAGTGCATGGATGTCGGAGCGGGCCACGCGCGAGTGCAACACGTCGCCGACAATCGCCACGGTGAGATTGCTGAAGTCCTTCTTGTAGTGGCGGATGGTGTACATGTCCAGCAGCCCCTGGGTAGGGTGGGCATGGCGGCCGTCGCCGGCGTTGATCACATGCACGTGCGGTGCGACGTGTTGCGCGATCAGGTAAGGCGCGCCCGATTCGCTGTGGCGCACCACAAACAGGTCGGCCGCCATCGCACTCAGGTTGGAGATCGTGTCGAGCAGTGACTCGCCTTTGGAGGCCGACGAGCGCGCAATGTCGAGGTTGATCACATCGGCCGACAGCCGCGTCGCCGCGATCTCGAAGGTCGTGCGGGTGCGGGTGGAGTTTTCGAAGAAGAGGTTGAAGACACTCTTGCCGCGCAGCAGCGGGACCTTTTTGACCTCGCGGTCGCTGACGCTGACAAAACTGGCTGCGGTATCGAGGATGTGGGTCAGCGTGGCTTTGGGCAGCCCTTCAATGGACAGCAGGTGAATCAGCTCCCCATTCTTGTTGAGCTGCGGGTTTCGTCGGTACAACACAATCAGGCCTTTCGCAGGACGGCAGGAACGCAGGCAGGAAAACCGTCGGTGCGGGCGGTCATGGCGTCACCCCCTGCACCTGGAAGCTGAACCGGCCGTCGTCACTGCGCGCCAGTGCCAGTGACTGGGACGCCGGCAGGGCCACCCGGGCAGCCGCAAAGTCGGCCTGTATCGGCAGCTCTCTGTCACCCCGGTCCACCAGCACCACCAGCTTGACGCTGGCCGGCCGGCCGTAGTCAAACAGCTCGTTGAGAACGGCGCGAATCGTGCGCCCGGTGTAGAGCACATCGTCGAGCACGATGAGGTGGGCGCCGTTGACATCAAAAGGCAGCACCGTCTGGCCGCTGGCCGACAGGCCGCGTTGGGAGAAGTCGTCACGGTGCATCGCCGAGGACAAGGTACCGATGTCGTCGGCCAGCCCCAGGTCAGCGCGCAGGCGTTCGGCCAGCCAGACGCCGCCGGAAGCCACACCCACCAGCCGCGGCGGGCGGTCATAGGTCGCCAGCAGCTGCTGTATGCCGCGCAGGACTTCGCGGTACAACGCCTCGGCGTCCAGGGTCAGGCTGGTCATGAAAAGCTCCTTAAAAACTGCTCGAGGATTATGCAGGCAGACGCCGCGTCCGCGTCAGGCGCACCCTGCGACAACGCTTCGGTGGTGCTGTAACGTTCGTCGACCTCGAACACCTGCAGGCCAAAACGCCCGCGCAACTGGCGGGCAAACTTCCGGGCGCGGGCGGTGTTGTCGTGGCTGGCGCCATCGGGATGGAAAGGAATACCCACCACCAGCGCGTCGGGTTGCCACTCCCGGATTTTCAGGGCGATCGCCGTGAAACGGGCGTCACCCTCGGCGGCGATGCTGCCCTGCGGTGTCGCCGTGCGCGTCAGCCGGTTGCCGGTGGCAACACCGGTGCGTTTGACACCAAAATCGAAAGCCAGAAATGTTTGCAGGTTGGCGGCCATGGCAGGCGGAGCCGCTGCACTCATGCGTGCCCTGCCTCGGGGGACAGCATCCAGCTCTGCAGGCCCAGCAGCATCAGCGCCTTGTCGTAACGCTGCTCGACCGGCGTATCGAAAATCAGCGAGAGGTCCGCCTCCACGGTGAGCCAGCTGTTGTCGGAAATTTCGGATTCCAGCTGCCCTTCGCCCCAGGCCGAATACCCCAGGGAGACAAACACCTTGCGGGGCCCGGCGCCTGTGGAGAGGGCTTCCAGCACATCCTTGGAGGTGGTCATCTCCAGCCCACCGGGGATGGTCATGGTCGATGCGTACACCGTTTCGCTGCCTTCGAGCATGCATTCATGGAGCACAAAACCACGCTCGGTCTGCACCGGCCCGCCCTGGAACACGAGGGACTTGGTCAGGTCGTCGCGCCCCAGCGGCAAGGCCACCTTGTCGAACAGGCCCTGGAGGTTGATGTCGCTGGGCTTGTTGATCACCAGGCCCAGCGCGCCGCGATCGCTGTGCTCGCACATGTAGACGACGCTTCTTGCGAAAGCCTCATCATCCAGCCCGGGCATGGCAATCAGGAAGTGATGGGTCAGGTTGATCGGTGCAGAATCCAGTGCCATGACGCAATTTTACGCGCTGGCGGTGCGCGCTGGAAGAAAAACCACCGGCCTCTTGCGTCATCCCCGTGCGCCATCCCTGCAGCCTCCGCCACATCCATGACTGGTCCCGGAACATGAACAAAAAATACGACACGGGCCTGATGTGGTTCAGACGCGACCTGCGCGTGGACGACAACGCGGCCCTGTACCACGCCCTCAAGGCCTGCCGCCAGGTCTTTTGCGTTTTCGTGTTTGACCGCGCCATTCTGGACGCCCTGCCGCGTGCCGACCGCCGCGTGGAATTCATTCGCGAGTCACTGGTGGACCTGGACAGGAAGTTGGCGAAGCTGGGCCGCCACCATGGCGTGTCCCAAGCCGCACTGATCGTGCAGCATGGCCGGGCGGACGAGCTCGTGCCGGCGCTGGGACAGAAGCTGGCTGCCGAAGCCGTTTTTGCCAGCCATGATGACGAGCCCGGCTCGCTGGCACGCGACGCGCGGGTCGGCGAGGCGCTGGCGGGGGACGACAAGGCGTTTCACAGCTTCAAGGACCATGTGATCTTCGAGCGCAGGGAGGTGCTGACCCTGGGCGGCACACCCTACAGCGTTTTCACGCCCTACAAAAATGCCTGGCTCAAGAAAGTGGACGATTTTTACCTCCGGCCCTACCCGGTGCAGAACCACGGCGCCGCTCTGGCTGCCCTGCCGGTGAACTGCCGCACCGGCGTGCCCGCACTGGAAGACATCGGCTTTGCGCCGACCAACCTCGCCGAACTGAAAATTCCCACGGGGAGCCTCGGCGGCTCGCACCTGTTTGACGATTTCATGGCGCGCATCGATCAATACCACGCCACGCGCGACTTCCCTGCGGTCAAGGGACCGAGTTATCTGGGGGTGCACCTGCGTTTTGGCACAGTCTCCATCCGCCGGCTGGCGGGCACCGCCCTGCGCCTGCAGGCGCAGGGCAGCCCGGGTGCCGCGGTCTGGCTCAGCGAGCTGATCTGGCGCGATTTTTATGCGCAAATCCTGAGCAATTTCCCGCATGTGGCCGAGCGTTCCTTCAAGCCCGCGTACGATGCCATCGCCTGGGAACAGGGACCTGCTGCCGAGGCATTGTTTCGGGCCTGGTGTGAAGGCCGGACCGGCTACCCACTGGTCGATGCGGCCATGGCCCAGATCAACCAGACCGGGTACATGCACAATCGCCTGCGCATGGTCACCGCCAGTTTCCTGGTGAAAGACCTGGGGTTGGACTGGCGCTGGGGCGAAAGGTATTTCGCCGAACACCTCAACGACTTCGACTTGTCGGCCAACAACGGCGGCTGGCAATGGGCCGCCAGCAGCGGCTGCGACGCGCAGCCCTACTTCCGCATCTTCAACCCGACGAGCCAGAGCGAGAAGTTCGACGCCGACGGGAAGTTCATCCGCAAGTACCTGCCGCAGCTGGCCGGACTGACCGGCGCGGACCTGCACAGCCCCTGGCTGGCCAGGCCCGTGGCGCTGGCCGCCGCCGGTGTAAGGCTGGGAGAGAACTACCCGCTTCCCGTCGTGCAGCACGACGAGGTGCGGGCGCTGACCCTGCAACGCTACGCCCCTGTCAAAAAAGCAGCGGCAGAATAGTCGCTCCTCTTTTTATAGCTGGAAGCGCTTGTCCAGCATGGGCTGGATGCCAATTTCTTGGCGGATTCAAGTACAAAGCGCAACAGAAGGCAGTGTAATCGGCTGCATCTTCAAGCCATAGAAGACCTCGTGCGGGGTGAGGTAACCCAGGCACTTGCGGGGTCTGTGGTTGAGCCGGTACACCGCATCATCGACCTCATGCTGGCG
>NZ_NBZV01000053.1 GCF_002379095.1 Polaromonas sp. AER18D-145
CTGTCTGGGTCCTTCCGCTTCGCTCCAGGCAACCTGCGCTGCTCGACTGCGGCGGGGGTCCGCAGAACTCGCTGCGCTCGGACAACTGCGGCCCTGATCCCGCCTCCATCTGCGCTGCTCGGCCCAGCCAAACGGGTTGGGGAGCGAAGACAGAAATCGGGGAGACATGACACGCGAAGCGTGTCATGTCGGATCAGCAGGCCCTCATGTTTGCACGTCGTTGCAGCACACGCGGCCAAATGAAGTCCCCCTCCATCGCCCAGCGGGGCGAGGGCAGGGGCTAGGGGTGGGAGTGGGGAGTTGAACTACTGTCCAGAGTGAGCCGGAAACGCAGCGTGATGCTGAAGTCCTCGGCTTTCACTCCTCCAACAACCAACAACAGCAGACGAAAAAAAGGCAGCCCGAAAGCTGCCTTTGATCTGAAGTGCCAAGCCGGCACAAACGGCAGGATTACTCCGTGCGTTCACCCGCTGCCGGCCCGGCAGGCTGCTCAAACGGCAGGGTCATGTCGCGCAGGTCGCGTTTGGTCTCGACCAGCACCAGCGGGCTGGCGTCCAGTTGTGATGCCGGTGGGCGCTCGCGTGGCACGTGGATCGGCTTGGGTTCGGCTGCCATCGCCGCTTGTATTTCCGCGATCTTGCTGGCGTCGGAATTGACCCATTGCAGACCCGAGGACTGGGCCACCTGGGCCAGGTCCTGCAGCGGCAAGTCATAGGTCTGGACTTTCGGCAGCGCACGTGCTGCGGGGGCAGCAGCGGCCGGCGCGGCGGCCGCAGGCCGGGCGACGGCGGGTGCGGCGACAGGCGCCGGTGCTGCCACCGGCGCTGCCGGCACGGGAGGCGGTGCCACCGCGGCTACAAATTCAGTAGCATGCGGTGCACGTGTTTCCTGGGCTGCAGCCTGATTTGGCTCAAAGCTTTCAGCGGCGGCAGCCGGGGCTGCGCCTTCTGCCTGGCCCTCGGCGGGCTGGTCGCTGCGCTCTGAACGCTCGCGGCGGTCGCGGCCATAACGGTCACGGCTGCGGCGCTCGCGCGGCTGGCGGTCCTGGCCTTCTTCCTGACCCTCAGCGCGCGGCTGGACGTCGGTGGAAGAGGCGGGCACCACCGGGTTGCCGGCTTCATCGAGGCCGGCCACGACGGCGGGGTGTGCTGCATCAAAGCTGTCGGCCTGGGCGCCGGCCGCGGGTGCGGTGCTGCCGTCCGTGCGGTCGTCACGACGCTCGTTGCGACGGCCTGCGCCGCGCTCACCGCGTTCGCCACGCTCACCGCGTGCTTCACCACGTTCGCCGCGTTCACGGCGACCCTGGCCTTCAGCGCCCGGCTGGCGCTCGCCGTCACGGCCGGCGTCCTGTGTTGGACGTTCCTGCCGCGGCGCGGCATCACCTTCGTTCATGGCTGCGGCCATCGCGGCCTGGTTGGCCAGGGCCAGATCCTGCTCGATGGGGTCGCGTGCCGGGCGGTCGGCCCGTTCGCCACCGCGCTCGGCGCCACGTTCGCCACGGCCACGGCGGCTGCGTTCACCACGTTCGCCGCGGCCTTCGTTGTCGCCCTGGCCTTCAGGACGCGGTGGCCGCTCTGCGCGCTCGGGGCGGGCCTCATTGTTGCGGCCTTCGGGCCGCGCTTCACCGGCGGGGCGTTCCTGGCGGGCGCCTTCGGCGCGGCCATCGGCATTGCGCTCGCGGCGCTCGCCGCCACGGCCTTCACCACGTTCACCACCACGACCTTCACCGCGCTGGTCCGGACGGGCTTCGCCACGTCCTTCGCCCGAGCGGCCTTCGCTGCGGCCACCACGGCCGCCACGACCGCCGCGTTCACCACGGCCACCGCGGTCACCCCGTTCGCCGCGCTGCTCGTCACGCCGGCCTTCGCCGCGTTCGTCTTTTTTGACTTCCTTGACAGGCGCCGGTGCGGGTGCAGCTTCTGCGCCTACAAAAAATTCCTTGAGTTTGCCAAAGAAGCTTTTTTCCGCCGGAGCAGCAACCACCGGCCGGACCGGCTGGGCCGCCACGGGGGCAGGGGCCGGTGGCGGCTTGGGCACGACGATGGGCGCCGGTGCATCGGGCAGCACGCCCTTGATGATGGGTTCCTGCTTGTTGTGCTTTTCCTGGCTGCGGCGGGTGACCGTGGTCGGGTCTTCCATCTCCTCGGCCATCTTGTAGCTGGCTTCGATGTTGTCGAGGCGCGGGTCGTCGTGTTTCAGGCGTTCGAGTTTGTAGTTCGGTGTTTCCAGCGTCTTGTTGGGCACCAGCAGCACGTTGATGCGCTGCTTCATTTCGATCTTGGCGATCTCGGAGCGTTTTTCGTTCAGCAGGAAAGACGCCACATCAACCGGCACTTGGCACAGCACCGAGGCCGTGCTGTCTTTCAGCGACTCTTCCTGGATGATGCGCAGGATCTGCAATGCCGAGCTTTCGGTGTCGCGGATATGGCCAGAGCCGCCGCAACGCGGGCAGGGAATCGATGCCCCTTCGCTGAGTGCCGGGCGCAGGCGCTGGCGGCTCATCTCCATCAGGCCAAACTTGCTGATGGTGCCGAACTGCACACGGGCGCGGTCCTGGCGCAGCGCATCGCGCAGGCGGTTTTCAACGTCGCGGCGATTGCGCGACTCTTCCATGTCGATGAAGTCGATGACGATCAGGCCGCCCAGATCGCGCAGACGCATCTGGCGCGCGACTTCGTCGGCGGCTTCGAGGTTGGTGCGGGTGGCGGTCTCTTCAATGTCGCCGCCCTTGATGGCGCGGGCCGAGTTGACGTCGACGGACACCAAGGCTTCGGTGTGGTCGATCACGATGGCGCCGCCGGACGGCAGTTGCACGGTGCGGGCGTAGGCCGACTCGATCTGGTGCTCGATCTGGAAGCGCGAGAACAGCGGCGCGTCGTCGCGGTAGCGTTTGACGCGGTGCTCGTGCTCGGGCATCACGTGGGCCATGAACTGGCGCGCCTGTTCGTAGACGTCGTCGGTGTCGAACAGGATGTCGCCGATGTCGCTGTTGAAGTAGTCGCGGATCGCGCGGATGACGAGGCTCGATTCCTGGTAAATCAGGAAGGCGCCCTTGCCGCCCTTGCCGGCGCCGTCAATCGCGGTCCACAGCTTGATCAGGTAGTTCAGGTCCCACTGCAGCTCGGCGGCGCTGCGGCCGATGCCGGCGGTGCGGGCAATGATGCTGGCGCCGGCCGGGTATTCCAGCTGGTCCATGTTTTCCTTGAGCTCGGCCCGGTCTTCGCCTTCAATACGGCGGCTGACGCCACCGCCGCGCGGGTTGTTGGGCATCAGCACAACGTAGCGGCCGGCCAGCGAGACAAAGGTGGTCAGGGCGGCGCCCTTGTTGCCGCGTTCTTCTTTTTCGACCTGGACCAGGATCTCCTGGCCTTCACGGATCACGTCCTGGATGCGCGCCTGGCTGACCGACACGCCCTGGGCGAAGTATTGCTTGGAGATTTCCTTGAACGGCAAAAAGCCGTGGCGGTCTTCACCGTAGTCGACAAAACAGGCTTCGAGCGAGGGCTCGACACGTGTCACGACGGCCTTGTAGATGTTGCCCTTGCGCTGTTCGCGCCCTTCAATTTCGATTTCGTAGTCGAGGAGTTTTTGTCCGTCGACAATGGCCAGGCGGCGTTCTTCCGACTGGGTGGCATTGACCAGCATGCGTTTCATGGGGTTTCCTTCGTTCTTCTGTTCTCAAACATCACTGCCCGAAAAACGGGCAAACGACGCCGTGAGCAGACGCTGTGCGAACGTGGGGAATTGCCGGAGAGCTTTTGACGAAGCTACGGCGACTGAAAAATCAGTCGCAGAGCAGTCTGGGCGTAGGCGCGTGGATGGGGCGAGTCGGGGTCTGACAGGTGTTTGCTACAAAAACAGTAGCTGCTTGCGCCCGCAGGACAAGGGCTGACGGCTGATTTATGCCCGAAAGCGGGGCTAAAAAGCGCCGCAGGCATAAAAAAATCAGTGCTGCCAGTGATGTCAAGAGGCTACCCATGTAAAGACCAGATTTCACCTGGATCCGTGTCCAGCCCGCGGGGCTGCACACATCGTATTCCGTAGTTGTATTCGCAAAACGTCGACTCGTCTGCACAACATGTTCCTGCCGCGGGGTGCCTGGCACCGTGCGCTTGCGGGCATTTGCTGCCAGTGGCGTCGACCTTCCAGCAAGGCTGTTGCAGTGGGTTGATGGGTGTGTGGACTAAACTCCCAGACAAATCAACCACTTACAGCTTGTCGCTAGTGAAACACATTATAGGCGCAGGTTCAGGTAAAACACGCCGTCCGGGTAAACCCCTGACGGCGACGCAGCCTGACCGATCCAGACCCCCTCCACCTTTGCAAGCCCCTCCGGAGCTGCCCGCGAAAGCGGCCCCACAGGCCACGCTGGTGACAGTGGACGCTGACTTTGCGGGCCAACGCCTGGACAACTTCCTGATCCGCCAGCTCAAGGGCGTGCCCAAGACCCACGTCTACCGCATCATCCGCAGCGGCGAAGTGCGCATCAACAAGGGCCGGGCGCAGGCCGACACCCGGGTCGAGGCCGGCGACATCGTGCGCCTGCCGCCGGTGCGCACCTCGGAGCGGGCCGACGAAAAGGCCAGGGCCATGGCGGTGGAGGTGGCCCGCCACGGCGCCGCGTCCACCACAGGTGGTTACGCGCCGTCACGGGAGTTCCCGATCCTGTTTGAGGACGAGCACCTGCTGGCGATTGACAAACCGGCCGGCGTGGCCGTGCACGGCGGCAGCGGTGTGGCTTTTGGCGTGATCGAGCAGCTGCGCATGGCGCGGCCCGAGGCGCGGTTCCTGGAGCTGGTCCACCGGCTGGACCGTGAAACCAGCGGCATTTTGCTGGTGGCCAAAAAGAGGATGGCGCTGAAAAACCTGCAGGAGCAGTTTCGCGAGCGCGAGACCGACAAGATTTACCTGGCGCTTGTCAGCGGCGCCTGGCCGGCCAATCAAAAAGTGCTGGACGCCTCCCTGCAGAAATACCTGCTGCCCGACGGCGAGCGCCGTGTGCGGGTGGTCGACAAGGCGCATCCGGACGCCATGCGTGCGGTGACCCTGGTCAAGGTGAAAGCGGCGCTGGCTGCGGCCGAGCGAGATTTCACGCTGCTCGAAGTGACCATCAAGACCGGCCGCACCCACCAGATCCGTGTCCACCTGGCCAGCGCCGGCCACCCGATTGCCGGCGACGACAAATACGGAGACTTCGAACTGAACAAAGCCTTGCAAAAAGAAGCCGGCGGCGCGGCCCTCAAACGCATGTTTCTTCATGCCTGGCGGTTAAAGTTCACCCATCCGTCCAGCGGCAAACGCATTGACCTGCTGGCCGCGCTTCCCCCCGATCTCGAGAGTTTCACCGCCCATGCCACGCCCGTCCCCCCCGCTCAACTTTGACCTGATTGCCTTCGACTGGGACGGCACGCTGTTCGATTCGACCAAAATCATCGTGCGCTGCATCCAGGCGGCGGTGCGTGACGTGGGCGGCACCGTGCCGACCGACGAAGCCGCCGGTTATGTGATCGGCCTGGGGCTGATGCAGGCGCTGGCCCATGCGGCGCCCGATGTTCCGCCCGAGAAGTACCCCGAGCTCGGCGCGCGTTACCGCCACCACTACATCGGCCACCAGAACGACATCAGCCTGTTTGACGGCGTGCTGCCGCTGCTGGCCGCGCTCAAGGGGCGCGGCCACCTGCTGACGGTAGCGACCGGCAAGAGCCGGCACGGCCTCGATGAAGCGCTGCAGGCGGTCGAACTCAAGGGCCGGTTTGACGGCTCGCGCACCGCTGATGAAACCGCCGGCAAGCCGCACCCGCGCATGCTGCACGAACTGATGGACGAGTTCGGCGTGAGCCCGGCGCGCACGCTGATGATTGGCGACACCACGCACGACCTGCAGATGGCGCTCAATGCCGGCTGCGCCAGCGTCGGGGTCAGTTACGGCGCGCACGAAAGTGCCGCCTTTGACGTCCTCCAGCCGCGTTTTGTCGCCCATTCCGTGCAGGACCTGCATGACTGGCTGGCCTGCAACGCCTGATCCGCCCGGTTCGTCCCGCCTCTTGCCGCCCCTTGCCGCCCCTTATGCCTGATCCGGACCTGACCCTGATCCCGCTGTGCCGCACCGGTGAACTGCTGGAGGGTGGCGAGGCCGTACCCTTCGACGTGAACTACGCGGGCCAGACCTGCCGCGCCTTTGCAGTCCGCTTCGAGGGACGGCCCCATGCCTACCTGAATCGCTGCAGCCATGTGGCGATGGAACTCGACTGGCAGCCCAACCGGGTGTTCGACGACAGCGGCCAGTGGCTGCTGTGCGCCAGCCACGGCGCTGCCTACCGGCCCGACACGGGCGAGTGCAGCGGCGGCCCCTGTCAGGGCGGGCTGGTCAAAATTGACATTTCAGAAGGCGAAGGCCTTGTTTTCTGGCACACGTCCTACAAACTTAAAACATTGGAGTTCTAAACTACCCGTATGAATGATTCAAACCGCACCGATCCGTCCGACAATCCGGATTTCGATCCAAACAGGCCTTCAGCCCAGCAAGCACGGACGCAGGCAGCTCCTGAAAACGTAGCAAACCGCAACTCTCTGAGCACCGAGCCGGGCTGGGAGCGCGCGACGCTGGAGAGGCTGGTGTTTGCCTCCCTCAACGAGCAGAAGGCCACGCGCCGCTGGAAGACCTTTGTGCGCCTGTCCTGGCTGGCCTTTTTTGTGTTCCTGGTGTGGTTTGCCTTGCACCGCGGCGCGGCCACCACCAACGTCAGCGCGCCGCACACCGCGGTGGTGGAAATCAAGGGGGAAATCGCCGACGGGGCCGACGCGAGCGCCGAGTTCGTCAATGCCGCGCTGCGCGCTGCGTTTGAAGACGAAGGCGCCAAAGCCGTGGTGCTGCTGATCAATTCACCCGGCGGCAGCCCGGTGCAGGCCGGCATGATGAACGACGAAATCGTGCGCCTCAAGGCCAAACACAAGAAACCCGTGTATGCCGTGGTCGGAGAAACCTGCGCTTCGGCGGCGTATTACGTCGCCGCCTCGGCCGACAGGATTTTTGTCGACAAGGCCAGCATCGTCGGCAGCATCGGCGTGCTGATGGATGGCTTCGGTTTCACCGGCCTGATGGACAAGCTAGGCGTGGAGCGCCGCCTCATGACGGCCGGCGAAAACAAGGGTTTCCTGGACCCGTTCAGCCCGCAGACCGACAAGCAGCGCGTGTATGCCCAGGCCATGCTGGACCAGATCCACCAGCAGTTCATCACGGTGGTCAAAAACGGCCGTGGCAAACGCCTCAAGGAAACGCCGGAGATGTTCAGCGGCCTGTTCTGGACCGGCCAGCAGGCCATCGAGCTCGGCCTGGCGGACCAGCTGGGGTCGCTCGACTATGTGGCCCGCGAAATCGTCAAGACCGAAGAAATCATCGACTACACGCGCCGCGAAAACGTCGCCGAACGCCTGGCCAAGAAATTTGGTGCAGCCATCGGGGACGGGGCGATCCGCACGCTGAAGACGGTGCCTGCGATTCGTTGAAACAGCGCAGCCGCTTGCCGGCTGTCAGGTAAAAAAGCCCGCGCGCTGCGGGCTTTTTTTATTGCCCCGCGCGGGTTCAGCGGCCGATGCAGAACACCGTGGGCAGGGCCAGCGGTGCAGCGGGCTTGTCGCGTTTCCAGGTGCTGACCGACGCGCTGCGCGACCAGCCGCCGGGCAGGCTCAGGCCGCAGCTCAGGGCCAGCCGCGTGTTGTGCTGCAGCGTCTGCAGCAGTGCCTGCAGCAGGGCGGTGTTGCGGTAGGGCGTTTCAATGAAGATCTGCGTCTGGCCGGTCTTCAGTGCCAGCGATTCGAGTTCCCGGATGCGCTGGCTGCGTTCGCCGCCGTCCTGCGGCAGGTAGCCGACAAACGCAAAATTCTGGCCGTTCAGTCCGCTGGCGGCGAGCGCCAGCATCAGCGACATCGGCCCCACCAGCGGCAGCACCTGCAGGCCCAGGTCATGCGCGGCGCGCACGACGGACGAGCCCGGGTCGGCAATGGCCGGCATGCCGGCTTCGCTGACCAGGCCGATGTCCCGGCCGGCCAGCGCAGCCGCCAGCAGCGGGCGGGCGTCGAAGTTGCCGCCATGGTCGCCCTTTTTATGCACCTCGCGCGGCAGTTCCTGGATCTGCTGCGCCTGCACCGGCTGCTGCAGCGGCACCACCTCGCCCACCCGTTTGAGGTAGGCGCGGGTGCTTTTGGCGTTTTCACAAATCCAGCAGGACAGGGTCGCCGCGACCTGCAGCGTGCCCAGCGGCATCACGTCCTGGAGGGGGGCCTGCACGTCACAGCCGAAATCCAGCGGCGCGGGCACCAGGTAAAGCCGGCCTTTGGGGGCGGCGGTCATGGTTTTTCCTTACGTGCCGGCAGCAGCGAGATGCCAGCGGCCTGGATCATCCGGCAGGTGCGTATCAGGGGCAGGCCGACCAGGGCGGTCGGGTCGTCGTTCTCGATGGCCTCCAGCAGGGTGATGCCCAGCCCTTCGCTTTTGGCGCTGCCGGCGCAGTCGTAAGGCTGCTCGGCCTGCAGGTAGTTTTCGATCTCCTCATCGTCGAGCGCGCGAAACTGCACTTTCACCGCGGCCAGGTCGGTCTGTTCAAACCCGCTTTGCAGGCAGACCACGGCCACGGCGGTCTGGAACACCACGCTCTGGCCGCGCATCTGGCGAAGCTGGGCGACTGCATTGGCATGGTTGCCGGGCTTGCCGAGGGCCTGGCCGTTGAGGTCGGCGACCTGGTCGGAGCCGATCACCACCGCATCGGGGAAAGCCGCGGCCACGGCATGGGCCTTGGCCAGGGCCAGCCGCCGGGCCAGGGCCACCGGGGCTTCGCCGGGCAGCGGGGTCTCGTCGACCGCGGGGGAGGCCACTTCAAAGGGAATCTGCAGGCGTTGCAGCAGTTCACGGCGGTAGGGCGAGGTCGAGCCCAGGATCAGGCGGCGCGCTGTGGGGAGGGCGGCGCCGCTGCGGGCGCCGGGAGAAGGTGCAGGGTTCATGCGTCGATTCTCTTACACTGCTGCCATGTCCAGACATCTTCACGCCCGCCGGCTCAACATGCAGGCCTTCGCCCAAGAGGGCAAGCCGCTCGTCGAGAGCACGCCACTATCAACTATGGAGCGCCTGGCGCAGGAGCTGCATGGGTTGGCGCCCGATTTGGCTGTTAAATGGGAGGCGCGGGCCGAGCTGCGGCCGCACGCCGGTGCCGAAGACGACGTCTGGCTGCATCTGCAGGCCAATGCGACGCTGCCGCTGACCTGCCAGCGCTGCATGGGTGCGGTGCCCACCGCGCTGGACGTGGACCAGTGGTACCGCTTTGTGGCCGACGAAGACATCGCCATGGCCGAGGACGACCAGTCCGAGGAAGACCTGCTGGTGATGGCGCCGCAATTCGACCTGCTGGCGGTGGTCGAGGACGAGCTGCTGATGGCCCTGCCGCTGGTGCCCATGCACGAGACCTGTCCGGTGGCGCCGGTGTTCAGTGCTGGCGAGGGTGAGCTGGCACAGCAGGAAGAGGCCAAACCCCACCCCTTTGCGGCCCTGGCACAGCTGAAAAGGAAAAAATAGCCCAAAAGCCGCGTCTGCGGCGGACCCGCCGGCACCGAGCAGGCAGGCTTTCGGCGGTTGCTCAAGCGGATTTTCAGGGGGCTGGCGCCTGCCTTGCAGCGCCAAACGGAAAAGCCGCCCGTATCGCGCTATAATGCAAGGCTTGGCGCCAAGACCTTCTCACGGGTTTTGTGCGTAATTTACCCACCCTATACCCCCTCAGGAGCGGATCATGGCCGTCCAGCAGAACAAAAAATCACCTTCCAAGCGCGGCATGCACCGCGCGCACAACGCTTTGACCGTTCCGGGCATTGCTGTCGAGTCCACCACCGGTGAGACGCACCTGCGTCATCACATCAGCCCCACCGGTTTTTACCGTGGTCGCAAGGTGCTGAAAACAAAATCCGAAGCGTAATTTCGCGCTTTAACGACTGGCCCGCACTCATCCTGCGGGCCTTTGTTTTGTTGAAATCCCATTTCCTGACTGCACCGGTCCTGCCATGATCAGGATAGCTGTCGACGCCATGGGCGGTGATGTCGGCCCGCAGGTCACCGTGCCCGCCAGCCTGTCCTTCCTGGACAGCCACCCCGAGGCGGCCATCCTGCTGGTAGGTCAACCTGCCGTGCTCGCTGCCCATCCGCTGTTTCCCCGTCTTCAGGCCCATTCGCGCTGCCAGGTGGTCGCCGCCACCGAGGTGGTGACCATGGACGATCCAATCGAAGTCGCGCTGCGGCGCAAAAAAGACTCGTCCATGCGGGTTGCGATCGTGCAGGTCAAAGAGGGCGTCGCGCAAGCCGCCGTCTCGGCCGGCAACACCGGCGCGCTGATGGCCATTTCGCGCTACATCCTCAAGACGCTGGACGGCATTGACCGCCCTGCAATTGCCGGGCAAATCCCCAACGCCAAAGGCGGTGCCACCACCGTGCTGGACCTCGGCGCCAATGTCGACTGCACGGAAGATCACCTGTTCCAGTTTGCAGTCATGGGTTCTGCCCTGGTTGCGGCCATCGCCGACAAATCCAACCCCAGCGTGGGCCTGCTCAATATCGGCGAAGAGGCGATAAAAGGCAGTGAAATCATTAAAAAAGCTGGCGAACTTCTGCGATCTGCCTCTAAAAGTGGCGATCTGAATTTTTACGGCAATGTCGAGGGTAACGATATTTTCAAGGGTGTGGTGGACATCGTGGTCTGCGACGGCTTTGTCGGCAATGTGGCGCTCAAGGCCAGCGAAGGCTTGGCCGGCATGATTGGCGGCTTCATCAGGGCCGAATTTTCGCGCAATATTTTCACCAAAATTGCAGCGATCGTTGCCTATCCGGTGTTATCTGCATTTAAAAATCGGGTTGACCATAGACGTTACAACGGCGCAGCGCTGCTGGGGCTGCGCGGGCTGGTTTTCAAGAGCCACGGTTCGGCCGATGCGTTTGCCTTCGAGATGGCCCTGAATCGGGCTTATGATGCAGCTCGCAACAATTTGCTGGACCGGGTGAGGGAGCGCATTGCTCACGCGGCGCCGCTGCTGGCCATGGCCGGTGCGCCGCTGGCGGAATCCCCAGCCGCGACCGCACATGCCGAATTGGCCGACCCTACCGCCGCACATTAAGTCATTCAATGAGCCCTTATTCTCGTATCACAGGCACCGGCAGCTACCTGCCGCCGCGCCGTCTGAGCAACGCCGAGCTGGCTGCCGAACTGGCGGCGCAGGGGGTTGAAACCTCCGACGACTGGATTGTCGAGCGCACCGGCATCCGTGCCCGCCACTTTGCCGAGCCCGGTGTCTGCAGCAGCGACCTGGGGGTGGAGGCCGCCAAAAACGCCTTGCAGGCCGCCGGACTCCAGCCCGGCGACATCGACCTGATCATCGTGGCCACGTCGACGCCGGACATGGTGTTTCCTTCGGCAGCCTGCATCCTTCAGCACAAACTCGGCATCGCCGGCTGCGCGGCGTTTGACGTGCAGGCAGTCTGCAGCGGCTTTGTGTATGCGTTGACCATCGCCGACGCCCTGATCAAGACCGGTTCTGCCAGCAAGGCGCTGGTCATTGGCGCCGAGGTGTTTTCGCGCATTCTCGATTTTTCGGACCGCACCACCTGTGTGCTGTTTGGTGACGGTGCCGGCGCCGTGGTGCTGGAGGCGTCCCAGGCGCCCGGTATCCTGGCCAGTGACCTGCACGCCGACGGCAAACACGTCGGCATTCTGTGTGTGCCGGGCACCGTGTCCGGCGGCAAGGTGCTGGGCGATCCGCTGCTCAAGATGGACGGGCAGGCCGTGTTCAAACTCGCGGTCGGTGTTCTCGAAGATGCGGCGCGTGCGACCCTGGCCAAGGCCGGCCTGCAGGAGAGCGACATTGACTGGCTGGTTCCCCACCAGGCCAACATCCGCATCATGCAGGGCACCGCGAAGAAGCTCAAGATGTCCATGGACAAGGTGATCGTCACGGTGGACCAGCATGGCAACACCTCCGCCGCTTCCATTCCACTGGCGCTCGACGCGGCGGTGCGCAGCGGCAAGATCAAAAAAGGGGAGACGCTGTTGCTCGAGGGGGTCGGCGGCGGCTTCACCTGGGGCGCGGTACTCCTGAATCTATAGCAGCTTGCGTCCGTTCCATAGGGGCGGGAAGCTGTTTTCATCGATAATTTTATGAAACCTTTTGCTTTTGTTTTTCCCGGACAGGGCTCGCAGGCCGTCGGCATGCTCGACGCCTGGGGCGACCATCCGGCCGTGCGGGAGACGCTGCGGGAGGCCTCGGATGCGCTGGGCGAGGACCTGGCCCAACTGATCAGCCAAGGCCCCAAGGAGGCGCTGGGCCTGACCACCAACACGCAACCCGTGATGCTGGTGGCCGGTGTGGCGGCTTACCGTGCCTGGATGGCCGAGACCGGCGCCGCGCCGGCGGTGGTCGCCGGGCATTCCCTGGGTGAATATTCCGCGCTGGTGGTGTCCGGTGTGCTGAGCCTGGCGCAGGCTGCGCCGCTGGTGCGCTTTCGCGCGCAGGCCATGCAGGAGGCGGTGCCTGTGGGCGTGGGTGCGATGGCGGCCATTCTGGGCATGGAAGCATCCCGTGTGATCGAAGGGTGCGCCGAAGCCGCTCGCAGCTTTGGCCTGAACACCGCGGAAGTGGTGGAGGCGGTCAACTTCAACGACCCGATGCAGACCGTGATTGCCGGCAGCCAGGCGGCCGTGGAAAAAGCCTGCGAAGTCCTCAAGGCCAACGGCGCCAAGCGGGCCTTGCCCCTGCCGGTGTCGGCACCGTTTCACTCCAGCCTGATGAAGCCGGCCGCCGACAAGCTGCGGGAGAAACTGGCGGCAACGGCATTTGCCGCGCCGCTGATTCCGGTGATCAACAACATTGCGGTCGCTGTCGAAACCGACCCCGACCGCATTCGCGCGGCCCTCTACGAGCAGGCCTTCGGCCCGGTGCGCTGGGTCGAATGTGTGCAGGCCATCAAGGCGCGCGGGCTGACGACCATCGTCGAATGCGGCCCCGGCAAGGTGCTGGCCGGCATGGTCAAACGTATCGATGCCGAACTGACGGGGATGGCGATGTTCGATCCCGCCAGTCTGGCGCAAACCAGGGAGCTGCTGGCATGAGCGAGATCAAGTTTGAGGGACAGGTCGCGCTGGTTACTGGCGCTTCCCGCGGCATCGGTGCCGCGATTGCACTGGAGCTGGCGCAGCGCGGCCTGAAAGTGATCGGCACGGCCACCACCGACGAGGGCGCCGCCAGAATCAGCCAGGCGCTGGCCGCTTTTCCCGGTTGCGCCGGCCGCAACCTCAACGTGAACGACGTGGCGGCCGCCGAGGCGCTGATCGATGCCATCGTCAAGGAGCATGGCGGGCTGCAGGTGCTGGTCAACAATGCCGGCATCACGCGCGACATGCTGGCCATGCGCCTCAAGGACGATGACTGGGACGCGGTGCTGGACACCAACCTCAAGGCGGTGTTTCGCATGAGCCGCGCCGTGATGCGAACTATGATGAAGCAGCGTTATGGCCGCATCATCAGCATCACGTCGGTGGTGGGCGCTTCCGGCAACGCCGGCCAGGCCAACTACGCGGCGGCCAAGGCCGGCGTGGCCGGGATGACCCGTGCGCTTGCGCGGGAACTCGGCAGCCGCAACATCACTGTCAACTGCGTCGCGCCAGGCTTTATTGAAACCGACATGACGGCGGGTTTGCCCGAGGAACAACAAAAGGCGCTGCTCGGCCAGATTCCGCTGGGGCACCTGGGCAAGCCGCAGGACATTGCGCATGCCGTGGCCTTTGTGGCGAGCCCGCAAGCCGGTTACATCACCGGGCAGGAGCTTCACGTCAACGGCGGGATGTACATGTAAACCATCCGGCGGCTGCCGGGCTGCCCTGCGTCACCAGGATCATGAATAATGGGGACGCATGCAGCCTGCAGGCACCGGACCACAAGCCGGGTTTTATCCGTCCGGCTGGCGGGTTAGGGAATCAACCCCAACAACGCTAAAATCACGGATTAATTCACAACCCTCAGAGGGAACTATGAGCGATATCGAAGCACGTGTTAAGAAAATCATTGCCGAGCAACTTGGCGTGGAAGAAGGCCAGGTCACCAGCGAAAAAGCCTTTGTGGCCGATCTGGGCGCTGACTCGCTTGACACCGTAGAACTGGTCATGGCTCTGGAAGACGAGTTTGGCATCGAGATCCCCGACGAAGACGCCGAGAAGATCACCACCGTTCAGAACGCGATTGACTACGCGAACACCCATCAAAAAGCCTAAAGACTCCGGTCTTTTTTCAGCTCGCTCGAAAGGCCTTGGGTCTTTCGGGACTTTCTTCAGGATTTGCGCATGAGCCGTCGCCGCGTCGTTGTGACAGGTCTGGGTTGTGTCAGCCCGGTGGGTAACACCGTGGCCGACTCCTGGGCCAACGTACTTGCCGGAACGCCCGGCATTGACCTGATCACGCAATTTGATGCAAGCAATTTCGCCTGCAAATTTGCGGGTGAGGTCAAGGGTTTCGACATCACGGATTACATCCCTGAAAAAGAAGCCCGGCACATGGACCGGTTCATTCACCTGGGCCTGGCCGCGGCCTGCCAGGCGGTGGCCGACAGCGGCTTGCCCACGGGCGATGCGCTGGACGAAGAGCTGGCGACACGCATCGGCTGCAACATCGGCTCGGGCATTGGCGGCTTGCCAATGATCGAGCAGACGCACACCGAGCTGACCAACCGCGGCCCGCGCCGGATCTCCCCGTTTTTTGTACCGGCCTCGATCATCAACATGATCTCCGGGCATGTATCGATCAAGTTTGGCTTCAAGGGCCCCAACATTGCCGTCGTGACGGCCTGTACCACCGGCCTGCATGCCATCGGCCTGTCGGCACGCATGATCGAGCATGGTGATTGCGACGTCATGGTGGCCGGCGGTGCGGAAGCCACGGTGTCACCGCTGGGCGTGGGCGGTTTTGCCGCAGCCCGTGCCCTGTCGACCCGCAACGAAGACCCGAAGACGGCGTCGCGCCCCTGGGACAAGGACCGGGATGGCTTTGTGCTCGGCGAGGGCGGCGGTGTGTTGGTGCTCGAAGAGTACGAACACGCCAAGGCGCGTGGCGCGAAGATTTACGCCGAGGTTGTCGGCTTCGGCATGAGCGGCGACGCATACCACATGACCACGCCCGACGTGAATGGCCCGCGCCGTTCCATGGACATGGCCCTCAAGGACGCCGGCATCAATGCCGGCGACGTGCAGTACCTCAATGCGCACGGTACCTCGACACCGCTCGGTGACCTGAACGAGACGAATGCCATCAAGGCCGCGTTTGGCGACCACGCCAAAAACCTGGTGGTGAGTTCGACCAAGTCCATGACCGGGCACCTGCTTGGTGGCGCCGGTGGCATCGAGTCGGTGTTCACCGTGCTGGCACTGCACCACCAGAAGATTCCGCCGACCATCAATATCTTCAACCAGGATCCCGAGTGCGATCTGGACTACTGCGCGAACACGGCGCGTGACGCCAACATCGAGGTGGCTGTCAAAAACAACTTTGGTTTTGGCGGCACCAACGGGACGCTGGTGTTCAAGCGGGCCTGAGGCCTTTCTCCATCCCACACGCCCAGCCGCACCTGATTCCCATCACTTCGCACCCTGACCATGCATAACGCCCCGCCGGTTACTTACCCGCTGGGGCGTTCGCATTTCCAGGGCGTTGCCGTGCTGGGCCTCTGGCTCGCCGGGGTCGGCGTGCTGGCCCTGTGGTGGCGTGCTGCACCCGCAGCAGACTGGCGCTTGTGGACGGCCCTGGCCGCGGTGCTGGCTGCCGGTGTGGCAGCCGGATGGGCATGGCTTCATTCGCCGGTTGGCCAGCTGCACTGGGACGGGCAGGACTGGCGCTGGGAAAGCCAGGGTTACCAGTCGGGCACACCCGTGCGTGATCTGGCCGTCGCACTGGATCTCCAGCGCACCATGCTGCTGCGACTGGAGAACCAGGACCACGCGACCCTGTGGCTCTGGGCTGGCCGTTCGACCCAGCCCGAGCGCTGGCTGGATTTGCGCCGTGCCGTGCACGCGCGGCACAGGCTGTCTCCGGGCTTGATGCCATGGGACGCCAGTGCCCCTGCAGTCATGTCAGATTTTCCGGCGCAGTCTCCTTCGCCGCGTTCCGGTTCATGAGTACCGACGAGTCCCCGCAGGCGCCGGCCGCGCCAAGCGACAGCGACGCCATGCTGGTCGAGCGCACGGTCGCGGGAGACCAGAAGGCCTTTGAGCTGCTGGTCATCAAGTACCAGCGCCGCATCCAGCGCCTGATCGGGCGCATGGTGCGCGATGTGGACCTGGTCGAGGACATCGCCCAGGAAACCTTCATTCGTGCCTACCGCGCGCTGGCCCAGTTCAGGGGCGAGGCCCAGTTCTACACCTGGCTGTACCGCATTGCCGTCAATACCGCCAAAAAGGCTCTGATGGAGCTCAAGCGTGACCCCACGGTCTCAGAGAATTCCTTCAAATCCGGCCAAAGCGACGAAAGCGATGAAACTTCCCCGCTGGAAAACGAACTAATCAGTTCGGAAACGCCCGAGGCCGTGCTTGCCGGCAAGGAGATCGCGCAAATGGTCAACGTCGCCATGGAGGCTTTGCCCGAGGAGTTGCGCCAGGCCATCACGCTGCGGGAAATTGAAGGGCTCAGTTATGAAGAGATTGCGGAAGTCATGAACTGCCCGATTGGCACCGTGCGTTCGCGGATCTTCAGGGCCCGGGAAGCGATTTCCGCAAGGATCAAGCCCTTGCTGGAAAACCAGTCCGGCAAGCGCTGGTAGCTTGTTGAGAAGTGCCGACGGGTCGATGCAAGCCAGAGTGAACGACAGAGTAAACGATTGAAACCGGCAGACCCAAGCTGCCCATGGACACCATGAAACCGATGACGCAACACAGTGAGCTGATCTCCGCCCTGGCTGACGGCCAGCTCGCGAGCGAGGACTTTGCCCGTGCGCTGGCGGCCTGCGAGGCCGATGCGCAGGCGCTGGACAGCTGGAACACCTACCACCTGATTGGCGATGTGTTGCGCTCGCCGGAACTGATCCCGCATGCCGCGGATACGGCCTTTGTGGCGCGCCTGCGGGTGCGCCTGAGCCAGGAGCCGGTCTTCGTTGCCGCGCCGGCCCTGCCGGAAGTACGCCACGCGGCGGCTGGGCGGCTCGGGCGGACCGGAGGCGAAGCCGCCAACGACGCCAGCTTCCCCTGGAAAATGGTGGCGGGTTTTGCGTCCGTCGCTGCGGTGGCGGCGATTGCCTGGAATGCCGGCGCCGGCCTGCTCTCGCCATCGGCTGCACCGCAACTGGCCCGCACCGAGCCTGCTGCGCAGCAGGTGCTGGTGGTGTCGGAGCAGGGCACCATGGTGCGCGATGCCAGGACGCAGGAGCTGCTGGCGGCGCACCGGCAACTGGGTGGCACCTCGGCCCTGCAGATGCCCTCGGGGTTCCTGCGAAACGCCACCTTCGAGTCGCCCCAGGGCGAGCGTCGCTGACGTGGCCGCTGCAGGCAACGCCAGGCCGGGTCACCTCATGAGTTTCAACTGTTTTCGCCATCTGGCCCTTGCTGCGTGTGCGCTGGTTGCTACAAATTATGTAGCGGCTCAGGCCCCGGCACCTGCAGCCACAACCGCGCCGGGCCAGGTTGCGGAGCCCAGGAGCATCAACGAGTGGTTGATGCGCATGCACGAAGCCTCCAGAAACCGGTCTTACGTGGGCACCTTTGTGGTGTCCTCCGGTGGCGTCATGTCCAGCGCCAGGATCTGGCATGTCTGCGACGGATCGCAGCAGATGGAAAAGGTCGAGACGCTGACCGGGGCCCCGCGTACGGTTTTCCGGCACAACGACCAGGTCGTGACCTTCATGCCCGACCAGAAGGTGGTGCGTTCTGAAAGGCAGGAATCGCTGGGTCTTTTTCCCCAGCTGCTCAAGTCCACCGACAGCCACATCGCCGATTTCTACAAGGCCCGGCAGGAGGGCAGCGAGCGGGTGGCCGGGGTGGAGGCCGACATCGTCGCCCTGATTCCCCGCGACACGCTGCGTTTCGGCTACCGCGTCTGGGCCGAACAGAAGAAGGGCATGGTCGTCAAGCTGCAGACGCTCGATGCCGATGGCAAGGTGCTGGAGCAGGCGGCGTTTTCGGAATTGCAGCTCGATGCGCCGGTCAGGATCGACAAGCTGGCGCAAATGATGGCCAAGGTCGATGGTTACCGGGTCGAGAAACCGGGACTGGTCAAGACCACGGCCAGCGCCGAGGGCTGGATGATGAAAACCCCGGTGCCGGGCTTTCAGTCCATGAGTTGCTACAAGCGCCCGCTCGCGGGCCAGTCGGGAAGCGACCCCATGCAGTGGGTTTTTTCGGACGGCCTGGCGTCGGTATCGCTTTTTGTCGAGTCGTTTGATGCGCAGCGCCACACCCGGGAATCCAGGGTGTCCCTGGGTGCCACGCAGTCACTGACCCGGCGTGTCGACGCTTACTGGCTGACCGTGATGGGCGAGGTACCCATGGCCACCCTGAGCCTGTTTGCCAATGGTCTTGAACGCAGGAAATAGCGCCCCCATGTCGTCCTGGCCCATGCCTGTGGTTGCGGGGCGGCCCTGTGCCCGGCTGTTGGCTGCGGCGGGCCGGCCGGCACCTGATTCGATGCGCGGCTTTCTCTTCTTCTCCGACAATTTTTTCAAAGGCTGATGATGCATATATTGAACTGGAAACAAGGTCGCTCCTGCCTCGTCGCCGGTACGCTGGCGCTGGGCTCCGTTCTGGCCGTGATGCCTGTGCAGCCGGTGATGGCGCAAGTCAGGACCCTGCCGGACTTCACTGACCTGGTGGAAGCGGTCGGTCCTTCGGTCGTCAACATCCGGACCGTTGAAAAAGTCAAGGCCGGCGCAGCTGGCAACGCCGACGAGCAGATGCTGGAGTTTTTCCGGCGTTTCGGCATTCCGGTGCCACCCAACATGCCGCGCACGCCCAGGCCGGACCGTGGCCAGCCTGACGAGGAGCAGCCACGCGGGGTGGGTTCAGGATTCATCCTCAGCACGGACGGGCTGGTCATGACCAATGCCCATGTCGTCGAAGGTGCCGATGAGGTGCTGGTGACGCTGACGGACAAGCGCGAGTTCAAGGCGAAGATCATCGGTACCGACAAGCGCACCGATGTGGCCTTGGTCAAAATCGAGGCCGCGGGCTTGCCGGCCGTGAAAATCGGTGACATCAGCCGCCTGAAAGTCGGTGAGTGGGTGATGGCCATCGGTTCGCCTTTTGGCCTTGAGAACACGGTGACCGCCGGCATTGTGAGCGCCAAGCAGCGCGACACCGGTGACTACCTGCCTTTCATCCAGACCGATGTGGCGATCAATCCGGGCAACTCGGGCGGGCCGCTGATCAACATGCGCGGCGAAGTGGTGGGCATCAACAGCCAGATCTACTCGCGCTCCGGGGGATTCCAGGGCATCTCGTTTGCCATTCCGATCGACGAGGCCACCCGGGTGGCCGACCAGTTGCGCACCAATGGACGGGTGACGCGCGGTCGCATCGGCGTGCAGATCGACCAGGTCAGCAAGGATGTGGCGGAGTCCATCGGACTGGGCAAGCCGCAAGGTGCGCTGGTGCGCGGCGTCGAAGCCGGATCGCCTGCGGAAAAAGCCGGGATCGAAGCGGGCGACATCATCACCCGATTTGAGGGCAAGGTGATTGACCGGGCAACGGACCTGCCGCGCATGGTGGGCAACGTGAAGCCCGGTACCAGAACGACGATCACCGTTTTCCGTCGCGGCAGTACCAGGGACCTCAACGTGACGATTGCCGAGGTCGAGGCAGAAAAGCCGGTGCGCAAGGCCCAGGCGCCCGAGAGCAAAGCGCCGGTGGCCGGACCGGCACAGGTGATCGGGCTGGTGGTCAGCGAGTTGCCCGAGGCCCTGAAGAAGGAGCTCAAGCTCAAGGGCGGCGTCAAGGTGGATGCGAGTGAGGGTGCCGCTGCGCGTGCTGGCCTGCGTGAGGGTGATGTGATTCTGGCAATTGCCAACACGGAAGTCGGCAGTGTCAAGGACTTTGAAGCGGTGCTGGCCAAAACCGACAAGAGCAAGGTGATCAACGTGCTGTTCCGGCGCGGCGAGGTGGCGCAGTTCGCGCTGATCCGTCCCTTGCGTTAAGGGTTGCGCGGGGCGGGCAATGACGCCCGCCGGCCGCGCAGTTGCCTGTCCGGGCCACCCCCATACCCTGATTGGGGATGGGGTTTTGCCTGAAATGTCGCTTCGCGGGCAGGTCCAGAAAATATTTTTTCCTTGCCCAAGGGTTCAAAGAATGTTTGCGTCTGCTAACTTCGAGTTTGGCTAATAAGCGATTTTGGTAGAATGGATGCAATATTCCGGATCATTCCGATATATCAAGCGTTCAAAAAACTACTCTGTGGCATGAATTGGCACGATTCACTGCTGATCCACAGATCACCCACATGTTGTCCATAGGCTCTCAGTTAAAATTGTGAATAACTTGTGTATAAGATTCATGTTGCTGCCTTGCAACGAGAAAAATTTGGCAATTTCGAGGCTATGCGTGGTCGGCTTTTTGCCTACAATGAAGCTTCCAACTATCGCAGTTGCCATAGATTGTTGGTTCAGGGCGCGTCACAAGTGACGCGCCCTTTTTTATGGCTTTCGCGAATTGACCGCGGGCTCTTCGCAATACTTTCAAGCACTTAGGCGTTCCCTTTGATGAATCACATCAGAAACTTTTCGATCATTGCGCACATTGATCACGGCAAATCCACGCTGGCCGATCGCATCATCCAGCGTTGCGGCGGATTGCAGGATCGCGAGATGAGCGCGCAGGTGCTCGACTCCATGGATCTGGAAAAGGAGCGTGGGATAACCATCAAGGCGCAGACCGCCGCGCTCAAATACAAGGCCCTCGACGGCCAGATTTACAACCTCAATCTGATCGACACGCCAGGCCACGTTGACTTCTCGTATGAAGTGAGTCGATCGCTGTCGGCTTGCGAAGGTGCGCTGCTGGTGGTCGATGCGAGCCAGGGTGTGGAAGCGCAAACCGTGGCCAACTGCTACACCGCACTCGAGCTTGGCGTGACGGTGGTGCCGGTGCTCAACAAGATGGATTTGCCGAATGCAGATCCAGAGAACGCCAAGCAGGAAATCGAGGACGTGATCGGCATCGATGCCACCGACGCGATTCCCTGCAGCGCCAAGACCGGCATGGGCATCGACGAAATCCTGGAAGCGGTGATTGCCCGCATCCCGCCGCCGCAGGGCAACCCGGACGGACCGCTGCGCGCGATGATTGTCGACAGCTGGTACGACGCCTATGTGGGTGTCGTGATGCTGGTGCGTGTGGTGGACGGCCGGCTGGTCAAGGGCGAGCGCATCAAGCTGATGGCCAGCGAGGCCACGTACAACGCCGACCAGCTGGGAGTCTTCACGCCGCACACCGAGCCGCGTGCCTCGCTCGAAGCGGGCGAGGTCGGCTTCATCATTGCCGGCATCAAGGAACTGCAGGCGGCGCGGGTTGGCGACACCGTGACGCTGATCAGGCCGGGTACCGGCGGGGCGGCCGCGACCGCCACCGAGGCCTTGCCCGGCTTCAAGGAAATCCAGCCGCAGGTGTTTGCCGGCCTCTACCCGACCGAAGCCAGCGAGTACGACTCGCTGCGCGACGCACTGGAAAAACTCAAGCTCAACGATGCCTCGCTGCACTACGAGCCGGAAGTCAGCCAGGCGCTGGGCTTTGGCTTTCGCTGCGGCTTTCTCGGCCTGCTGCACATGGAGATCGTGCAGCAGCGGCTCGAGCGTGAATTCGACCAGGACCTGATCACCACCGCGCCCAGCGTGGTCTACGAAGTGCTGCAGGCCGACGGCACCATCCTGCGGGTCGAAAACCCCTCGAGGATTCCGGACGCCGGCAAGGTCACCGAGATCCGCGAGCCGATCGTCACCGTGCACCTTTACATGCCGCAGGACTATGTGGGCGCCGTCATGACGCTGGCCAACCACAAGCGCGGCGTGCAGCTCAATATGGCTTACCACGGCAAACAGGTCATGCTGACCTACGAAATGCCGCTGGGCGAGATCGTGCTGGACTTCTTCGACAAGCTCAAGTCGGTCTCGCGCGGCTACGCGTCCATGGACTACGAGTTCAAGGAGTTCAGGGCGTCCGACGTGGTCAAGGTGGACATCCTGCTCAATGGCGAGAAGGTCGATGCGCTGTCCATCATTGTTCACCGCAGCCAGTCGGCCTACCGCGGCCGGGCGGTGGTGGCCAAGATGCGCGAGATCATTTCCCGCCAGCAGTTCGACGTCGCGATCCAGGCCGCCATCGGGGCCAACATCATTGCGCGTGAGACAATCAAGGCGCTGCGCAAGAACGTGATTGCCAAGTGTTACGGCGGCGATATTTCCCGCAAGCGCAAGCTCCTCGACAAACAAAAAGCGGGTAAAAAACGCATGAAGCAAATCGGTTCGGTGGAAGTTCCCCAAGAGGCCTTTCTGGCCATCCTGCAGGTAGAAGAATAATGCTGGGGTTCATGAGTACGCTTACCGCGCTGGTGCTGATGGTGTTTGCCGGTTACGGCGGTGCCTGGTACATGGGCCTGGTGGAAGGCAACTTCTCCCTGCTGCTGTTTCTGGCGACCGTGGTCACGGGCCTTTACTGGCTGGCCGAGAAGTTTTACTTCTGGCCCCAGCGCCGCAAGGCGGCCGAGATCATCGAGCAGGAAGCGGCCCGGCGCCGCAGCGAGCTGGCCGCCCGGGGCATCAGCCAGGTTGACGGCAACATCGAGGAAGCCCGGGCCAGGGTCATCATGCAGCCCTGGTGGCTGGACTGGACCGCCGGGCTTTTTCCGGTCATCGTGGTCGTGTTTTTGCTGCGCTCTTTCCTGTTCGAGCCCTTCAAAATCCCGTCCGGTTCCATGATTCCGACCATGCTGGTGGGCGACCTGATCCTCGTCAACAAATTCCATTACGGCGTGCGGCTTCCGGTCATCAACCGCAAGATTGTTGACAACAACAGCCCGCAGCGCGGCGACGTGATGGTATTCCGTTACCCGCCCCAGCCCAGCCTGGACTACATCAAGCGGGTGGTCGGCGTGCCTGGCGACGAGGTGGCCTACCTGAACAAAAAACTCACCATCAACGGCAAGCCTGTGCCCAAGGTGGCGCTGCCCGATTTCTTTGACGAAGACGCCCTGCGTTATGCCAAGCAGTTCCAGGAAACCAGCGGCAGCAAGACCTACCGCGTGCTCAACGACGAGGACCGGCCGGCCTTTATTGCCGGCGCCGCCGACTTTCCCTATCGTCAAAATTGCCGTTACAGTAGCGAGGGCGTGGTTTGCAAGGTGCCGCAGGGGCACTATTTCATGATGGGCGACAACCGCGACAATTCGCTCGATTCGCGTTACTGGGGCTTTGTGCCCGAGGCCAACATCGTCGGCAAGGCCTTTTTTGTCTGGATGAATTTTGGTAACCTCAAACGCATCGGCAAGGTCGACTGAGGGAGGCGCCGGGCTGGCCCTGCCGGCAGGGCAGGGGGCAGAACGGGGCATGGGGCGCAACTAACAACAGCTGGGGAAACACATCATGAAAAATCGGCAACGTGGCATTTCGTTCATCGGCATCCTGTTCGTGGGTGGCGTGCTGGCTTTCGCCGGCGTGATCGCGGCCCAGGTGTTTCCCACGCTGGTCGAGTTCCAGGCCATCACCAAGGCGGCCAGCAAGGCCGCCGAGGGCAACACGGTGCCCGAAGTACGGTCGATTTTCGACAAGGCAGCCGCCATCGACGACATCAAGTCGATCAGCGGCAAGGACCTTGAAGTCGGCAAAGAGGGCGACAAGGTGACCGTCAGTTTTGCCTACAACCGGGAAATCCACATTGGCGGGCCGGCTTACCTGCTGCTCAAATACACCGGCCGCTCCAAATAAGTGCGTGCCAGTCCTTCCCTGAGTCCTGACCTGCAGGCGCTGCAAACGCGTCTGGAGCACGAATTTTCCAATCCGCGCCTGCTGCAGCAGGCCCTGACCCACCGCAGCTTTTCGGCCGACCACAACGAGCGCGTCGAGTTTCTGGGCGACTCCGTGCTCAACCTGGCGGTGGCGGGTCTGCTCTACGAGCGGCTGAGCGAGTTGCCCGAGGGCGATTTGTCGCGGGTGCGCGCCAACCTGGTCAAGCAGGACACGCTGCACAAGCTGGCGGTGCAGCTCGGCCTGCCGCTACTGATACGCCTCGGTGAAGGCGAGGCCAAGTCGGGCGGACAAAAACGGCCGTCGATTCTGGCCGATGCGCTGGAGGCGGTCATTGGCGCCGTGTTCCTGGATGCCGGTTTCGACAAGGCCGACCGCCTGGTGCGCCGGCTGTTCCAGGACGTCGAAATCAACCCGACGATGCAGGCCATCGGCAAAGACCCGAAGACGGAGTTGCAGGAATGGCTGCAGGGTCGCAAAATGAACCTGCCGATATACCGCGTGGTCGGAACGCTGGGTGCAGCCCACAAGCAGACCTTTGACGTGGAATGTGAAATCAGCGAATTCGGCCGTGCCGAGCGCGGCATCGGCGGCTCGCGGCGTGCCGGCGAGCAGGCAGCGGCTACCGCGATGCTGGCTTACGTAAAAACGCTCCCTTGATTTGAAACCGGCGCTGCAAGCGCAGCCGCCAACAGGCGACCCTCATGACCCCCGCAAAAAAGACCCCCTCCAAGCCGGCACGACCGGCAGCGCCTGCCGGCACTACCAAAGCCAAGGCCAAGGCTGCGCCCGCTGGTGAACCCGCACAGGCCATCGTGCCGGCGCAGGACGCAGCCCTGGAAGCCATGCTGGCCAAGGCCATGACGTCGCAGGCCAACAACGCCCCGCCGGTCGAAGGCCAGCGCTGCGGCCTGATCGCCATCGTGGGCAAGCCCAATGTGGGCAAATCGACCCTGCTCAACGCGCTGGTGGGGCAGAAAATCAGCATCACCTCGCGCAAGGCGCAAACCACGCGGCACCGCATCACCGGCATGCGCACGCTGGGCGCCACCCAGTTTGTGTTTGTCGATACCCCCGGTTTCCAGACCCGCCACGGCAACGCGCTGAACCGCTCGCTCAACAAAACGGTGGTTGGCGCGGTCAACGACGTGGACCTGATCGTGTTTGTCGTCGAGGCGGGCCAGTTCAACCAGGCCGATGCCAAGGTGCTCTCGCTGTTGCCGGCGAACACGCCGGCGATCCTGCTGGCCAACAAGTTTGACCTGATCCACCGCCGCGCGGACATCGCGCCCTGGCTCAAGGAGATGCAGGAACGGCACAACTTTGCCGAATTCGTGCCCATGTCGGCCAACAACGCCAAGGATGTCGAGCGCCTGTTCGGCATCTGCGAGAAATACCTGCCTCCGCAGCCCTGGATGTACGGGGCCGAGGAACTGACCGACCGCAGCGAGCGTTTCATGGCGGCGGAAATCATCCGCGAAAAACTGTTCCGCCTGACCGGCGACGAACTGCCCTACACCTCGACCGTGATCATCGACAAGTTCGAGCAGGAGGGCGAACTGCGCCGGATCGCTGCCACCATTGTCGTCGAGCGCGACGGCCACAAGGGCATGATCATTGGCGAGAAGGGTGAGAAGCTCAAGCGCATCGGCACCGAAGCCCGCCACGAGCTCGAAGCGCTGACCGGCGGCAAGGTGTTCCTGGAGATCTGGGTCAAGGTGCGCTCCGGCTGGGCTGACGACGAAGCGAGGGTGAAAACCTTCGGCTACGAATAAGTGGAGTTGAGGTGGGCCTAGAAATTCGAGGGCAGGAATGCAGGCCAGGGCGCGTGTCGCATCGCTCTTTCGAGCTCATGCGAGGGTCGCGCAGGACACCGGAATGCACTTGGGTGCATGAGGATTCCGAGCACCGCGCAACGCCGGCATGCGCCCGGCCGTCGGATTTATAGGCACACCGGCTGTGGCTACCAAACGCATCAGCGATGAGCCGGCTTACGTCCTGCACCGCTACGACTGGAGCGAGTCCAGCCTGATCCTGGAAGTGTTCACCCGCAGCTACGGCCGGATCGCGCTGGTGGCGCGCGGGGCCAAGAAGCCGAGCTCGAATTTCCGTCCCATCCTGCTGCCGCTGCAGCCGCTGCACATTGCCTTTGGCGGCGACGCCGAGATCCGCATGTTGCGCAGCGCCGAGTGGCAGGGCGGCCACGTCATGCCGACCGGGGACGCCCTGCTGTCCGGTTATTACCTCAATGAGTTGCTGATGCGCCTGCTGGCGCGCGACGACCCGCACCCGGTGCTGTTCGACGCCTATGCCGCCACGGTGCAGCTGCTGGCCAGCCAGAACATCGACACGCTGGAGGTGGCCTTGCGCGCGTTCGAGTTGCGCCTGCTGCAGGGCATTGGCCTGTTGCCGGCGCTGGACGCCCAGACCGCCACCCTGGCGCCGCTGGAGCCGCAGACGCCTTATGTGCTGGTGGCCGAAGCTGGCCTGCGCGAGGCGCATGACGACGACCGCGCCAGCCTGCAGGGCCGGCAGTGGCTGGATTTGCAGGACACGCTCAAGGACGATGCACCGTTTACCGACACCGTGCAGGCCTGTGTGAATCATTTGCCGGCGCTCAAAACCCAGTTGCGCTCCCTGCTGCACTACCATTGCGATGTGAAGGTTTTCAAAACCCGGCAGATGATGATCGATCTGCAGGCTTTCTAAGGGATCAATGTCCACCATGGCTCCTGTACACGCCCCCGCTCCCCGCCACCGCACCGCCCTGTCGGTCAACGTCAACAAGGTTGCCTTGCTGCGCAACACCCGGCATCTGGGCATTCCCGATGTGCTGCGCGCCGCCGAGCTGTGCCTGGAGGCAGGCGCCCAGGGCATCACCGTGCATCCGCGGCCCGACGAACGGCACATCCGCAAGGACGATGTCTACGAGCTGGCCGCCCTGATGAAGGACTGGCCGGACCGCGAGTTCAATGTCGAAGGCAACCCGCTGCAGAACCTGATGGAGTTTGTGCGCAACCTGTCGGCGCGCGGCCTGCCGCTGCACCAGTGCACCTTTGTGCCCGACAGCGAAGGCCAGTTCACGAGCGACCATGGCTGGAGCTTTCCCCAGGATGCGGCCCGTTTGAAACCGTTGATTGAAGAAGCCCACGACCGGGGCGTGCGCGTCAGCCTGTTCATGGACCCGCTGCCCGAAGCCATGGCGGCCGCCAAGGCCGTCGGCGCCGACCGGGTGGAGCTGTACACCGAGACTTATGCGCGGGCCTGGGGCGCGCCTGAACAGGACAAGGCTTTGGAGCCGTTTGTCCTTGCGGGACGGGCGGCGGCAGCTATCAAATTGGGAGTAAACGCCGGCCACGACCTGAACCGCGACAACCTCGCCGATTTTCTGCGTGCGGTTCCCGGCGTGCTCGAGGTGTCGATTGGCCACGCGCTGATTGCCGACGCGCTGGAGCTGGGCTACAGCGCCACGGTCGCTGCTTATCTGCGCTGCATTGATGCGGCTTTTGAGCCGGACTTCAGGCCAGAATGATCTACGGTATTGGCACCGACATCTGCGATGTCCGCCGGGTGCGCGCCAGTTTTGAGCGGCATGGCGAGCGTTTTGCGCAGAAGATCCTCAGCGACGCCGAGTTCGCCACCTGGCAAGCCCGCAGCGCACGCTGGCCCGAGCGTGGCCTGCGTTACCTGGCCACGCGCTTTTCCGCCAAGGAAGCGTTCAGCAAGGCGGTCGGCATGGGCATGCGTTTGCCCATGACCTGGCGCCACTGCGAAATCGCCAAGGCCGCCAGCGGCAAGCCCGAAATCGTGCTGCACGGCGCGCTCAAGGAATGGTTCGAGGCGCGCGGCCTGAGCGCCCACGTCAGCGTGACCGACGAAACCGACTATGCCGCCAGTTTTGTGGTGGTCGAACAAAAAACCGCCCCCTGAGCCCCGGCGCCAGCCACCCCCTTTTTTCCATCCAGAGACCGAGCCCCCACCATGAGCCAACACGCCCCCCTGATCATCGACATTGCCGGCCTGAGCCTGAGCAAAACCGACAAACGCCGCCTCAAGCATCCGCTGACGGGCGGCATCATCCTGTTTGCCCGCAACTGGGACAACCGCGCGCAGTTGACCGCGCTGTGCGCCGAGATCAAGAAAATCCGCAAGGACCTGCTGATCTGTGTGGACCACGAAGGCGGCCACGTGCAGCGCTTCAAGACCGACGGTTTCACCCACCTGCCGCCCATGCGCGCATTGGGTGAGTTGTGGCTCAAGGACGCCATGGCCGCCACCAATGCCGCTACCGCCTGCGGCTACGTGCTGGGCGCCGAGCTGCGCGCCTGCGGCGTGGATTTCAGCTTCACGCCGGTGCTGGACCTTGATTTTGGTGAAAGCAGTGTGATCGGCGACCGCGCTTTTGCGCGCGACCCGCGTGTCGTCGGCCTGCTGGCCAAAAGCCTGATGCACGGCCTGCTGCAAAGCGGCATGGCCAACTGCGGCAAACACTTCCCCGGCCATGGCTTTGTCAAGGCGGACTCCCACACCGACATCCCGGTCGACAGGCGCAGCCTCAAGGCCATCCTGGCGGACGACGCAGCCCCTTATGAGTGGCTCAACACCACGCTGACCAGCGTGATGCCGGCGCACGTGATCTACCCCAAGGTCGATGCGCGCCCGGCGGGTTTTTCCGAGAAGTGGCTGACCTACATCCTGCGCGGCCAGCTCGGTTTTGGCGGCGCCATTTTCAGCGACGATCTCAGCATGGCCGGTGCCCGCCTGCTTGACGGCAAGCCGGTCAGCTACACCGAAGCGGCGATGGCCGCGCTCAACGCCGGCTGCGACATGGTGCTGCTGTGCAACCAGTCGATGGGCGAGGGCCAGGAGGTGGACGAGTTGCTGGACGGCTTGACCCAAGGCCAGCTCAGGCAGCAGTGGGAGCCGCTGGAAGCCAGCGAGGGACGCCGGGTTGACCTGCTGCCCGCCACGCCTGCCATCGCCTGGGACGCGCTGATGCTGCACCCGGCCTACATGCACGCGCTCGGGCTGGTCCCCTGAGTTTTCCTTAAGCCTTTTCGTGCACCGGCCCAAGCGCTGCGTGCGCAGATAGCTATCAAATAAATAGCAAATGACGCCTGCTCAGCGGCTCACCGGCCACGGCGCTTCGCCGCCGGCGGCCATGTGGGTCAGGTACAGCCGCAGGTCCAGCTCGAACTGGTGGTAGTCCGGCTCCATGTAGGTGCAGAGCTGGTAAAACGCCTTGTCGTGCGCCTTTTCCTTCAGGTGCGCCAGCTCGTGCACCGTGATCATGCGCAGGAACTCGATGGGCACCTCCTTGAACAGGCTGGCCACGCGGATCTCGCGTTTGGACTTGAGCTTGCTGCCCTGCACCCGCGACACCGTGGTGTGGGTGCCCAGCGCATGGGCAATCACCTGCAGCTTGCTGTCAAACGCCACCTTGCTCAACGCGTCGGCATTGCGCAGAAAGCTGTTCTTGATGTCCATCACATAGTCGTACAGCGCCTTGTCGGTGCGTATCTCGTGCGCGCTGCGGTATTTTTTGAGCAGCATGGCGCCCAGGCGGTCTTGCGCGACGAGGTCACGCACCTGGCTTTGCAGGGTGTCGGGGTAGCCCGTCAGGTAGTTCATGGGGTCGGGAAGGAGGGAGGCGGGC
>NZ_NBZV01000054.1 GCF_002379095.1 Polaromonas sp. AER18D-145
TTCCATCATGACTTTAGCGCTGGTGACAGCGCCAAACTGGCCGAAAGATTGTTGCAAGTCTTCGTCGCGGACTGAGTAAGGCAGATTGCCGACGTAAAGTTTGTTGCCCATGAAGGGACTCCTCTAAAACACAATAACAAAAGCGATGGGGTCCCGAAAGCACAACAAATCTTCAAACGTACCGCTGTAGCGCGCGAAACTGACCGATCACCTAACCTGTATGGATTTATACCCACACCCGCGCATTATGCGTCATATATGAGAAAAGCCAACAGAAATACCGCAAAATCCGGAGCGGTTTGCGACCAACGGTAAAAAGCCGCCATGCAAAAAGGCTTCAAAATCGAAGTCTTGTGAAGCCTTTTAAAGTTGTTTTCAGCCGAAGCTGAAGAGGCTGGGGGTCAGGGCTTAGTAGCCGCCGCGTCCACCGCCAGAGCCACCGCCACCGCCGGAACGGCCACCGCCGCCGTAAGGACTGCGGAAACCGCCGTCGTTGCCACCACCACCGTAGCCGCCGCCGCCGGAACGGCCGCCACCGCCGCCGCCGCCGCCACCGTAGCCGCCGCCACCACCGCTACCGCCGCCGAAGCCGCCGCCAGTGCGTGGAGGACGAGCTTCCATCGGACGGGCTTCGTTGACGACAACGCTGCGACCGCCCAGAGGCTGGCCGTTCATGCCGGCAATGGCTGCCTGCGCTTCGGCATCGCTGCCCATTTCGACAAAGCCAAAGCCTTTGGAGCGACCGGTGTCGCGTTCCATCATGACTTTAGCGCTGGTGACAGCGCCAAACTGGCCGAAAGATTGTTGCAAGTCTTCGTCGCGGACTGAGTAAGGCAGATTGCCGACGTAAAGTTTGTTGCCCATGAAGGGACTCCTCTAAAACACAATAACAAAAGCGATGGAATCTTCCAACATACAGCTGTAGCGCGCGAAACTGACCGATCACCCGACGGGTGTGGATGCACATCCACACCCTTCATGTTATGCGGCCAGAGCCGGGGAAGACAAGCAAATATTGCCGTCGCCAGGCCGGGCAGACCCGCATCAATACTGGGCTGGAGGCCGGTTTTGCCCTGGCGCGTGAGCGCTGGCGTGCCGGCTGGCGATGCGGTGCGCCGAAAACAGGGCTTCGGAAAATAAAAGAGTGTTGATTTTCAAGAAAAAAACAGGAAGTTTGTGCCCACTTGTATTTTCTCGCCCAGGACGGGCGGAAGGTGCATCGGCGGTGGAGCCGGAAAACGAATTTTTACGCTGCTCACACAAATAACCGGCTTTTTTCGAGAGATCGCGTTGTCCGGGAACACCGGTGGGCCGGACGGCAGCGCGGCGTGCTGCCATCAGTCGGGCCGCTGGAGGCCCTGGGTGTCCGGGCTCTGTGCCTCGCCCGCATAGTTGCGCCAGCGACCCATCGCCAATCGCATGGTGAGCAGCTGGTTTTCAAATTGCGGGCAGGCCTTGCAGGCCAGCAGGTGCAGGCGCAGGGCAACGGTATCGGACAGGCTCAATGCACGGTCCTCCCGTGCCACCAGCAAGGCCGCGGCCTGCCTGCAGGTGCGCATCAGGGGAAGGGACTGGATTTTCATGACGGCCATTCAGTGAGTGTGTTGACCAAACCAGTGAATGGCCAGGCATTCGCGCAAACGCAGGCGGGCACGGTGAAGCTGGACATACAAATTGGTCGGCGTGAGCGAGAGTTCCTTACAGACCTCTTCGCAGGACAGTTCCAGCCATTCGCGCATCAGGAACAGGCGGCCGAGCGCCGGGGGCAGCCGCTCGACGCAGGCATCCAGGACCTTGAAAAACTGGCTTTGCGCCAGGGTTTGCTGCGGATCACCCCAGTCACCGGGCGGGCTGGCGAAGTGGCCGTCGGCCTGGAAGGCGAGCTTGTCCAGTTCATCGGCTTCGTCGTCGGCCCCGTTATCGGGAAGCGAGACCTCCCGGGCGTGGCTGCGGATCAGGTCGATGACCTTGTGCTTGAGAATGCCGACCAGCCAGGTCTTGAGCTGCGAACGGTTGCCAAACGATTGCGGCTTGGACAGTGCCGCCAGCAGGGTTTCGGAGACAGCGTCTTCCGCCCAGGCATCGTTGCGTAGCTGCAGCCTCGCAAAACGCATGAGGTAGACCCGGTGTTCAACCAGTTGCTCTTCAAAGGTGGCCATGGATGGCAAGTCTAGCCGCACCACAACGTGGGCGTGCAGAAAAAATGCGGACAGGCACGTAAGGTTTCCGGCTGAGCAGCGACCAAACCATTTGCACTGTCTGTCGCCGCAACCCACCAAGGACACCACCATGGACATCGCTCATCACGCATCACCACCCACCGGCCCTCACAGCGTTTCCCGTTCCGGTCGGGCGCGTTCTGGTCTCGCAGTGGTCGCCCTCATCGCGCTCGGGATGGCTGCCGCCGCGCAGGCGCAAACACCGCCGCCCTCCGTGAAGGCGGAACGTGCTGCCGCAGCACCGCACATCGAAGGCAAAACGGGGGAGGGCAAACCCTTCAGGCTGGCCTCGCTCAAGGGCAAGGTGGTGCTGCTGCTGTACTGGTCCACCGGCTGCGCGGTGTGCCGCGACAAGATGCCCGAGTTGCGCACCAATTACGAAGGCTGGGCCGGCCAGCCCTTCGAGTTGGTGGCCGTCAGCACCGACACACGCATGCGGGACATGCTGGACTATGAAGCCATCATCTCGCGCACGGTGCCTACCAGGCAGCGGTTTGTCCAGCTCTGGGCCGGCGACGGCAGCTACCGCGACAACCTGGGCCCACACGCGCAGCTGCCCGCAGGCTACCTGATCGACAAGTCCGGAAAAATCGTCGAGCGATACCTGGGCCGGATTCCGCCGCAAGCCTGGGACCGGATTGCCGACCTGCTGTAGCCGTGGGCAAATTTCTTTGGTGGCAAGAAATAACCTGTAAGAATGCCGGCAGTTGCCGGACCAAGCTTTAACCAGACAGAGAAACACACCGGTCTGGTTGGGATTTTTAACCTGTACGAATCAACTGGAGATTTCAAATGAACCAACGCGCCCTGATTGCTGCAGCTGCAGCCTCCCTGCTCTTCACCATGCTGGTGGCTACACCCGCTGTTGCCCAGGAAAAAGAAAAATGTTACGGCATCGCCAAGGCGGGCCAGAACGATTGCGCCAACCTGGCCGGCACCCATTCCTGTGCCGGTCAGTCCAAGCTCAGTGACGACGCCGGGGAATGGAAATACGTTGCCAACGGCACTTGCGCCAGCATGAAAGGCATGAAGGCCGACCAGGCGAAGATGAAGGGCAAGGCCATGATGGACAAGCCGATGATGGACAAGAAGAGCTGATCGCTTGCTGACTGTTCCCATCCGGGCGAGGCGGCCTGTCCTTGGGCAGGCTTCGCCTTCTGGCTGTGACTGATCCCACTTTTTTCACCACGGGCATAGGCTGGCGGCATCCGCACTATGCCTGCCTGCTCGAGGCACAACCGGAACTGGACTTCCTGGAAGTCCATTCCGAAAACTTTTTCGCGCGCGGCGGCGCGGCGCTCGCCGTCCTGCAGGAGGCCCGCCACACCTACCCGGTCAGCCTGCATGGCGTCGGGCTGGCACTGGGCTCTGCCGCCGGGATCGATCCCTGGCACCTGGCCCAACTCGCTGCGCTGGTCGAGCGCATCGAACCGGTTCGCGTTTCGGACCACGCCTCGTTTGCGCGCGGACCATGGGGGGGTGCCACCGTGCATGCAGCGGATCTGCTGCCGGTGGCCTTTCACCGGCAGTCGCTCGACGTGTTGTGCGCCAATGTGCAGCAGGTGCAGGACCGGCTGAAACGCCGCCTCTTGGTCGAAAACCTGTCCGCCTATGTGCGCTTCAACAGTTCCGACATGAGTGAAACCGATTTTCTTTCGGCACTCGCTAGCCGCAGCGGTTGTGGCTTGCTGGTCGATGTCAACAATATTTATGTGAACGCATGCAACGAGCGCCTGGCGGGCAGCACGGACGACCCGGTGCGCGCCTGCATGGCATGGCTGGACCAGATACCGCCGCACGCGGTGGCAGAGTTGCACCTCGCGGGCCACAAGGACTGCGGTGACATCGTCATCGATGACCACGGCAGCCGCGTGTGCGACGAGGTGTGGCAGCTTTACCGGCATGCGCTGGCGCGTTTTGGCAAGGCGCCGGGCGGCCTGGCCACCCTCGTGGAGTGGGACACCGACATGCCGCCGCTGCAGGTCCTGCTCGACGAGGCGGCCAGCGCCCGCGCGCTGCAAGCCCTGGCGGACAGCGCGGTGGCGGCTTGAGGCCCGACAGTTTCCAGCAGGAGCAGCAGGCCCTGCTGCAGCTGGTGCTGGGCGCGGCCGGTGGCGTCGGGCTGTCACGCTGGCTGTCTGCCGGGAATGCTGCACAGGCGCGGCGCGCGCAACGCGGCCTGCAGGCCTACCGCGCGAACGGCCAGGCGCTGGCGGAACGCGCACTGGCCGCCGCCTACCCGGTGCTGGCGCAGCTGGTCGGCGAGGAAAATTTTGCCGCGCTGGCGCGCCACTTCCGGGCCATCCATCCACCCCTTTGCGGCGACATGGCTCGCTGGGGGGACCTGCTTGGCGGCTTCATCGGGGCTTCCGCGCAGCTGGCCGATGATCCCTACCTCGCCGATGTCGCGCATCTGGAGTGGCGCATGCACTTGGCCGGCAGCGCAGCCGATGTGCCGCCCGATCCGGCGTCGTTTGCACGGCTGGCCACGGAGGATCCCGCACGGATCACGCTCACCCTGGGTGCAGGCGTAGCCTTGCTGGCGAGCCCTTACCCGGTGGCCAGCATCGTCAATGCCCACCTCACGGGCAGTCCCAGCTTGCAACAGGCCGGACAAAGGCTGGCGGAGGGCCGCGCTGAACACGTGCTGGTCTGGCGCCAGGGCTTGCGGCCCCGCGTGCGTGTGAGCACGGCGATCGAACACCGGTTGCTCGAGACGCTGATGGCCGGCCAGTCCCTGCTCGACGCCTTGGAGGCGCTTGATGCGCTGGACGCCGTGAATCTGCCCGGCGGCAGCGCGGCCGAGCCTTTTGATTTCAATGCCTGGCTGGGCGAGGCGGTGCAGTCCGGCCTGGTCATGGGCGTGCATTCGTTGCCCACCACCCAAGGAAACACATGATGACAAGTAATGGCCGCATGGCCTGGCTGGCGCGCGGCCTGAACGCGTGGGACGGGTTGATCCGGTCCCTCAATACACTGCAGCCGCTGGCGGCCTTGCTGGCGCGCCTGTACATCGCGCAGGTGTTTTTTCTGTCCGGGCTGACCAAGCTGCGTGACTGGGACACCACCCTGGCCCTGTTCACCGACGAGTACCATGTGCCGCTATTGCCCCCGGCGGCAGCCGCTTTGCTGGGGACCGCCGGCGAGCTGGTGCTGCCCATGCTGCTGGTACTGGGTCTGGCGGACCGCTTGCCGGCGCTGGGACTGTTCGTGGTCAATGCCGTCGCGGTGATCTCGCTCAGCGAGATCGCACCGGCCGCCCTGCAGCAGCATGTGTTCTGGGGCACGCTGCTGGCGGGGCTGGCCATTTACGGTGGGGGGCCGTGGTCGCTGGACCGCTGGCTGGCGCCGACACTGCAGCGGGTTTGCCGAACTTCATAAGCCAAATCGGCCGTCAGCCCAATAGGGGTGTGCGCAAGTTGCTATAAATTCAGAAGCACGTGGTGGCGGGTCACCATCGTGGCCGTCACCAGTTGACCTCGCGCTCGGGGGTGGCGCCGATGCGGTGTATCGACAGGTCGGCGCCCTCGTATTCTTCTTCCTGGCTCAGGCGCAGGCCCATGGTGGCCTTGATCAGGCCGTAGACCGCGAAGCCCGCCAGCAACGCCCAGCCCACACCCATGACCGTGCCGATCAATTGTGCGCCGAGGTGCACGCCGCCCAATCCGCCCAGGGCCTTGCTGCCGAAAATGCCGGCGGCGATGCCGCCCCAGGCGCCGCACAGGCCGTGCAGCGGCCAGACGCCCAGCACGTCGTCGATCTTCCAGCGGTTCTGCGTCAGCGTGAACATCAGCACAAACACGGCGCCGGCGATGCCGCCGGTGACCAGCGCGCCCAGCGGGTGCATCAGGTCGGAGCCGGCACAGACCGCCACCAGCCCTGCCAGCGGGCCGTTGTGCACAAAACCCGGGTCGTTTTTGCCGAGGGCCAGCGCGGTCAGCGTGCCGCCGACCATGGCCATCAGCGAGTTGACCGCCACGAGGCCGGAGATCTTGTCGATGGTCTGCGCACTCATGACGTTGAAGCCGAACCAGCCGACCGTCAGGATCCAGGCGCCCAGCGCGAGAAAAGGAATGCTGGAGGGCGGATGCGCCGAGATCCCGCCGTCCTTGCGGTAGCGGTTGCTGCGTGCGCCGAGCAGAATCACGGCCGGCAGGGCCAGCCAGCCGCCGACCGCATGAACCACGATGGAGCCGGCAAAGTCATGGAACTCGGACCCGGTCAGGGCCTTGATCCAGGCCTGCACGCCGAAATGCTGGTTCCAGACAATGCCCTCGAAAAACGGATAGACAAAACCGACGATCACGGCGGTGGCCAGCAACTGCGGGTAAAACCGTGCCCGCTCCGCAATGCCGCCGGAGATGATGGCGGGGATGGCCGCGGCAAAGGTCAGCAAAAAGAAAAACTTCACGAGCTCGTAGCCGTTCTTCGCGGCCAGCACTTCCGCGCTCACGAAAAAGCTGGTGCCGTAGGCCACGCCGTAACCGACGACGAAGTACACGACGGTGGACACCGAGAAGTCCACCAGGATCTTGACCAGCGCATTGACCTGGTTCTTTTTGCGAACCGTACCCAGTTCGAGAAATGCGAATCCGGCATGCATGGCCAAGACCATGATGCCGCCCAACAGGATGAACAAGGCATCCGAGCCCTGTTTTAGTGCGTCCATAAGCCCCTCTTTGAATGTTTGAGCAGTTTTAGTGCAAAAGCAGGTTGTAAAAAGCAACAGCACCAAAATCAAGCAAAAACTGCGCCAGAGAGGTGCGCACCAAGTTGGGTGGCTTCGCAGCTCCATGGCGGGAAGGGACGCCCGCTAGTGCAGTGTTGCATGCTTGATGGAACAAATAAAAGCGATGAATTTTGGGTCAGGGCAAGGCGCAAACCACAGCGATACCTCGGGTATCGCGCGGATTTGCAACGCCGCCATGGCGCAAAAGGCGCGGTTTTATGTTCCAGATAGCGTGCGACACTGCACTAGAATGGCTGCTTGTCATTGGGGAGTAGCCTCCCTCCCTCCTGCCGTCACGGCGGGGGCGAGAGGGGTTTGCGTCAACAGACTTGTCCGTTCCTGCCACAGGGACGACATGGCGCAAACGGTTCAGACTTGGCGAGACCTTTGACTGCACAGCCTCCGTTCAGGCCGGGGATGTCGTGCAGTCATGGGTTTTTTCCGGCCGGAGTCATTGATGGACGCTTTCCTTGTTTCCACCGGCATCGTTGCCCTCGCCGAAATGGGCGACAAGACACAACTTCTTGCGCTGGTGCTGGCCGCGCGCTTTCGCAAACCCTGGCCCATCGTGGCGGGCATCTTCGTCGCCACCATCGCCAACCATGCCATGGCCGGTGCCTTGGGGGCGTGGTTGACCACCGTGATCAGCCCGCAGACCCTGCGCTGGATCCTCGGGGTGTCCTTCATCGCCATGGCGGGGTGGATGCTGATTCCGGACAAGCTCGACGACGATGCGGCCGACGGGCGCCTGCCGCGTTTCGGCGTGTTCGGCACCACCGCGATGCTGTTTTTCCTGGCGGAGATGGGCGACAAGACGCAGATTGCGACCGTGATGCTGGCCGCCCGTTACGACGCCTGGTTCGGCGTGGTCGCCGGCACCACCCTGGGCATGATGCTGGCCAATGCCCCCGTGGTCTGGCTGGGCGCCAAGGTCACGAAGAAAGTGCCGCTCCGGGTGGTGCACCTGGTGTCGGCCTTGATTTTTGCGTTGCTGGGCGCCGCCGCCTTGTTCGGCTGGGGCTGAGGGCGCTCATGGTGATTTGGGGCCGCGCCGGTAGATCAGGTGGTAGGTTAGGCCGACCAGGACGCTGCCGCCCATCAGATTGCCGGCAATCACAACGGCCAGGTTCAGGGCCATGCCGCCCCAGGTGAGCATGGTTTCGCCCGCAGGCACGCCACCCGACTGCTGAAGCAGCATGGCCAGTGGCATCAGGTACATGTTGGCGATGCTGTGTTCAAAACCTGCGGCAACAAAAGCACTGATGGGAAAAACAATGGCGACCGCCTTGTCCACGACGCTGCGCCCTGCCATCGCCATCCACACCGCCATGCACACCAGGACGTTGCACAGCACGCCGCGGAAAAACGCCTCCCAGACCGGCAAGTCCTGTTTGACCTGCGCGATTTTCACCACCGTGCGGCCAATGGCGCCGCCGTTCATGTCGGTGTGACCGCTGGCGAAGACCAGCAGCGCGAGCCCGGCCGCACCGGCAAAATTGGCTGCGCAGACCAGTACCCAGTTCCGCAGCACATCGGCGCTCGTGATCTTGCCGTCAGCCCAGGCCATGGCCAGCAGGTTGTTGCCGGTAAACAGCTCCGCCCCGGCCACCACCACCAGCACAAGGCCCAGGGAGAAGACCAGCCCGCCCACCAGCTGGGCCGTGGCAAAACCCAGGCCGGCATCGGACTTCACGATCACAAAAAAGAGGCTGCCCAGACCGATAAACGCCCCGGCCAGTACACCCAGCATCAGCAGCGGCAAGGTCGCCATTCGCGCCTTGGCCACACCCACGGTTTCAATGCGTTCGGCAATTTCGCGTGGGGCGTAAGCATCGGAGCCAAACAGTTCTGACATGGGATTTCCCGAATTGAGGTGGTTTAGGGCCTGGTCTGACGCCTTGCATTTATACTAGCCACCAGCGCCGATTTGCTCAGCTTGCGGGCGCTTAAAAAGTACGGCTAAAGACGAACATCCATGAACCCGGACTCGCTTTTAGCGATGCCGGGTTTTCTTTTTGTTCACTGTTTCTGTTGGGGCCTTCTGTTTTGCTAGTTGCCACACCACAGTCCATGCATTTCGCCGACGTTTTGCCATTGCAAAGCGGCGCGTCCATCCGTGCCTACGACCTGAGCTACGAGACCTACGGCACGCTCAATGCCGACCGGTCCAACGCCGTGCTGATCTGCCATGCGCTGAACGCCTCGCACCATGTGGCCGGCGTCTACCTTGATGCGCAGGGCGCCGTGGTGCCGAAATCCGAGGGCTGGTGGGACACCATGATAGGCCCCGGCAAACCGGTGGACACCAATGTGTTTTTTGTCATTGGCGTGAACAACCTGGGCTCCTGCTTCGGATCGACCGGGCCCATGCAGCGTAACCCCGACAGCGGCGAGATCTACGGCGCCGACTTTCCGGTGGTCACGGTGCAGGACTGGGTGCAGGCGCAGGCGCGCCTGCTCGACGCGCTGGGCATAGCCACCCTGGCCGCCGTCATGGGTGGCAGCCTGGGCGGCATGCAGGCGCTGAGCTGGACACTGCAGTACCCCGACCGCGTGCGCCATGCGGTGGTGGTGGCCAGCGCGCCCAACCTGACCGCCGAAAACATCGCTTTCAACGAAGTGGCGCGGCGCGCCATCGTGACCGACCCGGACTTTCACGGCGGGCATTACGGCCGGCATGGTGTGTTGCCGCAGCGCGGCCTGCGCATCGCCCGCATGATCGGCCACATCACCTACCTCAGCGATGACGTGATGAACGAGAAGTTCGGGCGCCAGCTCCGTGAAGTCGCCATTGGCCATGCGAGCGGCTACAAATTTTCGACCCAGGATGTCGAGTTCCAGATCGAAAGTTACCTGCGTTACCAGGGCGACAAGTTCAGCGAGTACTTTGACGCCAACACCTATTTGCTGATCACGCGGGCGCTCGATTATTTCGATCCGGCCGCAGAGCACGGCGGCAAACTCACGCCGGCGCTGGCGCGGGCCCGGGCCAAATTCCTGCTAGTGAGCTTCAAGACCGACTGGCGGTTTTCGCCTGCGCGCAGCCGCGAAATCGTCAAGGCCCTGCTCGACAACCAGCGCGACGTGAGTTACGCCGAGATCGACGCACCCCACGGTCATGATGCCTTTTTGCTCGACGATCCCCGCTACATGGGCGTGGTCCGCTCCTATTTCGAGAGCAAGGTGGCACCATGCTGAAGTCGACGCCCCGGCTGTCCGCCGACCAGCAAGTGATCGCCCGTCTCGTGCCACCGGGTTCACGTGTGCTGGACCTCGGTTGCGGCGACGGCGCCCTGCTCGACCACCTGATCCGCGAACGCGGCTGTACCGGTTACGGCGTGGAGATAGACGACGCCAACATCCAGGCCTGCGTGGCGCGCGGCGTCAACGTGATCCAGCTCAACCTCGACGAGGGCCTCGCCATGTTCGGCGACGCGAGTTTTGACGTGGTGCTGCAGATCGACACCCTGCAGCACCTGCGCAATGCCGAGGTCATGCTGCGCGAGACGGCGCGTGTGGGTCGCATCGGTATCGTGGCTTTTCCCAATTTTGGCCACTGGCCAAACCGTCTGGCGGTGCTGCGCGGCCGCATGCCGGTCACCAAGGTGCTGCCCTACCAGTGGTACGACACGCCCAATATTCGCGTTGGCACGCTGCAGGATTTCGAAGCCCTGGCGCTCAAGAACAAGTTGCAGATCCTCGACCAGTTCGGCCTGCAGGACGGCGAGGAAATCCGGTGGTGGCCGAATGCCCGCGCCAGTCGCGCCGTGTTCAAGATTCAGCGCGCCTGATCGCATCCAGTTGCGTGTGATCGCGCTTGGTGCTATGGTTGAGTTATCGGGATTTCAGCCTCCCGAATCTTCTCGAAGATAGACGGTGTCCCGTCCAAGCGCTGGCAACTCGTTTGGAGTAACTCATGGACACCGCGACCGCTTCTATTCCCTTCATTTCCCCTGATGAACTTGCTGCCCGCAGGGGCCGCGCCGATTCGCCCTGGCTGCTCGATGTGCGGCGTGAAGCCAAGTTTGCTGAAAGCGCGCGCATGCTGGCTGGCGCCGTGCGCTGCAAACCCGAAGACGTGGCGGCCTTTGCCACGTCACAACCGCCGCGCGAAATCGTTGTTTACTGCGCTTATGGCCACCACGTCAGTGAGGACGCGGTAGCTCAATTTCGCCAGGCCGGCTGGAAGGCCTCGGCGCTTGCCGGCGGCATGGAAGGGGGTGAAGACGGGATCGACACCGCCTCCAACATCGCCCAATGGCGCGCGACGCCGCTGCTCACCATGCGCAAGCGCCCCGACTGGGGCGTGACCGGGGAGCACGCGTCGCGCTGGATCACCCGCGAGCGGCCGAAGATAGACCGCATCGCCTGCCCCTGGCTGATTCGACGTTTTATCGATCCGCGCGCCGAATTCTTTTACGTGCCGACTGCGCAGGTCTTCAGTGAAGCGGCGCGACTGCACGCCGTGGCCTACGACATTCCGGGCGCACCGGTGTCGCACGAAGGCGAGTGGTGCAGTTTTGATGGCTTGCTTCGCGCGTTCGAAATTGAAGACCCGGCCGTGGATCGCCTGGCCCGCATCGTGCGCGGGGCCGACACCGACCGCCTGGCGCTGGAGCCGCAGTGCGCCGGATTGCTGGCCTTCTCGCTGGGTTTGTCCCGCCTGCATACCGACGACCACAGGATGCTGGAAGCCGCCATGCCGCTTTACGACGCCCTCTACGCCTGGTGCGCCAGCGAAGCCAGAGCCGTGTGGCAAGGACAACCGCCCGAAACACACAACTGGAAGCCGGAAACCATGACAGGTGCCGGCGCATGACGCAGACCACCGACATGCCGAAAGCGGTCAGTTTTCGCGAGGCCTTCCGGTTCTGGCTCAAGCTCGGCTTCATCAGTTTCGGCGGGCCGGCCGGGCAGATTGCCATCATGCACCGTGAGCTGGTTGAGCAAAAACGCTGGATCTCGGAAAAGCGTTTTCTGCACGCGCTCAACTACTGCATGCTGCTGCCGGGGCCGGAGGCGCAGCAGCTGGCCACCTACATCGGCTGGCTGATGCACCGGACCTGGGGCGGTGTCGTGGCGGGTGCGTTGTTCGTGCTGCCGTCGCTGTTCATCCTGATCGCGCTGAGCTGGATGTACGTGGCGTTTGGCGACCTGCCGCTGGTCGCCGGGATGTTCTACGGCATCAAGCCAGCCGTCGCGGCGATCGTGCTGCAGGCGGTACACCGCATCGGCAGCAAGTCATTGAAAAATCCGGCCAAAGCCCCCGTCCCCTGGGTGGTGGCAGCTATCAGTTTCATAGCGATTGCGTTTTTGCACGTGCCCTTTCCCTGGGTGGTGTTGGGCGCCGCGCTGACCGGCTGGCTGTGCGCGCGTTTTGCGCCCGGGCAGTTTGCCGCCGGTGGTGGACATGGCGGCGCGGTGGTGGTCCACCTGCCCGCGCTGATCGACGACCACACACCCACCCCCGACCACGCGCGCTTCAGCACGGGGCGCCTGACCCGGGTGCTGACGGTGGGCGCCGTACTGTGGCTGTTGCCGATGGGCGCACTGGTCGCCTGGCAGGGCTGGCACGGCGCCTTGACGCAGATGAGCTGGTTTTTCACCAAGGCGGCGCTCTTGACGTTTGGTGGCGCCTATGCGGTGCTGCCCTATGTGTACCAGGGCGCGGTCGAGCAGTTCGGCTGGCTCAGCGGGCCGCAGATGATCGACGGGCTGGCCCTGGGCGAAACCACGCCGGGCCCGCTCATCATGGTGGTGGCCTTTGTGGCTTTTGTCGGCGGCTGGACCAAGGAGGTGCTGGGGCCGGACGCGCTGTTCCAGGGCGCGGCGCTGGCGGCCTTGCTGGTGACCTGGTTCACCTTTTTGCCGTCGTTCATTTTTATCCTGGCGGGCGGACCGCTGGTGGAGTCCACCCACGGCAAGCTGCATTTCACCGCGCCGCTGGCGGCCATCACGGCCGCCGTGGTGGGTGTGATTGCCAGTCTCGCTCTGTTTTTTATAGCGCATGTCGCTTTCCCGGCGGGCGCTGCAGGCGGTTTTCCTTCAAATGTGGCATGGCCGGCGTTGGCCATCATGGCTGCGGCCAGCCTGGCGTTGCTGCGCTACAAGGTGGGCGTGATACCGGTCATCGCCGCCAGCGCCCTGGCCGGCCTGCTGCTGCGCCTGGCCGGCCTGGCATGAGGGCGGGCCGGCGGCGTGCCGCACGCGCCGGGGTATGCTCCAGCCCATGCAAGGCCCTCCGGAAAAAAAACACGTCGCCCCGGCGCTGAAGCTGTTCGAACGGCTGTTTGGCCACTGGGTGCACCAGGTCACGCCGGCGAGCCTGCGCGCCGACCTGATGGCGGGCCTGCTGGGCGCGGTGCTGGTGTTGCCGCAGGGTATTGCCTTTGCCACGCTGGCGGGCCTGCCGCCGGAATACGGCCTGTACACCGCCATCATCCCCTGCATCATTGCCGCGTTGTTCGGCTCCAGCTGGCATGTGATGTCGGGCCCGACCAACGCCAACTCGCTGGCGCTGTTTGCCATGCTTTCGCCACTGGCGCTGGCCTTCAGCCCGGGTTACATCCAGATGGCGCTGGCGGTCACGGTGATGGTGGGTGTCATGCAGTGGCTGATTGGGGCGCTGCGGCTGGGCTCGCTGGCCAACTTCATTTCGCCCGCGGCGCTGTTCGGCTTTACCTCGGGCGCGGCGGTGTTGATTGCGGTGTACGCCCTGCCCGATCTGCTGGGCCTGCCGGCGGCGGCCGACCATGGGGCGGCTGCGGTGTTGCTGCATGTGGCCACGATGGTCCGCTCGGTGCAGCCGGCGGCGCTCGCCGTGGCCGGCGTGACCGTGGCCGTGGCCCTGCTGGTGCGGCGGCTGCGCCCCAGCTGGCCGTCCATGCTGGCCGGGCTGGCAGCGGCGACGGCGCTGGCCTGGGTCTGGACAACGCACCTCAGCGCGACGCCGCTGCCCCTGCGCACGGTCGGCCAGATCACCACACCGTGGCCGAAATTTGCGATTCCCAGCGTGAGCTGGTCGGCGCTGTCCGAGCTGCTGGGGCTGGCGTTTGCGCTGACCATCGTGGCGCTGGGCCAGTCGATCTCGATTGCCAAGGCGGTCGCCGCACGCTCCGGCCAGCGCATCGACGCCAACCGCGAGTTCCGTGGACAGGGCCTGTCCAACATCATCGGCGGCTTCTTTTCGTCTTACGTGTCCTGCGGCTCGCTGAACCGGTCCATGCCGAATCTGGAGGCCGGCGCGCGCACGCCGCTGGCGGCGGTGTTTTCGGCCCTGCTGCTACTGGGCCTGGTCGCCGTCAGCGCGGCACTGCTGGCGCAGATCCCGATGGCGGCGCTGGCGGCCCTGCTGGTGCTGGTGGCGGTGTCGCTGCTGGACCTCGGGCGCTGGCGCCAGTTGTTCAGCCTGAGCCGCACCGAATTCGGCGTCGCGCTGGCCACGCTGGTGGCGACCGTCAGCATCCGGCTGGAGATCGCGATCCTGCTGGGCACGCTGCTGTCGCTGATGTCCTTTCTGTACCGGACCTCGAAACCGGCGATGCGCACCATGGGCTTTGACAGCCGGGCGCCGGACCGGCAGTTTGTGGTGCTGGCTGACAGCGCAACGCCACTGCCGGAATGCCCGCAGCTCAAGCTGTTGCGCATGGAAGGCGAGGTCTATTTCGGCGCGACCCAGCATGTGGCCGACACGCTGCATGCGCTGCGCCATGCGCGCCATCCGCAAAAACACCTGCTGGTGATGGGCAAAAGCATGAACTTCATCGACCTGGCCGGTGCCCAGCTGTGGGAGGCGGAACTCAACGCGCGCCGGGCGATGGGGGGCGACCTGTACTTTCACCGCCCGCGACCCGAAGTCATCCAGATGTGGCAGACCACCGGGTTCACGCGGCTGCTCGGCCCCGAGCACCAGTTCCCCGACAAGCGCAGCGCGATCGCGACGATTTTCACGCGGCTGGACCCGGCCATCTGCCGGTCATGCACGGCGCGTATTTTCGAGGAATGCCGCAGCGTGCCCGGGCCGGATCCCGTGGACGACGCAGCGCGCCCTATTCCGGTGGCTTGAAGCCGAGCCGCTGCTGCAGGCCGGCCGCCGCCGCCGGCGCCTTTTCCTTGGCGCCGTTGATGAAAAACACAAACACGTTTTTGGGCGCGCCCTTGTTTTTCGCGGCCTCCACCCGCGGCAGGTCCGACGGCTCGCCGCCTTGGGCCCAGGCCTGGGCAGCCGCTGCCCAGGCGTCCAGAGCCTTGGGCGCATAACCGCTCTTGAGTTTGGCGTCACTGCGCATCAGCCGGGCATACACGAAATCAGACGTCAGGTCGGCAAAGGACGGGAAGTCCGGCGAATCGGTGAACACCGTCGCGCAGTGGTGCTTGCGCGCCAGTTTCAGGTAGTCCGGCGTCTTGAAGCTGGGATGCCGCACATCGAGCACGTGGCGCAGCTGGCGGCCATCCACCGCCTTCGGAAGCAGTGCCAGGAAAGCCCCGAAATCGTCGGTATCGAACACCTTGGTCGGCATGAACTGCCAGACGATGGGGCCGAGCTTGTCACCGAGTTCGCTGATGCCGCTGCCGACAAACCGTTCGATGGACTCGCCGGCTTCGGCGAGCACCCGGCGGTTCGTGGTGAAGCGGCTGGCCTTGAGCGACAACACGAAGTTATCGGGCGTCTCGTCGCGCCATTTGGCAAAGGTCGGCGGCTTGAAGCTGCTGTAGTAGGTGCCGTTGACCTCGATCGCACTAAGCTGGCGGCTGGCGTAACCCAGCTCCTGGCTGTGCGGCAGTTTGGCCGGGTAAAAGTTGTCGCGCCAGGGCGCGTAGGTCCAGCCGCCTATGCCGACGCGAATGGCGGGACGAGGATTTCCGGATGTTTTCAAGGCAGATACTCCCGCAAACAGGGGATGACGTTTTCGCCAGGGTCCCGGACAATGCCCCGACGTGCAGCGTTCTCCGAAGCACAACCTGGCACGATGTGCGCAGCACGGTTACAGTGACAGCTCAGCCGGACTGTCCCGCTGAACCCCTTCTTCCGGAGTTTATTCATGAACGCCCCCCTGCATCGAGAAATTCCCGCCAGCGTGCTTGATGCCGCCCAGGCCCTGTCCCAGGTCAGCGCCCAGTGGGACGGCGACATCGTCAGGCAGATCACCGACTACATCACCATCCCCGCCAAGTCGCCGTCCTTTGATGCCGACTGGGCCGGTCACGGCCACATCGAGACCGTGATGCGCAATGCCGCAGCCTGGGTGGAGGCGCAGAAGGTCGAGGGGCTCACGCTGGAGATCGTGCGCCTGGCAGGCCGCACGCCGGTGCTGTTTTTCGAGGTGCCGGCCAGCAAAGGCGACGGCCGCCGCGCAGGGCCGCCCCAAGCAAGGCCAGCCCCCTCGGGGGGCAGCGAGCCACACGCAGTGGGGAGCGTGGGGGCCAGTTCCACGGAAACCGTCTTGATGTATGGCCACCTCGACAAGCAGCCCGAGTTCACCGGCTGGCGCAACGACCTCGGCCCCTGGACGCCCAAGTACGAAGACGGCAAGCTGTTTGGCCGCGGCGGTGCCGACGACGGTTATGCGGTGTATGCCAGCATCGCCGCGATCCAGGCGCTGAAAAGCCAGAACGTGCCGCACCCGCGCATCGTCGGCCTGGTCGAAACCTGCGAGGAAAGCGGCTCCTACGACCTGCTGCCGTATGTCGATGCATTGCGCACGCGGCTCGGTGACGTGGGCCTGGTGATCTGCCTGGACTCGGGTGCCGGCAACTACGACCAGCTCTGGCTCACGACCTCGCTGCGCGGCATGGCCAGCGGCGTGCTGAAAGTCGAGATTCTCACTGAAGGTGTGCATTCGGGCGATGCCAGCGGCCTGGTGCCCTCGAGCTTTCGCATCATGCGCCAGGTGCTGGACCGGCTCGAGGACAGCAAGACCGGCACCCTGCTGCCGCAGAGTTTTCACTGCGAAATTCCGGCCGAACGGCTGGCGCAGGCGCAGGCCACGGCGGCGATTCTCGGCGACCAGATCTACAAGCGTTTCCCGTGGGCGCATTACGACTGCGGCGGCGCCACCACTTTTGCGCTGCCGACCACCACCGACCCGGTCGAGGCCCTGCTTAACCGCACCTGGAAGCCGACGCTGAGCGTGACCGGCGCCGATGGTTTCCCCGAAATGGGCAACGCCGGCAATGTGCTGCGGCCCTACACCGCTTTCAAGCTCTCGCTGCGCCTGCCGCCGCTGGTCGATGCCGCCGGCGCGGTGCAGGAGCTCAAGACCCTGCTCGAGGACAACGCGCCCTACCAGGCCAAAGTCACGTTTGAAAGCGCCGGCGGCGCCACCGGCTGGAATGCGCCGACCACCTCGCCCTGGTTCGAGCAGGCGCTCCACGAAGCCTCGCAGGCCTATTACGGCGCGCCTTGTGGCACCATCGGCCAGGGCGGCACGATTCCGCTGATGAACATGCTGAGCCAGGGTTTTCCGAAGGCGCAGATGATGGTCTGCGGTGTGCTGGGTCCGAAAAGCAATGCGCACGGTCCGAACGAATTCCTGCACGTGCCGTATGCCAAAAAAATCACCGCAGCCGTGGCTTCCGTCATCGCCCGCATGCCTTGAGCCGGCAAGCCATGACTCCCCCCCTGCTGGCGCCGTTCACGGCCCGTGACGGTGAGAACCTGGCGATCTACGATTGGTCGATGGAAGCCTGCCAGGGCGACGACACCCTGCCGCCGCGGGCAGTCGTGCTGATGGTTCACGGCCTCGGGGAACACGCGATTCGCTACGACCATGTGGCGCGCCGCTTGCTGGACTGGGGTTTTGCCGTGCGGGCCTACGACCAGCGCGGTCACGGTGAATCGGGCGGCGAGCGTGGCGGCCTGCCCAGCGAGACCCTGTTGCTCGAGGACCTGGCCGAGGTGGTGGATGACACCCGCCAACGCTCGCTGCGCCTGCCGCGCGCGGACGGTGCGGCGCTTGCAGACGCTCCTCTGCCGCTGATCCTGCTGGGCCACAGCCTGGGCGGTCTCGTGGTGGGCCGTTTTGTGTCGCTCGGGCTGCGTCCGATCGATGGCCTGGTGATGTCCTCGCCGGCACTCGATCCCGGGCTCAACGCGATTCAAAAACTTTTGCTGGCCACCCTGCCGGCGATTGCCCCCAATCTGCGCGTCAACAACGGCCTCAAGCCCGAGTTCATTTCACATGACCCGCAGGTGGTCAGCAACTACCTGGCCGACCCGCTGGTGCATGCCAAGATTTCAGCGCGGCTGGCCAAGTTCATCGCGACCGCCGGGCCGGCGACGGTGGCTGCCGCCGCCACCTGGACCCTGCCGACGCTGCTGATGTATGCCGGCGCCGACAGGCTGGTCAACCCGGCCGGTAGCCGTGCTTTTGCCGAAGCTGCCGCGAGCAACGGCGGCGCCAGGGTCGTGACCACGCGCTGTTTTGACGAGCTGTACCACGAGATTTTCAACGAGCTGGACGCGGCGCCGGTGTTTGCCAGCCTGAAGGCCTGGCTGGATGCCAGGTTTTAAGCAAAAAAGGCCCCAGCCCGTGTCCTTGCTGCGCAGACAGCTCCTGAATCAGTAGCGCATCAGGCGCTGCGCAGGGCCCGGTTCCGCAGTGCGAGCCAGGCCAGCGCCGCCCCCGTCAGCCCCAGCGGCAGCAGCGAACCCAGGTTCAGCAGCGTCCAGCCCTGCGTGGTGACCAGCACGCCGGAGGCCAGCGAGGACAGCGCCAGCACCGCGAACACGCAGAAATTGAGCGCGCCCTGCGCCTTGTCTTTTTCTTCCGGCCGGTAGGCCGTCAGGGCCAGCGTGGTGCTGCCGGTGAACAGGAAGTTCCAGCCCACCCCGAGCAAAAACAGCGCGATCAGGAACTGGTGCAGGTTCACGCCCGACAAGGCCACCAGCACACAGGCCATGTTGAGCGCCAGGCCCACCGCCATGATGGGCAGCGTGCCGAAGCGCTTGATCAGGTGGCCGGTGAAAAAGCCGGGCGCAAACATGCCGATCACATGCCACTCGAGCACCAGCGCCGCGTCGGAAAACGGCAGGCCGCAGACCTGCATGGCAATTGGCGTGGCAGCCATCAGGAGGTTCATCACCCCGAAGCCCAGCGCGCCGGCGGCGGCCGCGACGATGAACACCGGCTGGCGCATGATCTCGCCCAGCGGCCGGCCGCCGCTGGCCGCGTGCTGGGCCGGCGGCGGCGGAAACTGCACGAAGGCCAGCAGCCCCATGGCCAGCAGCGCCACGCCGGCCAGCGCCAGGTAGGCCCCGGCAAAAGGCACGGCGGTCAGGCTGCGGGTGCCCGCCGCCAAGTTGGGGCCGGCAATCGCGCCTATCAGCCCGCCGGCCATCACCAGCGAGACGGCTTTTTCGCGAAAGGCCGGCAGCGCCAGTTCAGCCGCGGCAAAACGGTAGAGCTGGGCATTGGCGTTGTAATAACCGGCCACCACGGTGGCGGCCACCAGCAGCCAGAAGTTCCGGCTGTAGGCTGCATAACAGCACAGCAGCGCCGACAGCACCGCCACGACCAGCCCGAGCTGGAACGAGGTCTTGCGGCCGAATCGCTTCTGCGTGCGTGCGACGATGCCGGTCGACAGCGCCCCGCCCACGACATAACCCATGACCGGCAAGGTGGCCATCCAGCCGAGCGGCGCCAGGTTCAGCCCGACCAGGCCGTTGATGGCGATGAAGGTGACGTTGTTGGTGAGAAACAGGCCCTGGCAGACCGCCAGCAGCCATAGGTTGCGGTTCATGGGGCAGAGTGTATAGAGCGCTGGGGCGCGTTTCGGCGGTGCGACCGGGAATTTGAATCAAACAAGGAGTTGGCGCTGATGGGACAAGCGCCACCAGCTATCAAAAACAGAACAAACGAGGCTGTCACAGCCAGCCTTCCTGTTCGGCCTTGCGGCCGGAGGCGAGCAGGTGGTCGCGCAGTTCGCAGAGCGCCGGGCTAAGGCCGGGGTCAAGCTGCAGCTCGGCCAGCACGCGCCGGTCGTAGTCGTTCAGGGCCTGGGTCTGGCTGTCCTCCCAGTTCGCCGGCGCCATGTGGGTGCATTGCCAGGGCAGGCCCGCCTGATCCCAGAGTTGGCCAGCGCTCAGGGCAATCTGGATGCCGGCGGGATCGGGGTCGCAGCTGATGCGGCCGGGCGCCGGTGCTTGCGCCAGCAGCCAGGCCACGGCCGTCAGCCAGTCCGCCCCTGGCCGGCCCGGCAGCCAGATCAGGCAGACGCCGGCTTCAAGCTGCGCTGCCTGACGCTCGAAGCTGGCCCGGTTTTCAATCAGCCAGTAGGCGCGCGGACCTGCCGTGACAGCCAGTGGTGCGGCAAACTGTTTGCTGGGCAGGCCGCAAAACACCATGCTGCGCAGGTCCAGGAGAAAGTCCTCCCGGCGTAGCGACAAGGCGCCGGCCAGCCAGAGCTGCGGCTCGAAACGCGCGATGCCCATGGTTTCGAGCGGCAGACAGGTTTCCAGCCAGGCCCACTCACCGGCGGTGACGGCCTTGGTGTGGCCGCGCGCGGCCAGGGCAAAGTCCTGCCGCAGGCCGACCCGCTGCTCGCTGCACCATGGGGCCAGGGCCTGCAGCAGTTCAGCGCGCGCCTGCAGCGTACTGCGCGGCTGCGGGGTCACCAGGCAGTGCTGGACCGCCGGGGCCAGCGCGGGGTGGTCCTGCGCCAGCTGCGCCAGGCTGGCCAGCAGATCCTGGTGGGCGGCATCGCGCTCCGGTGCCGCCGTGAGCCCGGCCGCGCGTTGCAGCGCGTGGATGTCGCACCAGACCACGCGCCAGGGCTGCCAGTGGCCGTGGCGAAACTCCTCCTTCAGGGCCAGCGTCCCGGCTCCCAGCAGAAGCTGCAGCAAGGCATCGGCCGTGTCCAGGGCTTCGCTGCCGGCCGCGTCGAGCAGCACCTGCCAGCTGCGCTCCTGCGCGTCAGACTTGAGCCAGCGCAGCAGCACCCCGCGTTGTGCGGGGCTCAGGGGTGGCAGGCCGATGAAAGGTGTCGTCGCCTGCCGCGTGCGCCTGTGTTTGCCGTTGGCCACGGTCATCAGCATGATGGCCTCAATTGCCGGACAACGCGCCCGCCTGCGGCAGGCCGCGCCGCTTGGCCACCGCGATGGGCGGTGCCCAGCGCGCGTCGCGCGGCTTCTTGCTGGTGACCAGGGTGATCTCGGCCGGTTCGAACACCTCCAGGTTGTGTGTGATCGGTGTGGTCAGCACATACTGCGCCTGGGTGGAGCGCAGGAAATGGCCGACGAGCTGGATGTTGCGTACATCGAGGTGGGCGAAGGGCTCGTCGATAAAGACAAAACCGCCGGAGGCGTTGTCTTCGTCCTTGAGCAGACCCACCAGCAGGATCAGCGACTTGATGACCTGCTGGCCGCCCGAGGCTTCGCCGTCGTTCAGGCCTATGCTGCCCTTGCCGTCGAAGTTGAAGTTCACCTTCAGGCCGGCCTGCGCCAGCACGCTGTCGTCGTTCTCCAGCGCAGGCAGGTCGGCCGCGACGTCCACGCCGGCCAGGCTGCCCAGCTCCTGGATGTTTTTGCGGTAGCGGCGCACGGTGCTCCGCAGCACCTCGATGTAACTTTCGCGGGCATTGAACACCGCCGTAGCAGCCTGCGCGTTTTTGGCCTGGTGGTCCTCGAGGCTGAAGCCCTGGTCGCGCACCGTGGCTTCCATGCGGCGGAAACGTTCCTCGACGGTGCTGTCTTTTTCCCAGGTGTCCTGGGCCAAGTCCAGCTCGACGGACTCCAGGCGCAGCCTGGCCTGGACCTCATTCTGGTAAGTGGCCACCAGAGCCTGCAAGGCGGGCGTTGTACGCCAGGCGGAGGGAATCTGGCGGCGGCGCTGCTCGGAGGTGTCTACATCGTTCGTAAGCTGCTTGCGTTTGTGCACCAGTTCAGCGGCCAGCCGGTCGACGTCGGCAAAGCGCTGGCGCAGCGCGGCTTCCCTGGTCTGGTAGTCGGATTCCGCGCGGTGGTGCCTGCCTTTGGCCTCGCCATACGCCAGGTCCAGCTGCTGCCAGCGCGTGGCGGCTGCGATGCGCGCCTGCTTCGCGCCGGGCAAGGTCTGGCGGGCGGCGGCGAATTCCTCGCTGCGCCGTGCGAGCTCCTGGGCGGCGCTGTGGCCGGCCAGGGCTTGTTTGCAGTCTTCGATTTGCCGCTTCACCGCCAGCAGGGCATTGGTGACTGGCCCCAGTTCGGCGTCGAGCCGGCGCAGATCGCGTTCCAGGGCGTCGCGCTGGGACTGCAGCGCGGCAGCGCCAAACTGGTGCTCGCGCGGCTCGACCCAGACCGAGCGGGCGCCTCGGCCGTCGAAGCTGTAGGCCTGGGGCGTGATCCAGTTGCCTGTGGTTTTGCGGCCTTCGGCCGGGCTGTCCACACAGCGCAGATTTTGCAATTGCTGGATCAGCCAGCGTGGCAGCCGGGCGTCAAAGCGGATGTGAGCCAGCAGCGAGCCGGGCGCTGCCGCCGGCACAGCCTCGCCGGGGCCGACCGTGTAATGGCGGTAGCGCTCCGCAGAGGCAATGGTGTCCGCTTGGGCCAAGTCACCGGCCTGATCCAGCAACACCATCCAGCGCAGGGGCCGCAGGGTGCCTTCGATGGCGGCGCGCCAGTGTTCGTCGGTCACCTCGACCACTTCGGCCAGAAAGCGGTGCTTTATGGCCTGGACCTGCAGGCGCTGGCGCAAGCGCCGTGCTTCTTCCGGCTGGGGCGGAGACTTCTGGCCCTCCAGTCCTTGCAGGTCTTGCGCCAGACGCTTCTTTTTTTGTAGCAGAGCGCTGTGACTGGCCTGGGTCTCCTGCTCTTGCGCATACAGGGTAGCGAGGTGCGCGTTCAAGGCCTCGGCATCACTCTCCTTGTCCACCAGGGCCAGCAGCTCGCCTTCGCGCTGGACCAGTTCTTCCAGCGGACGTTCGCTGTCGCGGGTGGCGTCGCGTAGCCGGGCTGCGTCGTCGCGCTCCGTGAGCAGGCGGGATGCTTCGGCTTCGGTGCGGCGGCGCTCCTCCAGCAAGGCCAGTAACTCGGCGTTTTTCTGTGCGCGCTCGGTTTTGGCCTGCAGGACCTGCTGGCGCTGTTTGCGGTGTTCGCGGCTGCGCCGAGTCAGATCCAGGCGATCGCCATACCACTGCAGGACCGGCAGCACCTCAGTGGCCAGGCGCTCGCGTTCCTGCACCTTGTGCTGCCAGTTGTTGTAAAGCGTGACCTTGTTCTGCAGCTCGGCCAGCTGCGCCTTGCCGTGGTCGAGCTCGCGTTCGGCCTGCGCCATCTCGCGGGTCAGTTGCTGCTGGTGCTCGCGCGCCGTGTCATAGGCGCTGAGCACCTCCTGGTCGCCAAACACGTCGAACACCAGCCGCAGCAGTTCGCGCGGGCTGTATTCGCAGAGGCGGTCGGTCTGCCCCTGTTCCAGCGACAGCACCTTGGCGATCGCCGGTGACAGGCCGGCTGCCGACAGCAGCCGGTTCCAGGCTTCGATGCCCATCAGGCCCAGGTCCTTGTCGGGCGTTTCGGACAGCGTTTCTATGCTGACATCTCCTTCGCGCACCGCGTAGCGGCGCTGCCAATCGCCGCCGTTGCGGTCTATGCGGCAGACCAGCGTGACCTGGTCGCTGTAGAGCAGGCGCTTGGCAAAGGGCCGGCTTGAGGTCTGGCGCGTCTGCGCCCGGTTGTCCACCACGGCCCGCAGCCAGGCCACATTGGCGCCGGCGTGGCGGGCATAGGTCTTGTAGTCGCGCGGCTGCGAGCATTTGAGGCCCAGCAAGGTGCGCATGGCGTCGAGCAGCGTGGTTTTGCCCGAACCGTTGGGCCCGGCAATCGTGATGATGGACGCGTCCAGCGGCAGGCTCACGCGCTGGCAGTAGTCCCAGTGGACGAGTTCAAGACTCTGGAGATGAAACATCGTTGGGTGCCGGTGATGGTTTGGCGCTTGCGCGGATGGCGGCCTCCTGGGATTCCTGGACCTGCCGGACTTGCTCGCGTGCCAGCACGTCAGCCAGCGCACCGTCGAGGATGCGCGGCGCCAGCACGTCGTAGCTCAGCAGCACGTCGAGCAGCGGTCCTTCGGCGATGTCGTCCTGCTTGCGCAGGATGAAGGCGTGGCGCTCGAGCAGCTTGAGGTTGCTGTCCAGCCGGGTTTTCTTGCCGAGCTGGTTGCCGTAGTCTTCCAGCAGGGTTTTGTACGACAGCACCGGGCTGGTGCTTCGTGCGGACGGCAGGGGTTTGCTGCCGGCAAACATCTCGTTTTGCGGCACCTCGGCATCGACGCGGCTGGTCTGCCGCTCGCGCTTGGGCAGGATGATGAGGGCCCACAACACGACCAGCAGCGCCACCGCGTCGCGCGGCAGGTCCAGGTTGTTGTTGCCATTGAGCCCGGCTTCGCCCAGCACGCCGGCCTGCGCGGCCGGCAGCAGGGCCAGGCAGACATGGTCGGCATAGATGTTGTCCACCCAGCGCAGCCCGACCTGCGCCAGCCGCTGCTCCACCTGGCGAAACAGCTCGGCGTCCGACAGCGCCCGCCGCACCCGCGTGTGGGTGCGCGCCAGGTATTTGCAGGCCAGCAGTTCGGCAATCAGCAGGCTGGCGTCGTCCGGCAGGTCACTCATGGGGCTGGGCGGCGTGAGTTGTTTCGGTGGGTGTCGGCGGCGCGGGGTGCAGCAGCCCTTGCGTGAGGTGCGAGACGGCGGGATGGTCGTGCGCCTGCAGCTCGTTGCCCCACTCGGCACGCCAGGGCTGGCGCGCCAGATCGCCGGTGGGTCCGGCCAGGGTCTGGGCCTGTGCGTCGCCGAGCAGGGGAAGGAGCTGAGCCTTGTAGGCCACTTGGGCGTAACGCGAGGGGGTGTCGGCCGGGCCGAGCAGGGTGTCGGCCAGCAGCCGCGGCGCGCTGTTGCCCTGACCGGCCTGCAGGCCCCATTGCGCCAATAGCGAGGACAGCTCGGCCAGTTCCTGCGGCAGCGCGACCGTGTCCAGCAGGCCCTCGGGGGCGGGTTGGGCGGCGGGCAGGGGTTCCGGGGCGCCGGCTTGAGGCCGGTCGCGCTCGAACTCGGCCTCGGTGACGTCGAGCATCTCGTGCGGCGCCAGCGCGGCGAGGCTGACAGGTCGGCCCATGGCCTGCCCAGCCAAGCTGTCCAGCGAAGCCAGGGTCTGCAGCCAGAGCTTGACGTCGGTGCTGGTGATACCGGTGGTGCCCAGTGTCACGCGCTGCCTGTCCACCTGCTGCAGGGCCCGGTTGAACTGGCTGGCCATGGCCAGCAGGCGCGACTGCGCCTGGCCCAAGCCGCGCGCGGCTTTTTCCAGGGCCACCAGGCCGCGCGAATTGCTGATGATGGCCGTGATCGCCTCCGAGGCCCGGTCAATCAGCCGGGCCGCGCGATCGTAGCGCTTGCGCGCCTCGCGCAGGCGAAACTCCGAGCCGCTGGCGATTGCATCCTGGAACTCGCTGTGCTGGCGCTCCAGCTGGGCCTGCAACATCTGCACTTGTCGGCCGTCCAGCGTGCCGAGGCGGTTGGCGCCCACCACCTGCCCCAGCAGTCCGGCCAACTCGTCCTCGCTGGCGCCGCTGGTCAGTGGGCTCAGCAGGGCCGTGAGTTGTTGCGCCAGGGACGTGATGCCGTGGCGGCGCTGGGTTTCGTCCCAGCTCAGCAGGCCGACGTCGCGAAAGCGCTTGAGTACGGTGTCCAGTGCCTCCGGACGCAGTGCGTGAAACAACTGATCGAGCTCTTCCCGTGTCAGGGCGGCCTGGGCCTGGCCCATAAGGGTCATGAACACCCACAGGCGCAGGCGAACCAGCCCGGCGGGGCCGTGGAACAGGCCGCGCAAGGCGTCGATCTGCGCGGCCTGCTGTTCGATCTGCCAGGCCAGTGGTGAATCGCTGGCGTGGTCGGCATCGCGAAAGTAGTCGGCCAGCGGCGCTTCGCCTTCCAGGCCGATGACGCCTGACAATTCTGAGGACAAAGGCGCAAGCCGGTTCATTGGTGTCATTCTGTCAACATGGCCAAAACGCTCAGCGGCGCGGTTTCGGCGCGCAGCACACGCGGGCCCAGGGTCACCGGCACAAAGCCGCGCGCCAGCGCGGCGTCTTCTTCGGCCAGGCTCAGGCCGCCTTCGGGGCCGCTGAGCAGGGTCACGGGGGTTGCGCTGTCATACGCGGCCAGGGCTTGCGCCAGCGGCTGCGTGTCGGCGCGCAGCGACAGCAGCAGCCTGGGCGCGGCCGACGCGGCGGGCGGCAGCGCGGCCAGCCAGTCGCTGAGCGTGTCGACCGCATGCACCGGCGGCAGGCGGTTGCGCCCGCACTGTTCACAGGCGGCGATGGCCACGCCCTGCCAGTGCGCGACCTTTTTGTCGGCGCGTTCACCCTTGAGGCGCAGCACCGAGCGTTCGGCCATCAGGGGCGTGATGCTGGCGGCACCGAGTTCGCTGGCTTTTTCGACCAGCCAGTCCATGCGTTCGTTGGCCGGCATGCCCACGACCAGGTGCACGGCGCGGCGGGTTTCGCGCTCCACGTCGCTGTGGGCGTCGACCCGCACCTGCACGTCGCTGCGGCCCATGCGTTCAATCGTCGCCTGGAACTCGCCGCCCTGGCTATTGAACAGCGTGATCACGTCGCCGGGCTGCAGGCGCAGCACCTGCACGTGGCGCGCGGCGCGATCGGGCAGGGCCAGCGAGTCGCCGGTGCGCAGCGGCAGGTCGGCATAGAAGCGGGGCGTCATGGCCGGCTCTCCAGAGCTTGCATGTTGCTATGAAATAAGTAGCTGTAGGCGTTTATAAACAAAGGGCTAGGACCTAATTCTGCATTGAACGAAAGACTCAAAACGTGTAGCCCACCCGGGTTTCGTTGCCTTCAATCTCGTCGAGCAACACCATCAGCGGCCCGAGCTGGCGGTAGCGGGCACAGGTGGCACGTGCGTATGTGATGAAGCGTGGCGTGTCGGCCAGGTATTTCGGCTTGCCGTCGCGCAGGGTCAGGCGCGCAAAAATGCCAAGAATCTTGAGGTGGCGCTGCAGCCCCATCCATTCCACCGCCCGGTAAAACTCGCCGAAATCATCCCCTACGGGCAGGCCGGCCTTGCGCGCCTGCTCCCAGTAACGCACGGTGATCTCGAGCACAAAGTCTTCCGGCCAGCTGATGAAGGCGTCGCGCATCAAGCTGGCGATGTCGTAGGTGATGGGGCCGTAAACCGCATCCTGGAAGTCGAGCACGCCGAGCCGTGGCTCGCCGCTTTCCGGAACCATCAGGTTGCGGGGCATGAAGTCGCGGTGCACAAACACGCGTGCGCCGCCCAGCGACTGCAGGTTGCTGGCCATGATTTGCGCAAACAGGCCGTCGAGCTTGCCGCGCAGGGTGCTGTCCACCGGGATGCCCCGGTGCTGCTGCACATACCAGTCGGGAAACAGGGCCAGCTCACGCGCCAGCAGGGTTTCGTCATAGGGCGGCAGGACATCCGGCTGCGAGGCCAGCTGCCAGCGGACCAGCGCATCGACCGCTTCCCGGTAAAGGTCGTAGGCGCGCTGGGCTTTGTTGGCTTCGGGCTGCTGCTCGATCACCTCGAGCATGGTCCGGGCGCCCAGGTCGCTCAGCAGCATGAAGCCCTGGGCCTGGTCCCAGGCCAGCACGCGCGGCGCATTCAGCCCGGCGTCGGCCATCAGTCCGGCGACCTTGACAAAAGGCGCACAGTCCTCCTGTGCGGGCGGGGCGTCCATGATGATGCAGCTGCCGCCGTCGGCTGTAAGCACCCGGAAATAGCGGCGGAAACTGGCGTCGGCCGATGCGGGCTGCACCGTTTCTGGCAGCAGGCCGTGGGTGGAGGCATGGGCCTGCAGCCAGGCAGAAAAAGCGCCGGCGCGGGTGGCATCAGGCCAGACAAGGGGGGATTCGGTCATGCGGTCTTTCGGCCTGCCTCAAATGGATACATCAAAAGATGGGGGAAGGGTCGGGTG
>NZ_NBZV01000055.1 GCF_002379095.1 Polaromonas sp. AER18D-145
GGGGAGTGGGGAGTCAGAACTACTGTCCAGCAAGGACCCCTGGCGCAGCGTGATGCCGGATTCAACAGGAAATGTGTCTCCAGCCCTTACGCAGCAAACGCAACAAGCTATTGAATCAGTAGCAATCTACATGTTCCGCCGGTACTGCCCCCCCACCTCGAACAGCGCGTGGGTGATCTGGCCCAGTGAGCAGACGCGTACCGCGTCCATCAGCACCTCGAACACGTTGTCATTGGCAATCACCGCCTGTTGCAGGCGCTTGAGCATGGCCGGGGCTTCCTTGGCGTGGCGCCGGTGGAAGTCCTGCAGGCGTGCCAGCTGGCTCTGTTTTTCCTCGTCGGTGGAGCGCGCCAGCTCCAGCTTGTCCGCTACCTGCTCGCCATGCGGGTTGCGGAAGGTGTTGACGCCGATGATGGGCAGCTCACCCGTGTGTTTGAGCATCTCGTAATGCATGGACTCGTCCTGGATGCGGCCGCGCTGGTAGCCGGTTTCCATGGCGCCCAGCACGCCGCCGCGTTCGGCGATGCGCTCGAACTCGCTGAGCACCGCTTCTTCCAGCAGCTCGGTCAGCTCTTCGATGATGAAGGCGCCCTGTGACGGATTTTCGTTCTTCGCCAGGCCCCACTCGCGGTTGATGATGAGCTGGATCGCCATCGCGCGGCGCACCGACTCTTCGGTGGGCGTGGTGATGGCTTCGTCGAAGGCGTTGGTGTGCAGGCTGTTGCAGTTGTCGTAGATCGCAATCAGCGCCTGCAAGGTGGTGCGGATGTCGTTGAACTGGATCTCCTGCGCATGCAGGCTGCGGCCCGAGGTCTGGATGTGATACTTGAGCTTTTGGCTGCGTTCGTTGGCACCGTATTTTTCCTTCATCGCCACGGCCCAGATGCGGCGGGCGACGCGGCCCATGACCGTGTATTCCGGGTCCATGCCGTTGCTGAAGAAAAAGCTCAGGTTGGGCGCGAAGTCGTCGATGTGCATGCCGCGCGCGAGGTAGGCTTCAACAAAGGTGAAGCCATTCGACAGCGTGAAGGCCAGCTGCGAAATCGGGTTGGCGCCGGCTTCGGCGATGTGGTAACCGCTGATGGAGACGCTGTAGAAGTTGCGCACCCGGTTGTGCACAAAATACTCGGCAATGTCGCCCATCACCTTGAGGCTGAACTCAGTCGAGAAGATGCAGGTGTTCTGGCCCTGGTCTTCTTTCAGGATGTCGGCCTGCACCGTGCCGCGCACGTTTTCCTGCACCCATTCGCGGATTTTTTCAAGCTCTGTCGGGGTCGGATCCCGCCCGTTGTCTTTCCTGAATTTTTCCAGATTCTGGTCGATGGCGGTGTTCATGAACATCGCCAGAATCGTGGGCGCCGGGCCGTTGATGGTCATGCTGACCGAGGTGCTCGGGCTGCACAGGTCAAACCCGTCGTACAGCACCTTCATGTCGTCGAGCGTGGCAATCGACACGCCGCTGTTGCCGACCTTGCCGTAAATGTCGGGCCGCAGGTCGGGGTCGTTGCCGTACAGCGTGACCGAGTCGAAAGCCGTGCTCAGGCGTTTGGCCGCCATGCCCTGGCTCAGCAGCTTGAAGCGCGTATTGGTGCGAAACGCATCGCCTTCGCCGGCAAACATGCGGGTCGGGTCTTCGCCCTCGCGTTTGAAGGCGAAGGTGCCGGCGGTGTAGGGGTAGCTGCCCGGCACGTTGTCCAGCATCAGCCACTTGAGGATTTCGCCGTGGTCTTCGTACTGCGGCAGTGCCACCTTGCGGATGGTCGTGCCCGAGAGGGACTTGCTGGTCAGCGCCGTGCGGATTTCCCGGTCGCGGATCTTCACCACGTATTCTTCGCCGGCATACGCCTGCTGCATGTCGGGCCACTGACCCAGCAGCTGCCGTGCATCGCTGTCCAGGCGGGCCTTGCGTTTGCCGGCAAGGTCCAGCGCGGCCTCGGCGGCGGGCGCGCGGTCCGGCTTGTCGATCTTCAGCATGGCGGCCGCGGCTTGTAACTGCTGCACTTCGCGCGCCAGCCTGGCTTGTTCGCGGGCGCGCTTCTTGTAGCCGCGCACGGTGTCGCTGATTTCAGCCAGGTAACGCGTGCGCGCGGCAGGCACCACCGGCGTCTGGTTGGTGCTGTGGCGCACATCGACGGCGGGGAGGGAACCGCCCGCCAGTGTTAGTCCGAGTTCTGCCAGGCGCGGCTTGAGGGCCTGGTACAAGGCGGTGACACCGTCGTCGTTGAAACGCGCGGCCATGGTGCCGAACACCGGCATCTGGTCGGGCGCGGTGCCCCAGGCTTCCTTGTTGCGCTGCACCTGCTTGGCCACGTCGCGCAGGGCGTCGAGCGCGCCCTTGCGGTCGAACTTGTTGATGGCAACAAATTCGGCGAAGTCCAGCATGTCGATTTTTTCGAGCTGGCTGGCGGCGCCGAACTCGGGCGTCATCACATACATGGGCACGTCCACATGCGGCACGATGGCGGCATCGCCCTGGCCGATGCCCGAGGTCTCGACGACGATCAGGTCAAAGCCGGCGACCTTGCAGGCGGCAATCACTTCGGGCAGCGCCTTGCTGATCTCGCTGCCGAACTCGCGCGTGGCCAGAGAACGCATGAAAACGCGCGGCCCCTGCTGCCAGGGGCTGATGGCGTTCATCCGGATGCGGTCGCCGAGCAGCGCGCCGCCGCTCTTGCGCCGCGACGGGTCGATGCTGATGACGGCCACGCGCAGCTGGTCGTTCTGGTCCAGGCGCAGCCGGCGTATCAGCTCGTCGGTCAGCGAGGACTTGCCGGCGCCGCCGGTGCCGGTGATGCCCAGCACAGGTATCTTTTTGATAGCAGCCTGCGCCCGCAGCGTCTCGACCAGCGCCGGATTGATGCCCGCTGCGCGGGCTGGGCTATCGCCCCCCTTTTTATTTTTGCCTTCGGAAACCGAGAGGTTTTTGCCTTCGGCAGAAACCTCTCGGTTTTCAAGTGCGGTGATGAGTTGGGCCAAGGCGCGCCAGGCCATCTCGCCATGGCCTTCGATGGCCTGGAGGTCTGTAGGAGCGAAACCGGTCAGGTCCTTGTCGCAACGCATGACCATCTCGCCGATCATGCCGGCCAGGCCCATTTTCTGGCCGTCTTCGGGGCTGTAGATGCGGGCGACGCCGTAGGCATGGAGCTCGCGGATCTCCGGCGGCACAATCACGCCGCCGCCGCCGCCGAACACCTGGATGTGCTCGCCGCCACGGCTTTTGAGCAGGTCGACCATGTACTTGAAGTACTCGACGTGGCCGCCCTGGTAGGAGCTGATGGCAATGCCCTGCGCGTCTTCCTGCAGCGCCGCCGTGACGACTTCGTCCACGCTGCGGTTGTGGCCCAGGTGAATCACTTCGGCGCCCATGCCCTGCAGGATGCGCCGCATGATGTTGATGGCGGCGTCATGGCCGTCAAACAGCGAGGCGGCGGTGACAAAACGCACCTTGTGCGTGGGGCGGTAGCTGGCTAGGGCCTGGTATTCGGCGGACAGGTCGGTCATGGCGGCGCTCTCTGGAGGGTTGTCTCGTGGCTTGGATGCGGGAGGAATTATTCGATTTTCAATCCGGCCAGCGCCGGATCGTCAGGCGGGTAGCACAGGTTCAGCGACTTCAGTTTGTCGCGCACCAGCGTGGCCACCATCAGGTTGCGGTGGGTCTTGGAGTCGGCGGGCACCACGGTCCAGGGTGCCCAGGGCGTGCTGGTTGCACCCAGCAGCGCCTCGTAGGCCTTCTGGTAGTCGGCCCACTGCTTGCGTACCGCCAGGTCGCCCAGGCTGAATTTCCAGCGTTTGGTCGGGTCGTCCACCCGTTCCTGCAGGCGCTGGCCCTGTTCCTCGAAGCTGATGTGCAGCATGAACTTGAGGATCACCGTGCCGGTTTCGGCCAGCAGGCGCTCGAACGCGTTGATGTGGGCAAAACGCTGCGCGGTCTGCTCCGGCGTGATCCAGCCCTGAACCACCGGGACCAGCACGTCCTCGTAGTGGCTGCGGTTGAAAATCATGGTTTCGCCCGCGCCGGGCATCTGGCGATGGATGCGCCACAGGTAGTCGTGTGCCCGCTCTTCCTCGCTCGGTGCCTTCCAGCCCACGGTGTGCACGCCCAGCGGGCTGGTTCGGCTGAACACGGCGCGAATCGTGCCGTCCTTGCCGGAGGTGTCGGTGCCCTGCAGCAGGACCAGCAGCTTGTAGCGCTTGTCGGCAAAAAACAGGTCCTGCAGGCCGTCAAGTTCCATCGCCAGGGCGTCCACGGCGGCCTTGTCATCGCCTTTATCCCCGGTCGACAAGGGCTTGGCCGAGGCCTTGAGTTCGGACAGCCCAAACGGCCGGCCGCGCCCGGTGGTGGGCGGTTGCCAGGGGGCCAGCAGGGCCGCGCGCTTGCTGTTGCCGTTGCCGTTGGACATGGCTGTCTCCGTGTGGGTGATTGACGTTTACGTAAACGTCAATCTTACCGTTTTTCCAAAGCAAAGGGGCGCCTGCGCGCCCCTTTGCTTTTCGACTGATGGGCGATGCCCGCTTATTTCTATTTGTACAGCAACTGCGGCAACCACAGGCCGATGGCGGGGAACTGGTACAGCAGGATGATGGCCAGGATCTGGATGCCCATGAAGGGCAACATGCCCAGGAAAATCTGGTTCAGAGTCACGTGTTTCGGTGCCACGCCCTTCAGGTAGAACGCGGCCATGGCGACCGGCGGGCTCAGGAAAGCCGTCTGCAGGTTCAGCGCGACCAGCAGGCCGAAGAACAGCGGATCGACACCGAAGTTGTCCAGCAGCGGGATGAAGATAGGCATGAAGATCACGATGATCTCGGTCCACTCCAGCGGCCAGCCGAGAATGAAAATGATCGCCTGGCTCATCACGAGGAACTGCGTCTTGCTCAAGTTCATGCTGAGCACCCAGGTCTCGACCAGCTCCTGGCCGCCCAGCAGCGCAAAAGCCGCCGAGAAGATGGCCGAGCCGACAAACAGCCAGCACACCATGGCCGAGGTCTTGGCCGTCAGGAACACCGACTCCTGCAGCACCGACAGCGTGAGCCGCTTGTAGGCCGCCGCCAGCAGAAAGCCGCCCAGGGCGCCCATCGCGGCCGCCTCGGTGGGGGTGGCCAGCCCCATCACGATGGACCCGAGCACCGAGATGATGAGAATCATCAGCGGAAAAAACGAGGTCAGGAGCATCTTGAAGATTTCCAGCCGCGCAAAACTCAGGAACAGGTAGAAGAGGGCGACCAGCGCGCCGAAAATGGCAAAGCAGACCCACCACCAGGTGGGCGCGTCGCGTGTGGTCGCGGCGGCAGGCGCCTTGTCGGCGCTGGCTGCGGCCGCGGCGGGCGGTTCGGCCACACTCGCAGCTACCGGCTCGGCGGGGGCCTCGGCGCCTGGAGGCTCCTTGACATCGCCTGACGGGGGTTCCTGCAGGCCGCCCTCGGCAACCGGCTCTTTCAGGCCGTCTTCCTGGGGAGGTTCCTGCAGACCGCCGGTATCGGCCGCTGACGCGTTTGACGAGCTGGACGCGCCTATCTGCTGGATGTCATACACCGCTTCGGCTTCGACGGTGGTGACCGCCCGGTAGCTGGTCACCAGCACCAGCAGAAAGAGCAGGCCGGGCAGGACCACCACCGTCAGTTGCCGCAGGATGTGGCCCAAGGGCACGTCGGTGTTGCGCTTTCCCTTGAGAGCACTGAACAAGGCTGTCAGTGCGTGGGTGGCCGTGCTGCTCGTCAGGCGCTGCGTCAGGGGCGGCAGCGTGACCACGCGGTCGGCGGCCGACAGTGGAGGGGCCCACTGCGGCTTGATCTTGGCGACGATGATGACATAGACGATATACAGGCCGGTCAGCATCAGGCCGGGGAAAAAGGCGCCCGCATAAAGCTGCACGACGGAGACGCCAGCGGTGGCACCGTACACGATCAGCAGCACCGAAGGCGGAATCAGGATGCCCAGGCAGCCGCCCGCCGTGATGGCACCGGCCGCCAGCGGAACGCTGTAACCGGCACGCAGCATCGCCGGCAAGGCCAGCAGGCCCATCAGCGTGACCACGGCACCCACGATGCCGGTGGCCGTCGCAAAGATGGCGCAGGTGACCAGGGTGGCTACCGCGAGCGAGCCGGGAATCCGGGCCATGGCCAGATGCAGGCTCTTGAAGAGTTTTTCAATCAGGTTGGCCCGTTCGACCAGGTAACCCATGAAGACGAACAGCGGTATCGCGATCAGCACGTCGCTGGCCATGGTCTTGAAGGCCGCCTGCACCATCAGGTCCAGCGTCTTTGTTGTGTCCCGGTTGTAGGCCAGCCAGGTGAAAATCATCCCCATGCCCATCAGCGTGAAGGCCGTCGGAAAACCCAGCATGATGGCGGTCACCACCAGGGACAGCATCAGCAGCCCCAGGTGCCCGTTGGATATTTTCTCGACGCTCAGAAGCAGCGTGGCGGCGCCGATGATGACCAGCGCCATGAAGCTCAGGCCGAACCAGAGTTCTTTGCGGATCTTCATTTGTGGTTCTCCTTGAGGGCCAGATCGCGCTCGAGCGCGGCCATGTCTTCGTCTTTCACGTGCACCATTTCCTTGAGTTTTTCCACGTCCACTTCCTCCACGTCGCCTTCGCGCACCGGCCAGGCGCCGGTCTGTATGCACTGGATGCAGCGGATGATTTCCACGATGCCCTGCAGCAGCAGCACAAAACCCGACACCGGGATCACGAACTTGAACGGGTAGACCGGGATCGGGTCGGCGTTGAAGGTCTGCTCGCGGATCGCCAGCGACTCATTGGCATAGGTCCAGCCGGCCCAGGTCAGCGCGATGACGCCCGGCAGGAAGAAGATGATGTACAGCGTCAGGTCGACGATCGCCTGCGTGCGCGGCCTGAGAAAGCCGTAAAGCACGTCGCCGCGCACATGGCCGTTTTTGCTCAGGGTGTAGGCGCCCGCCATCATGAACAGCAGGCCGTAAAGCATGATCTGGGCGTCCAGCACCCAGGCGTGGGGCCGGTTGAGCACGTAACGGCTGAACACCTCCCAGCTGATCAGCACGGTCAGCAGGACCACGCTCCAGGCGCAGGTCTTGCCGATCCAGGTGGAAAAACGGTCCACCGCCAGTAAAAACGCTTGCATTGCAACTCCTAGCGCCGCCAAAGGACGGTCCCTGAAAAAATAAAGGGGCACCCAAGGTGCCCCTTAGATGCCGAAGCTTGATTTAAGCCTTCTTGCCTTTGCTGAAGTAATGGTTATAAGCCATCTTGAAGTCGACCGTGTAGTCGTTTTGCCACTGACCTGCGCGTTGAGCAAAGGCCTTCTGCGAGTCGAGCACCTTCTTGAACAGCGGGTTCTCTCCCCCCTTCTTGACCATGATCTTGTCCCAGGAAGCTAGCTGGGCGCGCAGGATGGCGTCGGGCGTCTTGTAAAACTTGACGCCGGCCTTCTTGAGCTCGATGTAGTCCTTGGAGTTGCGCTCGATGGCCTTCCAGCTCATGTCTGCGCTGGCTGCCTGAACGGCGTAGTCGATGATGGCCTTGAGTTCGGCCGGAAGGGCGTTGAGCTTGGTCTTGTTGAACAGGATCTCGAACTGCTCGCCGCTCTGGTGGAAGCTCTGCAGCATGCAGTTCTTGACCACGTCAGGGAAGCCCAGAAGCTTGTCCGATGAAGCGTTGTTGAACTCGGCGCCATCGATCAGGCCGCGGTCCAGCGCCGGCACGATTTCGCCGCCCGGCAGCGGATTGACGGCCGCGCCCATGTCGGTGTACATGTCGACGGCTAGACCCACAGTACGGAACTTTATGCCCTGGATGTCAGAGACCTTAGAGATCGGCTTCTTGAACCAGCCGAAGGGCTGGGTCGGCATGGGGCCATAGAGGTAGGACACCACGTCCATGTTGATGGACTTGTAGATCTCTTCCAGCAGGACCTTGCCGCCGCCGTAGTTGTGCCAGGCCAGCAGCATGTTGGGGTCCATGCCGAAGGACGGGCCGGAACCCCACAGCGCGAGCGCTGAATTTTTGCCATAGTGGTAAGCGACCACGCCGTGGCCACCGTCCAGCGTGCCCTTGTTGACGGCCTCGAGCAGCTGAAACGGAGGAACGACAGCGCCCGCGGGCAACACTTCGATCTTGAGCTTGCCGCTCGCCATGTCGTTGACTTTTTTGGCGAAGTCGGAGGCGTACTCGTGGAAGATGTCTTTTGACGGCCACGTGCTCTGGAAGCGCAGCGTGGTGGCCGTTTGCGCGGTCGCCAGCATCGGTGCGGACATGGCACCGGCGCCGGCTGCAACAGCTGCGCCCTTGAGCAGGCTGCGTCGGCGAGGGGTCTTGATATCGGTCATGGCTTGTCTCCTGTTGTGAAAAAACGTTAGCGCACTATCTTTTTCCATAGCGGCCTGGCATGGAAGAGGGTTTTTACCAACGGGGCAGCGGCAATTGCCCCTAAATGGGGTGAAACTGTTTATCTGGGCTCTGTCTAACGATGTGCCGTCAGCTTTCAGTCAATGTTCAGGCCCGCCTGTTCCGCGTCGGCAAAGGGCGTGTGGCGACGATGGTTCCGGTGCGTGCTTTTTTTTTTGGAGGGGCGACAGGCTGTCGTCGGCCGTGAGGTTCTAAACTGCGGTTCACGCAGGCTGGCCTTTTGCCTACCGACGGCTCCGGAAACCTGTCATGACACCGATTCAACTTTTTGACCCTGCCTCCAGCACCTATACCTATCTGCTGTTTGATCCGTCCACGCGTGAGGCCCTGATCATCGACCCGGTGGACCAGCAGGTCGAGCGCGACCTCGCGGTGCTGCGGGAGCACAAGCTCAAGCTGTTGTGGACGGTGGAGACGCATGCCCATGCCGACCACATCACCAGCGCCGGGCAACTGGCGGAACACACCGGCGCCCGCACGGCGGCGCCGCAAGGCTGCGGCATTGCCACGGCCGCCCGGCAGCTCGGCGACGGTGATGTGCTGCAGGTTGGCGGTGAACAGGTCCGCGTGATGCATACCCCGGGTCACACGGCCGGCAGTGTGAGTTACCTCTGGCGCGGCCACGTTTTCACCGGTGATACGCTGCTGATCAATGGCTGCGGCCGCACGGACTTCCAGTCCGGCAGCGCCGAAGACCTCTACCAAAGCATCACCGGGCGGCTGTTCACGCTGCCGGACGACACCGTGGTCTGGCCGGGTCACGACTACCAGGGCCGGACCCATTCGACGATTGCGGCCGAGAAGGCCGGCAATGCCCGCATCGCCGGGAAAAGCCTGGCCGAGTTTGTGGCCACCATGTCGCAGCTCCAACTGCCCCGGCCCGCGCGCATGGACGAAGCGGTCCCCGCCAACCAGAGTTCCGGCATGGGGACCGGCCGTCACGACGCCGGTGGAGCCGACGTGTTCCAGGTCCTGCCGGCCGATGGTTATGCCGGCAATGTGTCGCCCGAGCTCGCCTGCCAGTGGTGGCAGGCCGGCCAGGCGGTGCTGGTCGATGTACGCACCGATGCGGAGCGTGAATGGGTGGGTTTTGTGCCGGGTGCGGTGCCGCTGGCCTGGAAACAGTGGCCGGGCATGGCCATGAACCCGCAGTTCGACGAAGGCCTGCGGGCCGTCGTGCCGGCGGGAAAAAAGGCCGTCATGCTTTGCCGCAGCGGTGTGCGTTCGATCGCCGCTGCCAGACGCGCCACCGAACTGGGGCTGGAGGCCTACAACATCCTGGAAGGGTTCGAAGGCGACCCCGATGCGCAGGCCCATCGTGGTGCACGCGGCGGCTGGCGTTACCGCGGCCTGCCGTGGCGGCAGAACTAGAGCCCCCACGTTCGCTCACTGCGTGTAGCTCTCTGCCCCCCGAGGGGGCGCTGCGCCTGCGGACTGGCAAAGCCAGATCCGCGGCCCCTGCTGGTGAAGAGCGCGCGCCCCCCACGCTTGTGGCTCGCGTACTGCGCTGCACCTGCGGGCCGGCAAAGCCGGTTCCGCGGCCCCGGCTGGTAAAGAGAAAGCCACGCGGGTCATTTGGACCGATCGCCCTGAGCCTGTCGAAGGGTGCCCCCGCGGCCGTGCATGGAACGGCCATGAGACAGCCCGGCCCGGTTCACATAAACTGGCTGCATGAACCATGACAGCCTGCTCAAACGCATTGAATCTAAACGCGACGAGGTGATTGCGCTCACCCAGGACCTGGTTCGCATTCCCACCATCAACCCGCCAGGGGACGCTTACGAAGCATGCGCCCGCCTGCTTGGCGAGCGGCTGCAAAAACGCGGCTTTGCCGTCGAATACATCCGGGCCGAGGGTGCACCGGGCGACCGCAACTCCCATCCGCGCATCAATGTGGTGGCCCGCTACGAAGGTGCGCCCGGTGGTGAGTGTGTGCACTTCAACAGCCACATCGACGTGGTGGAAGCCGGTTCCGGCTGGACCACCGATCCCTTTGGTGGCGAGATCCGGGACGGCAAGGTCTACGGCCGCGGCACCTGCGACATGAAGGGCGGACTGGCGTCCAGCGTGATTGCCTGCGAGGCGATTCTTGAAGAAGGCCTGCCGTTTGCCGGCGCGCTGGAAATTTCGGGCACGGTCGATGAGGAGTCGGGCGGCTTCGCTGGCGTGGGTTACCTGGCCGAGCGCGGTTATTTCACGAAACCGCGCGTGCACCATGTGATCATCCCCGAGCCGCTGGGGGTGGACCGCATCTGCCTGGGCCACCGCGGTGTCTGGTGGGGCGAGGTCGAGACCCTGGGACGGATAGCCCATGGCTCCATGCCGTTCCTGGGCGACAGCGCCATCAACCACATGAGCGCCTTCATCCATCTGCTGGAGACGCAACTGCAGCCGCGGCTGTCCCGGCGCCATACGGCCGAACCGGTGGAGCCGCCCGGCGCCAGGGTGAGCACGCTCAACATCAACAGCCTGCACGGTGGCCAGGTCGAGCAACTGTTCTCCATGGACGCGCTGAACCGACCGACCGGTGACCTGCCTTCACCGGTGGTGGCGCATTCCTGTCGCGCCGTGCTGGACCGCCGCTTCATTGCTGAAGAAAACCTGGAGGCCGTGAAGGCCGAGATTGTGGCCATGCTCGACGAGCTCAAGCGCAGCCGCCCCGGCTTTGACTACGGCATCCGGGACATCATGAGTTTTGTGCCGACGGCCACGCCCAAGGACGCGCCGGTGGTGCTGGCCACCGCGCGCGCCATTGCCCGGGTGCTGGGCCGCGAGGCCAGCTACATCTCCAGTCCTGGCACTTACGACCAGAAACACATCGTGCGCACGGGCAAGCTCGATGCGTGTATAGCCTACGGTCCAGGCATTCTCGATCTGGCGCACCAGCCCGACGAATACGTGGGCATTCAGGAGCTGGTGGACAGCGCGAAAATCATGGCATTGGCAGCTTTAAGCCTGACCCGTGGTCGCCAAGCAACATCAGAGTAATACCAAGGTAGTTATTTAGGGCAATCACTACACCGGAATTCGACTTTCGGGGGGCGACCCCTGTCAATGTTGACAGGGGGACAACCCTGAATTTGTTAAATTCATCTTCAATGGTGGTACTTTTTCACAAGGTAACCACCATGCACGCTCAATTTCTCGAAAAATCCCCTGTACAACTCGTAACAAAAACTGTTGTCAACCCGGGCCTCTCCCCGCATCTGCAACAGCGCATTGCGCGCGAATTCACGCCCCGCTGGCAACAGCAATGGGGTGGCAAGTTTGTCCTTCACGGCCGAACGGCCGGTCCCGATGCCGTTCGGCTCGACGGCAACGATTACCTCAGCGTGACCGGCCATCCCGACATCGTCAGTGCCCAGGTGGCGGCACTGCGCAACGACCGGGAGTTCGTGATCCAGTCCGGCGTGTTTGTGCATGGCGAGCATCCCGCCCGGACACTGGAAAAAAACCTGGCCCAGTGGGTCGGAAAGGAAGACGGGTTTGTCTGCCAGTCCGGCTATGCGGCCAATGTGGGTTTGCTGCAGGCGATTGCCGATCCGCAAACCCCGGTCTACCTCGACACGCTGGCGCACACATCGCTGTGGGAGGGGGCGCATGCGGCGCGTGCACCGGCGCATCCGTTTCGCCATAACGACCCGGCCCACCTGGACCGGGTGTTGTCGCGGCATGGTCCGGGCGTGGTGGTGGTGGACTCGGTGTACAGCACCACCGGCGCCCTGTGTCCCCTGCGCGAGATGGTGGAAGTGGCCGAGCGCCACGGCTGCATGATTCTGGTGGACGAGTCGCATTCGCTCGGCACGCATGGACCCGGCGGCGCCGGGCTGTGCGCCGAACTCGGTTTGACGGACCGGGTGCATTTCATCACGGCCAGCCTGGCCAAGGCCTTTGCCGGGCGCGGTGGTTTTTTCACGGCGCCCGCAGAGCTGCGTTACTACATCCTCAGTTCCAGCTACCCCAATATCTTCAGCTCCTGCCTGCTGCCCCACGAGATCGCCGGCCTCGGCGCCACACTCGCCGTGATCGGCAAACGCGATGAACAACGCCAGCGTCTGCGGGCCCACACGCTGAGGCTGCGCGGCAGCTTGTCTGACATGGGTTACCCGATCCATCAGGGTACGGAGCAGATCATTTCCCTGGAGGCCGGCACCGAACCTGACACCATGGTGCTGCGCGACCACCTGGAGGAGCGCGGTGTTTTTGGTGCTGTGTTTTGTGCCCCGGCGACCAGCCGCAACCGGGCCATGGTGCGCCTGACCCTGCACGCGGGGCTGACCGATGCGGAGCTCAGCCACGTGGAGGCGGTCGCTTACGAGGTCGCGCCGCTGGTCAAGCCCTGGGACTGGCCGATTGCCCGCCGGGCGCGGACGGCTGAAACAAGTTAAGGCCTGCTGGCAGGCTCCGGGAGCCTAGTCCCGCACAGTGCGCCGGCCGTGCTTTTTGAGCCAGTGTTTGTAACCGGTCAACCCCGGCGGACTGGCGGCCAGCTCGACCGGAAACAGGGCACCCAGCAAGGTGCCTTCGTGGCCAATGGAAAACGCCGGAACCAGGCGCGCTGGTCCGGGTTGCCCCAGTGCTTGCTGAAGCTCGAGGTCCACCAGGTGGCGGCCGGCCCGGATGTCGTCAGCGGCAGCCGCCTTCAGGCCCTGGGACTCTGCCAGCTCCGCCAGGTCGGCCAGACCCGCAGCAGACTCCAGCTGCAGCCAGCTGGCGCGGCCGTCCACGTCCATGCCCAGGATGCCGAAGGGCTGGCCAATGACCACATGTTCGACCCAATGGCTGCTGGCCAGACTGGTGAGCTGGCGGGCCACCGACGGCACCTGCAACAGGGCATGCTGGGGCTGGGTCAGCGCGGCCCGCCATATCTGGGAATGACGGATTTGCGGCTGGGCCAGCATGCGCTGGATCACGGTGATCAGGTGCTGGGAGATGTCGACGGTCTGCTTGGCAATGAACTGGTCGATCAGCCCCCGGTTGAAGGCGCTCACCGCCACATGCTCGTCCGCCTGCCCGGTCAGCAGCACCCGGCCGCCCGGCCAGTCCGTCAACTCGCCCAGTGCCTGCAGGCCGTCCATGCCGGGCATGGCGTAGTCGAACACGCAGATCCTGGCCAGTCCGAAACGTTCGGTATGGTTGGCCCAGTAGTTCAGGACCTGCGGAATCAGCGGACTGCCTGCACGCCAGCGCTCGATCATCTCCTGCTGCGTCCATGCGTCGGCCTCCCACAGCGGCGGCTCCTGCTGCAGTTGGTTGATGCAGGTTTGGGGCCGCAGATACAGCTTGACGTGCCACTGGCGTGGCAGCACCATCGCCAGCATTTCGAGGTAGACGGGGTCGTCGTCAAGGAAAACGATGGCGCCCGGGCGATGAAACAAGGGAAAACTCATGGATGCGCGTGTGGGTTGGGTTACCTGAGAACCGGAAGCTCGATGATGAAAATGGCGCCGCGCCCGGGCTCTGACTTCACCCGGATGGTGCCGCCGGCACTTTCCACGACCTGCTGGCAGAAAGCCAGCCCCAGCCCGTGACCGGTACCCCGATCGGTCGAGAAAAACGGCTCGAAGATGCGTGCCTGCAATTCCGACGGGACCCCGGTGCCCTGGTCGGTGACGATGATGCGCCCATAACCATTGAGCACCCCGACTTCGATGCGCAGGTCGCCGGGTTTGGCGGCCGAGCTGGTTGCCGCCAGCGCACGAAAGGCGTTTTTGAGCAGGTTGTTGATGACCTGCGCGAACAGCCGGTAGGACGACTCGAAGGAAAAATCCTTGCGCAGCACCAGCACCACAGATTCGCGTTCGCGCGAATTGCGATACGGGTAGTCCTTGACCACGTTGCGCAGCAGCGCAGCGGCAGCCACGGATTCCCGGTGTGTCGGCAGGCGCAGCAGGCGTGCGTTGGCGATCTGCGTGTCGATCTGCTGGTTCATGTTGCGCACCAGGGTGTGCAGCCTGACAACCAGTTGGTCCAGCCGCTGGCCGCCACCGGGCTCCTTGATCTGCCGGTCTTCATTGCGCACGGCGTCGCCGATCAGCGACATCGTGGCCAGCGGCGTGCGCAATTCATGCGCCATGATGCCCATGGTGGTCAGTGTGTGCTGCAGGTGCTCGCGCCGCAGGTTGGCCGACGACAGTCCCAGCAGCAGGGCGCTGGCCCAGCTGAAAGCGATGACCACAGCGTTGATGGAGAACTGCTGCTGGCTCATGGGGGTCACCGCCGGACCAAAGACCTGAAACAGCGCCCAGGCCAGCAGGGCCCCGGTGACCGTCCCCAGGGTGGCCGCACGCCAGTCGGTCACATGGTAATAAATCAGCACCATGGCGCAATAGCTGGCCAGCCAGACCGTGTTGCCGTTGTTGCAAAGATACATCCAGCTGAAAAAAAACGGCAGCTGGATCCAGAAAACCACAGAAAAAATTCGCGCCGAGAGTTTGCTGGAAGGGTCGTTGGTGATGCTCTCCGAGATCAGCAGCAAACCCAGCGTACCCATGACAGCGCGAAGCGCGGGGCTCTCGTAAGGCTGCGGCAGCCATTGTCCCCAGATCCACCCAAACAGGGGATGACCCACCAGCGTGAACAGCCCGAGCCAGCGCAGGCGCCAGCGCGACGGGTGCAAAATGAGAACCAGCTGCTCCTGAAGCAGTTCAGCCCTGATTCGCGCACACCACAGCCGCACCCACGCGCCGGGGCTGCTCCATAGCGTGTGAATCAATTGTTTGATCGTGGCGGGTACTCCGGAAGTCATGCGTAAATTTTCGAACATATCACAATACATTGTCACAGTTCCGGGGCTTAAATGACGATGCGGCCCCCTGTCAACTTTGACAGTATTGCGCTGGACAGCATGTTGAGTGACTGGATTTCTGCACTGCGCGAATTTTCCGTCGAGGCGGTGGTGGTCCTGAGCCCTGACCCGTTTGGCCAGCGGCAGGATCGGCTGGTGGCAGCGGTCCACCCTCCCCGCTTTTTCGACGCAGCGCTGGCGCTGGCAGAAAGCGAGGATTTCGGCGCGCCTTGGCGCGAGTCGGATGCATCCCTCGTGGCCTGGCAGCACATTGGCAAGGCAGAGTCCGGCAACACCAGCCGCTGGCGCCTGTTGTGGCTGGCCCATGGGTTCCAGAGTGTGGTGCGGGTCGAATTTCCGCTGCCGTCAGGACGGGCCTTCGAGTGTTTCATTTTCAGTCCACGCCAGTTCCACGACCGCGCCGAGGCTGCGGCGCTGGTCTGGTCGGCCCTCAATATCTGGCCCTTGTTCAAGCGCACCATGGCCCAGGCCAGCAGCCCGCTGAGCCCGCGCGAGGGCGAATGCCTGGCGCTGGCCTTCGAGGGCCTGACGGCGCGCCAGACCGCCGAGCGCCTGCATTGCGCCGAGCGGACCGTGAACTATCACCTGTCCAATGCCATGGCCAAACTCAAGGTGGACAACAAGATGTCGGCGATTCAGCGCGCCTGCTGGCTCGGTGTGATCTGAAGAATGTCCTGCGCCACACCTTCGTAGGCCTGGGCCAGTTGCAGGACGGCCCGGTCGCCGCGCGGTTTGCCGATCAGTTGCAGGCCCATCGGCAGGCCTTGCGGGCCGAAGCCTGCAGGCACGCTGATGCACGGCAGGCCGGCGAAAGTGGCGTAAATCACCACTTCCATCCAGCGGTGATAGGTGTCCATGGGGTGGCCGTTGATCTGGCGGGGCCAGCGCTCGCCCGCATCAAACGGCCACACCTGCGCCGCAGGCAGGGCCAGAAAGTCATACCGCTCGAAGAGGGTGAGCATGTGCTGGTAAAACGCGGTGCGCTGCGCACTGGCCGCTGAAAAACCGCTGGTGCTCAGGCCCTGGGCCTGGTCGTATTCCCACAGCGCTTCCGGCTTGATCTTTTCCCGGTTGCTGTCCTGGACCAGAAATGGGGCAATGCGCGAGGCGACGAGGGCACGCCGCCACACCAGCCAGGCCTGCCAGACCCGGTCGGCGGGCGTGCCCAGCGCCGTCGCCTCAACCGCACAGCCGAGTTGTTCGAAGCGCTGCAAGGCCTGCTCGCAGGTGCCCAGGATGCCGTGCTCCATCGGCAGGTAGGCTTCGAGGTCGCCCAGCCAGCCAATCCGGACAATTTTTGTGTCCAGATCAGGCAAGCTCAGGAACTGGGCGCCATCTTCCGCAATCGACAGTGGCGAACGCGCATCCCAGCCGGCCTGGATGCTGAGCAGCCTGGCGACGTCCTCGACGGTGCGACCCATGGGCCCCTCGGTTCCGAGCTGGCTGAGATAGACGTCCTGCACCGGCCACATCGGCACGCGGCCCTGGCTGGGCCGCAGGCCAAACACATTGGCCCAGGCGGCCGGGTTGCGCAGGCTGCCCATGAAGTCGCTGCCGTCGGCCACCGGCAGCATGCGTGTGGCCAGTGCCACCGCCGCACCGCCGCTGCTGCCGCCCGCGCTTTTTGACGGGTCGTACGCGTTGCGCGTGACGCCGAACACCTCATTGAAGGTGTGCGAACCCAGCCCGAACTCCGGCGTGTTGCTCTTGCCGATCACGATGCAGCCCGCGGCCTTCATGCGCGACGCCATGAGGCCGTCTTCCCGGGCGACAAATTCCCGCATCAGGGGCGAACCGAGGGTGGTGGGCAGGCCTTGCACGGCGGCCAGGTCCTTGATGGCCTGCGGCATGCCGTGCATCCAGCCCATGCTTCCCGTGCGCGACTTGCCGGGCGCCAGCTGTGCATCGCGTTCGTCGGCCTGTGCCAGCAGATGGTCCGGCTCCTGCAGGCTGACCAGCGCGTTGTGAAGCGGGTTGACCTGGGCGATGCGTTCCAGGTAGGCCTGCATCACTTCGCGGCAGGAAACCCGGCGTGCATGGATGGCACGTGACAGTTCGGTGGCGGTCCAGTCGGTGATGGGGTTGCCGGGTTGTGTGCTGTTTTTCATATGGCTTGAATATTGCATCAGAAGTGTGGTTACATTACAAAGCAGCTTTGTGATTGCTGTCTGACTGTCCCCAACTCTTGTTGCCAAGGAAAAATTGTCATGAAACGTCGCTCCCTTTTCACCCTGGCCGCTTCGGTGGCCCTGGTTTCCGGTTTGCTGTTGCCGCCTGCGGCCCAGGCCCAGGCAAAAACGCTCAAGGTCGTGCCGCATTCGAACATCACCATTCTGGACCCGGTCTGGACCACCGCGTTTGTGACCCGCAATCACGGCTACATGATTTATGACACGCTGTTCGGGACCGACCTGGCGGGCAAGGTCAAGCCGCAGATGGTGGACACCTGGAGCGCTTCCAAGGACAACAAGGTCTGGACCTTCACGCTGCGTGACGGCCTGGAGTTCCACGACGGCAAACCCGTCACCAGCGAGGACGTGGTGGCATCGCTCAAGCGCTGGTCCAGCCGCGACAGTTTCGGCGGTGTCATGGCCAAGAGCCTGGCGAGTTACGAAACCCCCAATGCCAAGACCTTTGTCGTGAAGTTCAACCAGCCGTTTGGCGTGATGCTCGAGGCGTTGGGCAAACCCTCGTCGAACGTGCCCTTCATCATGCCCGCCCGCATTGCGGCCACGCCCGGCAGCGAACAGATCAAGGAAAACATCGGCTCCGGCCCCTACAAGTTCGTCACGGCCGAGTACAAGCCGGGCGAGAAGCTGGTGTACGTCAAGAACGACAAATACAAGCCCCGTGCCGAAGCGCCGGACGGCACCACCGGCGGCAAGGTGGTGTACCTGGACCGGGTCGAGTGGATCATCATCCGCGATCCGCAGACCCAGTTCAATGCCCTGATTGCCGGCGAGGTCGACATCATCGAGCAGCCTGCCTTCGAGCAGTACGCTTCGCTGAAGGCCGCCAAGGATGTGCAGATTGTGGATGCCCAACCGGCCGGCCTGCAGTACATCTTCCGCTTCAACCACCTGCATGCCCCGTTTGACAACGTGAAGATCCGCCAGGCGGCCATGGTGGCCATGGGCCAGGAGGCCTTCCTGAAAACACAGGTGGGCGCACCCGGCATGTACAAGTTCTGCAAGAGCATGTTCCCCTGCGGCACGCCTTACGCCAGCGACAACACCGGCATCTACACCGGCATGGCCAACCCGGCCAAGGCCAAGCAGATGCTGGCCGAGGCCGGCTACAAGGGCGAGCCCATCGTGCTGATGCGGCCGACCGACCTGGCCTCGATTGCCAAGTTGCCGCTGGTTGCCAAGCAGCAGCTCGAAGCCGCCGGCTTCAAGGTGGACATGCAGCAGTCCGACTGGGCCACACTGCTGGCCCGCCGTGCCAAGAAGGATGCACCGGACAAGGGCGGCTGGAACGCCTTCATGACGGCCTGGACCGCCGGCGACATCCAGAACCCGCTGACCATGGCCATGCTCAATGCATCCGGGGACAAGGGCTGGTTTGGCTGGCAGGATGACAAGGTCATTGAAGACCTGAAGGTCAAGTTCGCCCAGGCCGGCACCGAAGCCGAGAAGAAAAAACTCGCCGAGCAGCTGCAGTTGCGTGCGATCGAGACCGCCTCCCACGTGCATCTGGGCCAGTACAACAACCCGGCGGCCCTGCGCTCCAACATCTCCGGGCTGGTGCCTGGCGGTGCGCAGGTGTACTGGAACATCAAAAAGAACTAGTGCCCCCACGCTCCGCACTGACGTGTCGTCGCTGCCCCCCGAGGGGGCGCTGCGCCTGCGGACTGGCGAAGCCAGATCCGCGGCCCCGGCTGGTAAAGACGGGTTGTCCTGAGGCTCAGCGGGCGCTGGCGCGAATGGCGGCGATATCCCTTGGGAAATCCACATGCTGAGATTTCTGCTGCAGCGCCTGCTGGCGACCATTCCCGTGCTGCTGGTGGTGGCCGTCGTGGTGTTCCTGATCCTGCGGCTGACGCCCGGTGATCCGGCCGCCGTGATTGCGGGCAACAACTCGACCAACGAAGACATCGAAAAAATCCGCGAAGTCCTGGGCTTGAGCAAGCCCTTGCTGGTGCAGTTCTGGATCTGGTTCAGCCATGTGCTGCAGGGTGATCTGGGCTACTCGTTTTATCTGAACAAACCCGTCACAGAACTGATTGTGCAGCGGCTGGAGCCTACCCTCAGTCTGGCGGTGGGCACCTTGCTGCTGGCCGTGCTGGTGGCGGTGCCGCTGGGAACCATCGCCGCCTGGCGCATGGGCGGCTGGCTGGACCGGCTGCTGTCGGGCTTTTCGGTGGCCGGGTTTTCTATCCCGGTGTTTGTGACCGCCTACCTGCTGATCTACGTGTTCGCCGTGCAGCTTGACTGGTTTCCCGTGCAGGGCTACCGGCGCCTGTTCGGCACGGATGGGCAGGGCGTTTGGGCTTGGGCGCGCCAGCTGGTGCTGCCCTGGATCACGCTGGCGATGATTTATGTCGCGCTGATTGCCCGTGTCACGCGTGCCAGCGTGTCCGAGGCGCTGACCGAGGATTACATCCGCACGGCCCGGGCCAAAGGTCTGACCGAATCAGCGGTGCTGATGCGCCATGCGCTGGCCAATGCGGCAGTGCCCATCGTCACCGTCATCGGCATTGGCGTAGCGCTGCTGATCGGCGGTGTCGTGGTGACTGAAACCGTCTACGCCATTCCCGGCCTGGGCTCGCTGACGGTGGACGCAGTACTGAACCGCGACTTTCCGGTGATCCAGGGCCTGGTGCTGTTTTTCAGCCTGCTGTATGTCGGGGTCAACTTTCTGGTCGATGTGAGCTACCTGTTTCTGGACCCGAGGATCCGCTACTGATGCAGGTCTGGCAACTCCTTTCCCAACGGCTCTGGCGCAACAGCGCCTTTCGCTTCGGCGTGGCGGTGCTCGGCCTGCTGCTGCTGCTGGCAGCGATCGCGCCATGGCTGGGCACGGTGGACCCAGCGGCGATGGACTCCGCCCACATCAACACCGCGGCGGGCGTGCGCGGCCAGTTTGCGCAGCTTGATGGCACGCTGGTGACGCACACCTTCTGGATGGGCTCCGACAATTTCGGCCGCGATATTTACAGCCGCGTGTTGTATGGCACGCGTACCTCGCTGCTGGTGGCTATGTTTACTGCAGCGGTTGCCATCGGTATAGGCGCCTTGCTCGGCATGCTGGCGGGTTACTTTCGCGTCGTCGATGCGGTGCTGATGCGTTTCATGGACGGGCTGATGGCGATTCCGGCCATTCTTCTGGCGATCGCGCTGGTGGCGGCGCTGGGCGCGCAGCTGTGGACGGTGGTGGTGGCCATTGCGATTCCCGAAATTCCGCGTGTGACGCGCCTGGTGCGGGCCATGGTGCTGACCCTGCGCGAGGAACCGTTTGTGGAAGCCGCGCGGGCGCTGGCCACGCCAACGCCGGTGATTTTGTGGCGGCACATTTTGCCCAATGCCATGGCGCCGCTGATCGTGCAGGGCACCTTTGTGGCGGCGTCGGCCGTGTTGACCGAAGCCATCCTGAGTTTTCTCGGCCTGGGCCTGCCGGCCGACATCCCGACCTGGGGCAACATCATGGCCGAGGGCCGCGTGCAGTTCACCCAGTACCCGGGCAATGTGCTGTTTCCGGCGCTGTTCCTGGTGCCCACGGTGCTGGCCATCAACCTGCTGGGCGACGGGCTGCGCGATGTGCTGGACCCGAAATTTTCAAAGCGCACCTCATGAGCAGTCGTGTGGTGTTGCACGCTATCCGGCACATAAAACCGCGTCTTTTCGCCCATGGCTGCGTTGCAAATCCTCGCCATAGTCGAACTATGGCTGCGGTTTGCGTCTTGCCCTGAACAAAAATCCATCGGTTTTATTTGTGCCGTCAAGCATGCAACACCACACTAGCCCCTCGCCCGTCCTGGTCATCGACAGGCTGCACGTCGCCCTGCCGCCCGGCAGTGACCGGCCCTACGCGGTGGAAGACATCAGCCTGAGCATCCATCCCGGCAAAACCCTGTGTGTGGTCGGCGAATCGGGTTCCGGCAAGTCGGTCATGGCCACGGCCGTGATGGGCCTGCTGGCCCGCGAACTCCAGCCCGGTCCGGGCCGCATCGTGCTGCAGGGCGAGTCGCTGCTGGAAGCTTCGGACCAGCGGCTGCGCGCGTTGCGCGGCCAGGCCATGGGCATGGTGTTCCAGGAGCCGATGACCGCGCTGAACCCGGTCATGACTTGCGGCGACCAGATTGACGAACTGCTCAGGCAGCACACCGACTGGGGCGCGAAGCGGCGCAGCGAAGCGGTGCTGGATATTCTGCGGCGCGTCAAGCTGCCGGAGCCCGAACGCATGGTGCGCAGCTACCCGCACCAGCTTTCGGGCGGGCAGCGGCAGCGCATCGTGATTGCGATGGCCGTCATTTTGCAGCCGGCCCTGCTGATCTGCGATGAACCGACCACGGCGCTGGACGTCACCACCCAAAAGGAAATCCTCCGGTTGATCGAGGAGCTGCAGGCGGACCTGTCGGGTGGCCATCGCTGTGCCGTGCTCTTCATCACGCACGACATGGGTGTGGTGGCCGAGATTGCCGACGAGGTGCTGGTCATGCACCAGGGCCGGGCGGTCGAATACGGCACGCGTGATGCGGTGCTGCAGGCGCCGCAGGCCGACTACACCAAGATGCTGCTGGCGGCCGTGCCCAGCATGACGCCGCCGCCGGCCCGGCCTGCGCCGCTGGGCGCGCCGCTGCTGCGTGGCCAGGACGTCAGCAAAACCTACAGCGCCCGCGACTGGCTGGGCCGCAGCCGGCTGACCCATGCGCTGAAGGCCGCCTCCGTGGCCGTGTCGGCTGGTGAAACCGTCGGCATTGTCGGCGAGTCCGGGTCGGGCAAGTCGACGCTGGCGCGCTGCCTGATCCGGCTGATCGACCCGACCGGTGGCCAAGTCTTGTGGCGCCAGAATGCAGGGGGCGCGGACGACGCCCTGCTCGACGTGGCCCGGTTCAGCGAAGGCCGGCTCCGGCCCTTGCGCAGCCAGGTGCAGGTGGTGTTTCAGGACCCCAACCGCTCGCTCAACCCGCGCCGCAAGGTCGGTGATTCCATCATCGAAGGTGCTATGAATTTCGGAGCTAGCCGCGCAGAGGCCATGGCGCTGGCGGCCAGTTTGATGGACAAGGTCCGGTTGCCCGCCGAAGGCCTGCAGCGTTACCCCAGCCAGTTCTCCGGCGGGCAGCGCCAGCGCATCGCGATTGCCCGCGCGCTGGCCTGCCGGCCCCGTGTGCTGGTGGCCGACGAGGCGGTCAGCGCCCTCGACGTGAGTGTGCAGGCACAAATCCTGAAACTGCTGCGCGAGATCCAGGACGAGCTGGGCCTGGGCATGCTGTTCATCACCCATGACCTACGCGTGGCGGCGCAGCTGTGCGACCGTGTGATCGTCATGCACCAGGGCGAAATTGTGGAAGAGGGCCCGACCACCGCGTTGTATGCACAACCGCAACACGACTACACACGCCGGCTGTTCGCGGCCGCGCCCGGAGCAATATTTTGAAAAGCCTGAAAGTCCTCGTCGCTGGTTACCAGCATGAAACCAACACCTTTGCGCCCAGCAAGGCCGACTGGGCGGCGTTCAACCGGGGCGATGATTTCCCTGCCTTTATCCATGGCCAGGCGATGCTGGACAGGCTCACCGGCGTCAATCTGCCGGCGGGGGGCTTCATTGATGCTGCCAAAACCCGGGGCTGGCAACTGGTGCCCAGCAGCTGGTGCGGCGCATCGCCCTCGTCCTATGTGACGCAGGATGCGTTCGAGCGTATCAGCGCGGCCGTGCTGTCCGATGTGGGCCGGGGCGGCTTCGACGCGGTTTACCTGGACCTGCACGGGGCCGGCGTGGCAGAACATGTGGACGACACCGAAGGCGAGCTGATCACGCGCATCCGCCAGGTGGTGGGCCAGGACATTCCCATCGTCGCCAGCCTGGACCTGCATGCCAATGTGACGCAGCGCATGCTGCAGCAGGCCGATGCGCTGGTCTCCTACCGGACCTACCCCCACATCGACATGGCAGCGACCGGCGAACTGGCGGCGCAACTGCTGGCACGCCGCCTCCAGCTGGGCCGCAAGGAGCCGCTGCACTACCGGCGTCTGCCTTTTCTGATTCCGCTGAATGCACAGAGCACCTGGATGCAGCCCGCCGCAGACCTCTACGATGCCTTGGCGGAGCTGGACCGCGATTTCGGCACCTGCCTGAGTTTTTGCATGGCGTTTCCGGCGTCGGACTTTGCTGAATGTGGACCCGTGGTCTGGGCGCATGGCGAACAGGCGGCAGAAGCAGTGGATCGCCTGTTTGCCCTGGTGGCCGAGCCGACACAGTGGACACTTGAATTTCTTTCTGCCCGTGACGCCGTCGCGCAATCGCTGGCGCGGGCGGAGCGGGCGCGCAAACCGCTGGTCATTGCCGATACGCAGGACAACCCCGGCGCCGGCGGCGACAGCAACACCACCGGCCTGTTGCATGCGCTGCTGCAACAGGGCGCCGGGAAAAAATTTCCCGGCCAGATCGCGCTGGGGTTGATGTTCGACCCGCAGGCTGCACAGGCCGCCGCCGCGGCCGGGGTGGGGGCGACCCTTTCGATCACGCTGGGGACGGCGGTGCCTACCTTCACCGGTCAACACAGCGACCCGGAGGTAGCAGGCCAGTTCAAGGTGCGCGCTGTGAGCGATGGCACGGTCACGCTCAAGGGCTTGATGATGACCGGGCACACGGCGAACCTCGGTCCCTGTGCCTGTCTGGAGGTTGACGGCATCCTGGTGGCGGTGGCCAGCGGCCAGATGCAGATGCTGGACCGCGAGCTGTTCCGCATGGTCGGCATCACGCCCGAGGCGATGAAAATCATCGTGGTCAAAAGCTCCAACCACTTCCGCGCGGACTTCACGCCGCTGGTGGAAAATGCGGCGACCGACATCCTGATTGCCAAAGCCGCGGGGCCGATGGCGGCGGACCCGGCCGATCTGCCCTGGAAAAACCTGCCCGATTCGATCCGGCGCCGTCCTTGAAGGACGGGTCGCTCGGACCAAGCAACGACTGGAGTAGCTGATGACCCCTTCCCCCACCTTGCCCGGTCTGGCCGATTGCACCGCAACCGAGCTGCTGCAGCTGTACCAAAGCGGCCAGGCCTCGCCGGTCGAGGCCACCCGCGCCGTGCTGGCGCGTATTGACGCACTCAACCCCGTCCTCAATGCCTTCTGCCTGGTGGCGCACGAGTCCGCGCTGCAAAGCGCCCGGGACAGCGAGGCACGCTGGCAGCGTTATCGCCAGGGGGGTGCGCCCTGCGGCGAACTCGACGGTGTGCCGGTGTCCATCAAGGATCTGATCCTGACCCGCGGCATGGCGACCCTGCGCGGCAGCCACACGGTGGACGCCAGCCAGCCCTGGGAGGTGGATGCACCGGCCACCGCGCGGTTGCGCGAAGCCGGGGCGGTGATTCTCGGCAAAACCACCACGCCGGAGTTCGGCTGCAAGGGCGAGACCAATTCACCGCGCACCGGCATCACGCGCAACCCCTGGGATGTCAGCAAGACCCCGGGTGGCTCCTCCGGCGGCGCGGCGGCGGCGGTGGCGTCCGGCATGGGGCCGCTGGCCATAGGCACCGATGGCGCCGGCTCGGTGCGTATTCCGGCGGCGTTTTGCGGCAACTTCGGCCTCAAGCCCAGCTTCGGCCGCGTACCGGCCTACCCGCTGTCGCCGTTCGGCTCGGTTGCGCACCTGGGCCCGCACAGCCGCAGCGTGCGTGATGCGGCGCTGATGATGAATGTGCTCAAAAAGCCGGATGCCCGGGACTGGACCTCGCTGCCGCCGGACAGCAGCGACTACCTGTCAGGGCTGGAAGACGGCATCCGCGGCCTGCGCATCGCCTGGTCGCCGGCCCTCGGTTATGCGCGCAATGTGGATCCCGAGGTGGCCCGGTCCGTGGCCCGCGCCGTGGCGCTGCTGGCCGACCTCGGCGCATTGGTCGAGCAGATCGATCCGGGCTTCGAAGACCCGCTGGAGATCACCACCGGCCTGTGGTTTGCCGGTGCGTGGACGGTCTGGAACACGCTCACACCCGCGCAGCAGGCGCTGACCGACCCCGACTTTCGCGCCCAGGCGCTGCTCGGTGAGAAGTTCAGCCTGCTGGACATCCAGCGCCTGCACATGCAGCGCGGCGCGCTGGGCTCGCACATGCGCCAGTTCATGCAGCGTTTCGACCTGCTGGTCACGCCCAGCGTGGCGGTGCCGGCGTTCGAGGCGCGGCCGGCCGGGCACAGTCCCATGAACCCGGCCGCCATGCTGGGCTGGACGCCGTTTTCCTACCCCTTCAACCTGACCCAACAACCAGCCAGCACGGTGCCCTGCGGCCTGACCGCGGCGGGCCTGCCCATCGGCCTGCAGTTTGTCGGGCCGATGTTTGGTGACGCGCTGGTACTGCGCGCCTCGCGCGCCTACGAGGCCGCACGGCCTGCCGATGTTGATTTCAAGCGGCCGGTGGCCATTGCCCCCTGAGGCGCCTGCGGCCCTTCGCTGCGGGGCGCGCTCCTTGATTTACTGGAAAACCTCTAGGCCTGCCGGCGCCCCTGGCCTCAGAAGCTGTTCATAATCGGGTGGCATGACTTTTTTAGCACTCGATGTGGGCAATACCCGGCTGAAGTGGGCCCATTACGCGGCCCCGGTGGTCGGGTCGCCCGTGCTGGCCCATGGCGCGGTGTTTCTGGAAAACATCGACAAGCTGGCGGACGAGGAGTGGCGCGGCCTGCCCACACCGTCGCACATCCTGGGCTGCATCGTGGCCGGTGACGCGGTCAAGCGCCGTGTCGAGGAGCAGATGGAGCACTGGGATGTCCAGCCGCGCTGGGTCGTTTCCAGCGCCCAGGAGGCCGGCGTGACCAATGGCTACGACCACCCGGCGCGTCTTGGCGCCGATCGCTGGGTCGCGATGATAGGGGCGCGGCACCGGCTTCTGGGCCGCGGCATCCGCAAACCCTGTGTGGTTGTGATGGTTGGCACGGCGGTCACGGTCGAGGCGATCGACGCTTCCGGCAGGTTCCTGGGCGGCATCATCCTGCCGGGCCACGGCATCATGCTGCGTGCGCTCGAGTCCGGCACGGCCGGCCTGCATGTCCCGACGGGTGAGGTGAAAGACTTCCCCACCAACACCAGCGATGCCCTCACCAGTGGCGGCACCTTTGCGATTGCCGGCGCCGTGCAGCGCATGGTGGAAAACACCACCCGGCATTGCGGCGAGGCGCCCGAATGCATCATGACGGGCGGCGCGGGCTGGAAGATGGCGCCCAGCATGTCGGTCAACGTGGAACTGGTGGAAAGCCTGATTTTCGACGGCCTGCTGGAAATCGCCGCGCAACGGTTTACCGCCTCCGCCTGACAGTAACAGAAACCTTGATTGCTATCAATTAAATAGCTGACGGCGCTTGCCCTTCAAGGGCTGGGCCCCTGAAACGCGGCGGATTCAAGTACAAAGCGCAACAGAAGGCAGTGTAATCGGCTGCATCTTCAAGCCATAGAAGACCTCGTGCGGGGTGAGGTAACCCAGGCACTTGCGGGGTCTGTGGTTGAGCCGGTACACCGCATCATCGACCTCATGCTGGCG
>NZ_NBZV01000056.1 GCF_002379095.1 Polaromonas sp. AER18D-145
TTGGTGCATGGCGGTTTTGGGCGGAAATCCGCAAAAAACCGACAGTCTGACTTTCGACGTTCAAATCGAGACCAGACTGAAATGCCAAATTCAACAAGTAAATCATTAACTTACGACGTCCTGGTGTGCAAACGTTGGGACACTACTGACCTTGTATCTTATTGCTGTGACGACTTGCTATGTCACACGAGGCGGGGATGTAGATGTAGCGCCCCGCCTCACCTTCGCGCCATACACAGATCTGACGGTAGCAAAGGCCTCGCCCTGCGCGATGAGCCTGCATTGACAAGCAAGGTAGATTGGCCTGAAGGGCGTGGCGCTTTATACGCGTAAGACGCCTATTAGGGTCAACTAAACCAGTAGTCCTCAAACGCGTTCAATGTACAGTCGCCCTACAAAGATGCGTGGAGAAGCGCTACATGTGATGACGTATGCTGGCATGCAGCGGGTCAACTCGTGCGGCCATTGGTTTGAGCGTGCCAGGGGGAGCATCAGTCCAGTGCAACACCCGTTCAATCCGGCGTGACATCAGCATGGTTATGGCACATAGTGAGATCAGTCCATTGCTGCCGCATGGGATGCCGCCAGAAAATCGCAAACAACCTATAACTCCCTGTCGTCATGCGGCCCATAGACCATCACGATGTTTCCGGGCAGGCCGTATTGACCCGCCAGCGGATGCAACTCCGCCCAGCCGTTTTCGATGGCCTGGGGAACCATGTCGGGGGGCAAGGTCATGTGCAGGCTGCCGTCACTGGGCGGGTGGATGTGGGCAAACTCCTTGCCGAACATGAAGGCCCCGAAGGACTGGCATCCGCATCGCGGCAAATAAAAGGCGCGCACTCCGGGAACAGACACCTGGCTCGGGCCAATTTCCACGCCGCCCAGGGACTGCCCCCTCTCGAAAACCAGCTCTTGCAGTTCCACCGGCGCATTCTGTTCAAGCTGCGTGTGCGGGTTGGTTGGCGTCGTTTGTGGGCGAGCGCCACGGCGCTGATGGCTGAGATAACTTGTCATGCGGTTCTCCGTCTTCGCGCTTCATCGTTTGTCGCTGCACACCTGCCGCGTGGGTTACAGGAAACACCCCCCGGCGACAGGCGCCTACCGGCCCAGCAAGCCACCGACACTTAGACCACGCCTTCTTGGCCGAACCTGAAGCTGGAGACGGTCACGCCGCCAAAGAAGCCTTCCTCGTGGTACGCGCACACGGCTTCATCATGCCCGGCGGCACCCACCGCCACCATCAAGGGCAGCAGATGGTCTTCTTGCGGATGGGCCACGCGGGCGACCGGCGCGTCTTGCCAGTCGATCAGCCGCTGCGCACGCTGGTGCGAATCGGTGGTGATCAAGGTCTGCTGCAGCCAGTCGTCGAATTGCTTTGACGGCACCGCAGCGGACGGCCCCATGCGGCGCATGGTTGTGGTAGCTCAGGCCGCTGCCGACGATCAGCACGCCCAGCTCGCGCAGCGGCGCCAGGGCACGGCCGACGGCCAGATGAGCCGCCGGGTCGTAGCCCGCGCGCAGTGACAGTTGCACGACCGGCACATCGGCCTGCGGGTACATCACCACCAGCGGCGCGAAGGTGCCGTGGTCGAAACCGCGCTGGGCATCAAGCCGCGCCGAGAACCCCGCGCCCTGGATCAACTGCCGCACCTGCCCGGCCAGCGTTGGCAGGCCCGGCGCCGGGTACTGGACGTGGTAGGTGTGTGCGGGGAAGCCAGAGTAGTCGTAAACCATGGGCGGCCGCGCGGCGGAGATCACGAGCACGGCCTTCGGTCGGGCGCCGAGCTGGCGCGGCATGTCCCGCAGAGACTGCGCCAGATGATCGTACATGCCGTTGGACTGCGCCATCATGTACGGCCAGGGTCCGCCGCCGTGCGAGATGAAGTAGGTCGGCAAGCGCTCCGTTGTCACGGGTATGGTCCGCTCTTACAGTGCTTTATGCGTGCCGTCGCAAAGCGCGCCGTTCTTGCTCTGCTTGCAGCCGCAAAAATACACCGTCTTGCTTCCATCGGCGCTGTACTTGGTCGGCACGAACTCGCCGCCCTTGTGGCTGCCGTCGCAGAACGGCTGCGACTTGCTGAGGCCGCAGGCACACCAGTAGTAATCCTTGTCTTTTTCCACGTCGATTGCGAACGGGGTGGCGGCGGCGATATGCGGCTTGCTCATGTTGCTCTCCTGAGGATGATTAAGAAGTGGTACTGCATTGGTTGAAGGCATCAACGAAAGCGCGGTTTATGGGCTGCCTCTTTGAGACTGGATGTCTACTCGACTGACCATGAGGAATAGCTTAATATTTCATTTTGGTTAATCAATAGCCGTAAAATTAATACATCATTTCCTCACAAGAAACCATAAATGGATCGTCTGACCAGCCTTCGCGTTTTCAGGGAAGTGGTCGAGGCCGGCGGCTTTTCCCGCGCCGCAGCGCGCCTGACCTTGTCTGCACCGATGGCGAGCAAGCATGTCGCCCAGCTCGAACGAGACCTCGGTGCGAGGCTGCTGCACCGGACCAGCCGCAAGCTCAGCCTGACGGAGGCCGGCGCGGTGTACTACGCACAATGCTGCGAGGCGCTCGACACGCTGCAGGCCGCCGAAGCGGCGCTTCGTCAAAGCGCGCAGGCACCGCGCGGACAATTGAAAATCAGCGCGCCCGTCTGGTGTGCAAACCGGCGTTTCGCCGACGTACTGGTGGCCTACCGCAACACATATCCCGAGGTGCTGGTCGACATGCGACTGGAGAACCGCAAGATCGACCTGGTGGCCGATGGCTACGACCTCGCACTGCGTGCCACGCGCGAACTGTCGCCGGCGCTGATTGCACGGCCGATTTGTCCCGTGCAGTTCCACCTGGTCGCAAGTCCGGCCTACCTGAAGCGTGAAGGATCTCCGCGCAGACCCGCCGATCTGGCCAGGTGCAGCGCCGTGGTGCCCAACTACGTGAACGTCGATGGCCTCGAAATGCAAGGGCCTGCCGGCAAGGCGCGAATCAAGCTGCATGCGGTGATGCGCTCGGACGACAGCACGCTCACCTATCACGCGGTGCACGCCGGCATGGGCGTGGCGCTCCTGCCCGAGTGGACGGTCGGCGACGATCTGGCCACTGGCAGCCTCGCGCGCGTGCTGCCGACCTACACGCTGCCCCCATTCACGCTGTATGCGGTTTACACGAATCGGCAGTACATGACACCCAAGCTAAGGACCTTCATCGACTTCTTCAGTGAAGCGCTTGGTGGTGGCAAGTCTGTGGCGCAATAGCCGGATCAATGAACTGGGACTGTTGTGAGCCCCGGACGTCGATCACTTCACCGCTGATCGTGCGCACAAAAACTGCGCCTATACAGACCGCACAAAATCAACGATGGACACGTCGGCAGCCAACACGCTGTTGCCGATCAATACGTTCCAGTGCGCTTCCGAGCCGTGGGCGATGCGCCACTCGTGCAGGCGCCGGGTCAGCAATTGCAGATCATATTCTTCGGCAACACCGATCGCGCCGTGCAGTGCATGGGCGATGGAGGCAACCAGCACCGCCGCCTCGCTGGTGCGGGACTTGGCCATCGCGGCGGCGAGCAGGGACGGCGCCGCAGCGTCAGTGTAAAAGGCCGCTTCGGCGGCCATTGAGGCCGCGGCGACGTGTTCAGCCATGACGCTCAACTGGTGCTGCACCGCCTGGAACTTGCCCAGCGTTTTGCCGAACTGGACGCGGTCATTGCAGTGTTGCAGTGTCATTTCGAACACGCGGGTCATGGCGCCGCTGAGCAGGGCGGCGTGCAAGGCCGCCGCGAACACCGGCAGCAACGGGCCCGCGCCGGGCACGTGCGTCACGGCGCTTTCATCGTCGGGCCAGCGCAGGGTGGCCGCAAGGCTCCCATGCACGCCGCTTGCCTCGCGCTGCGCCGCAGCCGCGGGCAGCAGCAGCAAGGCATCGCCATCTCGGGCCAGCACGAAATCAGCCACCTGGCCGTAAGGCGTCAAGGGACACACAATGGCGCCACCGGCCTCGCGCCGCAACGCAGCGGCCAGTGTGATCATGCCAGCGGGCATCGCACACGAAGGCCCAAGCAGCGCACGCGCCACTATCGTCTGGGCCACGGGCACCGGCACCGTGTAGCGGCCGAAGCTGCTCAGGATCGGGAACAGTTCAGCCAGCGCAAGGCCGGCGCCGCCTGCGGCCTCGGGGGCGATCAGTTCGAGGAAGCCGGCGCCTTGCAGCGCCTGCCACAGCTTGAGCGGCGAGCCGCCCGCTTCAATCGCGCGCACTACGGCGGGCGTGCATTGGTCCTGGAGAATGTCTTCAATCGCTTGTGCAAACATGGAATTCTTTCGTTTTCAACGCAGGCCCAGACCGCGCGCGATCATGCCGCGCAGGATCTCGCGCGTGCCGCCGCGCAGGGAATAGGTGGGCGCCACCTGGCTCACATAAGCCACGGCGCGGTACAACTCGGCGTCGACCAGGGCGTCCGGGTCCATGGCGATGGCGGCTTCGATCACGGCGGGAATGCTCTGCTCGAATTCGGTGCCAATGTCCTTGACCAAGGCCGCTTCGACCAAGGGGCTTTCCCCGTTGACGAGCTTGGCCGTGACGGCGATCGACATGTTGCGCAGCGTGGCCAGGTGCGTGGCGAATCGACCGATGGTGGCGGCGTGGGCAGACGCATCCGGACTGCGGCGCAGGCAGGTGATCCAGTGCTCAAGCAGCACGATGCTGGAGTACACCCGCTCCGGGCCGCTGCGCTCGAAGGCCAGCTCGGCATTGACCTGGGCCCAGCCATTGCCCTCATCGCCGACCAGGGCATCGTCAGCCAGCAGCACGTTGTCGAAGAACACTTCGGAAAAATGCGCATCACCCGCCAGGTCACGGATCGGGCGCACCGTCACGCCGGGCAATGCCAGGTCGACAATGAACTGCGACAAGCCCTTTTGCCGATCCTGCGGCTCGCCCGACGAGCGCACCAGGGCGATCATGTAATGGCAGTGCTGCGCATTGGTGGTCCATATCTTGCGGCCGTTCAAACGCCAGCCGCCTTCGCAGCGCGTCGCGCGGGTACCGACGCTGGCCAAGTCCGAGCCGGCATTGGGCTCACTCATGCCGATGCAGAAAAACGCCTCGGCGGCGCAGATTTTCGGCAGGTAGAACTGGCGTTGCGCCTCCGTGCCGAACTTGAGGATCAAGGGCCCGCTCTGGCGGTCGGCAATCCAGTGCGCGGAAACCGGGGCGCCGGCGGCCAGCAGTTCTTCCACCAGCACGAAGCGCGAGAAGGCGTCCAGGCTGGCACCGCCGTAGCGCGCGGGCAAGGTCACGCCGACCCAGCCCCGTGCGGCCAGCTTCTTGCTGAAGGCGGCATTGAAGCCCATCCATGAACGGGCCCGGATGTCGGCGGGCATTGGCTCAAGGCTGGATTTGAGAAAGGCCTTTACCTCGGCGCGAAATGAATTCGTCTCGGCGGGAAGGGTTGCGAGCCGAAAAGCGGACAGCAGGTTGTTCAAGAAATTTTCCTCCGTAGAATGGGTTCGCCGATCAGATCGGGCTGCGCTCCACCAGCTGGCTGGCGAACAGCTTGACCATGCCAGGTTCCAGGCCGTGTGCGAAAGCGGCCAGCTGGGCAGCGATGCTGGCAACCGGGCGGGCTGTCGTGTCGGCTGACATGTGGAATAGCCTTTCTTGTGTTCTTCGTATCACTCAGAGTGTGCCAAGCGCAGCAAGCGACTGGGCGTATTGCTTCTGCTGGTCCTGCACGCCGTTGACGCTGCCCCCGACCGGCCGCAGCAAGCCGTCGCGCAGGCCGTAGACCAGTCCGTGCACCTCGACTTGCTGCCCGCGCTCCCAGGCGCGGCGCAGGGTGGTGGTGCGGCACACGTTGCTGACCTGCTCGATCACATTCATCTCGCAAAGCCGCGCTGCGCGTTCGTCAACGCCGGAAATGCCGTCGAGCCGATCAGCGTGTTTGCGCGCCACATCCTCCAGATGGCGCAACCAGTTGTCGGCCAGACCGGTGCGGCGCTGTTCTATCACCGCCTGCACGCCGCCGCAGCCGTAGTGCCCCACCACAAGAACATGCTCGACCTTCAACACTTCGACCGCATACTGCAGCACCGTCAGGCAGTTCAGGTCGGAGTGCACCACCAGGTTGCCGACGTTGCGGTGCACGAACACCTCGCCAGGCCGCAGGCCCAAGATTTCGTTGGCCGGCACCCGGCTGTCGGAACAGCCGATCCACAGGTAGCGCGGCATCTGCTGGTGCGCCAGCCGCTCGAAGTACTGCGGATCTTCCGCAGCGCAGCGCGCCGACCAGGCACGGTTGTTCTCCAACAGAGGGGCCAGGCTGGACATGGCATCTCCCCGGAGCGACATCAGCGCCCCTTCCACACCGGCTTGCGCTTCTCGGCGAAGGCACGCGGACCCTCCTGCGCGTCCTCGCTGGCGTAGGCGGCGCGGTAAATGTTGTGCGCCAGCGCCATGCCGGCCTCGCAGCCAGCGCTCATCGCCGTCATGATCGATTCCTTGCCCGCCATCACCGACAGCGGCGCGTTGTCGCGGATGCGTTCGGCCAGCGCGGTGGCGCGGGCGCGCACCGCATCCGGCGTGTCTTCCAGGTAGTTTATGAAACCCAGCCCATGGAAGGTTTCGATCGGATACAGGTCGCCGGTCAGCACCATCTCCATCAGCAGCGGCTGCGGCAGCATCCATAGCAGGGGAATGGCCCACGGGCTACCGCGCCCGGCGATGCGGGTTTCGGTGATGCCGACCTGCGTGCCCTTGAGGCCCACGCGCAAATCCGAGTTCAGGCTCAGCATCATGCCGCCGGCGATCAGGTGGCCGGTCATGGCGGCGATGATGGGCTTGCTGACCCTGCGCTGGCGACCATGAAACGGGTCTTTCATCTTGGTGAGAATGTCCACGCCTTCTTCCTTCTTGACGCGCGAAGCCTCGCGCAGGTCGAGCCCGGCGCAGAAGGTGCCGCAGTCGGCCGAGGTCAAAATGGCGACGCGCACGTTCTTGTCGGCGTCCACCTCGCCCCACAGGTCGTGCAGCCGGTTGGCTGCGGCCGGTGACAGCGCGTTGCGCATCTCGGGCCGGTTGATCTTCACGGTGGCAATGCCATCGCGCACTTCGTACAGAACCATTTCTGCTTCACTCATATCCTGATCTCCTGGTAAAAAATTGCTTGCTCCGCTCATAGGGCCGCTGATTCGTCAGCGCCTTTGTTGCGTGGTTCACGGCGTGACCTATTTCACGCGTTGTAGACCATGTCACCTTCTCTTCGTGCGACTTCAGAACGCACAAGCTCTTGCGTCAACTGTTCCATCCAGTGCTCGATGGGAACCGAAGGAACAAACCTCTGGTGAATGCGCTGGAAGTAGCTGGTGTTGGCGGCCCACTCGACAAAATCAGCAAAAGGCAGTTGCTGCTGCTCCAGCAGTTTGAACTTCAGCAACACCTTGACCGCGTGATGCGCATGCCGCTCAGGGTTCTTGACGAAGGCGTTGAGGCGCTCACGCGCGTTGGCCAGCACCTCAGCACGGTAGCCGAATACCGGACCGTGGCCGGGAATGACCCAGCACGGGTCAAGCCGCTCGATCAGGTCGAATGTGGCGGCCACTTCGTCGAATGCGGTTTCACCATCGAGCTCCGGAAACACCACGCCGAAGCCTTTTTCCCACAAGGCATCTGCCGAAATCAAGGTTTGGGACCGGGGCTCAAACAGAATGACGGAATGGGGATCATGGCCCGGTGCCGCATGGACTTGCCACGGCGTATCGGCCAGCTGGATTTCCGTGCCCGGTAAAAGAAGGCCATCGAACTTGAACCGGGGGCAGTGTTGCCCGGATGGCACATAGTTCAGGGCGACGGGGTCCCACGACGAGACAAGTGATGCATGGCCTGGCGGAATGAGGGTTTGAAGTTCTGGATAACTGCGCTGGAGGGCGGCATTGCCGCCACAGTGGTCGCTGTGCAGATGCGTATTGAGCAGCAAGTCCAGCGGCCGCTGCTGCAAAGCGGCGCTGACCAGCCCGGTGGTTTGTTCCGCGTGCGTGCTGTAGCCACTGTCAACGAGTGCGCTGGACGCCGATCCAAGGAACAGAATGTTGTTGGAGGACAGCCAGCCGCGCTCAAAAACTTGAATACCGTTCGGAAGTTGGATGCTGGTCATTGGCCGTCTCGGACACGTCATTTTTAACGGTTGATAACACCAAGTTTGCAGAGATGGGCGCGCATGGTGGATTTACCGCCGCTTATTCCGCGGTGCCCTCGGACTCAACCACGGCCACCACCAGGCCGCGCTCGACCATCTGTCCGGCCTGCACCGACAGCGAGCGCACCACCCCATCGTGGTCGGCATTGATGCGCAGCTCCATCTTCATCGACTCCATCGTCGCCACCACGTCGCCGGCGCGCACCCGTTCGCCAACCGCCACATGGGTTTTCAGGATCATCCCCATCATCGGCGTGCGCAACTGGCCGCTGGCTTGGCGGCCGGTGGCGGCCTGGCTGAGGTAGGAGGTCACGCCGATGGCGTGGGCGGTGCCGCCGCCCTGCACAAACACGGTATCGTCGCTGCGCACGATGGTCAGCACCTCATGCCGATCCCCCATGCGCAAACGCCAATCGCCCCCGGCGATGGCGGTCAGCGCCAGGCGAACCCGCTCGGCGCCGATTTGCACCGTCACTTCGGGCTCGGGCGAGACGGCGCCGAACCGGGCCTCGTGCGTTGTGCCGCCCGAGTGCAGCAACAGCGCCGGAACCGGCGTGAGCCGGTCGTCGCCGGCGTGCATCTGCCAGCCCGTCACGTCCAGGGCCGACCAGGCCCCGAATTGCTTGCCGCTGCGCCGCGCATCGAGCAACCACCAGGCCGCCGCCGCGGCCATCCGCTCCAGCGGCGCGCTGCTCGCGCCCTGACTCCCCTCGGCCAGCACCTCGTCAATCAGACGGGTGTGGAAGCTGGCGTCGCGCGTGGCGGGCAGGGCCAGCAGGCGCTGCAGAAAAGCGCAGTTGGTTTCGACGCCATGCACCTGGGTTTCGCCCAGCGCCCCACTCAGACGGTCCAGCGCCGCATCGCGCGTGGGCGCATGAACGATCAGCTTGGCCAGCATCGAGTCGTAGTACGGCGTGACCGCCATGCCGGCCCGCACACCCGATTCGACCCGCACGCCAGAAGCCGGGAACCGCACCGCGATCAGCTCGCCGGTGGAGGGCAGGAAATTTTGCGCCGCATCCTCGGCGCAGACCCGCGCCTCGACCGCGTGGCCCTGCACCCGCACCTCGCCCTGGCGCAAGGGCAGCCCCTCGCCGGCGGCAATGCGCAGCATGACCTCCACGATGTCGATGCCCGTCACCTCTTCGGTCACCGGATGCTCGACCTGCAGCCGCGGGTTGACTTCGAGAAAGTGGTGCCGCTCGCCCTGCACGATGAATTCCACCGTGCCGACACCGCGGTAGCGCAGCCGCTGCCCCAGGCGCACCGCGTCACCGAGCATGGCCTCGCGCAGCGCCGGAGCCAGGTTCACAGCTGGCGCCTCTTCAATGACTTTTTGATGGCGCCGCTGCAGCGTGCATTCGCGCTCGAACAGGTGAATCACTTCGCCATGGCCGTCGCCGACGATCTGCACCTCGATGTGACGCCCGCGCTCGACAAAGGCTTCGACGATCAACGCCGCATCGCCAAAGGAACTCCTGGCTTCGCGCATGGCCGACTCGATGGCCTCCATCAGCCCGTCCAACTGCTGCACCACCCGCATGCCCTTGCCGCCGCCACCGGCGGCGGCTTTCAGAATCACCGGCAGTGGCAATCCGCGCACGATGGCCGCCACTTCGGCCGCATCGCGGCTCGGCAGCTCGCTGCCGCCGAGCACGGCCACGCCGGCGGCGCGCGCCTCGCGCTTGGCCGAGGCCTTGTCGCCCAGGCGCTCAATGACCTCGGGCGTCGGGCCGATAAAGACCAGGCCGGCCGCCTCGACCGCGCGCGCGAACGCCGCGTTCTCGGCCAGAAAGCCAAAACCCGGATGAATGGCCTGCGACCCGGTGCGCCGGGCCGCATCGATCACCGCATTGATGCGCAGGTAGCTCTCGGCCGCCGCTGCCCCACCGATTTCGATAGACTCGCCGATCAGGTCGACATGCAGCGCATCGCGATCAGCGCTGGAATGCACGCCGGCCACCGCAATACCGAGGCGCTGGCAGGTGCGTGCGATGCGGCAGGCGATTTCGCCGCGGTTGGCGATCAGGATTTTTTTAAACACGGCGGCCTCCCGCAGCGATCAGGATTTTTTTGGACATGTCAGCCTCACATCCTAAACACGCCGAAGTGCGTGTCGCGCTGCGGCACACGGCCCGCCAGCTCCAGCAGCAAGGCCATGGTGTCGCGTGTTTCCAGAGGGTCGATGACCATGTCGCACCACAGGTTGGAGGCGTAGTTGTAGGGACTGGAAAAGCTCTCGAACTGCTCGCGTATCGGTTGCTTGAATTGCTCGCGTTCTTCGTCGCTCCAGCTTGTGCCCTCGCGCCGGTGGATGTTCTCGCGCACCATGGTCAGCGTGGTGGCCGCCTGCTCGGGGCCCATCAGCGCGGCACGGCCGGTGGGCCACATCATCATCACATTCGGCTTGAACGGGCGTCCGCACATGGCCAGGTAGGCCGCCGCGTACGAGCCGCCGGTGATCAGCGTGTAGCGCGGCACGTTGGCCGAGGCCATGGCCGTCATGAACTTGGCACCGTGCTTGGCAATGCCCTGCTGCTCGACCGCTTTACCGACCATGAAGCCCGACACATCGGCGATGAACAGCAGCGGAATGTCGCGCTGGCAGCACAACTCGATGAAGTGCGCGCCCTTGAGCGCGCTCTCGGAGAAGATCACGCCGTTGTTTGCCAGAATACCAATCTGGAAGCCCTTGATGCGGGCAAAGCCGCAGATCATGGTGTCGCCATACAGCGGCTTGAACTCCTGCAGGTCACTGTCGTCGATCAGCCGCAGCAGCACTTCACGGTTGTCGGTCGGATGCCGGTTGTCGGCGCTGACAATGCCGTAGATCTCGCGCGGGTCATGGCGCGGCGGCAGCGGCGCAGCCACATCCCAGCGCTGCCTGGCCACGGTGCCGAGGTTGGCCACGATGCCGCGCACGATGGCGATGGCATGGCCGTCGTTCTCGGCCAGATGGTCAGTGACGCCGCTGATGCGGCTGTGCATATCGCCGCCGCCCAGGGTTTCAATGTCAACCTCTTCCTTGGTGGCGGCATACACCAGTTCGGGCCCGGCAAGGAACATCGCGCCTTGATTGCGCACGATCACCGCCTCGTCGCACAACGCCGGCAGATAGGCGCCGCCGGCGGTGGACGGGCCGTGCACGGTCGCGATCTGGGTGATGCCCTCGGCCGACATGCGGATCTGGTTGTAAAAAATTGAGCCGAATTGCCCGTCGTCGGGGAAAATATGCGCCTGCTCCGGCAGGTTGGCGCCGCCCGACTGGACCATCGTGATGCACGGCAGCCGGTGCTGCCAGGCGAACATCTGGGCCCGCACATGCTTTTTGGCAGTGATGCCGTAGTAGGTGCCGCCCTTGACCGTGGCATCGTGGATCATCAGCATGCAGGCGCGCCCGCACACCAGCCCCACGCCGGTGATGATGCTGCCACCCGGTGGCACGCCCTCGTACAGGCCGTCGCCGGCAAGCTGCCCGAACTCGAGGAAGGGCGATCCGGGGTCGAGCACGGCGGCCAGACGCTCGCGCGGCAGCAACTGCTTGCGCTTCTTGTGCAGCAAGCGCGCCTTTTCGGGGCCGCCGATCAGGGCACGTGCGCGGCGTTCATGCAGATCGACAATGCGCGCCTCGTAGGCTTCACGGTTGCGCTGGAACTCGGGCGAGTTCGGCGCGGCGGTAGATGTCATCAAGCTCATCGAAGCTTGCGCTTTAGATCGAGATGCCGCCGCCGCAGATCAGCGTCTGGCCGCTGACGTAGTTCGATTCGGGAATGCACAGCAGGTAGACCGATCCGGCCGCCTCCTCGGGCGTGCCACCGCGACCCAGCGGAATGGTGCGCTCCATCATTTCCAGCAGATCGGGGTTGACGCCGACCTTGATCTTGCGGCCTTCGACATCAATCGATGCGTTGCCGCCGGCCGAAGCTTCGGTCAGCCGCGTCTTGATCATGCCAAAAGCGACGGCGTTGACGTTGACCTTGTAGCGCCCCCACTCCTTGGACAGCGCCTTGGTCAGGCCGATGATGCCGGCCTTGCCCGCCGAGTAATTGGCCTGGCCCGCGTTACCGCCGGTGCCGGCGATGGATGAGATGTTGACCACCTTGCGGAACACCTCCTGCCCGGCTTCGGCTTCCTTGCGCGAGGTGACGCGGATGAACTCCGCGGCGGCGCGCAAAATCTTGAACGGCGCGGTCAGATGCACATCAATAATGGCGTTCCACTGCTCGTCGGTCATCTTCTGAACCACGTTGTCCCAGGTGTAGCCGGCGTTGTTGATGATGATGTCCAGGCCGCCGAAGCTGTCAATCGCGGTCTTGACGAAGCGATCAGCGAAACCGTCGGCGGTGACGCTGCCCACGCAGGCCACGGCAATGCCGCCGGCCTTCTTGATGTCGGCCACGGTCTGCTCTGCCGGGGCTGCGTCGAGGTCGTTGACGACCACTTTGGCGCCTTCGCTGGCCAGCTTCATGGCGATGGCACGGCCGATGCCGCGGCCCGAACCTGAAACGATGGCCACTTTGCCTTCGAGTTTTTTCATGATGTGTGTCCTTGCTTGTGATTAAAAGGAAAAAAATAAAAAGTCGGGCCGCCAAACGGCAGTCTCAGTTCAAGGCAACCAAAGCCTCGCCGGACAGCGTGATTTCGCCTGTCGCCTTCGTCGCGCTGATTTGAACGCGCACGCAGGGTCGGCCTGCATGCTCGAGCTTTTCAACCACCTTGCCACTGCAGCGCACGCGGTCGCCGAGATGGGTCAGGGCCGCGAAGCGCACGCCATAGCTGAGGATCTGGCGCTGCGGCACCCATTCGGTGAGCGCGCGCCCGAGGTAGGCCATCGACAACATGCCGTGCGCGAACACATCCTTCATCCCCGCGCCGTGGGCGAAGTCGATGTCAATGTGGATCGGGTTGTGGTCGCCCGACGCACCGGCGAACAGGGCCAGGGTGGTGCGGCTGATCGGCGGCAGTTCCAGCACGGGCATGTCGTCACCGACATCAATGATTTTTACTTGAACGTTCATGAATATTCCTTCAGGCGTGGCGCACGACAATCACCGAGTGCAGGTCGGAGACATGCTCGCCGAGTTGATTGGTGACCTTCGTGTCGTTGACGACAAACTCGAGTGCGCCGCCCTTCTTGTCGTAGATGTCGGCGACCCGGGTCTGGAAGCGCAGCGTGTCGCCAGCGCACACCGGGGCGTGGTAGTCGAAGCGCTGCTCGCCGTGCAAGACCTTGCGCAGGTCGATCTTGAGCGTGTCGAGCAACTTCATCAATACCCCCGAATCGCTCTCGGCGCCAAAGATGAAGGTCGGCGGCGCCACGACGTTGCGGTAGCCAGCGGCCTTGGCGGCGGTCGCGTCGAGGTGGATCGGATCGGTGGCACCGATCACCTCGGCGAAAAAGCGGATGCGCCCCTTCTCCACATCCCACAGCGTAGGCGGCACCTCGTAACCGATGAATTTCTTGTCAATCATGGGACTCCAGCTCCTGGTTTTCTGCGCCTGTGCTCATGCGGCCTGGTAAAGCGTGACGACGCAAGCGCCGCCCAGCCCGAGGTTGTGCTGCAAGGCCACACGGGCGCCCTTGACCTGGCGTTTGTCCGCCGTGCCGCGCAACTGGTGCGTCAGCTCGTAACATTGCGCCAGGCCGGTGGCACCCAGCGGATGGCCCTTAGACAGGAGGCCGCCAGACGGATTGGTCACGACCTTGCCGCCGTAGGTGTTGTCACCGTCCAGGACGAACTTCTCGGCACCGCCCTCCGGACACAGGCCCAGCGCCTCGTAGGTGATCAGTTCGTTCTGCGCGAAGCAATCGTGCAGCTCGACCACGTTCACGTCCTGCGGACCGATACCGGCCTGCTTGTACACCTGCTGCGCCGCCTCGCGCGCCATGTCGAAGCCGACCACGCGCATCATGTCTTTGGATTCGAAAGTGCTGGGGAAATCGGTCGTCATCGCCTGGGCAGCAATCGAAACGCGCGTATCGAGCCCGTGCTTTTTGGCGAAGGCTTCGGAGCAGATCACCGCAGCAGCGGCCCCGCAGGTCGGCGGACAAGCCATCAGGCGGGTCATCACGCCCTCCCACAGCACCGGTGCGTTCATCACGTCATCGACCGAGACCTCCTTGCGGAACAGCGCCAGCGGGTTGTTCGCCGCGTGACGGCTGGCCTTGGCGCGAATGCTGGCAAATGTCTCCAGCTTGGTGCCGTACTTGTCCATGTGCGCCTTGCCGGCACCGCCGAAGTAACGAATAGCCAACGGAATTTCCGCGTGCCCGACGATCTCGGCGGTGGCCCGGTCAAACTCCTCGAACGGCGTCGGCCTGTCCTCGAACTGGGCCTTGATGGCACCGGCGGCCATCTGCTCGAAGCCCAGGGCCAGCACGCACTCGGCGGCACCGCTTTCGACCGCCTGGCGCGCCAGAAACAGCGCCGTCGAACCGGTGGAGCAGTTGTTGTTGACGTTGACGATGGGTATGCCGCTCATGCCCACCGGGTAGAGCGCCCGCTGGCCGCAGGTGGAATCCCCATACACATAGCCAACATAGGCTTGCTGGATCATGGGGTACTCGAGGCGCGCATCGGCCAAGGCTTGGCGCACGGCCTTCTCTCCCATCACGTGATAGGGCTCACTGGCGCCCGGTTTGGTGAACGGGACCATGCCCACACCAGCAACGATGACTTTACGACTCATAACTCTAACTCCTCAGGTTGAAGCGTCGTCTGACGCTGATGAATGGTCGCGCCGCGAGCGGCATGACCTGATAGGTGTCACGGGTGAATGCAGCACGGCCGTCCTGTCCCGATCATGTGGCTACCCATTGGCGCTCGATCTCATGACGCTGTATCTTGCCCGTGCTGCTGCGCGGGAACGCGGCGGCATCGATAAACCGAATGTCCTTGGGAACCTTGTAGCCGGCCAGCTGCGCGCGGCACCACTGCATCAGAGCCTGCGCGTCTGCGGCGGCTCCGGGCTTGAGCGCGACGAAGGCCAAGGGCACTTCTCCCCAGTGCGCGTCACTTCGTCGTACCACGGCGGCGTCGAGCACCGTCTCATGCGCGAGCAGTACGCGCTCGATCTCCGCAGGATAGATGTTCTCGCCCCCCGACTTGATCAGGTACTTCGCACGGTCGACGAAATTTAGCGAGCCGTCAGCCTGCCGAACGAACAGGTCGCCCATGTGGAACCAGCCGCCGCGAAAGTCGATCGCATTGACCTCGGGAGCATCCCAGTAGCCCGAGAACAGCGTCGGTCCACGGATCGCCAGTTCACCAGGCACGCCGACAGGCACGTCGCGGTCATCGGCATCGACGAGGCGGATGCGGCAAAAACCCGACTCGCGCTTAGCCAGACTTTCGGGCACGACGCCTTGCGCCAGCAGAACTCCGGAAGCCGGCGCCAAGCCCGTCTCCGTCGCGCCGAAGCTGTTAAGGTAGGGAGCGCCAATCAGGCGCGTGAGTTCGGCGATCTGCTGCAGCGGTACCAGATCGGCCATCGCACCGACCATGCGAACACTGCGGATGCGCGGCCGGTTGCGCTTCAGACCATCGATTAGCGGCTCTATCATGCCTGGCATCGCCACCAGCCAGCTGATCGGTTCGCGCTCAAGTACCGCGCACAGACCGTCAGCATCGAACCCGTCGTGAATCACCACCTTGCCACCCAACATCAGGGTAGCGAGGCTAAAGTCGGTGGCTGCCATGTGGAACAGCGGCGACCAAGCCAGAAAGTTGCGGTCGGCACCAATGCCGAATTCAGCGGAAAAACACATCGCGCGCGCAACCATCGCGCGGTGGCTGATCACCGCCCCCTTGGGAACGCCGGTGGTGCCGCTCGTGTAGAGAATAACCAGACCCTGTGCGGGATCAACATCGATTTGCGGGTCGCTCTCAGGCGCCGTAGCCAGCAATTCCTCGTAGCGCGCGTCGATGTCGATCACTTGGGGCACGCCATGATCGATGCGCGCGAGCATCGGCGCATGGCGCGCCGACACAAGCACAACGCGCGGCGAAACCAGGCGCACGCAATGCGTCATTTCAGCATCGGCCAGGCGCCAGTTCAGGCAGGCCACGATGGCGCCCAGCTTGGCAGCTGCCAACTGGGTTTCGAGGTATTCGCGGCGATTCTCCGACAGCAGTGCCACACGGTCACCCATCGCAACGCCATGCTGAACCAGTACATGGGCCAATCGATTCACGCGCTGATCAAGCGCTTGGTAGCTCAGCGCACCCCGTTCATCCTCGACAGCCATCGATTCGGCACGGACGGCCACCTGCTTGCGTAACAGGTCGGCCACCGTCAATGAATATGCACCGATTCCGTCTCCCATGTACACCGCCTCCCGTTCTGGCACTCCGAGTGAGTGTCAGCGACGTATCCTACCAAACGCTTGACAGTTTTACAATACCCCATTAAATTCGCATCAACCCAAAGGAGGTCTCGTCCGCGCAGGCTCGCTCTGGTGCGCGCCGTGGCTCATTGACCCACAACCCAAACACTGATTGGCATCCCAACATGGCCGCCCCTCGCAGTTTTGCTCTCTCCGCCGACGACCGCGCCGTGCTCGAAGCCGCCGACAAGTTCGCGCGCAAGGAATTCGTGCCACTCGCGCGCCGCATGGACGACGAGGAATGGTGGCCGCCGGATATTTTCCAAAAAATCGGCACGGCCGGCTTCATGGGGGCCACCGTGCCTGCCGAGCATGGTGGCGCGGGCATGGACCTGTTCAGCTCGGGCCTGATCTGCCAGGCCTTTGCGCGCTGGAACCCCGCCATCGCCTTGTCCTGGGCGGCGCACGATAACCTGTGCGTCAACAACATCTTCCGCAACGCCAACGAGGCGCAGCGCCGCCAGTACCTGCCCGGCCTGTGCAACGGCACAAAAATCGGCGCGCTCGGCCTGACCGAACCCGGCGCCGGCTCCGACGCCCTGGGCGCCATGCGCACCAGCGCGCGCCGCGAGGGCGACCACTACATCCTCAACGGCACCAAGATCTACATCACCAACGGCCCGGTCGCCGACGTGCTGCTGGTTTACGCCAAGACCGCGCCGGAGTTGGGTGCCAAGGGCATCTCGGCCTTCATCGTCGAGAAGGATTTTCCCGGCTTCAAAGTGGCCCAAAAACTGATCAAGATGGGCTTTCGCGGCAGCCAGACCGGCGAGCTGGTGTTCGACGACTGCCGCGTGCCGGTGGCCAACCTGGTGGGCAAGGAAAACGAAGGCGTCAAGATCGTCATGAGCGGGCTTGATCTGGAACGCGCCCTGGTGGCCGGCTTGTGCGTGGGCATCTGCGAACGTGCGCTCGAATTGAGCGTCGAGTACGCCAGGACGCGCGTGCAGTTCGGCAAGCCGATTGGCAGCTTCCAGATGGTGCAGGCCATGCTGGCCGAGATGTACACCGAGATCGAGGCCATGAAGACCCTGGTCTGGCGCACGCTGGCCGAGGTCAATGACCTGGAAATAGGCGGCGGTGGCCGCGGCGATGCCCACAAGCTGACCGCCGCCTCCATCCTGTATGCGGGCGAGGCCTGCAACCGCGTGCTCAACAAGGCGGTGCAAGTGCACGGTGGCAGCGGCTACATCTGGGAGTCCGAGATCAACCGCCTGTTCCGCTGCATCAAGATCCTGGAGATCGGCGCGGGTACGTCGGAGGTGCGCAAGATGATCATCGCCGAAGAGTTGCTGCGCGGCTGATGCCCGGGATACATGACGATGCAGCCCTTCTCAGCCATTCACTTCGATCAGCGCGGCGCCGTGGCGTGGATCACGCTGAACCGGCCCGATGCGATGAATGCCCTGTCGGAGACGATGTGCGCCGAATTGCGCGATGCGACCGAGCGTTGCGAGCGTGACCCGGCCATCCGGGTCATCGTGCTGACCGGCGCTGGCCGCGCCTTCTGTGCCGGCGCCGACCTCAAGGGCGTGTTCGAGAGCAGCACTGGCGAACCCGGCCCAAGCGACCCGATGGGCGAGTTTCTCGATCTCGTCGGCGGCATGATGGATAGTCTGCGCGCGTGTCCCAAGCCCACCATTGCGGCGCTGAACGGACTGACGATGGCCGGCGGGCTGGAGCTGGCCATGGCCTGCGACCTGATCATCGCCGCCGACAGCGCCCGCATCGGCGACGCGCATGCCAATTTCGGCGTGTTTCCGGGCGCTGGCGGCGCGGCGATCCTGCCACGGCGCATCGGTGCCACCGCCGCCAAATACCTGCTGTTCACCGGCGACACCCTGCCCGCACGCGAACTGGTTCCGCTGGGCCTGGTGAACCGCGTGGTGCCCGATGCCGAGCTGGTGTCCGAGGTCGAAAAACTCGCCTTGCGCATCGCCAGCAAGAGCCCGCTGGTGCTGCGCCGCATGAAACAGGCCGTGGCGGACGGTCTTGAGCAGCCACAGGCTTCGGCACTGCGGCTGGAGCGGCTGGTGCTCGACGCGCACCGCCATTCGCACGACATACAAGAGGGCCTCGCGGCTTTCGTCGGCAAGCGTACGCCCGATTTCAAGGGCTACTGATTTCACCCCACTCCTTCTGAATGGACGCATTACCATGACCAGCCCGCAAGCCGCCGTTTACATTGCCGGCGTCGGCATGACGCCGACCGGCAAGTTTCTTGACCGCGATATCAAGCAACTGACCGCCGCTGCCGTGAACGCCGCCCTGGCCGATGCCGGACTGTCCGTCAGCGACATCCAGTCGGCGTATTTCTCCAACGCCACCCAGGGCGCGCTCGAAGGCCAGACCATGATCCGCGGCCAGATTGCGTTGCGCACGATGGGCTTCGAATTCATCCCGATCTTCAACATCGAAAACGCCTGCGCCAGTGCCAGCTCGGCCTTCAACTTGGCGGTGCAGTACGTGCGCTCGGGGGCAGGCGAGATCGCGCTGGCCATTGGTGCCGAGAAAATGTTTTGCGCCGACAAAGCCAAAATGTTCAGCGTCTTCGATGGTGCCTGGGACGTGGCCATGGTCGAGGAGAACAAGCGTAGACTGCTGCAAATGGGGCACGGTATCGAGCCGCCCGATGGCTCCACGTCGAAAGCGCCCTACAGCCTGTTCATGGACATCTACGCCGCCTTTGGTCGCTTTCACATGCGCGAGTTCGGCACCACGCAGCGACAAATTGCCGCCGTTTCGGCCAAGAACCACGGCCATTCGGTGCACAACCCGCTGGCGCAATACCGCAATGCCTACACCATCGAAGAGGTACTGGCCGCGCCACCGATCACCTATCCTCTGACGCTACCCATGTGCGCGCCCATCAGCGATGGCGCAGCCGCAGCCATTGTCTGCTCGGAGGCGGCGCTGGCCCGTCTGACCGACCGTCGGCGCGCCATCAAAGTGCTCGCCTCGGTGGTGACCACCGGCACCAACCGCCGACCGGAAGACGTGGCCCAGCACATCACCGTCAAGGCGTCCAGACGCGCCTACGAACTCGCCGGCATCGGCCCGCAGGACATCTCGCTGGCCGAGGTGCACGATGCCACCGCCATCGGCGAAATCGTGCAGAGCGAGAACCTTGGTTTCTGCAATTTCGGCGAAGGTGGGCGACTTGCAGAAAGTGGCGGTACGAGCATTGGCGGCCGTATTCCCATCAATACCTCGGGCGGACTGGAATCCAAAGGGCACCCGATCGGCGCCACCGGACTGGGCCAGTTGCACGAACTGGTCACGCAACTGCGTGGAGAAGCGGGAGCCCGCCAGGTTCAGCGCGCACGACTCGCCATCGCCGAGAACGGTGGCGGGCTGTTCGGCCTGGAGGAAGCAGTGGCCGCGATCACCATCCTCGGTCGTTGAAGGGAAAAAGATGAATTTGCATGACAAGGTGGCCATCGTCACAGGTGGTGCTTCAGGCTTGGGGCGCGCGGTGGCTGATGCGCTCGCCGCAGGCGGCGCACGGGTGTCATTGTTCGACCGCGACAGCGAGCGTGGTGTGCAGGCAATCACCGAGCTGGGTTCTGCCGCCATGTTCGAGCAGGTAGATGTCACCAGCGAGTCACAGGTGCAGGCGGGCATCGACGCAACCTTGGCCCGCTTTGGTGCCATTCACATTTGCATCAACTGCGCTGGCGTACCCGACGCAGCCAAGACCGTTTCCGACGGAAAACCCTTTCCCCTGGCACTGTGGGACAAGGTGATTGCCGTCAACCTGACCGGCACGTTCAACGTGCTGCGCCTGGCCGCCGTGGCGATGGCGCGCAATGAGCCTGAGGGCGATGAGCGCGGCGTCATCATCAACCTGTCGTCCGGTGCCGCACAGGACGGCCAGATGGGACAGGCGGCCTACGCCGCCAGCAAGGCCGGGGTGATCGGCCTCACGCTGCCGGTGGCACGCGACCTGGCCGATCTGGGCATCCGCTGCGTGGCGGTTGCACCGGGCTTGTTCGAAACGCCGATGGTCGCGGGCCTGCCAAAGAAAGTCGCGCAGGCCATCGTTGACAGGATGATTCTGTTCCCGCGCCGCATGGGTCAAGCCAGCGAGCTGGCCCACCTGGTGCGATCCATCGTCGAGAACCCCTATATCAACGCTACCTGTTTGCACATTGATGCCGGCGCACGCATGAGCGCGCGCTGAACGAGACCGACAACACACCGAGACCAACACCATGAATTTCCTCCCCACCGAAGAACAGCGCATGGCCGTGGAAGGCTTCACTCGCTTCCTAGAAACCGAACTGCGCCCGATTGTCGAACGCTACCAGCCCGACAAGCTGATTGAAAAAGAGTTGATGCTCGAGATCTTCCAGAAGATGCTGCCCTACGGCATGGGCGGCAACGGCATCATTGCCGAGGAACATGGCGGCTTGGGCATGCCGTGGCTCACCTATGCACTGATGTACGAGCAACTCGCGCGCGTCTCAGGCGACGTGGCAATCTCGCTTCTGATTCAGCAGCTCGGCGCCTATTCGCTGGAGGTCTGCCCGAACGTAGCCATGCGCGAGAAGTATTTGCCACGCATGGTACGCGCCGAAATCATTGCCTGTAGCGGTATCAGTGAGCCTGGGGTCGGCTCCAACGTGGCTGAAGTCACCTGCCGTGCCCAGCGCGATGGCGACCACTACATTGTCACCGGGGAGAAAACCTGGATATCCAACGGCCACTACTCCGACTTTTGCATGGTCATCGTGCGCACCTCAAAAGAAGGTTCGGGCGCCATCTCGATGATCCTGGTGGACCGCGCCGAACACGGCTACGAAAGCCGCAACATCGACAAGCTGGGGCTCAACAGCACTTCGACCGCGCAACTGTTCTTCGACGGCGCGCGCGTGCCGGCTGCCAACATGATGATAGCCCCCGGCACTGGCCTGAAGAACACCATGGTGCTATTCGAGAAAGCGCGTCCGATGGTCGGCCTCACCTCGGTGGGCATCGCACAGGCGGCGCTCGACAAGGCGGTGGCCTATTCGAAGGAACGCCGCCAGCATGGCAAGCCAATCGGCGGTCATCAATTGATCCAGGGCATGCTGGCCGAAGCCGCCACCGAACTCGACGCCGCACGTCTGCTGGTCTACCGCGCCTTCAACCTGATCGACCACGGCGTGCGCAGCGAAGTGCAAAGCGCCATGGCCAAATGGTATGCCACCGAGATGGCGGTCAACGTCACGTCGAAAGCAGTGCAGATTCACGGCGGCAACGGCATCACCAGGGACTTCGGCGTTGAATTGTTATTCAGAAACGCTCGCATGATGCCGATTCCCGACGGCACCACCGAAATCCAGAAACTCATCATTGGCCGCGCCCTGACCGGCATCAACGCCTTCTCTTGACCCATGACCTCCAACCCCTCCATTAGCCCGTCCAGCGAGGCTTCAGTGCTTCAGGCGCGGGACATCACCTTGCGCTTTGGCGGTGTCACCGCGCTGGCCGAGGTCGCCATCGACGTGCGTGACAACGAACTGCTGGCCATCATCGGCCCCAACGGCGCAGGCAAGAGCTCGCTGATGAACGTGCTGAGCGGATTTTACCAGCCGCAACAAGGCAGCGTGCACTACCGTGGTCAAGACATCAAAGGCCGCGCGGTGCACCAGATCGCGCGCGACGGCATGGTGCGCACTTTTCAGGGCACCCATTTGTTCTCCAACATGAGCGTGATCGACAACATCCTGGTTGGCCGCCACAGCCAGATGCGATCAAGTCTGGCGCAGGCATTTCTCTACTTTCCCTGGACCCAGCGCGAAGAAACCCTGCACCGGGAGGCGGTCGAGGAAATCATCGACTTCCTTGAAATTGAAAACATCCGCCACCAGCCGGTAGGCGCACTCGGCTACGGTCTTCGCAAGCGCGTTGACCTGGGCCGTGCGTTGGCGATGGAACCCAAGGTGCTGCTAATGGATGAACCGATGGCCGGTATGAACACCGAAGAAAAAGAAGACCTGGCCCGCTTCATCATAGACGTGCGCGAGGCCAAGCGTATCCCGGTGGTGCTGGTGGAGCACGACATGGGGGTAGTAATGGATCTGGCTGACCGCGTGGCGGTGCTCGACTTCGGCCGCAAGATCGCCGACGGCACGCCGGCACAGGTGCAGGCCGACCCGGCCGTGATCCAGGCCTACCTGGGAGCTGCGGCATGAGCGCGACCCACCCCACCCCGGTATTCGTCCCGACCCTGCCACAGAAGTTGTACGCCCACGCCCAGGAACATCCGAAGCGGCTGGCGCAACGCGTCAAGCGCAAAGGCGTGTGGCGCTGCTATACATGGGCCGACGTGTTTGATCGCACGCGCAACATTGCGCTTGGCGCGGCGGCGCAGGGCCTGCAGCGCGGCGAAACCGCGATCATGATCGGCGAGAACGAACCCGAGCATTACTGGGCGCTGTTTGCGGCCCAGTCACTGGGCGCCAAAACCGTGTCGGTCTACCCTGACGCCACCGTCGACGAACTGCATTACCTGTGCGAGGATTCAAAGGCCCGTTTCATCTTCGCGCAGGATCAGGAGCAGGTCGACAAGGCGCTCGCGCTGCTGGAGCGGCTGCCCGACATCCGGGGCATAGCCTACTGGGACAACTCGGGCATGTGGTCGTACCGGCATCCGCTGCTGCAATCCTTTGATGACTTGACCGCTGAAGGACGGCGCCAGCACGAGCGGCACCCGCAGCGCTTCGAACGCGAAGTCAACGCCGGCCAGGCGGACGATCTGGCGCTGCTGACCTACACATCCGGCACCACCAGCAAGCCCAAGGGCGTGATGATCAGTCACCGCTGGTTGATGGACAACGCGCTGCGCATGAGGAGTTCTTTGCCGTTGCAAGCCGGCATGGAATACATGTCCTACACCCCGCTGGCCTGGATCACCGAGCAACTGCTGGGCGTGACCCTCGGACTGACCTTGCCGCTGGTCATCAACTTCCCGGAAGGTCCTGACCAGGTCTTGCCCAACCTGCGCGAACTCGCGCCGCACATCGTGCTGTTCGGCCCGCGTCAGTGGGAGAACATCGCCGCCACCATCGAGGCGCGCATGCTCGCCGCGAGCTGGATGGCGCGCGGCATCTACCGCTGGAGCATACGCATCGGCCACGACGTGCATGTGGCGCGGCTCGAAGGGCGGACGGCACCGTGGCTGTCGCGCCTGCTGCTGCCGGTAGCCGAAGCGCTGGCCCTGCACCCAGTGCGCGATCAGTTTGGCTTTATTCGCAGCGATGTCGCGGTTTCAGGCGGCACCGCCATGGCACCCGACGTGTTTCGTTTATTTCACGCCATGGGCGTCCACTTGCGCAATATTTATGGCTGCTCGGAGTTTGGCCTGATTGCCGGCCACCGCGGCGAGCGCTACGACCTCGAAACCGTGGGCCCGCTGCTGGATGTGGACCCTGCCTTCGGCGCGCCGCTGGAATCGCGCATCGAGGACAACGGCGAGCTGCTGCTGCGCGGCGGTACCGGCTTTCTCGGCTACTGGGGCAAGCCCGACAAGACCGCCACCATCCAGCGCGACGGCTGGTACGTCAGCGGTGACGCAGTGCGCAAGACCGGACGCGGAGAACTCGTGTACCTCGACCGCGTGGAACACTTGGTCAAACTCGCCAGCGGTCACCCGTATCCCCCGCAGTTCATCGAGACGCGGTTGCGCTTTTCACCCTTCATCAAGGACGTGATGGTGCTGGGCGACGCCACCCGGCCCTGGGTTGGCGCGCTGATCAACATCGACATGGCGGTGACCAGCCGCTGGGCCGAGGAGCGGCGCATCGCGTTCTCCACCTTCACCGACCTGTCGCAGCGGCCCGAGGTGCGGCAACTGGTGCAGGGCGAAATCCGCCGCATCAACAAACTGCTGCCCGAAAGCTCGCGGGTGGTGCGCTTCGCCAATTTTCCGAAGGAGCTCGACCCCGACGAAGGCGAACTCACCCGCACGCGCAAGCTGCGCCGCGAGTTTCTCGAGGTGCGCTATCGGGCGCTGATTGACGGACTGTATGCAGGCGCCGCCGACATTGCCTGCGAAATCGCCGTGACCTACCAGGACGGCCGCCAGGGCGTGTTGCGCGCAACCGTGGTGGCCACCGACATCGACCAGACACACACACCATGATCATCGAATTCATCAACTACACCATCAACGGCGCGCTGCTCGGCCTGCTGTATTCGCTGGTGGCCATGGGCTTTGTCGTCATCTACCGCGCCAGCAAGGTCTTCAATATGGCGATCGGCGAGATGATCGTGCTGGGCGCCTTCCTGCTGTGGTGGGCGATCCAGTCGCGCGGCATGCATCCGGCGCTGGGCATCGCCGTTGCACTGGGCATTTCTGTGCTGATCGGGCTGGCGATTGAACGCCTGTTGTTCAGGCGCCTGATTGGCGAGTCGGTGTTCTCGATGATCATGGTCACCATCGGGCTGCTGATCCTGATGCGCGGACTGGTGCTGGTGATCTGGGGTCCGCAGGAGCGCCAGTTCCCCGCCATCTTTCCCCTCACGCCAATCATCTTGGGCGAGATGATCATCCCGCGCTCGCTCGCCATTGGTGGCCTCATCGCGGTGCTGGCGGCCGTGGCGCTGCACTGGTTCTTCAACCGGAGCCGCACCGGGCTGGCCATGTCGGCGGTGGCCGAAGACCACCAAATCGCGCTGGCCATGGGCATCAGCGTGCGTCGCTCCATCGCCTTCGCCTGGGCGCTGGGTGGGGTGCTGTCGGTGATCACCTCGATGGTCTACCTGAGTGGAAAATCGCTGACTTTCATGTCTTCCGAGATCGGCTTCGCCGCCCTGCCGGTGGCGCTGCTGGCCGGGCTCGAATCCATCGGCGGCCTGCTACTGGCCGGCATCATCGTCGGGGTTGTGCAGGGGCTGACTGCCGCCTACATCGACCCGCTGATCGGCGGCAACGCCGCCGCCGTCGTCCCCTATATCTTCATGCTGGTGGTGCTGGTGGTCCGTCCGACCGGCATGTTCGGCTGGAAACGCATTGAAAGAGTCTGACCCATGGATCCCTCCGGCATTTTTTCCACCAGCTATGCGCGCGACCGCGCGCTGATCCGCACGCGCGCCCAGTGGGTCACCCTGGCCCTGTTCATCGGAATTCTGCTGATCTACCCCTGGTTCGCCTCGGCGCGTCTGGTAGCCGTAGCCAACCTGATGCTGGTCACGTCCATCGTGGTGGTCGGGCTGCAGATCACCACCGGCTACGCCGGGCAGATCAACCTGGGCCAAGCCGCCTTCATGGGGGTCGGCGCCTACGCCGCCAGTGTGGTCGAGGTGAAGGCCGGGCTGCCGTTCTGGGTGGCGGTGCCGGTGGCGGGCCTGGTAGCGGCGCTGGCCGGCTGGCTGTTCGGCATGACGGCGGCGCGCATCAAGGGCTTTTACCTTGCGCTGACCACCATCGCGGCCCAGTTCATCTTTCACTTCATTGTGCTGAATCTGCCCTCAGCCTGGCTCGGCGGCGTCAATGGCTTCAGCCTGGAGCCGGCCCGGCTGGGCACATTTTTGTTCAACACTGATCGTTCGCTGTATTACCTGTTTCTTGTCGTCACCATGATGATGGTATTCGGCGCTTTCGGCATCCTGCGCAGCCGTCACGGGCGCGCCTTCGTCGCTGTGCGCGACGACGATGTGGCCGCCGGCATGATGGGCGTTGACGTGGCCGGCGCCAAGTCGCGTGCCTTTGTGCTCGGCGCTTTTTACGCCGGCATCGGCGGTGCACTGTGGGCCTACCAGGTGCGCTTCGTCTCGGTCGATCAGTTCACGCTGTTCAACTCGATCTGGTTCATTGCCATGATGATCGTCGGCGGGCTCGGCTCGATCGTCGGGGCACTGATCGGCACCGTGCTCATCCGTGGCGTGCAGGAGACCATCACCAGCCTCGGGCCTGACCTGGTCGAGCGCATCCCCAGCCTGAGCAGCGACCTGATCTTCGCCAGCATGAATGTGTTTCTCGGCCTCATCATCACGCTGTTCCTGCTGCTTGAACCGAAAGGCCTGATGCACCGCTGGAACATCCTGAAAACCAACTACCGGCTCTGGCCGTTTCACCACTGAGCCCGCCCAGCACAGCGAGTCGCAATCCCCCCGCCCCTTTCCCC
>NZ_NBZV01000057.1 GCF_002379095.1 Polaromonas sp. AER18D-145
CCGCCCGCCCCGCCCTTGGCCATCAATGCCAGCGTATCGCGCTCCACGTCATCGAGTCTTGCGCGCACGTTGCGGGCGTAGTTGGTGCCCGCTTCAGTGAGCAACACCCCGCGTTTGGTGCGCCTGAACAGCTTCACGCTCAGAAAGTCTTCCAGACCGGCGATCTGGCGGCACACCGCGCTCTGGGTGACGGCGTGCTCCTGCGCCGCCTGGGTAAAACTCTGATGCCGGGCGGCTGACTCGAACAGCGCCAGCGCCGTGGTGGAGGGGATTTTTCGTCGCATGGCGGGCTCCTGCCTGGGCGGCTTGCTTGGAGTTCCATTTTTGCACAAACCCGTGCCAAATCATCGGTTGCGCCGGGTGGTGGGCTGCGCGTATGCTCGAGCCATCGACATCCCTGCCCCGGCCTCCTGAGTTGCGATTTATGCACACAGACAGGCCTCCCACCCCCTTTTGGAGATTCCCCATGAGCCCCAGCCCCCAAAAAGCCAGCTTCCACTGGGCCGACCCCTTGCTGCTCGACCAGCAGCTGACCGACGACGAACGCATGGTGCGCGACACCGCGAGCGCTTACTGCCAGGAGCAACTGGCACCGCGCGTGCTGGAAGCCTTCCGCCATGAGCGCACCGATGTGGCGATTTTTCGCGAAATGGGTTCGCTGGGCCTGCTCGGCAGCACCATCCCCGAAGCCTACGGCGGCGCCGGCCTGAACTACGTCTGCTATGGCCTGGCCGCGCGCGAGGTCGAACGCGTCGACTCCGGCTACCGCTCCATGATGAGTGTGCAGTCCTCGCTGGTGATGGTGCCGATCAACGAGTTCGGCAATGAAGCCACGAAACAGAAATACCTGCCGAAACTGGCCACCGGCGAATGGATAGGCTGCTTCGGCCTGACCGAGCCCAACCACGGCTCCGACCCCGGCAGCATGATCACGCGTGCCAAAAAGGTGGACGGCGGCTACAAGCTCTCGGGCGCCAAGATGTGGATCACCAACAGCCCGATCGCCGACGTGTTTGTGGTCTGGGCCAAGGACGATGAAGGCGCCATTCGCGGCTTTGTGCTGGAAAAAGGTTGGAAAGGCCTGAGCGCGCCGGCCGTGCACGGCAAGGTCGGCCTGCGCGCCTCCATCACCGGCGAAATCGTCATGGACGAGGTGTTCTGTCCCGAGGAAAACGCCTTCCCCGACGTGCGCGGCCTCAAGGGCCCTTTCACCTGCCTCAACTCGGCCCGTTACGGCATCGCCTGGGGCGCGTTGGGCGCGGCCGAGGACTGCTTCTACAAGGCGCGCCAGTACACGCTGGACCGCAAGCAGTTCGGCCGCCCGCTGGCCGCCAACCAGCTGATCCAGAAAAAACTCGCCGACATGGAAACCGAAATCGCGCTCGGCCTGCAAGGCTGCCTGCGCCTGGGCCGCATGAAGGACGAAGGCACGGCCGCGGTCGAAATCACCTCCATCATGAAACGCAACTCCTGCGGCAAGGCGCTCGACATTGCCCGCATGGCGCGCGACATGCTGGGCGGCAACGGCATCAGCGACGAGTTCGGCGTGGCGCGGCACCTGGTCAACCTTGAAGTGGTCAACACCTACGAAGGCACGCACGACGTGCATGCGCTGATCCTGGGCCGCGCCATCACCGGCATCGCCGCGTTTTCCTGAAGCCATGACAGCCCCCGCTGTTCGCCCGCCGCCGCTGACCGGCGTCCGGGTGCTGGATCTGTCGCGTGTGCTCGCCGGCCCTTGGGCCGGGCAACTGCTCGCCGACCTGGGCGCAGACGTCGTGAAGGTCGAAAAACCGCAGGGCGGTGACGACACGCGCGCCTGGGGTCCGCCCTACCTGAAGGACGGCTCGGGCCGGGACACCACCGAGGCCGCTTACTTTCTCTGCGCCAACCGCAACAAGCGTTCGGTCGCCATCGACATCGCCACGCCCGCAGGGCAGGCGCAGGTGCGCGCGCTGGCGCAGCAGGCCGACGTGGTGCTGGAAAACTTCAAGGTCGGCGGGCTCAAGCGTTACGGACTCGACTACGCCAGCCTGAGCGCCGCCAACCCGCGCCTGGTCTACTGCTCCATCACCGGCTTCGGCCAGACCGGTCCTTACGCGGCGCGCGCCGGCTACGACTTCCTGATCCAGGGCATGGGCGGGCTGATGAGTGTGACCGGCCGCCCTGACGGCGAGCCCGGCGCCGGCCCGCAGAAAGTCGGCGTGGCCCTGACCGACATCATGACCGGCCTCTATGCCACGATTGCCGTGCAGGCCGCCCTGGCCGAGCGCGAAAAATCCGGACTGGGACAACACATCGATTTGGCGCTGCTGGACGTGCAGATCGCCTGCCTGGCGAACCAGGCCTCGAACTACCTGGCCGGGAATGTCGTGCCGCGCCGCATGGGCAATGCACATCCAAACATCGTGCCCTACCAGGACTTTCCAACGGCAGATGGCGACATCATCCTCGCGGTGGGCAACGACGAGCAGTTCGCCAAATTCTGCAAGGTCGCGGGCCACCCCGAATGGTCGGCCGACGAACGTTTCTCCACCAACGCGCAGCGTGTGGCGAACCGTGCGGTGCTGGTGCCCCTGCTGCGCCAGGCCACGGTGATGCGGACTTCGGCCGAATGGATAACAGCGCTGGAAGCCGCTGGTGTGCCCTGCGGTCCGATCAACCGCATCGATGAAGTCTTTGCGGACCCGCAGGTGCGTTCGCGCGGCCTGCACATTGACATGCCGCACGCGCTGGCTGGCAGCGTGCCGCTGGTGGCCAACCCGATCCGCCTGTCCGGCTCACCGGTGGCTTACCAACGGCCGCCGCCCATGCTGGGGCAGCACACGGCTGAGGTGCTGGCGCAATGGCTGGGCGTGCCAACGGCTGCCTGAGCGCCTGTACCGGAAAATTCTGGGTTTTGAGGTAACGGCTCAGGTCGCTGCATGCAGCACCCTTTTCTCCCCCTCGCCCTCTGGGAGAGGGTTGGGGTGAGGGCCAGCAAGCCACAACCTACGATAGCGCTATCGCACAGGCCGCCAGCCCTCACCCCGCCCTCTCCCAGGGGGAGAGGGAGTAAAACCAGCCCAGACTACCTGAGTAGTTAAGTTTTGAGATAAAAAAGACCTCCAACCCAAGACTGGCAGGCACAAGCAGCTATTTATTTGATAGCAATTCGGCCGCCCCCTCATGGCTTCCCGCCGTGGCGCGCAGGCGCGATACGGCGGCCGGCAGATCTTTCCACGCAGCCTGCCCCGGCGCATACCGGCTGCGCATGTAACCCGCCAGCGTGGCGATCTGCGCGTCGTCCAGGCTGTGGCGGAAAGCCGGCATGAAGCCAATCTCAGTCGTCGCGGGTGCGCGAATGCCGTCCAGAATCACGCGAATCAGGTTGTCGGGTCGCTCGCTGAGCATCTTGCTGTTGAGCGCCAGCGGCACATTGACACCCAGCAGCTTCGGTCCGTCCCCGTCGTGGTGGCAGGAGGCACAGGCGCCGTTGAACAGGCGCTGGCCGGGGCCGGGCAGCGCAGCGCCGCTCTGCTGCGCGGACAACACCACCTGCCTGGCGCGTTCGGCGCTCTCGGGCTCGGCCAGGGGTTGGTTGAACGAGGTCAGGTAGCTGGCCATGGCCCGGATGTCGTCGTCGGGCAAGGCACCGAGTTCCTTGACCACCGGACCCATGGGGCCGGCGGCAGCGCCGTGCTGCAGGCTGTAGCCCTGGCGCAGGTAGCGGTACAACTCGCCGGCGGTCCAGGGCACGGGCGCGCGCGACAAAGCCGTCAGCGCGGGCGCTTCCCAGCCATCGACCACGGCACCGGACAGGAAGGCCTGGCCACCGCGTTCGGCACCCAGTGCATTGCGCGGCGTGTGGCAGGCGCCGCAATGGCCCAGGCCGTTGACCAGGTAGGCGCCGCGGTTCCATTCCACGGTTTGGGTCGGGTCCATGCGGTAAGGCGCCGGGTCGTGAAACATCGCATTCCAGGCCGCCATGAGGGGTCGCACATTGAAGGGAAAAGCCAGCTGCGTGGCGGGTGTCTCCGAACGCACGGCCGGCTGCGCCATCAGGTAGGCATACAGCGCGGTCAGGTCTTCGTCGCTGGTTTTGGCAAAGGCCGTGTAGGGAAAGGCCGGGTACAGGTGGTGGCCATCGCGCGAGATGCCTTCACGCATGGCGCGCTGGAAGGCGCTGAAGGACCACAGGCCGATGCCGGTCTGGGCATCGGGCGTCAGGTTGGTGGTGACTATCTTGCCGAAGGGCGTCTCCATGGCCCGGCCGCCGGCGTTCGGCACGCCGCCCGGCGCGGTGTGGCACACCACACAGTCGCCGGCCGCCGCCAGTTGCCGGCCGCGTTCAATCGTCGCCGCGGTGTAGATCGATGAACCGCCGGACAACACCGGCGCAATCGCGGGCCGCCAGCCCAGCAGGGCGGCCGCCAGGCCGAACACGCCGGCGAGCATCGCGCCGGCACGCGACCAGCGGCCCAGGCTCTGGGGCCAGGGCGCGCTGTCAGGCGGGCGGGTCAACGGGGACGGCGCGGCCAGGGCGGGCGACACGGCCGGCACCTGACCGGGCGCCGGTTGCAGCGCAGCACGCACCACCTCCGCGGTGAAAGGAGGCTGGCGAAAGCGCACGCCGGTCGCGTCAAAAATCGCATTGGCAATCGCCGCCGTGCCGGGCACCGAGGCCGACTCCCCCGCGCCCAGCGGCGGCTCACCCGGCCGTGCCATGGTCACCACCTCGATCACCGGCACATCCCGGAAACTCAGGATGGGGTAGCTGCCCCACTCCAGGCTGGCCACGGTGTTCGTTGTCGGGTTCAGGCTGACCTGTTCGGTCAGCGCCCGGCTGGTGGTCTGCACCACGTTGCCATGGATCTGGTGCTGCACACCGGCGGGGTTGATCAGGGTGCCGGCGTCGTGACCGACCACCACGCGCCTGACCTGCACTTCACCGGTCCTGCGGTTGACTTCGACATCGGCGACCCAGGCCGCCCAGGCCGCGCCATAACCCGGCCATTTGCTGTGCACATAACGCGCGTAAGCGACGCCCTGGCCGTGCACGATGTCGGGCGTATCGCCTGGTTCCCCCGTCTGTTGCTGCGGCTGCGTATGAACCGTCCAGCCGGCACGATCGGCCGTGGCGCGCAGCAGTTCCGCCGCGCGCGGCTCGCTCAGGTAACGCAGCCGGAACTCGACCGGGTCCACGCCGGCCGCCGTGGCCAGCTCGTCGATGTAGGACTCGTGTGCAAAGGAATTGGGCAGGGCCGACACACCGCGCAGCCAGGAGGCGCGCAGCATGGGCGGCATGTCGTTGACCGACACGCGCAGGTTCTCGTAGTCGTAAGGCGGGCGGGCACTGCGGTCGCCCATTTCGTAGGCGCGCGCCACCGGTTCGACGGTGCGCGTGAGCAGCAGCGCCAGCGTCGGTGCGCCGTTGGACGGGTAGGAGGTCTGGAAGTCATACGCGGCAACGGATCCGTCGGCGTTCAGCCCGCCGTTGACCTGCATGAGCTGGGCCGCGCCCTTGGGCTCCCAGGCATGCTCCTGCTCGCGCGTCAGCTGCACCCGCACCGGCGCGCCGACCGCGCGCGAGAGCAGGGCGGCATCGGCCGCCACGTCGTCGGCACAGTTGCGTCCGTAACAGCCGGCCGCCTCCATGCGGATCACGTCGATGGCCATATCCGCCAGCCCCGTGAGCCGCGACAGGTCGGCGCGCAGCACGTGCGGGTTCTGGCTGCCGGCCCACACCGTCATGCGGTTTTCCTGCCAATCCGCCAGCGCACACGAGGGACCGATGGAGCCGTGCATCTGGTAAGGCCAGACATAGTTGCGCGGCAAACGCTGCGCGGCGCCCGCCATCGCGGCATCCACATCACCCTCGTCAATCAGTTTGCGCTGCGTCGCCGGGTTGGCGCGGATGGCGTTTTCCAGATCGTCAAGATTGGTCAGACCCGGCCAGGGCTTCCACTGGACGCGCAGCTCGCGCAACGCCTGCTCGGCATGCTCCTCGCGCTCGGCGACGATGCCAATGAAATCGCGGATGACCACGACTGCACGAATGCCCGGAATGTGCGCAATCGAGGACTCATCGACCGATTCCAGCGTGTTGCCGATGAAGTCGCCATGGTCGGCCCCGGCATACGGCGGCCGCACGACACGGCCATGCAGCATGCCCGGCACGCGCATGTCGTGCACAAAGGTCAGCGCACCGGTGGCCTTGGCCGGTATGTCCACCCGCGCCGTGCTGGTGCCGACGATGCGGTAATCCTCCGGCGATTTCAGCGGCGAATCCAGCGCCAGCGTGAGTTCCACATGCTTCTGCTTAACCAGGGCGCCGTAGCCCACCGACCGGCCGTCACTGCCGATCACAGACACGACACCGTCACCGACCGTCAGCAGCGCCCTGTCCACCTGCAGCACGCCAGCGGCCCGGTCCACCAGCCAGGCACGCGCCTGGGCAGCGGCCGCCCGTAAGGGCACGGCATGAATCTGTATCGACGCGCTGGCAATGGTCGCGCCCTGATTCGGCGCGCGGGTGGTGTCGCCCAGGACCATGTTGACGCTGTCCAGCGAAACATCAAGTTCTTCGGCGACGATCTGGCCAAGCGCCGTGCGGATGCCGGTGCCCAGGTCCACATGGCCGTTCAGGGCCGTCACGCTGCCGTCGTCCCAGACCGCCAGCAATATTTCAACGCCTTCGAGCGGATTGCCGCTGACCAGCGCGGGCTGGCCCTGGGCAGTCGGTGGTGCGGGCGGTGGCTCGCGCGTGACCAGCAACACGCCGCCTGCGGCATGAAAGTCGGCACGTGTGAGGGGGGTGTCGGCGCGGCGGGTCATGGCCGGGGGTCTTTGGCAAGGGCCTGCCGCGTGAGTTCTGCCGCACGCAGCACAGCGTTCACGATCTCGAGATGGGTACCGCAGCGGCATAAATTGCCGGACAACTCGCGGCGTATCTCGTCCTCCGTCGGATCCGGCTTGCGCGCCAGCAACGCACTGGTCATCATGATCATGCCGCTCAGGCAGTAACCGCACTGGGCCGCCTGCTCTTCGATAAAAGCCTGTTGCACCGGATGCAGCGCCGCCAGGGACCCGAGACCTTCCAGCGTGGTGATCTCGCGGCCGGCCACACCGGCGGCCGGGATCACGCAGGCACGTGCGGCCACGCCGTCCACCAGCACCGTGCAGGCGCCGCATTCGCCCAGGCCACAGCCGTATTTGGGGCTGTTGAGTTCGAGGTCGTTGCGCAGTACGCCCAGCAGGGAGGCCTGCGCCGAGACCGTCAGCGTCCGCGCCAACCGGTTGACGCTGAAGGTCACGACCTGCGAGCTCATCGGATCCCGTGGCAAGTCAGGGCGTGCTTCAGGCCAGGTCGGTGGACTGGATGCGTTTGACGCCCCTGGCCGTCATCTGCTTCCAGGCCGCCGCCAGCGATCCGTTCAGGTCAATGGCGCGCGTGGCATCCTCGATCACATAGACCTCGAAGCCCGCCTTGCGTGCGTCCATCGCGGTCCAGGCAACGCAGAAGTCCGTCGCCAGCCCGGTCACGAAAACACGTTTGATGCCGCGCTGCTTGAGGTAGCCGCCCAGGCCGGTCGGCGTCTTGCCGTCGGCCTCGGTGAAGGCCGAATAGCTGTCCACCTCCTGGTGGTAGCCCTTGCGCACGATGACCTGGGCCGTGGGCAGCGCCAGGTCCTTGTGCAGGGCCGCGTCGTCCGTTCCCTGCACGCAGTGGTCAGGCCACAGCACCTGGTTGCCATAGGCCAGTTTTTTGACTTCGAAGGGTTTCCTGCCCGCATGGGTGCTGGCAAAGGACGCGTGGCCCTTGGTGTGCCAGTCCTGCGTGATCACGATGTTCTCGAAAGCGCCGGCGAGTTTGTTGATGACCGGCACCACTTCCTCGCCTCCCTTGACCGGCAAGGTGCCCCCGGTCACGAAACAGTTCTGCACATCGACAACAATCAGCGCGCTTCTGGCGTCAGGCTTGATGCCGGCGGCAAAAGCCACGCGGCCGGCCAGGCCGGCCGCCGCCACAAGGCCGGCGCTGGACAGGGTTTTCAACAGGGTTCTGCGGGTAGCTGGATGCATGATGCGATCTCCTTGAAACGGGTTAAAACAACACGGAACTAGACACTGAGGTAGGCGCGCCGCACCTCTTCGTTGGCCGACAGCTCGGCCATGGAACCGTCGTAACGGATCTGGCCTTTTTCGAGCACATAGGCCCGGTCCGACACCAGCTCCGCAAAATGCATGTTCTGTTCGGACAACAAGATACTGACGCCCTGCGACTTGAGCTCCACAATCATGTGCGCCATCTGCTCGACGATCACCGGCGCCACACCTTCCGAGGGCTCGTCGAGCAGGACCAGGTAGGGGTTGCCCATCAGGGTACGCGCGACGGTCAGCATCTGCTGCTCGCCGCCGCTCATGCGGCCTCCCTGGCGGTCCGGCATCTCGCCGAGGTTGGGAAAGAGCTTGAACAGCCGCTCGGGCGTCCAGACCGGCGCCTGGCTGCCGTCCGGCCAGCGGCGCGGCGGCTGCCGCCCCACTTCCAGGTTCTCCATCACCGTCAGGTCGGTGAAGATGCGCCTGTCTTCCGGCACAAAGCCCAGGCCCATGCGCGCCGCATGGTGGGGTTCGCTTTTTGAAATGTCGGTGCCCAGGAAGGAAACACGGCCGCGCCGCTTGTCCAGCATGCCGATCAGCGTTTTGAGCGTCGTCGATTTTCCGGCGCCGTTGCGGCCCATCAGGGCCACCACTTCACCGCGCCGTACCTCGATGCCCACGTCGTAGAGGATCTGGGCGGCGCCATACCAGGCGCACAGGCCCTGGGCCTGCAGCAGGACTTCGTTCACAGCGCTCATGAGGCGGCATCCTTTTCCAGTGTCTTTTTCTCGAAGGTTTTGCCGCTGCCGAAATAGACCTCCTGGACCTTGGGGTGATCGCGGATCTCCAGCGGCTTGCCTTCTGCAATCAGCCGTCCGCGCGCCAGCACAATCATGCGGTCGGCATAGGCGAACACCACATCCATGCTGTGCTCCGTGAACAGCACCGCCATGCCGCGGTCGACGACCAGCTGTTTGGTCAGGGCCATCAGGTCGTTGCGCTCCCTGGGCGCCATGCCGGCCGTGGGTTCGTCCATCAGCAGCAGCTTGGGGTTGTTGGCCATGGCCATGGCGAGTTCCACGCGTTTGACGTCGCCATAGGCCAGCACGCTGCAGGGCCGGTCGGCCTGGGCCTTCATGTTGACCTGGTCGAGCAGCACCAGCGCCTCCTCGCGCTTGTGGCCGGCCGCGCGGCGCCACATGGAAAACAACTTGCGGTCCGAGGACAGCAGCGCCATCTGGACGTTCTCCACGACCGTCAGGGACGAAAAGGTCTCTGCAATCTGGAAGGTCCGGCTCACGCCAAGCCGCCAGATGTCGCGCGGGGCCAGGCCAATCAGTTCCTGGCCGCCCAGCTGGATCGAACCGGCGTCGGCCCGCAACTGGCCATTGACCATGTTGAAGGTGGTCGACTTGCCGGCGCCGTTGGGCCCGATCAGCGCCAGCAACTCGCCGGCGGCGAGTTCGAAACTGATACCGTCGACCGCCTTGACGCCACCGAACGATTTGCCCAGACCGGATACTTTGAGCAAGCTCATGACTGGCCCTCCTTCGCGCCGCGCAAGCGCGACAGCAGTTGCTGGACAAAGCCGGCAATCCCTTGCGGAAACAGCAGCACCAGGATCAGGATGATGGCGCCCAGCATGGCGCGCCAGTAGTCGGTGTTGCGCGCCACCGTGTCGTGCAGCCAGGTGAAGGTGACGGCGCCGACAATGGGGCCCACCAGCGTCTGCACGCCGCCCAGCAGCACCATGACCAGGCCGTCGATGGATTTGCTCACATGCAGGCTTTCCGGGGAAATGCTGCCTTTGGAGAAGGCATACAGCGCTCCGGCCAGGCCAGCGAAGGTGCCGGCGATGACAAAAGCCACCCATTGCATGCGCTTGACGTCGATGCCGATCGCGTCGGAGCGAAGCACCGAATCGCGTGCAGCACGCATGGCGTAACCAAAGGGTGAGTACAGCATGCGGTGCATCATCAACACGGCCCCGGCCACCAGTGCCAGCGTCAGGTAGTAGTACATCTTCTTGTCGGCCAGCCATTCGGAGGGCCAGACGCCGGTCAGCCCGTTGCTGCCACCGGTGAAGGCATCCCACTGGTAACAGATCGCCCAGGTGATCTGGGCAAACGCCAGCGTCAACATGGCCAGGTACACGCCCGACAGACGCACGCAGAACCAGCCATAGATGAAAGCGCCCAGCGCCGCCAGCGCTGGCGCGACAACCAGCGCCACCTCCATCGGCAGGTTCAGGCTGCGCACCAGCAGGGCCGCGCCATAGGCACCCAGGCCGAAGTAGGCCGCATGGCCAAAGGAATGCATGCCCGCCGGGCCCATGATGAAGTGCAGGCTGGCTGCAAACAGCACGGCCACCAGCAGGTCGATCAGCAGGACCGTTACGTAGGGCGACTGTGCGGTCAGCGCAGGCATCAGCACCAGCAGGGCCAGCAGGGCGGCGCCGCCGAACTTGTAGAGGCGATCGGGCGGCCGCAGGGGCGCCTCGGCCGTGCCGGCATGGCGGCTGGTCGCCTGGGGCCGGCCGAACAGGCCCCAGGGCCGGGCCACCAGCACGACGGCCATGACAAGGAACTCCACCACCAGGGTGAGTTTGGAAAACGAAATGCTGACGCCCCAGATTTCCACCAGGCCCAGCCAGATGCAGATGGCCTTCAACTCGGCAATCAGCAGTGCCGCCACATAGGCGCCGGGGATTGAGCCCATGCCGCCGACCACCACCACCACAAAGGCGGCGCCGATGATGTTAAGGTCCATCTCGAGGTTGGCTGGTTCGCGCGGCAGCTGCAGCGCACCGCCCAGGCCCGCCAGCAGAGCCCCCAGCGCAAACACCGCGGTAAACAGCCAGGCCTGGTTGACGCCGAGCGCGCTGACCATCTCCCGGTCCTGCGTGGCGGCGCGCACCAGCGTGCCCCAGCGGGTTTTGGTCAGCAGCAGCCAGAGCAGGCCGAGCACCACCGGGCCGGCAACGATCAGGAACAAGTCATAGGACGGAAATTGCCGGCCAAGGATGGACACCGAACCGGTCAGGCCGGGCGCCCGCGGGCCCAGCAATTCTTCAGGCCCCCAGAACCACAGCACCCCGTCCTTGATCACCAGGCCCAGCGCAAAGGTGGCCAGCAGCTGGAACAGTTCGGGCGCACGGTAGATGCGGCGCAGCAGCAGGACCTCGACCAGCGCACCCAGCACACCGACGGCCAGCGCGGCCAGCAGCAGGGCCGGCCAGAAGCCGACCGTGCCGCCCAGGGTGGCCACCAGCGAATAGGCCACATAAATGCCGACCATGAAAAATGAGCCGTGCGCGAAGTTGACGATCCGCGTCACGCCAAAAATCAGCGACAGCCCGACCGCCACCAGAAACAGCGACGACGCCCCGGCCAGACCGTTGAGCAACTGGACCACAAAGCCTGAAAAGCTCATGAATTACCTTTTTTACGAGAGGAGGCAGCCCCTTGCAGGCGCCATGACAGACGGGGCGCCGTGCAGGCGACTAGCGCCGGCGACACCTGTGGCCGGCATCCGCGCGCAAGGCGCGGGACCGAACTGGCGTCGCCGTGCGCCTGCCGGCTCAGTCGGCGGGGCGCAGCTTCTTGATTTCTGCGGCGGACGGCTGGAATTTCGCGCCGTCCATGTAACGGTAGTCCACCATCACACCCTTGCCACCCTCGTTTTTGGTGCGCCCGACATAGGCGCCCATGGTGGACTGGTGGTCTTCAGGACGGTAAACGACGGGACCAAAAGGCGTGCTGACCTTCAGGCCGCTGAAGGCCGCGATCATCTTTTCGGTGTCGGTGGACTTGGCTTTTTTCATGCCTTCGGCCAGCGACTTGATGGCGCTGTAGCCCACCACGGAACCGAGGCGCGGATAGTCCTTGTACTTGCCGTGGTAAGCCAGAAAGAAGGCCTTGTGCTCGGGCGTCTGGATGCCGTACCACGGGTAACCGGTGACCAGCCAGCCGTTGGGCGTCTCGTCCTTCAGCGGATCGAGGTACTCGGGTTCGCCGGTGAGCAGGCTGACAACTTCGCGGCCCTGGAACAGGCCGCGGGTGTTGCCCTCACGCACAAACTTGGACAGGTCGGCGCCAAAAAGCACATTAAAAATCGCGTCCGGCTTGGCATCGGCCAGGGCCTGCACCACGCTGCCGGAGTCCACCTTGCCCAGGGGCGGCGCCTGTTCGGCGACAAACTCCACGTCGGGCTGCGCCTCTTTGAGCAGCTTCTTGAAGCTGGCGGCGGCGGACTGGCCGTATTCATAGTTGGGGTAAACCACGGCCCAGCGTTTTTTCTTCATCGCAGCGGCATCGGGCACCAGCATGGCCACCTGCATGTAGGTGGAAGCGCGCAGGCGGTAGGTGTAGCGGTTGCCGTTTTGCCAGACGATCTTGTCGGTCAGCGGCTCTGCGGCGAGAAAGAAAAATTTCTTCTGTTTCGCGAAGTCGGTCAGCGCCAGGCCGATGTGCGAGAGAAAGGAGCCGGTGAGCACATCCACCTTCTCGCGCGACACCAGCTCCTCGGCCGCACGCACCGCGTCACCAGGGTTGGCGTTGTCGTCACGGACAATCAGCTCGACCTTCTTGCCGTTGATGCCGCCGGCGGCATTGATTTCCTCGACAGCCAGCTCCATGCCCTTTTTGTAGGGCTCGAGAAAGGCGGGCTGGGCCTTGTAGCTGTTGATCTCGCCAATCTTGATGACCCCCTGCGCGTGGGCGGTCCCCAGCGAGGTCACCAGACCCAGAAAAGTCATGGCGCCCAGCATTTTGTAGTGCATCTTCATAAAAAACTCCTGCTTGTCGTGGATCGGAATGGTCGGTGGGGAGCGCAGCTTACCGCAGCCCGTCCTCGCCCTTGATGTCGTGGACTTGCAAGCCGCCCACGCGCGGTAGTGGCCGGCCGCTGTCGGTGACGACGACAGCAACCACAATTTCATTGGCACGCGGTGCGTCGGCGACACGCGCCTCCATGGCGTCGAAATGGCTGCGCACAAAAGCCGCGTCCTTGTGCCCGAGCGGCACGTCGATCGCGGTACCGAGGCCGCCCCGCTTTTTGCTGGAGGGCACGAGGGCCGCGCCCTTTTCGACCGCCAGGCGCAGAGGCGCACCCAGCTTGGGATGCAGGATGGCGGCGGCGTGCTCCAGTTCTCCGGCCTCGCCGACAATCGCCGCCTTGCCGTAACTTTGCGCCTGGCCGGGCGAAATGCCCAGCGCCTGCACACATTTGGCGCCCAGCAGGCCGCCCAGCTCTTCCCCGATGGCGATCAGCTCGTCAAGGTTCTCCACATACTTGCCGGCAAACGGATTGGCGATCACCGCCATGGCCAGCGCGCGCCGCGTCGGCGGATGGACCGCTTGCCCCATTTCCATTCGGGTCTCGTCGACCTGGACGATGATTTTTCTGATCATGGCTGTCATGCTGCTTCTTCCTTGCGTATTGTCGTTGTGTAGATGGCGCTTTAGCGCAGACCGTCCCACTTGCTGATGGCGTGGGCTGCCAGCCCGCCCACACGGGCGTGGACCCGGGGACCGGTACTCATGGCAAGAATAAAGACAATTTCATCCGGCAGGGGGGCGCCGGGAACGCGAACCTCGATCGCGTCAAAATGACTGCGCACATAGGCGGCATTGATGTGTGTCATCGGCACATCCAGCGCAGTGCCGGGCCCGCCCACCTTTTTGGTGGAGGGCACGATGGACAGGGCATTGCCGGGGCGTCCGGATTTTTCCTCGCCTTGCCCCTTGGCATAAGCCGCGGCATCACCCTTCCAGCCCAGAAGTTCCCGCATCGCGTAACCGCCGGGAACGTGCCACAGTGCACCGTGTTCGAGCTCACCCGCCGCGCCAACGATGGCGCCCTTGCCGTAACCCTCGATGCGGTCCACCGGCACGTCCATCGCCGCGCGCAACCGTTCGGCCATGTCGATGCCGACCGGCTGGAGCGCGTCCATCATGGGCAGGATGTCGGGCTCGTAGCGGCCCGCAAACGGATTGGTCAGCACGGCAGCAATGGCGCCGCGCATCAGCGGCACCGGGGCGACCGGGCCGAACTCGTGCCAGATCTGCTCCACGTGCGTAAAGATGCGTCGTATTTCAATCATCGGTTGGCGTCCATCCATTTCATTAAGCAAATACTGAACCAACTTGTATGCCCCGGCCGTCTGCAGACAGGTTTTCCACGGCAAGCGCGTCCGCCGCACCGGTGGTCACCACCTGATTCTGGCAAACCAGCGCGGCCGACCAGATCAGGCCCGCGGCGCGCAAGGCCTGCGCGCGCTTCAGGCCCGCCCGCAAGGCCTGCTGCACCAGCACCGGCTCCAGCGGCGGCACATCCACCGTGACGGGAATGCCACCCAGGTCGCAATCATCCTTCAATTCCCAGGCCGGCCGGCGCCGGATGCGCGTATCGCGCAAATCGACCGCGTTGGCAATCACGGTGGCCGCTGCATCAGCCTCGGACGCGGTGCGTGCGAGCACCGTGACACTGTCGGCGATGCCCAGTGAAAAACTGCGGCCGCGCCAGCCGCTGGTGGCGACGCCGCGCACGGGCAACCCACTGGCCACCTCGAACTGGCCGTCGGTCTGCACCCCCTCAAGAATTTCGCCCATGTTCAGCCGCGAAAGATCGGCATAGAGGCCGATGCGCACCGACTGGGAAGGTGTCAGGTGCAAAGCAATGTCGCCGCCGTTGTTGATCCATGCGCGCGTGATGCCGTCCGCGGCATAACAGCTCACCAGCTCCTGTGCCACGGCGCCGGCAACGGCCGCCATCGGGGTGATGAAACTGCTTTTGTAAGGCTGACAGGCATGCCACATGCGCCTGGCCACCGGGCCTCGCACCGGGCATTCGCCGCGCACGGGAAGCCGCAGGAGGGCCAGCTCCTGCACCAGTTCATCCAGGATGCCGCGAAAACGCAGCCAGGCATCGGTGTGCGCCAGCTCCAGCGCCTCGGCACTGCCGCTCGCACCAATGACAATATCCATGGGACCGTGCTGGAAATGCCAGCGGCCGTCGGGCAGCAACGTGCGTTGGGCAGCCATGTGTCGCCTGCCTCAGCCCAGCAGTGGCGGCCGCGCGAGCGGCCACGGATTGACTGCGGGCAAGGGCAGCCACTGGCGGCCCGTGGGCGCACCTTCGTTGTGCCAGGCTCCCCGGCGCAGTGCATCTTCCAGCGTGCGCACATGGTCCATGTGGCCACCCAGCGCACGGTAGTCGTCAAGTTTCATGCTGAATTCAATCGGCGCGACGATGGCCGGCGTGGGCACGGTGCCAAAGCTGTTGTCCGGCATGCGCATGACGTCGACCATCACGGTGATGCCGCCGCCCGGCCAGACATAGGCCGGCGCGCCGCCGCAGGTGACATTGACCAACGCATCCTTGATGGCGCGTGTCAGCAGGACCGGGTTTTCCGTGACACCGGCGCGCAGGCTGCCGCCGGCGCCGCCCAGGAAAAGCACGGTGGTCAGCGAAGGCTCGCAGTTTTCGCCGATACGCTCGACAATGCGGCGCACGTCTTCGGGCATGTCCTGCTCCACCGGCTGGAGCTTGTCGTCGAGCACATACCAGCTCGCATGCTCGCCGGTGGTTGATGTCATGAGCAGCCGCAGGCCGGGCCAGGCCGCTTCGGCATCCCAGCTTTCGATGATGGCCAGCGGATCGTCGATGTCCGTGCCACCCCATCCGGTGCCGGGGTTGGCCACCTGGAAATAACGTCCCGGCGTGGATTTGCGGCCCCGCATCCTGATTCCCGAGGGGCGCATGTCCAGACAGCGGCCAGCCTGGTGCTCGGTCAGCACACCGGTGATGTGGTCGTCAACCACCACCACCTCGTCGAGCTTGCCAAAAAACTGCTTCGCAAAAATGCCGATGGTGGCCGAGCCGCAGCCCACACGCATGCGTTTTTCCTCGACGCCGTTGACGATGGGTGCGCGGCCGGCCTGGATCAGGATCTGGGAGCCGCCGTCGATCGTGAGTTCGGCCGGCTGCTTGTTGCCCAATGCCATCATCATCTCGACTGTCACGCGGCCTTCCTTCTTGCTGCCGCCGGTCAAGTGGTGCACGCCGCCCAGCGACAACATCTGGGAACCATACTCCGCCGTGGTCACATGGCCCACCACTTCGCCCTTGCAGCGCACATTGGCCTGCTCGGCGCCAAGGAAACGGTCGGTATCTATCTTCACCTTGAGGCTGCAGTAGCTGAAGATGCCTTCCGTGACCACCGTCACGAGGTCCACCCCCGCAGCCTGGGAGGACACGATGAACGGCGCAGGCTTGTAGTCGGGATAGGTTGTCGAGGACCCCACACCGGTGATGAAGACCTCGTCGGCCAGCAGCAGGTCGCCACTCCAGGGGGGCTCCTCCGGCAATGCGGCCGGATCAGGCGTGTCCCCGGCAACAGGACGGGCGGTGAACGGCACGAGCACAGGCTCGCCGCCGTCCAGGGTGCGGCGCAGCAACAGCACGGGATCGACCCGGATCAGCGTGCCGCCCTGGTTGGCGTACCTGTCGCAGGCTCCGCTGCGGCCGTCGGAGATCTGGCACAGCACCGGACAGGCATTGCACTCGATCTTTTCGCTGTTCATCCGCTCGCTGCGCGGCCGGGCCTTTTCCAGGACCTGGGGAAGCCCCGGGGAATCCATGCCGGGTAAGCCGTCCGTTTTCGTATGCTCGGTCATCGTGTTTGCCTTCGTACTGCCCGTCATCCTGCGCGCCATTCTGGATGTAGCGCTTGCTCAACTTTGATGTTGCACTTGCTACATTTGAAATCAATGTAGCGCATACGCAGGGGCCGCGCAATAGTGTTTACACGTCAAATCCGGACTTCCGGAAAAAATGTTAGGGACACTACATTTAAATGTTGCGTTCACTACATTTGTATGGCACATTGAGGCCATCGACCGCCGGCGGCCTTCCCGGCAGACCTCCTCAAGGACCTCATGACCCATGTCGTCACCGATGCCTGCATCAAGTGCAAATACACGGATTGTGTGGACGTCTGCCCGGTCGACTGTTTCAAGGAAGGTCCCGACTTTCTGGTGATCGATCCTGACGAGTGTATTGACTGTGCCGTGTGTATTCCCGAGTGTCCGGTCAACGCGATTTATGCCGATACGGACACGCCCGCGCAGTTCGCCCCCTTTTTCGAACTGAACCAGCGCCTCGCCAGACAATGGCCCACCATTTCCAGGCGCATCGCGCCCCTGGCGACGGCGGAGCAATGGAAAGACAAAACCGGTAAGCTGGCGAGCATCCAATTCGACAGCTGAACCCTTCAACCCGAACCTCCAGCCCCCCCCCATCCATCACCATGAGCGCCTTTAACGAAGAACGTGTCCTGTCAGTGCACCACTGGACCGACCGCCTGTTTACTTTCACGACCACCCGCGACCAGTCATTGCGCTTCAGCAACGGCCATTTCACGATGATCGGCCTGCGCGTCAACGACAAGCCGCTGCTGCGGGCCTACAGCATCGTGAGCCCCAACCACGAGGAACACCTGGAGTTTCTGAGCATCAAGGTGCCCGACGGCCCGCTGACGTCGCGGCTTCAGCACATCAAGGTGGGCGACACCATCATCGTCGGGCGCAAGCCGACCGGCACCCTGGTGATCGATTACCTGCTGCCCGGCAAGCGGCTGTACCTGCTGTCCACCGGAACCGGTTTGGCGCCCTTCATGAGCATCATCCGCGACCCGGCGACTTACGAGCAGTTCGAGCAAATCGTTCTGGTGCATGGCGTGCGCCAGGCCGACGAGCTGGCCTACCACGACCTGGTCGTGGACCATCTGCCGCAGCACGAGTTCCTCGGTGAGCTGGTGTCCAAACAGCTGCTGTATTACCCGACCGTGACGCGCGAAAGTTACCGCAACATGGGCCGCGTCACCGACCTGATGGAAACCGGCAAGATGTTTGAAGACCTGAAGCTGCCTCCGCTGGACCCCGCGCAGGACCGTGTCATGATCTGCGGCAGCCCGGGCATGCTCAAGGACCTGAAACACATGCTCGAGAAACGCGGCTTTGTAGAGGGCAACACCTCCAGACCCGGCGACTTTGTGATCGAGCGTGCGTTTGCCGAGCAGTAATATGGCCCCCACGCTTCTCGCTTCGCGTAGTACGCTACCCCCCGAGGGGGCGCTACGCCTGCGGCCCGGCAAAGCCGGCTCCGCGGCCCCGGCTGGTGAAGAGAAGACCTCCACGCTTATCGCCTGCTAGCTGACGCCATGGCCACCAAAACCACATCCCCACGCTCGGCGACTGCCCGGCTCGCCTCAGCAAAGCGGCCGGGCGTGCGGGAGCAGGCCGCGCAAACCACGCGCGACAACATCCTGCGTGCCGCCACCAAGGTCTTTGCGCGTTATGGCTACGAAGGCGGCAGCGTGGAAAAGATCTCGCAGTCCGCCAAGTCCTTCGACCGGATGATTTACTACTACTTCGGGAGCAAGGAAGGCCTGTTCATCGAAGTGCTGGAAGACATGTACCGCCGGATGAACGATGCCGAGCTGGAGCTCGACCTTGACCTGGAGCAGCCGGTGGAGTCGCTCAAGGAAGTGATCCGTTTTGTCGTGACCTATTACAGCAAGAACCCCGAGTTCATCACCCTGCTCAACACGGAAAACCTGCACCGCGGCAAACACATCTCCAAGTCCATGCGCGCCCGGGAGTACTCGTCGCCCGCGATCGCGATCATCCAGAAGCTGCTGGAAAGCGGCGTGAAGAAAAAGGTGTTCCGCGCCGATATTTCCGCACGCAATGTCTACCTGCTGATCGCGGCGACCGGCTATTTCTACATCTCCAACCGCCACACGCTGTCGGCCTTCCTCGGGGAAGACCTGCAGACACCCGAGGCCCTGGCCGACTGGCAGGCCTTCATCACCAGCACCGTGCTGCGCACCGTGATGCATAACCCCTGACACGCCCGCACCGCCGGCGGACATTCCCACCCACGACCTTTGAGAGGGCAACCAACATGGCAGAAGCTGTATCGACCGGAAAATCCGGAAAAGTGGTGATCAGGAACATCGGGCTGCTGCTGTCCGGCGACATCGACCAGCCGATTCTGGACGCAGACACCATTGTCGTGAATGACGGACTGATCGTCGCCGTCGGCAAGGCCAAGGACTGCAACACCGAGGGCGCGCAGACCATCATTGACGCACACCAGACCTGCGTCTGCCCGGGCCTGATCGACAGCCATGTCCATCCCGTGTTCGGGGACTGGACGCCGCGGCAAAACCAGATCGGCTGGATTGACTCCACGATGCACGGCGGCGTCACCACCATGATTTCAGCCGGTGAAGTGCACCTGCCCGGCCGCCCCAAGGACATCGTCGGACTCAAAGCCCTGGCCATCACCGCGCAGCGTGCTTTCGACAACTTCCGCCCCGGTGGCGTCAAGGTGCTGGCCGGCGCCCCCATCATCGAAAAAGGCATGGTTGAGCAGGACTTCAAGGAGCTGGCCGAGGCCGGCGTCACGCTGCTCGGTGAAGTCGGTCTGGGCTCGGTCAAGGCCGGCTACGAAGCCAAGGAGATGGTGGCCTGGGCCCGCAAGTACGGCATCCAGAGCACCATCCACACTGGTGGCCCGTCGATTCCCGGCTCCGGCCTGATCGACAAGGACGTGGTGCTCGAAGCCGACGCCGACGTGATCGGCCACATCAACGGCGGCCACACCGCCCTGTCCGAGCAGCATGTCTGCGAGCTCTGTGAAAAGTCCTCGCGCGCCATCGAGATCGTGCACAACGGCAACGAAAAAGTCGCCATTGCGGCGGCGCAGGCCGCGCTGCAGCTCAAATGCCCGCATCGCGTGATCCTCGGCACCGACGGGCCTGCCGGCTCCGGCGTGCAGCCGCTGGGCATGTTGCGGCTCATCGCCCTGCTGTCCAGCCTGGGCAACATTCCGGCCGAACTGGCCTTCTGTTTTGCCACCGGCAACACGGCGCGCATTCGCCAGCTCAACTGCGGCCTGATCGAGGTCGGCCGCGATGCCGACTTCGTGTTCATGGACAAGGCTCAGCATTCGTCCGGCCTGAATCTGCTCGACAGCGTGCAGCGCGGCGACATTCCCGGCGTGGGCATGGTGATGATTGACGGCATCGTGCGCAGCGGCCGCAGCCGCAACACGCCGCCGGCCACGGACATCCCCAGCGTCGTCACCCCGGCCTGAGCGCCGGCCCCCCGCATGTCCCACCTGCCGTCTCCGACCAAGGAGGAGCTTGCCCGGCTCGAGCCCCTGGCGCAGCTCGGCTTGCCCGATATTGTTGTGGTCTCCACGCGCCAGCAGGCCGATGAGGCCTTCCAGTCACTGGCGAGCAGCGCCGTGCTGGGCTTCGACACCGAATCGAAACCGACTTTCTTCCGGGACCAGGTGTCCGAAGGCCCGCATGTGGTGCAGTTTTCCACCCTGCACAAGGCCTGGGTGTTCCAGTTGCATGACGCCGGATGCCGCGACACCGTGTCGGCCCTGCTCGAGCTGGAGACGGCAGCCAAGGTGGGCTTCGGGCTGGCAGGCGACCATCAGCAGATCCGGCGCACCCTGGGCGTTTCTCCGCGCAATGTGCTGGACCTCAACGCGGTGTTCAGGAGTCGCGGCTACGCGAAGGAGCTCGGTGTCCGCGGCGCGGTCGCCGTGGTGTTCAACCGGCGTTTCATCAAGTCGAGAAAAGCCACCACCTCGAACTGGGCCAACCGGCAGCTGACGGACAGCCAGATCGTGTATTCGGCCAACGACGCCTGGGCGGCGATCCAGGTCTTTCACGCACTGGGCCGGCCACCGCCGCAGGCCTGAGAGACTCAGGCGTAAATGAATTGCTGCCTGAAGGCGGCGCAGAACTGCGGGCTGCCACCCATCGACAGGGTCAGCGTGTACCACCGGTCACCCGCCTCCTCTTCCTGCTCCTGCAGGTTGAAGTCCCACTCCCCGCCATCGTCCAGCGGCGCCTGCAGGCCCGGGAAGGCCGAATGCGCCCACTCCAGCACCTGCACGATTTCCGTGCGGACGGCCGCCACCTGGTCGGGCCGGACAGACGCCATCGCGTCGAAAGTCCCCACGCCCTGCGCGTCTTCGCTGTAGTCGAACTCGAGGAAATGCAAAGTGAGCTTCAGGACGACGCGTCCTGCCCGTCCGCACTGTCCCCGGGGGCCGTCGCGGGCCTGGCTGTGCGGTGCCCCTCTTTGGCGAGCAGTTCGAGGTAAAACGCAGCGCCGCCTTCCGCGGCAACCGCGTCGATCAAGCCCATGATGGTTGCGAAATGCACCACGGCGGCATTGTCCGGGCTGGTGCCGAAACGGCAGTCGAAATCCCAGTAGTCCACGCCCTCGGGCAGCGGCACCCGGCGCTGCCTTTTGACGTATTTGCGGATTTCGTGCTTGACGGCGTCGAGCACGCGATCCCGGTTTTTGCCTTCGATGTTGAGCTGGAATGTCTTTTTCACGGTTGCCTTTCGGGGGTCTGGTATCAGCCCGGACGGACGTGATTCGCCAGTGCAGTGTTGCACGCTTGATGGAACAAATAAAAATGATGGATTTTGGGTCAGGGCAAGGCGCAAACCACAGCGATACCCAGGGTATCGCGCGGATTTGCAACGCAGCCATGGCACAAAAGACGCATTTTCATGTTCCAGATAGCGTGTAACACTGCGCCAACCTCCGATTATGCGGCTTCGCCCGATGCCCTGCTCCGTGGCGCAAGCGCTTAAACTGGTCCTTTACGGCGGGCGCTCTCCGGATCCACCTTCACCCTCACCAAGCTGCCTCAAAGCTCCCTTTTCATGCCATTTTCCTCACTGGGCCTGTCCCCCGCCCTGCTGCACGCCGTCAGCACCAAGGGTTATCTGGCGCCCACACCGATCCAGACCGCCGCGATCCCCGCCATCCTGCAGGGCCGTGATGTGCTGGGTTCGGCGCAAACCGGCTCCGGCAAGACGGCCGCCTTTGTGCTGCCGCTGCTGCAGCAACTGCTGGCGGGCCCGCACGAGAAGCCGCGCAGGGTGCGCGCGCTGGTCCTGGTCCCCACACGCGAACTCGCGGCGCAGGTCGGCGAAACCGTGCGCAGCCTGGCGCAGCAGCTGCCCCAGGTCCTGAAGGTGGCGACTGTGTTTGGCGGTGTGTCCATCAACCCCCAGATGATGAACCTGCGCGGCGGAGCCGATATCGTGGTCGCCACCCCCGGCCGCCTGCTGGACCTGGTGGACCACAACGCGCTGGTCCTGTCCGGCGTCACGGCGCTGGTGCTCGATGAGGCCGACCGGCTCTTCGAACTCGGTTTTGCCGACGAACTCGGGCGCATCCTCGCCCTGCTCGCCCCACAGCGCCAGAACCTGTTTTTCTCGGCCACCCTGCCGCCCGCCGTGCAAGCCCTGGCGCAGACGCTGCTGCGCGAGCCGGTCCACATCGAGATGCTGCCCGGGCCGGAGCAGGCACCCGACATCGTGCAGCGGGCCATTGCCGTGGACGCCGGACGGCGTACCCAGCTGCTGCGCCACCTGATCCAGCTAAACGGCTGGCGCCGGGTGCTGGTGTTCGTGGCCACCAAACATGCGGCTGAAATCGTCGCCGACAAGCTGCGCAAGGTGCGGATCAACGCCGAGCCTTTCCATGGCGAACTGAGCCAGGGAAAACGCACGCAGGTGCTGGCCGACTTCAAGGCCTCGCGACTCAAGGTGGTGATTGCCACCGATGTGGCGGCCCGCGGCCTGGACATTGCGCAGCTGCCGGTGGTGGTGAACTACGACCTGCCGCGTTCGGCGGTGGAGTACGTCCACCGTATCGGCCGCACCGGCCGCGCCGGAGAACGCGGCGTCGCCCTGAGTTTTGTCAGCGCGGACACGCTGGCCCACTGGCGCCTGATCGAAAAACGCCAGCAGGCGAGCCTGCCGCTCGAGCAGATTGAAGGGTTTGAGCCGCTGCCGGTCGAGCCCCCGGCGGAGGGCGCCGGCAGCCCGCCCTCGACAGGCGGCATCAAGGGCAAACGCCCCAGCAAGAAAGACAAACTCCGGGCCGCCGCAGCGCGCGGCGACTGATCACTTGTGCCAGGGCCTGGTCTCAGGCCGCAAGGCGCTTTCAGCGGCCGGCGCCGTTGACGCTGGTGATGGCATACCCTTTTTCGGCAATTTGCTGCTCGGGGCGGGGAATCGCGTACTGGCTGATCTTCTCGGCGCTGGCACCCATTTCCACGGCGCGGGCTTCGGACTCCCAGTCGGTGTTCGTGGCCTCCTGGGGAATCAGCCGTCCTTCGGGCACAGCGAGGTAGGAAAACTGGCGATTGGCTTCGGCCCGGCGGTAAATGTCGACACGCATGAGGACTCCTTGGCAGGTGGCTGAGCCCTCCACCTTACCCCCGGCCAGCGCCTGACTGCTGGAAAGGCCCTGCTTGTTACCCGGACTCCCGCTGGACGGGCCGATCCGGCATGGATGCCAGGCTCCGAATCGGGGTCTTGGACACTTCTTTTTTGATAGCAGATAACGCTTACCCATCAAGTACTGGCGCCATTTTTTATGATCAAGAACGTGCACCAGGCGTCCGTGCGCCGTGCCGCGCAGACACGCAGGCGACGCCCTGGACGCCGCACTGGCGATAAGCTGCCAGGCAAGCCAATCCCGCGCCCCCCCCCACAGACAGGAGCCCTCCCATGAACGATCTTTTTTCCCTCCAGGGCCGCACGGCGCTGATCACCGGCGGTTCGCGCGGCATCGGCCGCATGATTGCCGCCGGCTTCCTGGCGCAGGGTGCGCGGGTCTACATCTCGGCGCGCAAGGCCGCGGCCTGCGACCAGACCGCCAGGGAGCTGGCCAGCCTGGGGCACTGCGTGTCGCTGCCCGCCGATGTCTCGACGCTCGAAGGGGCCAGAGGCCTGGCCGCGGCATATGGTGCGCACGAGCCGCAGCTCGACATCCTGGTCAACAACGCCGGCGCCGCCTGGGGCGCCCCGTTCGACGAGTTTCCGGAAAGCGGCTGGGACAAGGTGATGGACCTGAACCTCAAGACGCCTTTCTTCCTGACGCAGGCGCTGATCACCGCCCTGCGCAAGTCCGGCGAGCAACGCCCCGCCAAGGTCATCAACATTGCCTCCATCGACGGCATTTCCGTCAACCCCATGGAAACCTATTCCTATGCGGCGAGCAAGGCCGGCCTGATCCAGCTGACCCGGCGCATGGCCCTGCGCCTGATCCAGGACAACATCGTGGTCAGCGCGATTGCGCCCGGCGCCTTCGCCTCGGACATGAACAAGGACGCCCGCGACCATGGCGAGGCGGTCGCCGCACGCATCCCGGCCGGCCGTGTGGGGCAGGATGCCGACATGGCCGGCGCCGCCATCTACCTGGCCTCGCGCGCCGGGGACTACGTGGTCGGCTCCACGCTGGTGGTCGACGGCGGCGTGACCCACGCGCGCTGAGCGGCCGGCGCCCGCCGGCTTTTTTCTGACAAAACCCTGACACGGTAGCATCATCACGCCCTGACAGAGGACGCCCCCGCCTGCATGGTTCCCCTCCGGCAGCCCGGCACGTAAAACTACCTAAGTCCTAACCCGCTCACGCGGTACAACGTGACTCGTTAGCATGCAGTTCTCTGTGACGGGCCGGTGCGCCCGCCATTTCAATGTCTGTAGCCGGAGAGCAATTTGTCAGCGGAGTTCATTCTTGAAACGCGTGGGTTGACCAAGGAATTCAAGGGATTCGTGGCCGTCAACCAGGTGGACCTGAAGGTCCAGCGCGGCCATATCCACGCGTTGATCGGCCCCAACGGCGCGGGCAAAACCACTTTCTTCAACCTGCTGACCAAGTTTCTGCACCCGACCACCGGCACCATCCTGTTCAACGGCAAGGACATCACGACCGAAAAGCCGGCGCAGACGGCGCGGCGCGGCATTGTCCGTTCCTTCCAGATCTCGGCGGTGTTTCCTCACATGACCGTGCTGGAAAACGTGCGCGCGGCGCTGCAGCGCAACCTCGGCACCTCGTTTCATTTCTGGAAAGCCGAAAGCACGCTGTTTCCCCTGCATGAACGCGCCCGCCAGCTGCTGGCCGAGGTGGACCTGCAGGACTTCGCCGACGAGCTGACCGTCAACCTGCCCTATGGCCGCAAACGCGCGCTGGAGCTGGCCACCACGCTGGCGCTCGAGCCCGAGCTGATGCTGCTGGACGAACCCACCCAGGGCATGGGCCATGAAGACGTGGACCGCGTGACCCAGCTGATCAAGAAGGTCTCCGCCGGCCGCACCATCCTGATGGTGGAGCACAACATGAACGTGGTCTCGTCGATTGCCGACCGCATCACGGTGCTGCAGCGCGGCGCCATCATTGCCGACGGTCCGTACGCCGAAGTGTCGAAAAACCCGCTGGTGATCGAAGCCTACATGGGCACGGCCAACACCGAACTGCAGGGAGCGCACTGATGTTGGCCCCCACGCTTTTCACTTCGTGTAATACGCTGCCCCCCGGGGGGGCGCTGCGCCTGCGGCCCGGCAAAGCCGGTTCCGCGGCCCTGGCTGTTACGGAAAAGGCCCTCACACCCCCCCGGAGCTTCGCATGACCAAAGAACTCCTGAAAATCGAGAACCTGCACGCCTGGTATGGCGAGTCGCACATCCTGCATGGCGTGAACCTGACCGTGCACGAGGGTGAGGTGGTCACGTTGCTGGGCCGCAACGGCGCCGGTCGCACCACCACCATGCGCGCCATCGTCGGCCTGACCGGTTCGCGCAAGGGCTCGATCCGCATCAACGGTGAAGAAACCATCAAGCTGGCGCCGCACAAGGTGGCGCACATGGGCGTGGGTTACTGCCCCGAAGAACGCGGCATCTTCGCCAGCCTGACCGCCGAGGAAAACCTGATGCTGCCGCCCAC
>NZ_NBZV01000058.1 GCF_002379095.1 Polaromonas sp. AER18D-145
CACCACCACCACCACCACCACCACCAACTCCAACTCCAACTCCTGCTGTCACCCTCATTTATGTCGGCGACCCGATGTGCTCCTGGTGTTACGGTTTTGGCGTGCCGCTGGGGCAGTTGCTGGAACGTTTCCCCGAGGTGCCGGTGCAGCTGGTGCTGGGCGGCCTGCGCGCCTACAACACGCAGGTGATGGACGCCGCGCTGAAGGACAAGCTGCGCAACGCCTGGGCCGGCGTGGCGCAGCGTTCGGGCCAGCCGTTTTCACAGACGCTGTTCGAACGCGAGGACTTCATCTACGACACCGAGCCCGCCTGCCGCGCGGTCGTCACGGTGCGCCAGCACGCGCCCGCGCTCGCTTTGCGCATGTACCACGCGATCCAGCAGGCTTTTTATGCGCAGGGACGCGACGTCACCAAGGCGGCGGTGCTCGCTGAAATCTGGGACGAGGTGCATGGCCGCACCCAGGAAGCCTGGGGCCACATTGATTTCCTGCGCGACGTCGAGAGTGAAGCCATGCGCCAGCAGACAAGAGACGATTTTTCGCAGGCGCAGCGCTGGGGCATACGCGGCTTTCCCGCACTGCTGGCCGTGCGTGATGGCCAGGCCCAGCTGCTGGCCAGCGGCTACACCGGGGCCGATGTGCTCATCGAACGCCTGGCACCGCTGGCCGGCCCGCGGGACAATACCCGCTAGACGTGGCGTTTTTTCGGTGCCACGGCCGCCGGGCCCGAGGCCTGCGCATCGGCCAGCTCGTGCAGCGCTTCGATGATGTGGCAATGGGCGTCTGTTCCGTCGCAGCGGCTGCGCAAGGCCTTGAGGTCCTTCTCCAGCGCCTTCAGCTCCGCCAGGCGCGCGCGCACATGGCCCAGGTGCCCGTCCAGCGCGTCTCGTGCCGCCGCGCAATCGGTCTTGTTATTCAGGTCCAGTCCCAGCAACGCGCGCACCTCGGCAAGCGACATGTCCATGGCCCGGCACAGGCGGATAAACCGCAGCTGGTGCACGTCGCCTTCGCTATACAAACGATAGCTGTTGTCGCCCCGCCCGTGCGGGCTGAGCAGGCTTTCCTTCTCATAAAAGCGGATGTTCGCGGGGCTGACCCCGCTTTGCCGCGCGGCTTCACCGATCTGGTAACCCCCGGTGGCAGAGGGACTTGACACAGGCATCGCTTGACCTTGAAGTGACTTGAGGGTTTCCAATCATGCCATCAACCCGATGTTTCTGGAGAACCCCTCAATGTCTGCCCACTGCTGCGATCACAACCAAGACGCCACCGCCGCCCAGGCCAACAGCCCGCGCTACCGGAGAATCCTCTGGATCGCACTGGTCATCAACTTCGCCATGTTTGCACTGGAAATTGCCGCCGGCTTCCGCTCCGGCTCGGTCTCGCTGCTGGCCGATGCGATCGACTTCTTCGGCGACGCCGCCAACTACGGCGTGAGCCTGGCGGTGTTGTCCCTGGGCCTGGTCTGGCGTGCCCGCGCGGCGCTGCTGAAGGCTGCCAGCATGCTGGCCTTCGGCGCGTTTGTGCTGGCGCGGGCGGGGTGGGTCGCCACCCAGAGCGGTACGCCCGAGGCCTTGACCATGGGCGCGATCGGCCTGCTCGCCCTGATCGCCAACGTGTCGGTCGCCGCCCTGTTGTATGCGTACCGGGAAGGCGACGCCAACATGCGGAGCGTCTGGCTGTGCTCGCGCAACGACGCCATCGGCAACCTGGCCGTGATGCTGGCCGCGCTGGGCGTGTTCGGGACCAAGAGCGCCTGGCCCGACCTGGCGGTGGCGGCGGTCATGGCCAGCCTGGCGATCTGGGGCGGCTGGTCGGTGATGCAGCAGGCGCGGCGCGAGCTGCGGGCCGGCCGCTTGTTGCAGAAGCCGGCATGAACAGCGTCACGCCCGTTCACCAGCGGCCGCGCCACAGTCTGCGCGTTGGCGCCCATGCCGGTTGATGCGCGTTTGGGCGACCTGATCCGGCTGGCCGCAGCGGCCTCCCGGAAACCATTTTTTTGAACTTTCACGACTCCAACGTATCATCTACCAATGCGCCGTCCCCTGTTCATCGCCATGATCTTCCTGCTGCTTCTGCGCGGCTGGGTGGGCGATGCCATGGCCACCGGCATGGCCACCGGTCATCTGCAACAGGTGGCGCCTGCTACAAAATTCATAGCTCCTCACGTCCATGAATCAGGGGCTGGCGCTCATTTTGACCATCAAATGGCCAGCGAGCCGGCCGAACCCATGGTGCATTCGGCGGCGGTTCCTCCAGACTGCGCAGGACACGCCTCTGGCCAGACTTCTGACCCTCTGGCCCCGGAAGCCGCCGGGCACTGCGAATCCTGTGCCGCCTGCCAGGCCTGCCACACGGTCGCGCTGTCGCCGGTGACCGCCAGCTCCGCTACCCTCACCATTTCACCGGTCCTGCCGCGTTCGCCGGCCGCCCGATTTGCCAGCGTCATCGCGACACTGGGCCAAAAACCACCCATTTCCTGACTTCCAGGCCCGTAGTGGGTCTGTACTTGCCATCCGGCACGGGGCAGCCTGCCCTTTTTGCCGGATTCGCGCGATTTTTACGATCGCCCCGCTTGTCCGTCAGGAGATTTTGTGACTCTACGTTTTATTTCATACCCATCGTCGATGGCCCTGGCCGCCCTGTTGTGCACCGGTCTGGCCAGCGCGCAGCCGGCCAGCCCGGCGACTGTATCGACACCTGCTGCCAGCGGGTTTCGCTCCGCGTTCGAAGGCTACCAGCCCTATACCGAGGAAAAGACGCAAGCCTGGAAAGAGGCCAATGACACCGCGGGCCGCATCGGCGGCTGGCGCGCGTACGCCAAAGAGGCGCAGCAACCCGCCTCACCCGATACAGCAACCAGGCCCGCTCCGAACGCCGGACAGCTCAAACCGTGACAGGACAAGCCATGAAAACCCTTTTCCGGCTGGGCGCTGTCGCCGCGGCCACGCTGGTGCTGGCAGGATGCGCCTCGGTCAATTTTGGCCAGGCCGTCCAGGACACCAACGACACGACCGGCTCCTTCACCCAGGGCAAGCTCGAGCTCAGCCGCACCCAGCAGCAGGCGCAGGCGCGCAGCAAGCTGGCAAGTGAGTTGCTGAACAAGCCTTTGACCCAGAATGACGCCGTGCAACTGGCCCTGGCCAACAGCCCGGCGGTGCAGACTTTGCTCGCGCAGAGCTGGTCTGACATGGCGGCGGCCAACCAGACGGGCCGCATCGCCAACCCCGTTTTCACCTTTGAACGCATGCGTTTTGCCGACGAGCTTGAGCTCGGGCGCCTGTTGTCATTCGGTCTGCTGGACCTGCTGACACTGCCCAGGCGCCTGGAGATTTCGCGCGGCCAGACCGCCCAGGCGAAAGTACAGCTCAGCGCCAATGTCGTCGAGCAGGTCACCCAGGTGCGCCAGGCCTGGGTACGCGCGGTGGCGGCGCAGCAGACCCTGCAGTACGCCGACCAGGTCAACCGTACTGCGCAGGCGGGCGCCGAGTTGGCCAAACGCATGCAGCAAGTCGGTAACTTCAACAAGCTGCAGCGGGCGCGGCAGCAGTCTTTTTATGCCGATGCCGCGGCCCAGCTGGCGTCCAGCCAGCACGCGACCACCGCTGCCCGCGAGGAGTTGATTCGCCTTCTGGGCCTGACGGACGAGCAGGCGACGCAGCTGAAGCTTCCGGAACGGTTGCCCGACCTTCCCAAGGACCCACGACCGGCGGGCGTTGTCAACGCCAATGCCATGCAGCAGCGTCTGGATGTGCAGATGGCACGCAGCCAGCTCGACCTTGCCGGGAAATCCCAGGGTTTGAACCTGCTCAACAGCCTGGTCGATGTGGAACTGGGGCTGCGCCGCGACACCGTGTTTGACAACACCCACGGCACCAGCACGCCCAGGAGAGGTTTTGAGCTGGGCATTCGCCTGCCGATCTTCGACTGGGGATCGGGGCAGCGCGACGCCATGAACGCGCAATCGCTGGCTGCGGCCAACCGGTATGAAAGCACGGTGCGCAGTGCGTCATCGCAGTTGCGCGAAAGCTATTCGGCTTACCGCACGGCCTACGACGTGGCCAGGCATTACCGCGACGAGATCGTGCCCCTGCGTAAAACCATGGCCGAAGAAAACGTGCTCCGCTACAACGGCATGCTGATCGGCGTGTTCGAACTGCTGGCCGACACCCGCGACCAGATTTCCAGCGTGACGGCGGCCATTAATGCCTACCAGCAGTTCTGGCTGGCCGACGCAGCGCTGGCCGCCTCGATGACCGGCAAACCGACATCCATGGGCGCCATGCCGATGGCTGGCGGCGGCGCCGCCGCCGAAGCCGGCCACTGAGACACCGCATCAACGAACCTACAAAATCCTCATGACAAACAGAAGAAATTTTCTCGCAGGTGCCGGTGCAATTACCACGGCGGTCGCAGCAGCAGCCGTCAGCAAAGTCGCCATGGCCGCCCTGCCCGAGCCCGTGCTCCAGACCAAACCCGACACCATGCCCCCGCTGACGCCGACCACGGGCCGGCCGTATAACCCGGTGGTGACGCTCAACGGCTGGACGCTTCCCTGGCGCATGAACAATGGCGTGAAGGAATTCCACCTGGTGGCCGAGCCCGTGGTGCGCGAAATGGCGCCCGGTTTCAAGGCTCACCTGTGGGGCTACAACGGCCAGTCGCCCGGACCCACCATCGAGGTGGTCGAGGGCGACCGCGTGCGCATTTTTGTGACCAATAAGCTGCCCGAGCACACCAGCGTGCACTGGCACGGTCAGCGGCTGCCCAACGGCATGGACGGCGTGGCTGGCCTGAACCAGAAAGCCATCGACCCGGGAAAAACCTTTGTCTATGAGTTTGTGGCCAGGCGCCCCGGCACCTTCATGTACCACCCGCATGCCGATGAAATGACGCAGATGGCGATGGGCATGATGGGCTTCTGGATTACCCACCCGAAAGCCAAACACCCGCTGATCGACGAGGTGGACCGCGACTTTGTGTTCCTGCTCAACGCCTACGACATCGACCCGGGCGCCTACACGCCGAAAATCATGACCATGCTCGACTTCAACCTGTGGAGCTGGAACAGCCGGATCTTCCCCGGCATCGACCCGCTGGTGGTGCGCAAGAACGACAAGGTGCGCATCCGCATGGGCAACCTGACCATGACCAACCACCCGATGCACCTGCACGGCCATGAGTTTCTGGTGACCGGCACCGACGGCGGCCCGACGCCGAAATCAACCCGCTGGTACGAAGTGACCACCGACGTGGCGGTGGGCCAGATGCGGCAAATCGAGTTTCTGGCGGACGAGGAAGGCGACTGGGCCTTTCATTGCCACAAGAGCCACCACACCATGAACGCGATGGGTCATGACGTGCCCACGATGATCGGTGTGGACCACCGGAAAGTCGTGCGCGACATCACCAGCGTCATCCCCGACTACATGGTGATGGGCGAGCGCGGCATGGCCGACATGGCCGAGATGGACATGCCCCTGCCGGACAACACCGCCAAGATGATGACCGGTGAGGGCCCGTTCGGGTCGGTAGAGATGGGCGGCATGTTCTCCGTGGTCAAGGTACGCAAGAACCAGAAGCCCGGTGACTACAAGGACCCCGGCTGGTACAAACACCCGGCCGGCGAGGTCGCCTATGAATGGACGGGCGCATTGCCCAACCCCGCGCGCTTTGCCGCCGAGGGCGGCCAGACCATGAAGGCCCAGAACATGCCGGTGAAGGAAGTCGAAGTCCAGGTCCGCAAGCCCTCCATGGGCAACATGAAGCATTGATTTTTTTAACCCCCACCCTTGAAAGGTATTCCATGAAATCACGAAACATCCTGCTTGCAATTCCTGCCGCCTTGCTCGCCATGACCGCCATGGCGGCCGGCGAACACGCTGGCGGCCATGGTGGCGTCGATGAAATCGGCAGACCCGGCGTTGCATCCAGGGTTACGCGCACGGTGCATGTCGACATGACCGACGACATGCGCTTCCACACCTCGAAAATCGCCGTCAAGCAAGGCGAAACGATCCGCTTCGTCGCCAAGAATTCCGGGAAAATCAAACACGAAATGGTGCTGGGCACCGCGAAGGAACTCAAGGAACACTACGAGGTGATGAAGAAAAACCCGGAGATGGAACACGCCGACGCCAACATGGTCACGGTCGCGCCGGGCAAAAGCGGAGAGATCATCTGGCAATTCACCAAGGCTGGCAAGGTTGACTTCGCCTGTCTGCAGCCCGGCCACTATGACGCGGGCATGAAGGGTATGGTGAATGTGGCGGCCACCACGATTCCAGCCAAAGGAGATGGCCATGCCGAACACAAGCATTGACGTTTTTCCCCGTCGGTCCATACTGCGGTTGTCGCTTGCAGCGGCCGGGGCCATGGCCCTCGGTCAACCACTGCGCGCGCTGGCCGCTGCCGACGCCAAACAGATCACGGTGTGGAAAAATCCGGACTGCGGATGCTGCCTTGAATGGGTAGCGCATCTGCGAAAAAATGGTTTTGAAGTGGTGACCCAGGACGTCAAAGACACCGCGCCCGTCCGCAAAAAGCTCGGCTTGCCGGACAAGTTTGGTTCCTGCCACACGGCACGCCTGGGTGACTATGTGCTTGAGGGTCATGTCCCCGCGCGGGAGCTACAAAGGCTTCTGCGTGAAAAACCCCATGCCCTGGGTCTTGCCGTGCCCGGCATGCCGGTGGGCTCACCCGGCATGGAAATGGGCGACGCCCGCGACGCTTATGACGTGCTGCTTGTCCTCAAGGACGGCAGCTCGCGCATCTATCAGTCCTATCCCTCGAAACCTCCCGCCAAATCCTGAAAGAAAACCTCATGAAAAAACTTCAAGCCCTGCTGATTCTTGCGGCCATGCTGGCTGGCGCGGCTTCTGCCCACGCCGCTTCCCACGCAGGCGCGCCGATGGCGATGGGCGACGCCAAAAAAGACAGCGCGACGACGGCGCCGGCCGACATGGCCAATATGGCCGATGGCGAAGTCCGCAAAGTGGACATGGACGCCAAGAAAATCACCATCAGGCATGGCGAGATCAAGAACCTCGACATGCCTGGCATGACCATGGTGTTTCAGGTCAGGAACCCCGCCCTGCTGGGAAAAGTCAAGGCCGGCGACAAGATCCGCTTCACGGCAGAGAAAACAGAAGGTGCCATCATCGTGACGGACATTCAGCCTGCGAAGTAGTCATTGCAGGGGTAAGCATCGCAAGCATTGGCCATCCAGCACTTCGGGTACAAAAACCAAACCAGCCCTCCGCGCAGCGTTAGCACGTGGTGGCATGCCTTGGCGCATTGCTGGCAGTGCGCCATGTCGTGCCTGGTGCATTCGTCGCCACACGACTGGCAGATATCCGCGCACAGCTTGCCCGAAATGTTCCCTGCGCAGGGTAGGTCACGACCTACCACCTCTTTGCGCATGGCCTTACTTGACCTGCTCGAGCCTGACCACGGTAAATCCCGCTTCGCCTTTCTCTGCGCGGAACAAAATCCTGTCGCCCTGCTTGACGTCCATGAGCAGCTTGGCATCCGCCGCCTTGAACACCATGGTCATGCCCGGCATGTCCAGGTTCTCAAGGGCCTCGTGTTTGATGGTCAGCTTGCCCTGCTCAAGGTCCACCTTGCGTACCTCACCGGCAGTGAGCTTGACCGCAACAGGCACCACAATAGCACCCTGGACGCCGGATGGAGTGTCGGTCGCCGCGATGGCAAACCCGGTGGCGCTCACCGAGAGTAAAGCAGTTGTCAAAAAAATACGGACACTGGATTTCATGGAAAGTCCTCAATGGTATGGATGGGGAATTGGGAGAGGCCGGACGAGATTCCCCCGGCCCAACTTGTTACGTGGCTCAGTTGACGTACTGTTCCTGAAACAGGCGCCGTTCCGCATCGGTCATGGCCAGGCTGGGCTTGGGGGTGTTGTGGGCGATGGTGTCGGTATGGACCAGCTTGCCACCCTGAAACGCATAGCTGTGCTGCGGGTGGATATAACCGGCCTCGCCGCCAACCAGCCTGCCGCCATCAGCAGCCACCGGGTTCTGGCGAAAGGCTTGCAACTCCTGTTGCACGTCTGCACGACTCTTGGTGCTTTGGACAGCGTGGGTTTCAAAGCCCAGTTCGCCGCCGACCCAGGTGCTGCCGCTGTTGGCGAAGGCTGCGGGAAGGGCTGCGCCGGCAAGGGCCAGGGCAAATACGGTTTTACGAAACAACATGATCAAACTCCTTTACTATCGATTGCAAGGTGTGGTTCCAACACTTGGAGCCACTGCGATGCAAACTCTGCATCACAGTTGTTAATGTAGAAAACCGGCTGCGACGCCACCCTGACCCGCAGATTACGAATCCGTTATGTACGATCAAGGCTTCTTTTGAAAATTCTGGTGGTTGAAGACGAACCCAAGGCTGCCGACTACCTGCGCAAAGGTCTGACGGAAAACGGTTATGCGGTTGAAGTGGCCCACAACGGCACAGACGGGCTGCATGCGGCTGCCAACGGCGACCATGACCTGGTGGTCCTGGATGTCATGCTGCCAGGCATTGATGGGTTTGCCGTTCTTTCGGCGTTGCGCACATTCAGGGAAGTGCCCGTGCTGATGCTCACCGCCCGCGGCAATACGGATGACAAGGTGCGCGGCTTCGACCTCGGCGCCGACGATTACCTGGTCAAACCGTTTCAGTTTCCGGAGTTGCTCGCCCGGGTGAAGGCGCTGCTTAAACGCGGCCAACCCGCGGCTGTGGAGCAGGTGCTCCGCACGGCCGACCTGGAGATCGACCCGGTACGCCACCGCGCAACCCGGGCTGGCCAGCGTATTGACCTGTCAGCCAAGGAGTTCGCCCTGCTGACCCTGCTGGCCCAGAGGACGGGAGATGTGCTGTCGAGAACTCAAATTGCCTCTTTGGTCTGGGATATTCACTTCGACTCGGACACCAACGTGGTGGAAGTGGCGATCCGGCGGCTGCGCGCGAAAATTGACGACCCCTTCGACGTAAAACTGATTCATACCGTGCGCGGCGTGGGCTACGTCCTTGAGCGCCGGGACGCGTTGTGACACGGGGCTGGCGTTTCAGCTATTGGTCCAGAAACTCACTGGCCACGCGCATCGCGCTGGCCAGCGCCTTTTTTGGCTTTCTGATGACTGGCGGCGCGATTGTTGCCGGATTTTATGCACTGTCACACCAGCTTGATGCACGTTCAGCCGCCGAGCTCCTCGGTAAACGTGACCTGCTGATGCATGTGTTGTCCGAAATTCCGTCCATCGAAGCCATCGCCCCGAACCAGCACCGCTTCGGCGATTTGCTGATCGGTCACGATGACCTGCACCTCGCGCTGGTGGACCCCGTCAGCGGGAAAATCCTGACGAGCTTTTCTCCGATTGCCACACAGTCCGCGTCTGCGCCGGATGCCTTCCCGGTCAGCTCAACGTCCATCCAGTCATGGACGACGGCAACCGGCGAGCGGCTGAGTACGCTTCGCGGAAGCAGTCCGGTTGCCAACGGGATGACTGTGCAGTACTACCTGTCGCTGGACCGAAGGCACGACCGCCGTCTATTGGGGGGATTCATCAAGACAACTCTGGTGGGCTGGCCGCTGTTGCTGCTCGTCGTCGCGCTGGGTGCCTGGCTCAACGCGCGCACCAGTCTGGCGCCGCTGCGGCGCTTCCATCGGCTGGCGGCATCCATCGGAGCAAAGTCGCTCAGTCAGCGAATATCTTCCTCCGGTCTGCCACCGGAACTCTACGAACTCGCAGAAGAGTTCAACCGCATGCTGGAGCGAATTGACTCAGGCTACCGACGGCTGCAGGATTTTTCGGGTGAGCTCGCTCATGAAATGCGCACGCCGATTGCGACACTCATGGGAAGAACGCAGGTGGCGCTGTCCCACCCCCGCACATGCGCTGAGTTTCAGGAGGTCCTGGAAGGCAACGTCGAAGAACTCGAGCGCCTGTCTCGCCTGATCTCCGACATGCTTTTCATCGCCCGCGCCGACCACAATGAAGACCCGTTGAATCACGAACGGGTAGAACTTGCCCGGGAGGCACAACGGGTTGCCGACTACCTGTCTCTGATCGCCGAGGAACGCGGCTTGGCCGTGGAGGTTACGGGTACAGCCGTCGTCATGGCTGATCGTCTGCTGGTGGAGCGCGCAATCACCAACCTCGTGTCCAATGCGATACGTCATGCCGTGGCTGAATCGAAGATACGTCTGGCAATCAGCACAGGAGACAACGGTGTCACGTTGGCGGTGACCAACCACGGCGACGTCATTGCCCCGGGACATCTGGAGCGGATTTTTGACCGCTTTTACCGGATCGATTCCGCGCGTGCCAGGCTGGACGGCGGAACGGGGCTGGGCCTGGCGATTGTGCGCTCCATCATGCTGGCCCATGGCGGGCAGGCGATGGCGCAAAGCCGCTCGGGTGGTGAGGTGACTTTCATGCTGATATTCCCGATAGCTCATGCCGATCGGTCAAAACTGCGCTGAAGTCCTGCATGACGAGCGGCTTGGAGCCTGTGGCGGTGCCCGCGACACCGGGAAAATCAAGTTCACAGGCAGGACTTCAGTTGGCGTTTTTGTCAGTGCCAACCTCGATGGCCAAGTCGGAGACATAGCGATGCGGCGGCACTTCAAGGTTGCTGGGCGCCGGAACGTTGCGGAACACACGACCTGCCAGGTCGAAGGCCGACCCATGGCAGGGACAAAAAAAACCGCCCGGCCACCCAGCACGCAAGTCGGTTGCACCGGCGTCGGGGCGATACGCCGGTATACAACCGAGGTGCGTGCACAACGCGACAAACACGCCGATCTCGGGTCGGATGGAGCGCTGCGGATTTTCGGCGTAGTCGGGTTGCTGCTCGCGTCGCAGCGAAGCCGGATCAGCCAAGACATTTAGCAGATCGGGCGACTGCAAGCGCTGCTGCTGAGCCGCGCTGCGTCGCAATATCCAGACGGGCTTGCCACGCCACTCGACGGTCATGAGCCGCTCTTCCGGCAAACCCTCGATCGACACCGTCACCGCCGCGCCAAGCGCCTTGGCGCGCTCGCTGGGGGAAAAAGATGAAACGAAGGGAACCGCAGCGGCGACGATGCCCGCGCCGCCGACACCCACTGTGGCGAAGGTCAGTTGACGGCGATGCGCATCGGGCGCACACGGAGGGGCTAGCAAGATGTCAGACATGGCGAATCCTTTCAATGGGCTTCTCATCTCGACGACGACGCCGGCCATGATCCATGAAGGGTTCAATAATTCGCCAGACCATGCGAGTAACAAATCGACACCTCATGCAACGTCGGCGAGTTCGATCAAATCCAGAAGTGCACCGGTCGCGACGTTCGAGTCCAAATCGCATCGACAGTTCCGGGAATCGCGAACGTCGCTACCCGGCTGTTATCCAGCAACGCCAGGCTCGGCGGAACACACTGTCTATGCCCGCGTCTCCATGACATAACCCGCGCCTCGAACCGTGTGCAGCAGCTTCACTGGAAACGGGTCGTCAATCTTTTGCCGCAACCGCCTGACTGCGACATCAACTACATTGGAGTCACAGTCGAAATTGATATCCCATACCTGCTCCGCCAAAATGGTGCGAGAAAGAACTTGCCCTTGCCGATGAAGAAAAAGGGCAAGAAGCTTGAAGTCTTGCGCGGACAAGTCCAATCGTCTCCCTGAACGGGTGGCTCTATGCCGGACCAGGTCCAGATGCAGGTCGCCCAACTGCATGACGGTCAGGTCTTGAACGTGCCCCCTTCGCAGCAAGGCCTGAACGCGCGCCAGCAGTTCCGGCAAAGCGAACGGTTTGACCACGTAGTCGTCTGCGCCCATCTGGAGCCCTTTGACCCGGTCCGCCACCGTATCGCGTGCCGTTAACAAAATAATCGGAAAATCTTTCTTTTCACGCACCGCTTGCAGAACACCGAAGCCATCAATTCCCGGGAGCATGACATCCAGCAGCATGAGGTCGTAGCTACCCTCCAGTGCCATATGTTTTCCAACGATTCCGTCGCGCGCGATGTCAACGACAAACCCAATTTCGACCAGGGCTTGCATAACATGGTCCGCAAATTTTGGTTCATCTTCGACCGTCAGAATTCTCATTTCTCGCAATATTCTGGTTTGCAACTTGTGCTGCAGGCCGGTCGTTCATCAACATGAAGCACTGAGCAGAAACCGGGAGCGATGACTGACGTTTGCCCAAGCAGCCTATTGACCGTCGGCGCGGATTTCATGCGGCGAGTGCAAGATGAAGGGTGTGCCTCGCGCGGAAGGCCCACTTTGGACCCACCCGAAAGGAATCGAGCACGGTCGACTTGGCCGTGGCGAAGAACATGGACTCCTGCAGGTTATGACGTTCAAACGCTCTTCGCTGGTTAAGCGAACGGCGTCGCAAGTCACCTTCTGAGTCGCCGCCACTTCGCTGCGATCGCCCGAAAAGCGTGACAGCGCGTTCCAGGTCGGCCAGGGCTGCGTCGCTCAATGCCGGAATGGCACGCGGAGCCGCCAAGCGAATTTGTACGATGAAGGGATTGGGTCCCACGACCAGGCCCCATGGCCTTTTCCCCTCTGCAGGGTCTACCGCCAAGGCCTCGAGCTTGGTTAGACCGAAATGCCTGGCCAACCGCAGCCGCGTGGCCAACCAGGGATCGGAACGATCCAGCTCCTCCACAGCGACCTTGGCCTCCTGATCGCTGCCTGATACAGGCAGCACCAGGGAGTTCAACAGCTCCTTTGCGTGCAAGTCGCCCTCGCGTGCCGCGCGGTAAAGCCAACAGATTGCTTGTTCGGACTCCGTGATCGATCCGGCTTCGCGCAGCATCAAGGCGCCAAGTTTGCGTTGTGCCTCCGCCTGCCCGCGTTCTGCGGCCTTTTCAAGGAAGAACCTGGCCATCTGGGGATTGGCGACAGAACACCGGTGGTCTGAGTTCAGCTTGTACAAATGCAGCCATGCTTCGTCCCGGCCGGCGTCGGCTGCCCGTAGCAGCAATGCCGTTCCCTTGCGAAGGTTCGGACTCTCGGCGAGGCTCGAAGGTTGAAGAGCCCCACAGGCGATCCCGGATAGCGCGCGCCCAAGCGTGTAGGTCGCATCCGGGTTTCCCTGTCCGTTTTGCATCTCCAGGCTTGCCTGAACGAATTCAACCGGCATGCCTTGCAGTGATTCACCAGTGTGTTCTGCCATTCGAACCATTGCAACGACGAGTTTGGATATCGCACTTGTCGGTTTTGACAGCAGCTCAATCGCAGCATGCACACACAGCCGCAGGCGAGGCAGGTCCCCCTCCGCCTGTGCTTCCCGCGCTGCGAACTCGGCAATGGCACAGCCGTTCTCCTTCTTGTCATCCGTCAGCAAGCGCAGGATTTTCGGTAGACGCTCACTGTCGCTGACGGACTCGCAGATGGCCAGCGCGCTAGCCGCACACGCTTCGCCCGCCGCCGCGCGCGCGTAAAACGCCGCAGCTTCCGTTTCCCTCCCGGTATGGGTTAACAGGTAGGTGCCGAACTTCAGCTGTGCCAACGCACTGCCGGAGAGTGCCGCCTTGCGAAGGGACTCTTGCTGGCCCAAAAGCAACAATTCGTCCAGGGGCAGGCACTCCGCAATAAGAATGCTTGCGCCCGGCAAGTCGCAAACACTGGGGTGGGTGAGATAGTCAATGCCCGTTGATGAGTGCTGGGAAAAACCATCGATGCCCAGCAAATAGCGACGACCGACCTCCAGACGCGCGCCAATGTCGCCGTTTCTGGCGAGAACTCTCAGTTGAATGTCTTGCCTTCGCATGTCTGTCTCCTTGTTGTATTGCGGATGAAACGAGTAGCGGGCCGTTCCCCCCGTTTTCCTTGCGCGCCGGGGCCGCACTTGTTGTATGGAGAATAAAAATTCAACACCAACAAGAAGATTGCTGAAACATTGCAGCTCTGCAATGTTTCAGCCGTTGTCGACGTTCGTTCTGCCGTCTTTCACTCCCTTGTTGCAATTGCGAAACAGGGGTGCTCTATTTATTGGGGGGTATGCATGCGTTGACCATCACTTTGCGAAACCGAGAGTGCCCATCAGCACCGTTTTTCCTAAAGTGACTTTCGTGGTGCGCTCACATCGAGGCACTACTAACTTCAACCAATCAAAGGATCAGGAACACTATGAAGCACATCGCAACAGCGGCGGCATTGCTTGCCCTAGCGGCGGGTACGGCCAGCGCACAATCTTCAGTGACGCTCTTTGGCATCGTCGATGTCAACCTGCGCAACGTGGACAACAGTGGTGTTGGCAGCAACTCCACGCTGAACAACAATGGCCTTTCCAGCAGCCGCTTTGGCTTCCGCGGTGTGGAAGACCTGGGCGGCGGCCTGAAGGCCGGTTTCTGGCTTGAGTCGGATATCGCCCCAGACATCGGCACCACAAACGGCAATGGGAAGCTCTTCGCCCGCCGCTCAACGGTGAGCTTGATGGGCAACTTTGGTGAGATTCGACTTGGCCGCGACCTCACGCCGTCGGGCGCGTTCACCTATACATTTGATCCGTTCGGTGTGATTGGTGTCGGCGGCTCGGCGAACATCGCACGCTACAGCGGTCAAGCCACATTCTTTCGCGCTGACAACGCGATCAGCTACTTCCTGCCCAACATGGGTGGTGTTTACGGCCAAGCGATGGTCGCGCTCGATGAAGGTGTGAATCCTTCTCTACCGGGGACGGGAGCGGATCGGTTTGCTCGCAAGTACGCTGGTGGACGCCTTGGCTACGCGAACGGCCCCATCGATGTCGCCGTCTCCTACGGCTCCACAGAGGTGGATGCCACCGGTGGAAAGTTCAAAACAACGGGCATCGGCGGTTCATACAACTTTGGCGTAGCCAAGCTGATGAGCCACTACTACAGCGACAGGCTGCTGACTCTGAAGGAAAATCGCTTCCTGCTCGGCGTGTCCGTTCCACTCGGTGCACATGAGATCCGTGCGTCCTACGTGCGCTCGGACGCAACTGGTGGCACCGCTGCTTACAACGCAAGCGACGCAAACCAGCTGGCTTTGGGTTACGTGCACAACCTGTCCAAGCGCACCGCGATGTATGGCACCCTCTCACGTATCTCGAACAAGGGCGGAGCAACCTTTGCCATCTCGGGCGGCAATCCGGGAATCACGGCAGGCGGTAAGTCTTCTGGCTACGAGCTGGGCTTGCGGCACAGCTTTTGATCGTGGCTAGCGCTCACCCCTCAGGGGTGGCATCCGTCGCAAGGTCCCGGTTGCGCGGGGACCCACACCACGACTAGATCTGAAATGCCCCGCCTGTGCGGGGCATTTTTTTGCCCTGATGCCGAAATGACAAACATGTAATTTGGAGGCCAGAGTTTTGTAGGGATACTGTCTCTAGAGTTGACTACATGCCGGCGGATATGCCGGCACGCCGACGCAAAGGATGGTCCCCCGCGCGGTGCCTGTGCCTCGAAAGGAAATCATCATGTCTACTCAAAAACTTGCGCTTATCGCCGCCTTTGCGGTCTTGTCTGGCGCATCATTGGCCGTATCCGCAGAAATCATTCACCCCGCGGACACGGAGATGGGTTACGTCTCTCATCCCGATCATGCCAAGCCAGGGAAGTCCCGCGCAGAGGTTCGGACAGAGCTGGAAGCCGCCATGAAATCCCCCCGATGGGATTTTTGGGCACGCCTGGGGGCGCCGATGCCGGCACCCTCGACCGGACCGGGCAAGTCTCGCGACCAGGTGCGCAATGAAGCGATAACGGCCCATCGGGCAGGCCTGATTCCGCGCGGCGAGTTCTCCTACTGAACCTTCCGGACTACTGCGGGATGCGAATACCCACGCGTGTCATGCCGTCAGCTCTTTCACAGAATGCCTGACCTCCGTGCATCTTGGCGATAGCGCTGACTATGGCAAGACCCAGGCCATGACTGTCGCCGGAGCGAACGCGCGCCGGATCGGCTTGGTAGAAACGGGAAAACATCCTTTCCTGCGTCTCGGCCGGAATGGGTGGACCCGGATTGGCAACCGCTATCTCGGCGATGCGGCCGTGCTCGGTCAATGACAGCTTGATGGATTCGCCCGGTGCCGTAAACTTGATCGCATTGGATAACAGGTTCGAAATCGCCCGGCGCATCAGCGCGGGCGAGCAGCGTGCGGTAGCTCGACCTTCAATGACAGCCTTCAGCCCGGAGTCTTCAAGGAGTGCATCATAAAACTCACACACCTTCTGAACCTCGGGCCTCAGGTTGGTATCGACCAGGTCCTGAACAACAGTGCCATGATCGGCGTGTGCGAGGAACATCATGTCGTTCACTAGCGATTTGAGGCCTTCCAGCTCCTCCAGATTGGATTCAAGAGTTGCTCGCAGATGCACCTGCGTCCGATTTGCCGACAGCGCCAACTGGGTTCCGCTGATCAGGGTAGCCAAGGGCGTGCGCAACTCATGCGCCACATCTGCGTTAAATGATCTCACTTGCTGGTAGGCCGACTCCAGCCGATCGAGGACGCCGTTGAATGCTTGAGCCAATTCCTCCAGCTCACGAGCGATTCCACTGATATCCAAGCGCAGTGCGAGAGAGTTCGGTGCGATCGTCGCGGCCTGCCGGGACAGGCGGCCTATGGGCCGCAATCCGTGCCGGGTCGCCTGCAAGCTCAGCGTAAAAGTAAGCAGCATGGCGAGTGAGCCGGCCGTCAACATCAGGTAGAGCAGCGCACGCAGCAGTCTGGCGCGCGGGGCCATGTCCAGTGCGATAACAGCCGTGCGAAGCTGGAGGGAACCCGTATTCTCCAGGGATTTACGCGCAAAGGCCATTTTCTTGCCTGAAACCGTCCGCACTTCAAAGTCACCTTCGCGCAGTTGCCTTACCGGCAAGCCGAGACCTCCGTGAACGACCTCATCCCTGTCATTCAAAAGCCAAACCGTCAGTTCACCGTGTCCTGTCATCACATCGTCGATGTGATGACGCAAGGTTTCAAGATTGCCGTCCTGGACCACTTCGTCAACAAAATGCTGCACGATGCGTAATTTACCGACCATCTCTTCGCGAGCAGTTTGCTCCAGGGTGTATGCCACTCCCCAATAAATGGCTATCCCGGCTGCAAGAAACGTCATGACTGTAACGCCTGCAAGCGACAGCGCCAGACTTGCCGTGATCGAAGACAATTGGGGTCTCATCAGATTCAGGCGATCAGATCCCGCGTTTCCAGCACATAGCCCATGCCGCGGACCGTATGCAACAGCTTGGCAGGGAAGGGATCGTCGAGCTTGGCTCGAAGGCGCCGAACGGCAACCTCCACCACGTTGGTGTCGCTGTCAAAGTTCATGTCCCAGACCTGCTCCGCCAGGGTGGTCCGGGAAAGAATTTGCCCCTGCCGGCGAAGCAAGAGCGTCAGCAGATTGAACTCCTTGGCGGTCAAGTTAAGTCGTTCGCCGGCGCGCATTGCCTTGCGCTTGACCAGGTCGAGTTGTAGATCAGCCAAAGCCAGAACCATGGCATCTATCGGGGAACTGCCAGCGCCGCGACGCAGCAGCGCCAGGACACGGGCCAGCAGCTCTGAAAACGCGAACGGTTTGACCAGGTAATCATCGGCACCGTCATGCAAGCCTCGCACTCGGTCTTCCACCTGGTCTCGAGCGGTGAGTATCAACACGGGTACCGGCTTGTTTTTTCGGATCGCTTCAAGCACCCCAAATCCATCCATGCCAGGAAGCATCACGTCCAGAAGAATCAGGTCGTAGTCGCCGCTGAGTGCGAGATGCCTCCCATCGATGCCGTTGTGCGCGACGTCTACAACATAACCGTTTTCGCTGAGACCCTGGCGCAGGTATTCGGCCAGCTTGAGTTCGTCTTCGACCACCAGAAGGCGCATGGAATTTCCTTTTTTTTGACAGCTGATTGTGCGCTCGGGGAGATTACAGATTTGTAATCTCCCGGTGGGTCTGGCGTCGAGGATGGTTATTTAAACTTCTGTTCGTAATGTGATGGTCTTTCAGCTTTACGGACGCGATTTTCCAGTAATCGAAGCGGATGACGCACCTTCGTCGAGGTGGTCGGCAAATTCATATCCATTTAGTACATGCCCATGGGCAATATGCAGCACTGATTATTTCTTCCAACACCCACCCTTGAAAGGTCTTCCATGAAATCACGAAACATCCTGCTCGCGCTGCCTTGCGCCTTGCTTTCTTTGTCCGCGATGGCGGCCGGCAGCCACGCGGGCAATCACGACGATAGCGCGATTGGCAAGCCTGGCGTCGCATCCAAAGTGACGCGCACAGTCACGGTCGACATGAAAGACGACATGCGCTTTCACTCTTCAAACTTCAACGTCAAACAGGGTGAAACCATCCGCTTCGTCGCAAAGAACTCCGGTAAGGTCAAGCACGAAATGGTGCTCGGCACCCAGAAGGACCTCAAAGAACACTACGAGGTCATGAAGAAAAATCCGGAGATGGAACACGCCGACGCCAATATGGTCACAGTAGAACCGGGGAAAACCGGCGAGATCATCTGGCAGTTCACAAAGGCGGGAAAGGTGGACTTTGCCTGCCTGCAGCCAGGCCACTATGACGCGGGTATGAAGGGCCTGGTCAATGTAGCGGGTGGCGCCAGTTCTGCACAAGCAGCCTCGCCCGCAGTCGTGACTGTGGCGGCGGTCGATGCCAAGAAAGACAGCACGATGGTGGCACCGACCGATATGGCCGATGGCGAGGTCCGCAAAGTGGACATGGACACAAAGAAGATCACCATCAGGCATGGTGAGATCAAGAACCTGGACATGCCTGGCATGACCATGGTGTTCCAGGTCAAGGACCCTGCCCTGCTCAGCAAAGTCAAAGCCGGCGACAAGGTCCGTTTCAAGGCCGAGAAATCCGGCGGCACCATTGTGGCGACAGACATCCAGCCTGTGAAATAGCTAAAGATCCGAAGCGGTCTCAGGCACGAACCCAAGACCGACTTCGGTCGGCCTATTTGTTCATCTTGTCGGCAGACTGACCGTTTTTGGCCAGAAACTTGTCGAACTGGGAAATTTCTTTCTTCTGCGCAGCGATGATGGCTTTGGCCATTTTCTTCATCTGAGGGTCTTTCCCATCGCGAAGCTCAGCCTGCGCCATGTCAATCGCACCCAGGTGATGGATGCGCATCATCATTGCAAAGTCAACATCGGTATTACCGGTCATTTTCATGGACGACATCTTGTCGTTGTTGTCTTTCATCATTCCTTTCATGTCCTTCATGTCCATCGCGCCGCCTGGCATGGATGATGCGCCGGCTTTTCCGGCGGGCATGGCTTCGCTGTCGGGTTTCATTTGCATTTGCGCAAAGGCCAAGGGTTGCAGCAGCGCGACGCTCAGAACGGCAAGAGCCACAGATGCGGGTCTGATTTTTTTGAGACGGAGTTTCATGATTGATTCTTTCTGAATGTTGGATGTTGGATGTTGGATGTTGGTCAGGCCATCGCGGCCATTTTGCGGCACTCTTGAGCGCACTGATGACAAGCCTTGGCACATTGTTGGCAATGCGCCATCTCGTGTTTGGCACATTCGTCCCCGCAGGACTGGCAGATGTCAGCGCAAAGTGCGCAGATCGCTTTGGCGTGGGCGCTACCCCGGGCCATGGCAGCTACAGCCAGCGCACAAATCTGGGCGGAATCCATATCCAGTGCGATGCACTTGGCCATCATCTGGACGTCCGTTTCATGCAGACAGGAAGTAGCGCAATGGTTACAGGCCACGGCACAAGCGTTGCAAGCTTCAATACAGGCGTTGTATTGTTGATGAGGCATGGTGGTTCTCCAGAAATTGGTTTGAGACGGCAAAGTAGAAGAAAATCGCAGCGCCGAAAATGCCGCAACCCATTCACAGTGCGCGCTCAACAACATCCAACGCGCGGGGGATGGCCGCCATGCCGTGTAGGCTGCGACCTACAGCATGCGCACGCTCAACCCTGACTCAAGCATCTGGCGGCGCCCTGTCACTTGCACCATTCGGCGCAGGTAAGAACCGGGTTACGCTTCAGCATGGAAAAACCAGATCACGTCGGAAAAATGCTCCCCAGACTGGCCGCGCTGTTTGTGATTTCGGTGCTGCTCAACTTCCCATGGGAGGTGGCGCAAATGCCGCTGTATGTCGAGGATGGGAGCTGGTTCGAGTTTGCGTTGCACTGCGTCATTCCCAGTCTCGGGGACGGGCTCATTGTCATGCTGATTTTCTGCGTTGGCTGGGTGGCCCGAGGCCGATCAGACTGGGCAGACCTACCGGATTGGGCCGGTTACGCGCTGATGCTGATTACCGGGTTCAGCATCGGGATGATTGTGGAATGGGTGGGCTTTTATGGTCTCAAACGCTGGAGCTACACGGCCAGTATGCCGCTGCTGCCGGGTCTGGGCATCGGTGTTGTCCCCGTCCTGCAAATGCTGATACTCCCGCCCGTTATTTTCAGGATGACTGGCTGGTGGCTTGCGCGGCGGCAGGTCGATTAGTCGCTCATCTCTGCATGGTCGTTTCCTGGCCAGCGTCTCCAGTGGGCACCATCCCAGACTCAGATACGGCTGCGCCGCAGGCGCAAAGCATTGCCAATCACTGACACCGAACTGAGGCTCATGGCCAGGGCCGCGATCAGTGGTGACAGCAGCCAGCCGGTCACCGGATACAGCACACCGGCGGCGATGGGGATGCCCAGCGCGTTGTACAGGAAGGCAAACAGCAAATTCTGCTTCATGTTGCCAACCGTGGCTTCCGACAGTGCCCGCGCGATGGCGATGCCGCGCAGATCGCCCTTGACCAGCGTGATCTGCGCGCTGTTCATCGCCACGTCGGTGCCGGTGCCCATGGCCACACCGACATCGGCCTTGGCCAACGCAGGCGCATCGTTGATACCGTCCCCCGCCATGGCCACCACACGCCCTTCCTTCTGCAGTCGCTCGACCAGCAGCAGTTTGTCGGCTGGTTTGACCTCCCCGTGCACCTCGTCGATGCCCAGGCGAGCGGCAACGGCCCGGGCCGTGGTCAGGCCGTCGCCGGTCGCCATCACGATGCGCAACCCCGCTGCTTTCAGCGTAGCCAAAGCCTCGGGGGTACTCTGCTTGATCGGATCGGACACGGCCAGCAGGCCCATTAGCTGGCCATCGACGGCCAGATGCATCACGCTGGCACCCTCTGCGCGCAAGGCCTCGGCTTGTGATACCAAGGGGACTACCGAGACGCCAACCTGCGCCATCAAGGTAGTGTTGCCCAGGGCGAGCTGGCGCCCCGCAACCTGTCCGCGCACGCCGATGCCCGAACCTGAGTCGAAGTTTTCCGGCTTGTCCAGTGTCATGCCGCGCTCGCGCGCGGCACGTACGATGGTCTCGGCCAGCGGGTGCTCGCTGCCCTGGTCCAGGCTGGCGGCCAGGCGCAGCACCTCGTCGGCGTCAAAGCCCGGCGCGGGGACTGCCCGGTCGAAGGCCGGCCGGCCCTCGGTCAGGGTGCCGGTCTTGTCGATGATGAGCGTGTCTATCTTGCGCATGTTCTCGATGGCCGCTGCATCGCGGAACAGCACGCCCTGCGTGGCGCCACGACCGGTGGCGACCATGATGGACATCGGTGTGGCCAGGCCCAGGGCGCACGGACAGGCAATGATCAGCACGGCAACCGCGTTAATCAGGCCGAACACCCACCGCGGCTCGGGACCGAACAACCCCCAGCCAAACAACGTCAGCAAGGCAATGCCAACCACCGTGATCACGAAGTAGCCCGCCACCACATCGGCCATGCGCTGCATAGGCGCCCTGGAGCGCTGGGCCTGGGCAACCATCTGGACGATTTGCGCCAGCATGGTGGCCGCACCGACGCGTTCCGAGCGCATCACCAGTGCGCCGCTGGTGTTGAGGGTGGCGCCAATCACTTTGTCACCCACCCGCTTGCTGACTGGTATCGGTTCGCCCGTCAGCATGGATTCATCCACCGCGCTGCCACCCTCAAGCACCACGCCGTCCACCGGCACCTTCTCGCCGGGGCGCACGCGCAGCAGATCGCCCACATGCACATGGGTCAGCGGCACGTCCTCTTCGGACCCGTCGGCCCGGATGCGGCGGGCGGTCTTCGGCGCCAGGCCCAGCAGCGACTTGATCGCCGCCGAGGTCTGCGAGCGGGCTTTGAGCTCCAGCACCTGCCCCAACAGGGTGAGCGAGATGATGACAGCCGCTGCTTCAAAGTACACGGCCACGCGCCCCATGGAGATGAACGAGACCGGAAACACCTGCGGCGCGACGGTTGCCACCACGCTATAGACGAAAGCGGCACCAGTACCCAGACCAATCAACGTCCACATGTTGGGACTGCGGTTCACCACGGATTGCCAGCCGCGCGAAAAGAACGGCCAACCGGCCCACAGCACAATGGGCAGTGACAGGACCAGTTCAATCCAGGTCTGGGTCGCGGTCTCAAACCAATGCAGCTGGTGGCCGAACATCGCCAAAAAGGTGACCACGGCGGTCAGCGGCAGCGTCCACCAGAAACGCCGCTGAAAATCGAGGAGCTCCTTGTTCTCTCCTTCTTCGAGTTCGGGCAGCAAGGGCTCCAGCGTCATGCCGCACTTGGGGCAGTTGCCCGGATGGTCCTGGCGTATTTCCGGGTGCATCGGGCAGGTGTAGATCGTGCCGGCCGCCGCTGGAGTCGTGTCCACCGGCGGCGCGGGCGCAAGGTATTGCAGCGGGTTCGCCGCAAACTTGCCCTGGCATTTCGCGCTGCAGAAATAATAGGGCCGCCCCTCGTGCGCCAGCCTGTGCGGTGACTGCCTGGTGACGGTCATGCCACACACCGGGTCCTTGAGGTCTGTCGGCGAGGTCGGGGCGGCCGGCAGATTGCCGCTGTGATGCTGATGGGTTTTCATGTCCATGCTGTTATTCCTTTTCGTTACTTGCGCGCCCCGGCGCCTGCCGCCGCCTGGCGGGGTCACCATGGCCGTGTCCATGCATCAGGTGCATCAGCGGGCAGGCCAGCAAAAGCAGGTAGGGCCAGTAGCCCAGGACATGGCCCCAGTGCTCACGCAGCAGATAAAAGCCGGCGATCAAGGCGGCCGTTGCCACCGCCATGCCGGCAGGGCGACGCCAGAACGATGGCGCATGTCGGTCATGGTCAGACTCATCCATGGAGAGGCGCCTTCAGGGCTGCCACCGAAAAATCCGGGGAGCGGACTCGCCCGAGCGCATGATCCTGAGTTCAACCGCACTCGGACGCGGCGCCGGAACATCAAATGCCAGCACACCTTCACGGTGGTGGCCACCGGGGGCCGCGCCGACCCAGTTCACCGGTTTCAACGCGCGGCCATCGTCTGTTGTCAGGGTGGCGCTTTGGGTCAGATCGTCACTCAGGTCCGCACTGTGCGTATCAAGCACGATGGCGAACTCCCACCGGCTGTCGGACGCCCCCATCAACGTCGGCGTCACCTTGACTGTCACCCCCCGCTCACTCGACGACTGTGTGGCCATCGCATTCGCGCTGGCTTGCGCCAGCGCGGCCAGAGGTGCAGCCGGAAGGCCGAGCGTGGATGCAAGAATCCAACCGCTGATTCTGATGCTGCGGCGATGAGCGTTTTGTCCTGAAAACATGAATTTTCCCCTTGTAGTGCTGGGTGCGAACACCCGTTGAATATGGCTGAGTCCCCCTGTCCGTTGAAGGACAAGGCGGTGGCGCTGAACGACGTGGCCCGCGAACCGCGGATACTCAAGGCAGGCCTCCAGATGATCCAGCCTGCAAGTCATCGCGCTTTCGAAGGAATTCCTCGCGTCCTATTTTTCCGCTGGCATAGGCTTTTTCCAGTATTTCAAGCGCGCTCTTGTCGTTGCCCGCCTTGAGCTTCTCGAAAAAAAACTTGATGGCGATAAACAAAAAGGCGAACGGCAGCAGCCACACCGCCAGCATCACCAGCCAGCCACCCATCATCCAGACACCGTGGTCAAATCCGTACATACCTCGCTCCTTCGAAAAGTGCACGCTCATGCATGCGTTGAACACCGCCTCACCGATACACCTCCGGTCCGGACTTCCCGGGTTGCGCAGCCGCCGCGCGCCGCGTCATTTCATTGGCGACACCCACGAGCTTGCTCCTGACGTCCTGCCCCATCATGGCCGTCCCGATCAAGGGTGGTATCCAGAAACCCGGAACAATGCTGGCCCGGTAAATCAGGAGCGTCGCGTCGCCCTGCGCCTCGATGCGCCACTCGCCGGACTTGCTTTTCAGCGTACCGCTGACAGCGGAAAAACGGATGGCCTCAAGCGGAATTTCCACGATTTGCACGACAACTTCGATCGGCAAGGTCAGCCACAGGAATCCGGACTGTCCCGTCTGCTGGAGCAGCAGCGGCGCACCCGGCTCGCTCACGATGCGACTGGTTAGCAGGCCCGGGACGAAACGCGCAAGATTGTCGTAGTCGGTCAGAACCTGCCAGGCGATGTGATGATGCACGTCAACCCGCAGCCTGGCATCAATGCGGATCGTGTCCGCGTCGCGCGCTATCCTGACATCGCGCTCGGCCAGAGCGTCGGCGCTGAACCACAGCAGGCACAGTGCCAGCAGAGACATCCCCGCCGCTGCTGCGGCGCGCGAAGCTCCGCCTGGATAGCGCCGCGTGAAAGTCCAAGCGTAGCCCATATTGAACGAAGCACTCAGCCCGCGATTGAATCTTGACGCATGCGGGGGAAGAACCTGGGGGTTCGCCGGGCATAGCGCTCAAAGGCATCTCCGAACCGGGTGCGCATCTGCGCTTCTTCAGTGATGGCCAGACGCCCATACATGACCAGCAGAATCGGGAACATGACCAGGGTCAGCAACGTCGGCCACTGCAACAGGAAGCCAAGCAGGATCAGCACAAAGGCCACGTACTGGGGGTGGCGAATCCGGGCGTAAGGTCCCGTGGTGGCCAGCGTGTTGCCGCGTTGCGCTTGATACAAAACGTTCCAGGCGCTGGACAACAGGTAAAAACCGAAGCCCAGGAAAACATAGCTCGCGATGTGCAAGGGTCCAAAGTGGGCGTCTCCCTGCTCGCCCAGCAGCGTTGACCACAGGTGACCGGCGTTGTGGGAAAGCAGGTCGGTGCCCGGGAACCGGGTCTGCAGCCAGCCGGACATCACATAAATGGTGAGCGGAAAGCCATACATCTCGACAAAGAGCGCAACGATAAACGCAGCGAATGCGCCGAAAGTTCGCCAGTCCCGTGCGGTCTGGGGCTTGAAGAAGCTGAAGGCGAACATCAGGAAGATGGCCGAATTGAGGAAGACAAGCGTCCAGAGTCCGTAGGCCGGGGCATCAGGGCTCATGGCTGTTCTCCGGTCCCGGATGCCGGTGGAGCCGCCGTGTCCGGGCTTTTATTGCTCCCGTGGTGGCCCGCATGAGCGCCGCCATGGCGTCCATGCCCGCGATGCATGAACACATGCATCAGCGGGCAAGCCAGAATCAGCAGGAACGGCAGCGCGCCGAAGAAGTGGGCGCGATGCTCGGTGAGCAGGAAATACGCCGCGATGGCGCCGAACACGAGCAGGCCCAGGCCGTAGCGGGAGCGCCAGAACGGCGTGCTGCCCATGGGGCAGGGCTGAGAGTTGTGCTTGTCATCCATGGGAGTCTCCAGGGGGAAGGGCGTGACGTCGGATCACCGAACCGGTGTCACGCCCGCACGCGAAAGTTGATCATCATGCCGGCGTCTTCATGTTCCAAATTGTGGCAATGGAACACATAGATCTGGTCGCCGGGGTAATCGTGGGCAAAATCGATCGCCACCCGCACCGTTTCGCCGGGCCAGACCAGCACGGTGTCTTTCCAGCCGAGGTCGCTCACGGTGCGGCCCTGGCCGAAGCGCGCCGTGGCCGCGACCTGGGGCGGGCTGCCAATGCGTTCGAGCACCTGGAACGAAAA
>NZ_NBZV01000059.1 GCF_002379095.1 Polaromonas sp. AER18D-145
CACCCCCACCGCCACCGCCATGGCGACCCTTGCCCCGAGAACGGCCGAAGTCTCGCGCAACACCGCCGAAACCCAGATCACCGTCAAGCTCAACCTCGACGGCACCGGCCAGGCCAGGCTGTCCACCGGCATCGGTTTTTTCGACCACATGCTGGACCAGATCGCCAGGCATGGCCTGATTGACCTGGACATCCAGGCCAAGGGGGACCTGCACATCGACGGCCACCACACGGTGGAAGACGTGGGCATCACCCTGGGGCAGGCCGTGGCGCAGGCCGTCGGCGACAAGAAGGGCCTGCGCCGCTACGGCCACGCCTATGTGCCGCTGGACGAGGCGCTGTCGCGCGTGGTCATCGACTTTTCAGGCCGGCCCGGGCTGGACATGCATGTGCCTTTCAAGAGCGGCATGATCGGCACCTTCGACAGCCAGCTGGCTTACGAGTTCTTCCAGGGCTTTGTGAACCACGCCTTTGTGACCCTGCACATTGACAACCTCAAGGGCGACAACGCGCACCACCAGGCCGAAACCGTCTTCAAGGCCTTTGCCCGTGCCCTGCGCATGGCGCTGGAGATCGATCCCCGGTCGGTGGGCGTGATTCCCTCGACCAAAGGCTCGCTGTAGGCTGATTCTTATATGTTTTTGCCCTCCAGCCTTTGCTGTACTTGCGCAGACAGCTATAAAAACAGTAGCAAACTTCCGTCCTGATGGCCAAATTCAAGAAAATCGCGGTGGTGGACTACGGCATGGGCAACCTGCGCTCGGTGTCGCAGGCGGTCCAGCATGTCACGGCCGACAGCGGTTTCGAGGTGGTCGTGACCTCCAGCGCGCAGGACGTGCTGGACGCCGACCGCGTCGTGCTGCCCGGCCAGGGCGCGATTGCCGACTGCATGCACGAACTGCAGGCCTCGGGCATGCTGGAGGCGGTGCTGCAGGCGGCCGCCAGCAAACCGCTGTTCGGCGTCTGTGTCGGCATGCAGATGCTGCTGGACCACAGCGCGGAAGGACGGGGCGGCGAAGGCACGCGCGGCCTGGGCCTGATTCCGGGCGAGGTGCTCAAGTTTGACCTGGCCGGCCGGCTGCAGCCCGACGGCAGCCGCTACAAGGTGCCGCAAATGGGCTGGAACCAGGTCTACCAGTCGGTGCCGGTCCATCCCTTGTGGGCGGGTATCCCCGATGGCTCCTGGTTTTATTTCGTGCACAGCTTTTACGCGCGCCCGTCGGATGCGCGCCACACCGCGGGCGAGGCCGACTACGGCGCGCGCTTCACGGCGGTGGTTGCGCGCGATAATATTTTCGCCACCCAGTTTCACCCCGAAAAAAGCGCAGACCAGGGGCTGGCCCTGTACCGCAACTTCCTGCACTGGAATCCCTGACTCACTACCCGGCATGCCTGCCCCCGTCCCAGCCCATCCCTGCAGCACCGCTTTCCTCACGTCTTACTTTCATCCACCGTTGCCTCATTGCCCATGCTACTCATCCCCGCGATTGACTTGAAAGACGGCCATTGTGTGCGCCTCAAACAGGGCGATATGGACCAGTCCACCATCTTCAGCGAAGACCCGGCCGCCATGGCGCGCAACTGGGTCGACAAGGGCGCGCGCCGCCTGCACCTGGTGGACCTGAACGGGGCCTTTGCCGGCAAACCGAAAAACGAAGCGGCCATCCGCAAGATCCTGGCCGAAGTGGGCAGCGAAATCGACGTGCAGCTGGGCGGCGGCATCCGCGACCTGGACACCATCGAGCGTTACCTCGACTCCGGCCTGCGCTACGTGATCATCGGCACGGCGGCGGTGAAAAACCCCGGCTTCCTGCAGGACGCCTGCACGGCTTTTGGCGGCCACATCATCGTCGGGCTCGACGCCAAGGACGGCAAGGTCGCCACCGACGGCTGGAGCAAGATGACCGGCCATGAAGTGGTAGACCTGGGCAAAAAATTCCAGGACTACGGCGTCGAATCCATCATCTACACCGACATCGGCCGAGACGGCATGCTCACCGGCATCAACATCGAGGCCACCGTCAAGCTCGCGCAGGCGCTGACGATTCCCGTGATCGCCTCGGGCGGCCTGTCCAACATGGCCGACATCGAGGCGCTGTGCGCGGTGGAAGACGAAGGCGTCGAAGGCGTGATCTGCGGCCGCTCGATTTACAGCGGCGACCTGGACTTTGCCGCGGCCCAGACCAGAGCGGATGAGTTGAACGGCTGATCGACAGCCCTTATCCATCGATCAGCATGCTCGCTAAACGAATCATTCCTTGTCTTGATGTGACCGGCGGCCGCGTGGTCAAGGGGGTCAACTTTGTCGAGCTGCGCGACGCTGGCGACCCGGTGGAAATTGCCGCGCGTTACAACGAGCAGGGCGCCGACGAGCTGACCTTCCTGGACATCACGGCCACCAGCGACGGGCGCGACCTGATCCTGCACATCATCGAGGCGGTGGCCTCGCAGGTGTTCATTCCGCTGACGGTGGGCGGCGGCGTGCGCACCGTGGACGACGTGCGCCGGCTGCTCAACGCCGGGGCCGACAAGACCAGTTTCAATTCGGCCGCGCTGGCCAATCCGCAGGTGATTGAAGACGCCTCCGGCAAATACGGCGCGCAGTGCATCGTGGTGGCCATCGACGCCAAACGCCGCTCCGACGACGAGGCGCTCACACGCGGTCCGGGCTGGGACGTGTACAGCCACGGTGGCCGCAAGAACACCGGGCTGGATGCGGTGGCCTGGGCGACCGAGATGGCCCGGCGCGGCGCCGGCGAAATCCTGCTGACCAGCATGGACCGCGACGGCACCAAGTCCGGCTTCGACCTGGCCTTGACCCGCGCCGTCAGCGACGCGGTCAGCGTGCCGGTGATCGCCTCCGGCGGCGTCGGCAACCTCGACCACCTGGCCGACGGCATCCAGCTCGGCGGCGCCGACGCCGTGCTGGCCGCCAGCATCTTCCATTACGGCGAATACACGGTGCAACAGGCCAAGCAGCACATGGCGGCCCGCGGCATTCCGGTACGGTTGTAACCCCCGTCGGACGCTCACTGCGTGTAGCGCCTTCCCCCTGCTGGGTCGATATCTGCGGTCCAGCGGAGCCGGTCCAGCGATATCCTGGCTTGGGAAATCTCTGAAGCCTCTCCAAATCCATGACAATTGGCGCATGACTCAAAATTGGTTAGACGACATCCAATGGGACGACAAGGGCCTGATCCCGGTCATCGCGCAGGAAGCGTCCAGCGGCGACGTGCTGATGTTCGCCTGGATGAACCGCGAGGCGCTGCAGAAGACCGCCGAACTTGGCCAGGCCGTGTATTTCAGCCGTTCGCGCGGGCGCCTGTGGCACAAGGGCGAGGAGTCCGGCCACCTGCAGACCGTGCACGAGATCCGGCTGGACTGCGACAACGACGTGATTTTGCTGAAGGTCACGCAGCTCGGCCATGAACCCGGCATTGCCTGCCACACCGGGCGCCACAGCTGCTTTTTCAGCGTTTACAAAGGCGGGCGATGGGTGGTGACCGAGCCGGTCCTCAAAGACCCGACAACCATTTACAAGTGAGAAGTAATCCATGACTTCCAACGACTCCCTGCAGCGCCTCGCGCAAATCATCGAAAGCCGCAAGCCGGCCCGCGGCGGCGACCCGCAAACCAGCTACGTGGCGCGTCTGCTGCACCAGGGGCCGGACGCCTTCCTGAAGAAAATCGGCGAAGAGGCCACGGAGACCGTGATGGCCGCCAAGGACATGGACCACGGCGGTGCCACGCCCGAACTCAGCGCCCGGCTGGTCGGCGAAGTCGCCGACCTGTGGTTTCACAGCCTGATCGCGCTGGCGCATTACGGCCTGTCGCCGGCCGACGTGATTGCCGAGCTGGAGCGCCGCGAAGGCACCAGCGGCATCGAGGAAAAAGCCCTGCGCAAGGTGCAGGCCCGCGAAGCGACGGAAAAATAAAACGAAGCAAGAAAGGGAAACCATGAGCGAGACCGACCTGGCCGAATTCGACACCAAAAACCCCAACGACCGCGTCGTCATGCATGTGCTCTACGGCCTGCACACGCTGGCCTGGTTCAGCGGCGGCGTTTTTGCGGTGATTGCGCTGATCGTCAACTACATCCGGCGTGGCGAAGAGTCCGACGCGCTGTACATCGACCACCACAACTACATGATCCAGACCTTCTGGTGGACACTGATGTGGCTGGTCCTGCTGTCGCCGCTGTGGCTGCTGCTGGTCCTGCCGGGCGCCATTGCCTACGGCATCGTCTGGCTCTGGTACCTGTACCGCTGCGTGCGCGGCTGGATGCGTTTCAACAGCCACCGGCCTGCGCGCAGCGTGTCCTCCCTCTGACCCCTTTCCCGCAAGAGCCTTCCATGAGCCCGTCCAGTACACATGCCCCCGATAACTGCATTTTCTGCAAGATTGCCGCCGGTCAGATCCCCAGCCGCAAGGTCTATGAAGACGACGAGATTTTCGTTTTCCACGACATCAACCCCTGGGCGCCGGTGCATTTCCTGATGATCCCGAAGGTGCACATTGCGTCGCTGGCGCAGGTCGGGCCTGAACATGCGGCCCTGCTGGGCCGCATGATGGTGCTGGCCCCCCAGCTTGCAGTGGCGCAGGGCTGCAACCCCTACCCCGACGGCGGCTTCCGCATGGTGAGCAACACTGGCGCGGAAGGCGGGCAGGAAGTGCACCACCTGCACATCCACGTGATGGGCGGCCCGCGGCCCTGGTTAAAAGGTTAGCCCCCACGCTCCGCCGCTGCGCGGGTCGCTGCCCCCCGAGGGGGCGCTGCGCCTGCGGACCGGCCCTTCGACAGGCTCAGGACAGGCCGAGGCCGGTTCCGCGGCCCCGGTTGACTTAAAGAGCCCTCCGTTCGTTGGAAGGGTAAATGCCCACTTGCAGCCGCCGGACCGGGCCCCAATTAAGGCAGGCGTGTTGCCAGGGTGGTCAATGGGGGTCATTCCCGTCCATCCCCCTGACAAGGCCTTTAGAATGGACACAATGTTGTGCAAGCTTGCAATTAAAGTTTAGGAGAGAACCATGGGCTCATTTTCCATTTGGCACTGGCTGATCGTGCTGTTGATCGTCGTGATGGTGTTCGGCACCAAAAAGCTCAAAAACATGGGCGGCGACCTCGGTGGCGCCGTCAAGGGCTTCAAGGACGGCATGAAAGAAGGCGGTCAAAGCGCCGCCGATGCCAAGGACACCCCGCCCGGCCAGGTCAGCCACGCCCAGACCACCGACAAAGCCACGATCGACGTGGAAGCCAAGCAGAAGTCTTGACGCGCAGTGTTTTCCTCTTGGCGGTCTACCGGGCTGAACGGCATTGATTGATCTAGGCATTTCAAAAATCGCATTGATAGGCGCTGTGGCCCTGATCGTGATCGGCCCGGAAAAACTGCCGCGCCTGGCGCGCACGGTGGGCACCCTGCTGGGCAAGGCGCAGCGTTACGTGGCCGACGTCAAGCAGGAAGTCAACCGCTCGATGGAGCTCGACGAGCTCAAGAAAATGAAGGAAACGATGGAGGGCGCCGCGCGCGACGTCGAAAACTCCATCCAGACCAACGCCAGCGATTTCGAGAAATCATGGGCCGAAACCACCGGCACGGCCGCCAGCGACGAGCTGCCCGGCATGATCAGTTTTCCCGAGTACAAACACCCGAAAAAGAACTGGCGCCTCAAGCAGGGCGCCACGCCGCAGTGGTACAAGGCCCGCTCCGGCACACGCACGCGCGCACTGTCGGGCGCGGCCCGTGTGGCACGTTATCGTCCCCGCTCCGGCTCTTCCTCCGGGCGCAATGCCTGATCTTTCTTTCCCCGCGCTCCTCCCGGCGCCACCCCATCAGCGCAAACACCCCTCATGAGCGACCCCAACACCGACAAGCCCGACGAACTCGCGGGCACCGAGCAGCCTTTCGTGCAGCACCTGATGGAGCTGCGCGACCGGATGATCAAGGTGGTCATCGCCATTGGCGTCTGTGCCGCCCTGCTGGCGCTGTACCCCGGCCCCGGCGCGCTGTACGACCTGCTCGCGGCGCCGCTGGTGGCAGCCCTGCCCAAGGGCGCCACGCTGATCGCCACCAACGTGATTTCGCCGTTTGTAGTGCCGATCAAGATCCTCTTCATGGCCGCTTTCATGATCGCGCTGCCGGTGGTGCTGTACCAGGTCTGGGCCTTTGTCGCCCCGGGCCTGTATTCGCACGAGAAAAAGCTGGTGATGCCGCTGGTCATCTCCAGCACCTTGCTGTTTTTTATCGGTGTGGCCTTTTCCTACTATTTTGTGTTTGGCCAGGTCTTCAGCTTCATCCAGAGCTTTGCGCCCAAGTCGATCACCGCCGCACCGGATATCGAGGAATACCTCAACTTCGTGCTCGGCATGTTCCTGGCGTTCGGCCTGGCGTTTGAGGTGCCGATCGCGGTGATCCTGCTGGTGCGCATGGGGGTGCTCACCGTGGCGCAGCTGCGCGAATACCGCGGTTATTTCTGGGTGATCGCCGCGATTGCCACCGCGCTGGTCACGCCGCCCGACGCGGGCTCGATGATCATCCTGCTGCTGGTGGTCGGCAGTCTGTACGAGGTCGGCATTGTGGCCGCGCAGATGTTCGCCAAACACACCAAAAAACCCGACACCGACAGCGACACCGAAGCTGCCAAGCCCTGAGTAAAAAAGGCCCGCAGCCCTTGCCTATAGGGCGCAGGCAGCTCCTGAATGAATAGCGGTTGAGGCGTTTTAACGCTGGATTTTAGGCCGCTGCCGGGTCCCTGGCACCACCGCGATTTCCGTTTTCTTGTCCTTGCGCAGGACCCCCAGCGGTGCCGCCACGCCAGGCTTGAGGCCCGCCACCGCGCTCAGCAGTTCGGTCACGGTGCGGACCGGCTTGCCTGCCACGGTGGTGATCACGTCGCCCGGCACGATGCCGGCCTGCGCGGCCGGGCCGTTTTGCAGCACACCGGTGATGATCACGCCGCCCGCGCCCAGTGCCTCCGGCTTGATGCCAAAGGTCTCGGCCACCTCAGGGCTCAGGTCCTGCGGCTCCACGCCTATCCAGCCGCGCGTGACCTGGCCGTCCTTCACGATGCTTTCGAGCACCTGCTTGCCGGTGGACACCGGAATGGCAAAACCGATGCCCATGGAGCCGCCCGAACGCGAATAAATCGCGGTGTTGATGCCGAGCAGCCGGCCCTGGGTGTCGACCAGCGCGCCGCCGGAATTGCCCGGGTTGATGGCGGCGTCGGTCTGGATGAAGTTCTCGAAGGTGTTGATGCCCAACTGGTTGCGGCCCAGCGCGCTGACAATGCCGCTGGTGACGGTCTGGCCGACGCCGAAGGGGTTGCCGATGGCCAGCACCGGGTCGCCGACCTGCAGGGTGTCCGAGCTGCCGAGCACGATGACCGGCAGCTTGTCGAGTTCGATTTTCAGGATCGCCAGGTCGGTTTCAGGGTCGGTGCCTATGATTTTCGCCTTGGCCTTGCGCGTGTCGTTGAGGATGACTTCGATGTCGTCCGCCCCTTCGACCACGTGGTTGTTGGTCAGGATGTAACCGCTGGGGCTGACGATCACGCCGCTGCCCAGCCCGACCTGCGGTTCGTTTTGCCCGCCCTGGTCGCCAAAAAAGAACTTGAACCAGGGATCGTCCATGTTCGGGTTGCGTGCTGCCGCCTTGCTGGTGTTGATGCTGACCACCGCCGCCGACGCCGACTTGGCCGCCGCGGCAAAGCTGCCGGCCGGTGCCGGGGCGCCCGGCAGGCCGGCTGGCGCCTCGATCACCGCCACCGCGCCCATGCCGGGCCGGTTCAGCCACTGGGGCTTGAGCGTGGCCACGACAAAGTAGGCGGCCAGGAAAACCGTCACGGTTTGGGAGAACAGAAGCCAGAATTTGCGCATGGGTGGGTCCAGAAGGAAGCGGCCGGGAAGACAGAAAAAACAAAAAAAGCGGCTGGGCAGGAAAGTTGGGGGCCGACAGGGAATTACCAAGAGTTGCGATTTTCCCCCACTTTGCAGGGGGCGCGGCCGGCCGGCGGTCTATGTCCTGCGCGCAGCGGTGGGAGAGGCCATAATTTGCAGCAGCCCGGCGTCCGCGCAATCGCTCCGGTTCCGGGCCAACACACAAGGAATTCCGCCATGAAAGCTGCCAGCGTCCTCGCCACCATCGGCCATACACCGCACATCCGGATCAACCGGCTTTTTGGTGCGGCCTGCCAGACCCACCAGATCTACATCAAGTCCGAGCGCAGCAACCCGGGCGGCTCCATCAAGGACCGCATTGCGCTGTCCATGGTGGAAGCGGCCGAGCAGTCGGGCGCGCTGAAGCCGGGCGGCACCATCATCGAGCCGACCTCGGGCAACACCGGCGTGGGCCTGGCCATGGTGGCGGCCGTCAAGGGCTACACGCTGGTGCTGGTGATGCCTGACAGCATGAGCATCGAGCGGCGCCGCCTGATGCTGGCCTACGGCGCCAGTTTCGAGCTGACGCCGCGCGAAAAAGGCATGAACGGCGCGATTGCCCGCGCCAGGGAGCTGGTGGCGCAAACACCGGGCGCCTGGATGCCGCAGCAGTTTGAAAACCCGGCCAACATCGAGGTGCATGTACGCACCACGGCCGCAGAAATCCTGGCCGACTTTCCGGACGGCGTGGACTACCTGATCACCGGGGTCGGCACCGGCGGCCACCTGAGCGGCGTGGCGCAGGTGTTGAAGAGCAAATTTCCGAACACCAAGGTTTATGCGGTGGAACCGTCGGCCTCGCCGGTCATCAGCGGCGGCAAACCCTCGCCGCATCCGATCCAGGGCATAGGTGCGGGCTTCATTCCGGCCAACCTGAAAACCAGCCTGCTGGACGGCGTGATCCAGGTCGAAGGGGATGCCGCCAAGGACTATGCCCGCCGCAGCGCGACCGAAGAAGGTCTGCTGGTCGGCATTTCGTCAGGCGCCACGCTGGCGGCCATTGCCCAGAAGCTGCCCGGCATCGCAGCGGGCAGCACCGTGCTGGGCTTCAACTACGACACCGGCGAGCGTTACCTGTCGATCGAGGGTTTTCTGCCTTGAGATCAGCCCCCACGCTCCCCACTTCGTGTGGTTCGCGAGGCCTTGCAGGCCGCGGCTCGCGAGACGCTTCGCCTCTGTCGCCTGTCCAAACCTGCTCAAGCAGGTTTGGAGCCGCAGGCTCCAGCCCCTCGGGGGCGCTGCGCCTGCGACCCGGCCCTTCGACAGGCTCAGGACAGGCCAAAGCCGGTTCCGCGGCCCCGGCTGAAAAAGAAATTTCGGCGCTGCGTCTGGTTGTCGGCCATGAATCCCGATAGCGCCGCCATTGCGCCGCGCGCGCTGCTGCTGTCGGCTTTCGACCAGTTGCTGCAGCCCGAGGGTTTCAAGGACTACGGGCCGAACGGTCTGCAGGTCGAGGGCAAGGCGGAGGTGCGCAAGATCGTCTCCGGCGTCACCGCCAGCCTGGCGCTGATCGAAGCGGCGGTTGCCGCGCAGGCCGACGCGATTTTTGTGCACCATGGCCTGTTCTGGCGCGGCCAGGACGGACGCGTCACCGGCTGGATGAAACAGCGGCTGGCGCTGCTGCTGGCGCACGACATCAATCTCTACGCCTACCACCTGCCGCTCGACGCCCACCCCGAGCTCGGCAACAACGCGCAGCTGGGCCTGCAGCTCGGGCTGAAGGCCGAGCGTTATTTCGGCGAGAACAAGCTGGGTTTCCTGGGCGGGCGCAGCGGCGCCGTCGAAGGCTTTGACAGCGCCGACAGCCTGGCGCTGCATGTAAAAAATGCATTAAATCGGCCTGTTACCCTTGTTGGCAGGGCGCCGGAAGCTATTAAAAACATAGCATGGTGCAGTGGCGGCGCGCAGGGCTACTTCGAGAACGCGATTGCCGCCGGGGCCGACGCCTTCATCACCGGCGAGATCTCCGAGCCGCAGGCGCATTACGCGCGCGAAATGGGCGTGGCTTTCATCGCCTGCGGCCACCATGCGTCCGAGCGTTACGGCGCGCCCGCGGTGGCGGCGCACGTGGCCGCGCAGTTCGGGCTGGCGCACGAGTTTATCGACATCGACAACCCGGCCTGAGCGCCGGGTGCGGTCAGGCCGGCGTCCTGCGGGGCCGGGCGCCGTGGCCGTTGCGTGCGTGGTGCGGCCGTCCCGAGCGCATGGCATGCCAGCTCGCGCCGAGCTGGGCATTTTCCACCGGCACGGCCTGGCGGCTGATCTCGTCGAGCAGGGCGGCGCGTGAGCGCATGCCGCGTGCGGCCGCAGCCATTTCCTCGGCCTCGTGCAGCAGCTGGGCCACGTCCCGGCCCGCGCCTGTCAGATGGACCATGCCGACGCTGATGTCGGCACTGATCCTGATGCGCTCGCCGTTCAGCGCGCTGATCTCCAGCGGCCGCCGCAGGCTGGAGGCCACGCGCAGCCCCAGGGTGCGTATCCAGCCGGGCGAATGCAGGCTTTCGATCAACACCACAAAACAGCGGTCGTAATAACGCCCCGCGGGGTTGACGACGCCGGTGTGGCGCTGCATGCGCCGCGCCAGCTGCGCGTAAATCTCGTTGAGGCCGTGCTGGCCCACCTGGTCGAGCAGCCGCTCGGGCTCGAACACACGCACCGCCATGATCGCCCCGTCGCGCCGGGTGCGCGCCAGCCGGCGCTGCGCACGCAGGATTTTCTGCACCAGCACGACACTGCTGTAAAGCTGGGTGGTGGGGTCGCGCCGCGACTGGCCGGCATGGCGGATTTCCAGGTCCTGGTGGTTGCGCAGCCACAGGGTCACGCCAATCACCGAGACGCTGAGCAAGCCAAGCAGGGCCACGCCGGCCTGCAGCAGGACCGAGGGCCGGCTGGTGTTGAGCGCCAGCCGGTACAGGCCGAGCTGCAGCGGCAGCGTCAGCAGACAGCCGGCTGCCAGCCCCCAGGCGAGCCGGTCGCCCTGCTGCGCCGCGCGCACGGCCAGCCACAACGCCACCGACAGGCTCAGCACGGTCAGCCCCGCCGAAGCTGGCAACTGCAGGCCTGGTGCCAGCAGCAGGCACAGCGGTCCGCCCGCCAGGCACAGGGTGCTGACAGCGCGAAAGCTGAGGTCGGTGAGGCGGTCGCGCCGGGCGGCGGCCAGCCACTGGCCTGCACCGTAAGTGCCCAGGCCCCCGCACAGGGGGCCGATCAGCACCTGGGCGGTATGCAGCCAGGACGCATCGGGGCTTGGCAGCATGGTTGTCGCCAGACCGCTGAGCAGCATGAAAAACAGCCAGCAGGCCGTGAGGTAAATCAGGCTTTGCACACTGGCGCGGCTTCGGCTGAATAGCGCGTCTGCCGCGCCGAGCAGGACCACCAGACCAATCGATCCCGCGGCGGCGCTCCAGATGATGGTTTCAGCCGTGTTCATGCCGCCTTCCGCCACGGCGCGGGGGCGCAGGCCAGGGTTTGCGCGAGAATACCGGCAGGATGCATGTCGTCGCTTTCCCCTGTTCAGTGGCCTTGCCGGCTGCCTGTCCGTCAGGTGGGCCGGCAAGCAGCTGGTGGGCACCGTGGTGAGCCAGCACCATGCAAACCATTATGAGACGTACAGACCGCCAGGGGAAGACATGCAGGACCTGAGAAACCGGCCGCTGGCCATCACCATGGGCGATCCGGCCGGGATCGGGCCGGAAATCATTGCCAAGGCCTTTCGCGACGCGCCGGCCGAACTGGCCGGCTGCGTGGTGGTCGGTGATGTCGCGAGCCTGCGCCGCGCCGCGCAGCTGGTGGGCGGCGGCCCGGCCCTGACCTCGCCCGTGGCCCAACTCGACGCGGCCAGCCACTGGCAGTCGGTGCCGCCGCGCTGCATTCCCGTGCTACAAAAATGTGAGCTTCCCGCGCCCGTGCCTTTTGGGAAAATCAGTGCTTTGGCTGGCAAGGCGGCGGCGGACTGCATTGTCTGGGCGGTCCGGGCGACCCTGGCCGGCGAATGCGCGGCGATGGTCACCGCGCCCATCCACAAGGAGGCGCTGGCCGCCGCCGGGGCGGCGTTTGCGCGTTTTCCCGGCCATACCGAGCTGCTGCAGGCCGAAGCCGCGGCTTTTCTCGGCAAGGACGTGTCCGCGCTGCCGGTGCGCATGATGCTGGCCAACGAGGAACTCAAGACCGTGCTGGTCAGCATCCACCTGTCCCTGCGCGAGGCGATAGCCGCCGTGACTTTCGACAACGTGCTGCAGACCCTGCGCATCACGCACCAGGCGGTGCGCAGTGCCTCGGGCGGCCGGCCGCGCATCGCGGTGGCCGGCCTGAACCCGCACGCCGGCGAGGGCGGCCTGTTCGGCCGCGAAGAGGTGGACATCATTGCGCCAGCGATCGCCAGAGCCTGGGAAGAGGGGCTGGATGTGAGCGGCCCCTTCGCCCCCGACACGGTGTTCATGAGGGCCCGCGCCCCGGCCGGGCAGGGCGGCGAGTTCGACGTGGTGGTGGCGATGTACCACGACCAGGGCCTGATCCCGGTCAAGTACCTGGGGGTGGAGCAGGGCGTCAATGTCACGCTGGGCCTGCCGCTGGTGCGCACCAGCCCGGACCACGGCACGGCGTTTGACATCGCCGGCACGGGCAGGGCCGATGCGTCCAGCCTGCTGGCGGCCATTCGCATGGCGCGGCAGTTGGTGGCCTGAACCGCTGCATTGCCCCAAAATTCAAGGAAAAAGCGCCTGCAGCCCGGAAGGGGTGGGCGCAGTAAGCTACCAATTCAATAGCAACTCTCTGCGCCAGGTGTGGGTTCAGCGGTTTTTCAGACTGTCGCGGATCTCGCGCAGCAGCACCACGTCCTCGGGCGGGGCGGCGGGTGCCGCCGGGGTTTCCTTTTTCAGGCGATTGATCTGCTTGATCATCAGGAAGATGATGAACGCCAGGATGGCGAAGTTGACCGCCACCGTGATGAAGTTGCCGTAGGCGAACACCGGCACGCCCGCTTTCTTCAAGGCATCCAGCGTCATGGCCGTGCCCGCGGGCACACTGCCCAGGACCACAAAAAGATTCGAGAAGTCGAGCTTGCCAATCACCGCGCCGACCAGCGGCAGGATCAGGTCGCTGACCACCGAGTCCACAATCTTGGCAAAAGCGGCGCCTATGATCACGCCCACGGCCAGATCGACGACGCTGCCCTTGACGGCAAATTCCTTGAATTCCTGCATCATTCCCATGACATGCTCCTTGTGTGGTTGCGAAACACCCGTCATTGTGCCCATGCGGCGAGGCAAGGGCGTAACGGTCCAGCTTCCGACGGTGCCACGCTCCGGTCCGGCCGATGTCGCAGCCGCGCTGTCGGAATGGGTCTGGCCGCTTGAAAATGCCATTCGCGCTCCGTTACAATCCCGGGTTGACCCCAATAAGCCCTCTTTCAAGTTTTTCAAGCCCTGTTCTTGTAGGACATCCATGACCCAAGCAAGCCTTAACGTGCCGCCCGGCGCACCGATTGACAAAGACAAAAGAAACTGGATCGTGACCACCTGCGCCGTCGGCGGTGCCGGTGTGGCCGCTGTCGCCGTGCCTTTTGTCAGCACTTTCCAGCCTTCCGAGCGTGCAAAAGCCGCCGGTGCTTCGGTGGAAGTTGATATTTCAACCATGAAGCCTGGCGAGAAGCTCACGGTGGAATGGCGCGGCAAGCCGGTCTGGATCGTCAGGCGCACGCCCGAGCAGCTGGCCGGTCTGGCCAAGCTGGACCCGCAGCTGGCCGACCCGAAGTCCGAGCGCAAGCCCGGCGAACTCACACCCGAGTACGCCCGCAACGAAAACCGCTCCATCAAGCCCGAATATTTTGTGGCTGTCGGTATCTGCACCCACCTGGGCTGCTCGCCCAGCGACAAGTTCACCCCTGGTGCCCAGCCATCGCTGCCTGACGACTGGGCGGGCGGTTTTCTGTGCGCCTGCCACGGTTCGACCTTCGACATCGCCGGCCGCGTCTACAAAAACAAGCCGGCGCCGGACAACCTCGAAGTGCCGCCTCACATGTACCTGTCAGATGCCAAGCTGCTGATTGGCGAGGACAAAAAAGCCTGAAGCTTTGCTGGACAACCCGTTGGCGCCGCGTGGCGCCCGCCAAGTCCCCCATCGAGTAGCAAATAGGATCCCTTATGGCTGAATTCAAAGAAATTTCCCCCGACGCGCCGGCTGCTGCCAGGTTGATGAACTGGGTCGACAACCGCTTCCCGGCCAGCAAGCTCTACAAAGAGCACATGAGCGAATACTACGCACCGAAGAACTTCAACTTCTGGTACGTGTTCGGCTCGCTCGCGCTGCTGGTGCTGGTCATCCAGATCGTCACCGGCATTTTCCTGACCATGCATTACAAGCCTGATGCCGCGCTGGCGTTTGGCTCGGTCGAATACATCATGCGCGACGTGCCCTGGGGCTGGCTGATCCGCTACATGCACTCGACAGGCGCATCGGCATTTTTTATCGTGGTCTACCTGCACATGTTCCGCGGCCTGCTCTACGGCAGCTACCGCAAGCCACGCGAGCTGATCTGGATTTTCGGCTGCGCGATTTTCCTGGCGCTGATGGCCGAGGCCTTCATGGGTTACCTGCTGCCATGGGGTCAGATGAGCTACTGGGGCGCCCAGGTGATCGTCAACCTGTTTGCCGCCATTCCCTTCATCGGTCCCGATCTGGCCCTGCTGATCCGCGGCGACTACGTGGTCGGCGACGCCACGTTGAACCGCTTTTTCGCCTTCCACGTGATCGCCGTGCCGCTGGTGCTCCTGGGTCTCGTGGTCGCGCACCTGATCGCGCTGCATGAAGTCGGCTCCAACAACCCCGACGGTGTGGAAATCAAGGCGAAAAAAGACGCCGCCGGCAAGCCGCTCGATGGCATTCCTTTCCATCCCTACTACACGGTGCACGACATCTTTGCGGTCAGCGTGTTCCTGATGATCTTCTCGGCCATCATCTTCTTTGCACCCGAGGCCGGCGGTTATTTCCTCGAATACAACAACTTCATCCCGGCCGACCCATTGAAGACGCCGCTGCACATCGCCCCGGTCTGGTATTTCACGCCCTACTACTCGATGCTGCGCGCCATCACCAGCCAGATGATGTATGCGCTGATTGCCTGCGTGCTGGCGGGTGCGGTGCTGGGTGTGCTCAAGGCAAAAATCGCCGCGCTGTTCAAGCTGGTGATTGTTGGCGCCGCCGTGGTGCTGATAGGAGCGATGCTGATGATCGACGCCAAGTTCTGGGGCGTGGTGGTCATGGGCGGCGCGGTCATCATCCTGTTTTTCCTGCCCTGGCTTGACAACAGCGCCGCCAAATCGATCCGTTACCGGCCCACCTGGCATTCGTGGCTGTACGGCATTTTTGTCGTCAACTTCCTGGTGCTCGGTTACCTCGGCATCAACCCCCCCTCATTGATCAACGAGCGTGTCTCGCAGGTCGGAACGCTGTTTTATTTCGGCTTCTTCCTGCTGATGCCCTGGTGGAGCCGCCTGGGCACTTTCCGGCCGGTTCCTGACCGCGTGACTTTTGCTGCCCATTGAGCCGGAGACTCCTGACATGATGAAGACACTGAAACAACTGGCTCTGGGTTTTGCCGTCGTGCTGGCGCTGGCCGGGACGGGCGCGCACGCGGCAACCACGGGCATTGCCTGGGACAAGGCGCCCAACAAGACCAACGACCTGGGCGCACTGCAAAACGGCGCCAAGCTGTTCGTCAACTACTGCCTGAACTGCCACTCCGCCGCGTTCATGCGGTACAACCGCCTGCGCGACATCGGCCTGACCGAGCAGCAGATCAAGGACAACCTGCTGTTTGCCACCGACAAGGTGGGCGAGACCATGAAGGCCTCGATCGACCCGAAGCAGGCCAAGGACTGGTTTGGCGCGAACCCGCCTGACCTGACCGTGATCGCGCGTTCACGCGCAGGCGCGGGCGGCACGGGTGCGGACTACCTCTACACCTACCTGCGCACCTATTACCGTGACGACACCACCGCCACCGGCTGGAACAACCTGGCGTTCCCCACTGTGGCCATGCCGCATGTGTTGTGGGAACTGTCGGGTGAGCGCAAGCCGCTGTACGATGAAAAGGAAGAGCACGGCCACAAGGTGGCGGTCTTCAAGGGCTGGCAGCAAGTGACACCTGGCACCATGACGAACCTGCAGTACGACCAAGCCATGGGCGACCTGGTGGGCTACCTGCAGTGGATGGCTGAGCCTGCACAGAACACCCGCGTCAGGGTGGGTGCCTGGGTGCTGCTGTTTCTGCTGGGTCTGACTTTTGTTGCCTGGCGCCTGAACGCGGCGTTCTGGAAAGACATCAAGTAATTTTTTTCGCCGGGGCTGGCTTCCCGGCACCTTCTGGAGTGGATGCCTTCAACGGTTCCACTCCTTTGCATTTAGGAGTTCCGAACCATGATGGTCCTTTATTCAGGCACGACCTGCCCGTTTTCGCATCGCTGCCGTTTTGTGCTGTTTGAAAAAGGCATGGACTTCGAAATCCGCGATGTGGACTTGTACAACAAGCCCGAAGACATCAATGTCATGAATCCTTACGGCCAGGTGCCGATTCTGGTGGAGCGTGACCTGATTCTGTACGAGTCGAACATCATCAATGAGTACATCGACGAGCGTTTCCCGCACCCGCAACTGATGCCCGGTGACCCGGTTGACCGTGCACGGGTTCGCCTGTTCCTGCTCAACTTCGAGAAAGAACTGTTCGTCCACGTCAGCACGCTGGAAGCACGCGCTTCCAAGGGCAACGAAAAGGCACTCGAAAAGGCCCGCTCACACATCCGCGACCGCCTGACGCAGCTGGCCCCCGTGTTCCTGAAAAACAAGTTCATGCTGGGCGACAACTTCTCCATGCTCGACGTGGCGATTGCGCCGCTGCTCTGGCGCCTGGACTACTACGACATCGACCTGTCGAAGAACGCCGCGCCCCTGCTCAAGTATGCCGAGCGCATTTTCTCGCGCCCGGCCTACATTGAGGCGCTGACACCGTCCGAGAAGGTCATGAGAAAGTAATGGCCCCCACGCTCGCCACTGCGTGTGCTTTGCGAGGCCTTGCAGGCCGCCGCTCGCCGGAGGCTTCGCTTCTGTCGCCTGTCCAAACCTGCGCGGGCAGGTTTGGAGCCGCAGGCTCCAGCCCCTCGGGGGCCGCTGCGCCTGCGGCCCGGCTAAGCCGGTTCCGCGGCCCCTGCTTGAAGGGACATGCCGCGCAGGTTCGAGTGCAATGTGGCTGATTTCATGAACGCACTGGACTCCACCTCCACGCGTCCGTACCTGATACGTGCGCTGTACGACTGGTGTACCGACAACGGACTCACGCCTTATGTGGCGGTGGCCGTGGATGAAACCGTGCAGGTGCCGCGTGAATACGTCAAGAACAACGAGATCGTGCTCAACATCAGTTTTGATGCCACGAGCTCGCTCAAGCTGGGCAACGACTTCATCGAGTTCAAGGCGCGTTTTGCCGGAAGTGCCCGCGAGATCATGGTGCCGATTGGCCGTGTGATTGCCATTTACGCCCGGGAAAATGGCCAGGGGATGGCGTTTCCGCTGGCGGCAGGGCCGTCGGTGGGCGTTTCCCAGTCACCGGTTCAGGCGGAAGCGCAGCCTGTCGCAACGGAGGCGGACCGGTCTGCAGCGGCAGAAGCGAAGATCGTACAATTGGTGCCAGCCAACAACACCTCTTCGGCGCGCGACGATGATCCGGACCCGCCCGAACCACCCAAGCCGCAACAAGGCAAGCGCCCTTCACTCACGCGCGTCAAGTAAAATAGAGTTTGTGCCGCTTTAGCTCAGTTGGTAGAGCAACCGCCTTGTAAGCGGTAGGTCGTCAGTTCGAATCCGACAAGCGGCACCATTCATTTTCTCCTGCCCCGGTCATGTGCCCAAGGGCGCGGCCAACTACCCGTTTGATAGCAGCCTGCCCAAGGCAGGTCAGGCCTTCGCCGTGTGCGGGGGCTGGTTTCCTGCTACTTTCGGCTGATTAGTATCTTCAACCGAATTGAGGTAACCTTCCAACCTTTGTCGATCAGGCGGGACTGGATCAGGGGCAGCAACTGGCGTACTTTGGCTGCAGCGGCATTGCTGCTGACCAGCAGGCACCATACCCCGTCTTCGATCGGACCGGCCTGAATCGCGGGGCGCAAGGCTTCAGGAATCAGGGACTCGACAGCCCTGAGCCTGTCGCTGGATTCCTGGACAAGCCCGGCCAGCCGCGCCAGCGATGGCGAGTTCTCGACAGCCTGGCTGAAAGTGACGGCCTGGTGAAGGCGGGGGCTGGAGTTCAAGGTTATCAGGCTCTGATTGTGAAGGAGACGAACACGTGCATTTGATTATCACGGATGCCTGGCTGGCGCAAAGCCGTGCCATTTATCTGAGCGGAACCAAGCTGGTGGTGGCGGGTTTTGTCGCGGCACTGGCATTGATGCTGGTGGCCGCGGGCATGTACCACTGGGTTTTCCTCAAGGGCGCGCGCGAAGGCTGGCCGGTGATCGGTGCCCTCGTCAAACTGGTGGCCAAGGACGAGTTCGAACAACGGGACCGCTTCATGCGGGAAAACCTCGACGCCATGGCCAAACGCCTGGGCGAAATGCAGGCCAAGATGATGCAGCTCGAATCGCTCGGGGAGCGGGTGTCGGGCCTGGCAGGTGTCAACCCCAGCGAGATCAGGAGCCAGCCCGGGCGCGGCGGTGCGCTGGTGGAAGGGCGTTCGCTGAGCATGGAAGAGCTGCAGGCGACCCTGGCCGACCTCGACAAATTGACGGATCAGCGCGTGGACCTCATGACCGTGATGGAATCCAGGCTGTTTGACCAGAAGATCAAGAAAATGATGGTGCCCACCCAGCAGCCGGTCGCGGGTGGCGTGCTGGGGTCGGCCTTCGGCTGGCGGATTGACCCGCTGAACGGGCGCTCCGCGCTGCACACGGGGCTGGATTTTCCGGCAGAACCCGGCACGTCGATTCTTGCCGCGGCGGGTGGCGTTGTGGTCACGCAGGAATACCACCCGGCGTACGGCAACATGGTCGAAATCGACCACGGCAACGACCTGGTGTCCCGTTATGGCCATGCGTCCAGGGTGATGGTCAAAAAGGGCGACCTGATCAAGCGGGGCCAGAAAATTGCCGAGGTGGGCACGACCGGTCGCTCGACCGGGCCGCACCTGCATTTTGAAGTGATGGTGCAGGGCGTGTTCCAGGATCCCCAGAAATTCCTGACGGCGGGCCAGAAACTGCCCGCGCCGATGGCGCTCGCCACTGTTCCGCCGTCCCCGGGACCGTCCGTTCAGTCGGTCCGGCCGAAGTAAGGGCGCGGCAGAGGTAAAATCGGCGCTTCGCGCGCAGTTGAAACCAGCTGGCAGCGCCCACACCTAAGTCGATACTCAATAAGGATTTCGGCCGCACTGCCCGCTCATGGGAGCTGTCAGCGCGGCCTCGCATTTATGGCTTCCAATATCCTGACCAAAATCTTCGGCAGCCGCAACGACCGCCTGCTCAAAACCTACCGCAAATCCATCGAGCAGATCAATGCGCTGGAAGCGCAACTGGAAGCCCTCGGTGATGAGCAACTGCGTGCCAAGACCCGGGAGTTCATAGACCGCCTGGCCAAGGGCGAGACCCTGGATGACATCCTCCCCGAAGCCTTTGCCGTGGTCCGGGAAGGCAGCAAGCGTGTCATGAAGATGCGCCACTTCGACGTGCAGATGCTGGGTGGCATGTCGCTGCACAACGGCAAGATTTCCGAGATGGGAACCGGCGAGGGCAAAACCCTGACGGCGACGCTGCCGGTCTACCTCAATGCGCTGACCGGCAAGGGCGTGCATGTGGTCACGGTCAACGACTACCTCGCCAACCGCGATGCCCGCTGGATGGGCAAACTCTACAACTTCCTGGGCCTGACGGTCGGCATCAACCTGCCGAACATGCAGCGCCCCGAGAAGCAGGAGGCCTACCGTGCCGACATCACCTACGGAACAAACAACGAATTCGGTTTTGACTACCTGCGCGACAACATGGTCTACGAAGTGGCCGACCGCGTTCAGCGCGGACTGAACTACGCCATCGTCGATGAGGTGGACTCGATCCTGATCGACGAAGCCCGCACGCCGCTGATCATCAGCGGCCAGGCCGAAGACCATACCGAGATGTACCTGGCCATCAACAAGGTGGTTCCCCTGCTGACGCGCCAGGAAGGCGAGGCCGACCCGCGTACCGGCGAGGGCATCATCAAGCCCGGCGACTTCACCCTCGATGAAAAGACCCATCAGGTGTTTTTGACCGAGCAAGGCCACGAAAACGCCGAACGCATCCTGTTCAGCCTGGGCCTGATTCCCGAAGGCGCCACGCTGTACGATCCGGCGAACATTTCGCTGATGCACCACCTGTACGCGGCCCTGCGTGCCAACCACCTCTACCACCGCGACCAGCACTATGTGGTGCAGGACGGCGAAATCGTGATCGTCGACGAGTTCACCGGCCGCCTGATGTCGGGTCGGCGCTGGAGCGAGGGCCTGCACCAGGCCGTCGAGGCGAAAGAGGGCGTGGAGATCCAGGCCGAGAACCAGACCCTGGCGTCGATCACCTTCCAAAATTACTTCCGCCTGTACGGCAAGCTGGCCGGCATGACCGGCACGGCCGACACCGAGGCCTACGAGTTCCAGGAAATCTACGGACTCGAGACCACGGTGATCCCGCCGAACCGGCCGAGCCGGCGCGAGGACCAGCTCGACCGCGTGTACAAGACCACGCGTGAAAAATACGAGGCGGCCATCAAGGACATCCGCGAATGCCACGAACGCGGCCAGCCGGTGCTGGTGGGCACCACGTCGATTGAGAACTCGGAAATCATCGACCAGCTGCTGGAAAAGGAAAAGCTGCCGCACCAGGTGCTCAACGCCAAGCAGCATGCACGCGAAGCCGACATCGTGGCCCAGGCCGGCCGCCCCGGCATGATCACGATCGCCACCAACATGGCCGGCCGTGGCACGGACATCGTGCTTGGCGGCAACGTGGAGAAACTCGTTGAGGCGGTCGAGGCGGACGAGTCGCTGGACGCCGGCGCCAAAGAGGCGGAGATCACGCGCCTGCGCGCGCAGTGGGCGCAGGACCACGAGCAGGTCAAGGCGCTCGGCGGGCTGCGCATCATTGCGACGGAGCGGCATGAGTCCCGCCGCATCGACAACCAGCTGCGCGGCCGCTCGGGCCGCCAGGGTGACCCCGGTTCCTCGCGCTTTTACCTGAGCCTGGACGATACGCTGATGCGCATTTTTGCCGGCGACCGGGTCCGCGCCATCATGGAGCGGCTCAAGATGCCGGACGGCGAGGCCATCGAGGCCGGCATCGTGACGCGCAGCATCGAGTCTGCCCAGCGCAAGGTAGAAGCACGCAACTTCGACATCCGCAAGCAGCTGCTGGAATACGATGACGTCGCCAACGATCAGCGCAAGGTGATTTACCAGCAGCGCAACGACATCATGGACGCGGCCAGCCTGGAAGGGCAGATTGCCTCCCTGCGCGAGGGCTGCTTCACCGACCTGGTGCGCCAGTACATCCCGGCCGAAAGCGTGGAAGAGCAGTGGGACATTGCGGGCCTGGAGAAAGTGCTGCGCGACGAATGGCAGATCGAGATCTCCCTGCACGACGAGGTCCAGGCGGCCAGCGCGATCACCGACGAGGACCTGCTGGAAAAGGTGACCGCCGCCGCCAATGCCGCCTTTGCCGACAAGGTCGAGAAAATCGGCGCGGAAAACTTCACCCAGTTCGAGCGCATCGTGCTGCTGCAGAGCATTGACTCGCACTGGCGCGAGCACCTGAGCTCGCTCGACTACCTGCGCCAGGGCATCCACCTGCGCGGCTACGCCCAGAAGCAGCCCAAGCAGGAGTACAAGCGGGAAGCCTTCGAGCTGTTCGGTCAGCTGCTCGACAGCGTGAAAAACGAAGTCACCAAATTGCTCATGACGGTCCAGGTGCAGTCGGGCGAGCAGCTCGGCCAGGCCGCCGAGGAGATGGAAGACCGGGCCGAGCGGATCGCCAACGTGACCTACACGGCGCCGACCGAAACCGGCGAGGTGGAAACCACGGTGGACGAGGAATCGCTGCGTTACAAGCAGGCCTTGCCGGCCGGCGCCGTGCCACGCGTGGGCCGCAACGACCCGTGCCCTTGCGGCTCGGGAAAAAAATACAAACTCTGCCACGGCAAACTCAATTGAGTTGCGCCCGTCGGCCTGCTTCTGGAGCCAAGACAACATGCCTGTGAACCTGCTTGCCACGCCTGCCGACCAGCTCCATCCCGTGCCCGGCGTGCGCTGGGGTATTGCCGAGGCGGGCATACGCAAGGTCGGCCGCAAGGACCTGTCGGTGCTGCTGCTCGATGAGGGCGCCTCGGTGGGGGCGGTGTTCACGCAAAACCGCTTCTGTGCTGCACCGGTGCAGATTTGCCGCGAGCACCTCGCCAGAAATGGCGGTCAGAGCCTGGGCATACGCGCGTTGCTGATCAACACCGGCAATGCCAATGCCGGCACCGGCGCAGACGGCCTGAGCCGGGCGCACGCCAGCTGCATTGCGTTGGCGCGCGAGCTCAATGTCGCGCCGGAGCAGATCCTGCCGTTTTCCACCGGTGTGATCATGGAACCGTTGCCGCACGACCGCATCGCCGCAGGCCTGCCCGCTGCACTGGCCGATGCCCAAGCCGACCACTGGGGCCGGGCCGCCGAGGCCATCATGACCACGGACACCGTGGCCAAGGCCTTTTCCAGTCGCATCACCCTGGGTGGCGTGCCCGTGACCATCACCGGCATCAGCAAGGGCGCCGGCATGATACGGCCCAACATGGCCACCATGCTGGGTTTCCTGGCGACCGACGCCTGTGTGGCGCAAGGCCTGATGGCGCAGCTGGCCAGCGAGCTGGCCGAAGGCTCGTTCAACCGCGTCACCGTGGACGGCGACACCTCGACCAACGACTCCTTTGTCGTGATGGCCACGAACCGCGCGAAGCATGCGCCCATCACCGCGCTGGACAGCCCCGAGGGCCAGGCCCTGAAGGCTGCCATGCTGGATATCGCAAAAAAGCTGGCGCAGGCGATTGTGCGCGACGGCGAGGGGGCGACCAAGTTCATCACCATCCGCGTCGAAGGCGGCAAGACCGGCGCCGAGTGCCGCCAGGTGGCCTACGCGATTGCGCATTCGCCGCTGGTCAAGACGGCCTTTTTTGCGAGCGACCCCAACCTCGGCCGCATCCTGGCGGCGGTTGGTTATGCCGGCATCGCCGATCTGGACCAGACACAAATCGATCTTTACCTGGACGATGTGCTGGTGGCCCAACACGGCGGCCGGCATCCGGGCTATGTCGAGGCCGACGGCCAGCGCGTGATGAAACAAAGCGAAATCACGGTGCGCGTGGTGCTGGGCCGCGGCCAGGCCGTTGACACGGTCTGGACCTGTGACCTGTCCTACGACTACGTCAAGATCAACGCCGACTACCGCAGCTGAGTGCTGCCCCCACCGACATGAACGAGAAATTTGAACGCCTGATGGCGCGTGCGGAATCCCTGCTGGCGCGCATTGAATCCGTGTTGCCGCAACCGCTGTCGGCGCCGGACTGGAGCGCCTCGGTCGCCTACCGCTACCGCAAGCGCAGCTCCGGCCATGGCGCGCTGGAGCCGGTGCGCCACATCGGCAACATGCGCCTCGCGGACCTCAAGGAAATCGAGGACCAGAAGGAAAAGATCCGGCGCAACACCGAGCAGTTCGTGCTCGGCAAGCCCGCCAACAACGTGCTGCTGACCGGCGCCCGCGGCACCGGCAAGTCCTCGCTGATCAAGGCCTGCCTCAACGCCTATTCGGCGCGCGGCCTGCGCCTGATCGAGGTCGACAAGACCGACCTGACCGACCTGCCCGACATCGTCGACGTGGTCTCCGGCCTGAGCGAAAAATTCATCGTGTTTTGCGACGACCTGAGTTTTGAGGAAGGCGAGCCCGGCTACAAGGCGCTCAAGTCCATCCTCGACGGCTCCATCGCCGCGGCCACGCCGAATGTGCTGATTTACGCGACCAGCAACCGGCGCCACCTGCTGCCCGAGTACATGACGGAGAACCTGACCTACAGCCGCAGCGAGGACGGCGAGGTGCATCCCGGCGAGGTGGTCGAGGAAAAAATCTCGCTGTCCGAACGCTTCGGCCTGTGGGTCAGCTTCTACCCGTTCAGCCAGGACGAATACCTGACCATCGTTGCGCAGTGGTTGTCGTCGTTTGGCGTGGGTCAGGAGGCGATCACCGCGGCCAAACCGGCATCGCTGGTCTGGGCGCTGGAACGCGGCTCACGCAGCGGCCGCGTGGCCTACCAGTTCGCCCGCGACTACGCCGGCCGTGACAGTGACCAGCGGCCCACCGCCGCAGCGCCCATCGCCGCCTACGAGCGACCCGGTGCCGCGGTTGCGGCGTCCGACCCCGGCGACCAGGCGGCTGATCACGCAACATGAGTGTGCTGATCGCCGACGGCGAGCGCCCGCGCGAGGGCGGCGCCGACCGCAAGGTGGTTGATGTCGCCGTGGGTGTGTTGCTGCGGCCGGACGGCGACTTCCTGCTGACCTCGCGCCCGCCGGGCAAGGTCTACGAGGGCTACTGGGAGTTCCCCGGCGGCAAGCTGGAGGCCGGCGAGACGGTGGAGCAGGCGCTGCGCCGCGAGCTTCACGAGGAAATCGGCATCACGATTGGCGCGGTGCAGCCCTGGAAGGTGGAGCTGGTGGACTATCCGCATGCGCTGGTGCGGCTGAACTTCTGCAAGGTCTTCGACTGGCGCGGCGAGCTGCACATGCGCGAAGGCCAGTTGTTTGCCTGGCAGCGCTTGCCGGTGGAGGTCAAGCCGGTGTTGCCGGGCACGCTGCCGGTGCTGTCCTGGTTCGCAGCCGAGCGCCAGTTTGCCGGCGCTACGCACGCCGCCGGTTGACCGGTTCGTTCACAGGCGGTCTTGAAGTGCTCTGTTATTGATAGCTGCCTGCGCTTTCTGAATAAGGGCTGGCGGAACTTTTAACTCGTAAATCCGGCTTGCCGTCGGGTTGTCGGGCTCAGGCCGTGAGTTCCCACTGTTTTCTCGCACCCAGCACCGCATCCGGGTAGGGCGCCTTGCCGCGCGAGCCGTTGTAGCGGCCCAGGCCCAGGAACAGGTCGCCCTTTTCCCGGTCCAGGTAGTGCCGCAGGATCACGCAGCCAAAGCGCAGGTTGGTCTGCATGTGAAACAGCTTGCCGGGATCGCCGTCGCCAATGACCCGGGTCCAGAAGGGCATGACCTGCATGTAACCCCGGGCGCCGACGCGGCTGACCGCAAATTTACGGAAGTTGCTTTCGACCTGGATCAGGCCCAGCACCAGCGCCACGTCCAGGCCGGCGCGTCTGCTTTCGTACCAGACCGTCTGCAGGAATTCCTTGCGGATCTGCCATTCCGGCTTTTTCTTCCTGAGCCGGTCGCTCATGGCGCCCAGCCAGCGCAGGTAGGCGAGGCGGCTTTCGGTGTCGCGAAATTCGGGCACTGGCGGCGCCTGGCTGGCGATGGCTGAACTCAGCGCCGTGCGAACCGAGTCGATCAGGGGTTCTTCGATCTGCGCGCCGGCCTGCGATTGCTCCGAAAAAAGGAGCATTCCCCCCGGAACGGAAAAGGATTGCAGGCACTTTCTTCTTGAAATTCCGGCAGCTGACGGGAGGGCGGGGGCCGCAGGGG
>NZ_NBZV01000060.1 GCF_002379095.1 Polaromonas sp. AER18D-145
GCGACGGTTGCTACGATGTGTTCTTCTGCCATCACCGCTTCATGCGGCTGGACTTGAGCGCACTCAACGCTGCTGGCTGAGAATCCAAGGTGTTTCCTATGTCTCCGAACACCTGTTTCCCATGTCTCCTGTCTATACAGCGACGCAAAGAAAAGGGAGTCGCCCGCCGGGGCGAGACCCGGCCAGCAGGCAAGCCATCGCCATGAGAAGCAACCCAAAACGACCCAAGCCGAACGTATCATTGCCAGAATAACCTGCAAGGAGAGAAACATCATGACCACAAGATACCCCCTGCCCGACCTCAACACCCTGCCCGACGACATCAGGGCCAAAGTGCTGGAGGTGCAGGAAAAAGCCGGCTTTGTCCCCAATGTGTTTCTGGCGCTGGCGCGCCGCCCGGCAGAGTGGCGTGCTTTTTTTGCCTACCATGACGCTTTGATGTTGCGCGAGGAGTCGGGCCTGAGCAAAGGCGACCGCGAGATGATCGTGACCACCACGAGTGCGGCCAACCACTGCCTGTATTGCGTGGTGGCGCATGGTGCGCTCCTGCGGATCTACGAGAAAAAACCGCTGGTGGCCGACCAGGTGGCGGTGAATTACCGCAAGGCCGACATCACGCCGCGCCAGCGCGTCATGCTGGACTTTGCGATGAAGGTCTGCCAGAAGTCGGATGAGGTGGAAGAAGGCGACTTTGCCGCGCTGCATGCCCACGGCTTCAACGACGAGGACATCTGGGACATCGCCGCGATCACCGCCTTCTTCGGCCTGTCCAATCGCATCGCCAGCTTTTCCAGCATGATGCCCAACCCCGAGTTTTACCTGATGGGCCGGCTGCCGAAACAGAAATAACTGCCACGGGCCCCGGTCAGCGCAGTTTGCCGGGCTTGCGTTCGGGCTTGTGCTGCTCCGCGCGCTGGCAGGAGCGCCGGAAATCCTCCAGGGTTTTCTGCGCACCGCCAAGCACGCTGTCGGCCGGGTAAACGCCCGCCGCGCTCAACTCGCCAAACGACGCACCGGTAAGCAGTTCCAGACCATCGCTTGCATGTTCGGCCGTGTAGATGTGGAATCGGCGCGCGGCCACCGCCTCCACCACCTTGCGCTCGAGCATCAGGTGGCGCCGATTGCGGTGCGGAATCAGCACCCCCTGGCTGCCGTCCAGCCCGACAATTTCACAGCTGCGGAAGTAGCCCTCTATTTTTTCGTTGATCCCGCCCACCGGCAGCATGTCGCCATGCTGGTTGATCGCACCGGTCACGGCGACACCCTGTTTCAGCGGCAACCCCGACAGGGACGACAGCAGCACATACAGTTCGGCGCAGGAAGCGGAATCGCCTTCGACGCCGTGGTACTCCTGTTCAAAAACAATGGCCGCATTCAGCGCCAGCGGCGCAAGATGGGCAAACAGCGCCGACAAGTAGCTGTGCAGGATGAGCACCCCCTTGTCATGGATGGGGCCGGAAAGCTCCACCTCGCGCTCCACGTTGAGCAGGCCCTCGTCGCCGGCGTAGGTACGTGCCGTGACACCCACCGGGAAACCAAAACGGTAGTCGCCCAGGTCAATCACGGTCAAGGCATTGAGCTGCCCGACCTTCTCGCCGGTCAGGACCAGCAGCCGCTCCCCGTCTGCGATGGTCTCCTGCTGGCGCTGCTCGGGATAATCGTGCCTGTAGTTTCGGGCACGAAGCGCCGCCTCGACGTCCTGCAGGTCCACCAGGGGGGCGCCCCGCGCGCGGCACATGGAGGCGCTCTCCATCACCAATGCCTCGGTGCGGGAAAAGATGGCGCTCTGGCGGGCCTGGTCGTCCACCTCGCGGTGGGAGTCTTCCAGCAGGCGCGCGACGGCCGCTGCGGAAAAGTGGGGAAACCCCATCTTGCGGCAGGTGTGCGCCACAAAAATCGCCGAAGCCCGGCGGGTATCCGCGCTGGCCGGAAAACTTTCGGCAACGTCCACCTTGCAGCGGAAACGGCGGGTGAATTCCGGATCACTCTCCTGCAGGAGGTAGTACTCCTCGACGGAGCCGATCAGGATGATCTTGACATCCGCATCGACAGGTTCCGGCTCCAGCGCCACGGCGGCCATGGACGAATACGTCACGCCGGACTCCTCGATCTGGACGAGGCCGCTGCGCAGGAAGCGGCGCAGCTTTTCCCATACCAGATCATCGGCCAGCAGGTCGTTCAGGTGCAGCATCAGGAAGCCGCCATTCGCCTTGAGCAGGCTGCCCGCGCGTATGCGCGAGAAATCCGTGACCCGCACATCGTTGTCGGACTGGTACTCGATGCTGCCAAACAGCCGGCGCAGCAGGGGGTTGTCCTCGACCATCACCGGCGCGCCGGTCAGGCCGTGGTTGTCTACCACCAGGTTGACCCGGTAGCGGCCCAGCACGGAGGCGAGGGCCTCAAGCCGGACCTCCTCGTCCGTGTCGCCGGCCTGGAACAGCTCCAGGTTTTCGAGCACATCGTGCAGGACCAGGTCGAGGTAGTTGACCAGCTTGACCGAGTCCTTGATCTGTTTGCGCAGCTCGTTGCGGATCTCCTGCAGCTCGTGCTCCAGCATCGGCTTGACCACCTGGCGGCGCAAGGCCGCCAGGCCTTCGTTCAGTACCCGTTCCATGGACCGGGTTTTATCGAGAAATCGGGCAATTTCCGCACGCAGTTCCTGCTCGGCGCGGTCGATCTCGACACGCCGCTCCTTTGGCAGGGCCAGCGCCTCGCTTTCGGTCAAGGCCCGGCCCTTGTCGTCCCTCAGGGTGAAGACCAGATGGCCCGCCTCGCGAAACAATGAAAAGCTCCGGGCTTCGGCAAACGCGTCCAGCTCCGCATAGGCGGGGTCCTCTTCCGCCTTGTAACTTTTTTCGATGCGCTCTCTTTCCGTGCGGAAATCCTGGTCCGCCAGGCGTTGGGGAATTTCCACCTGCAGCGTTTTGGTCAACTGCAGCATGAGCTGGCGCAGCAGCCGGCCCTGCCCGGCCGGCATGCGCAAGGCCCGGGGCCGCTCCGGGGCGTCGAAGTTGTGGAGATAACAGAGGTCCGGGGGCACCGGCCGGCTGGCCGCCGCCGTATGCATCATCTGCAGCAGCAGGGTCGATCTTCCCGTGCCGACCTCGCCCAGCACAAAAAGGTTGTAGTCGGGCTGCACCATCGCCAGGCCAAAGCCGGCCGCGGTTTCGGCACGCTGCTGGCCGATCCAGTGCATCGGCTGGTCCAGCAGTTCGGACGTGTCCGCAAACCCCAGAAGCCCGGGGTCGATGGCAAGACAAAGGTCAGCGGGAAGGACTTTGGCGACAGGCATAGGTCTGGCAAGGTGGGTGGATTCCCGGATTTTGCGCTCAGCTGACCAGTTGGCGCATCCAGTCCGGCAAGGCGGCGGCCTTCTGGCTCGGAAAGTCGACCCAGATCGTCGTGGCACCGCCGGCGGCGTAGATCACACCGGGCTGGTCGGCACGCTCCATCGTGCCCCAGCTCTCGAAGGTGGTGCGTGCCGGGTCGCTGACGTACATCTTGACCAGCACGTCGCCCGGGTATTCGAGCTGCTTGTAGAAATTGCAGAACGCATTGACGATGACCGGGCCTTCGCCCTGGGGGTCGGGCACACAGCCGATCGAATGCATCCAGTCGATTCGGACCGTTTCCAGGTAACGAAAATAGCTGGTGTTGTTGACGTGGCCCATGGCGTCCATGTCGCCCCACCGGATCGGGACGCGCATTTCAAAAACCAGTTTCTTGATGTCGGGAATTTCAATTTTCATGGCGCTGTGAAGAAGATGAAAAGTCGGAAAGGAAAAAAAGACAAAAGGCGGAAGGGGGATGGCTGAAGAACAAGCGCTCGGCGGCGCATGCCTCAGAGCCCGAAGCCGTCGTCCGCCGCAATGACAGCACCGTTGATGAAATGGCTCTGCCCGCTGGCCAGCATCACCAGCAGCGCGTCCAGGTCCTCCGGCTTGCCGATGCGCTTGCGCGGCAGCATCTGCACCAGCTTTTTCCCCTGCTCGGTTTCCCAGTGATGGTGGTTGATCTCGGTGTCGATGTAGCCCGGGCAGATGGCGTTGACGTTGATGCCGAACTTGCCCCACTCCAGCGCCATGGCCTTGGTCATCTGCACCACCGCCGCCTTGCTCATGCAGTACACGCCGATCTGCGGCAACACGCGCAGGCCCGCCATGGAGGCAATGTTGATGATCTGCGCGCCGGAAAAGGCGCCCGGCGCCGCTCCGCGCGACCGCGCCAGCATGCGTTTGCCGACTTCCTGCGCCACAAAAAAAGCGCCCCTGACATTGGTGCCGAAAATGAAGTCGTAGTCATCCTCGCCGACGTCCTGGATGCGCTGCGTCGTACTCACGCCGGAGTTGTTGACGAGGATGTCAATGGGGCCAACCTCGGTTTCGGCGTGCGCCACCGCCGACTTGATGCTCGCATGGTCGGTCACATCCAGCGTGACCACATGCGCATCGCCCCCTTCGGCCTCGATCTGCGCACGCAGATCCTTGAGCTTGTCCATCCTGCGGCTGGCCAGCACCACCGCGGCACCGGCACGGCTCAGGGTTTTGGCAAACTGGGCACCCAGGCCGCCGGATGCGCCGGTCACGAGCGCGACACGCCCTGAAAGATCCAGGCTGTAAGCCATTAGAGGGTCCTCTCGATAAAAGGGGACCGAGGCGAACGAGGGTTCGACCCGGTGGATTCACGACATAAAATCAGGCGCAGAGCTGCGGCCGTTACCTGACGGACAACCGTCCCTGAAATTGATTATCAGCGAGTCCACCATGAATAACCAAGAGATCCTGGCCCAGTTCGGCCCCCGTGAAGCAATGGAATACGACGTGGTCGTGGTCGGAGGTGGGCCCGGCGGTCTGGCCACGGCCATTCGGCTGAAACAGCTGGCCGCAGAAAAAGGCACGGAGCTTTCCGTGGTGGTGCTTGAAAAAGGCTCCGAGCCCGGCGCGCATATTCTCTCCGGCGCGGTCATGGACCCCAAGGCCCTCACCGAGCTGATTCCGAACTGGAAAGAACTCGAAGCCCCGCTCAACCAACCCGTGACCAGTGACGAGGTGCTGTTCCTCAGCGAAACGGGTGCGACCAAAACACCGGCGTTTTTCGTGCCCGAGTGTTTTCACAACGAAGGCAACTACGTGGTCAGCCTCGGCAATGTGGTGCGCTGGCTGGCGCAGCAGGCCGAGAACCTCGGTGTGGAAATCTTCCCCGGCTTCGCAGCCGCCGAAGTGCTTTACAACGACAACGGCTCGGTCAAGGGCGTGGCCACCGGCAACCTGGGCGTCGGCAAGGACGGCCAGCCCAGCGACCATTTCCAGCTCGGCATGGAACTGCACGGCAAATACACCATCTTTGCCGAAGGCGCGCGCGGCCACCTGGGCCGCCAGCTCATGGCGCAATTCAAGCTCGGCGAGGGCAAGGACCCGCAGGCCTACGCGCTGGGCGTGAAGGAACTGTGGGAAATCGACCCGGCCAAACACAAGCCCGGCCTGGTCGTGCACACCGCTGGCTGGCCCATGGACAGCCAGACCTATGGCGGCGGCTTCATGTACCACCTGGAAGACAACAAGGTCACGCTGGGCCTGGTGGTCGGCCTGGACTACAGCAACCCCTGGCTCAGCCCGTTCGAGGAAATGCAGCGCTGGAAGACGCACCCCAGCATCAAGGCCTACCTCGAAGGCGGCAAACGCATCAGCTACGGCGCGCGTGCCATCACGGCCGGCGGCATGGTCAGCCTGCCCAAAACCGTGTTCCCCGGCGGCGCGCTGATCGGCTGCGAAGCCGGTTACCTCAATGCCGCACGCATCAAGGGCAGCCACGCCGCCATCAAAACCGGCATGCTCGCGGCCGAAGCCGCCTTCGACGCCGTGACCGCGGGCCGCCAGCACGACGAGCTGAGCGCCTATCCGGAAGCCTTTGCCAAAAGCTGGCTGTATGCCGAGCTGAACCAGTCGCGCAATTTCAAGCAATGGTTCAAGAAAGGCGTGTATGTCGGCGCCTTCATGACCGGCATCGAGCAGTGGCTGCTGCCCAAACTGGGCATTCGCAACCCGCCGTGGACGATTCGGCGCAAGACGGCCGACCACGCCATGCTCAAACCGGCGGCCGAGTGTCCGCAGATTGTTTACCCCAAACCCGACAACAAGATCACCTTTGACCGCCTGAGTTCGGTGTTTGTCTCCAACACCAACCATGAAGAGCAGCAACCGGCACACCTGACCCTCAAGGACGCCAGCGTGCCGGTCAACATCAACCTGGCGACCTACGCCGGTCCGGAGTCGCGTTACTGCCCGGCCGGCGTCTATGAGTTTGTGAAAAACCCCGACAACAGCGACCGTCTGCAGATCAACGCGCAGAACTGCGTGCACTGCAAGACCTGCGACATCAAGGACCCGACACAAAACATCGTCTGGGTCACGCCCGAGGGCGGCGGCGGCCCCAACTACAGCGGCATGTAGGGCCATACAGGGCCGGCCCGAACCTTCACCCGCCGCGTCGCCCGGGTAACGACACCCACGACGCCATTTCCGATCAACATTCAGAGAAGACCCGATCTCCCATGAACATTGTCATTACCGGCGGCGCCGGTTTCCTGGGCGTGCGCCTGGCCCGCGCGCTGCTCCAACAAGGCACGCTGTCCCTGGCTGGCAGCCCCGCGCAACCCATCACCCGCGTGACCCTGGTGGACAGGGCGGCACCACCGGCCGACCTGATGGCCGACAGCCGGGTTCGCGCGGTCGAGGGGGACCTGAATGTCCTGCTCGAAGCAGACCCGGCCTCCAACCCCGTGATCGCCAGGGACACAGCCGTGGTTTTTCACCTCGCCGCTGCAGTCAGCGGTGAATGCGAAGCCGATTTCGACCTCGGCATGCGCAGCAACCTCGATGCCACGCGTGCCCTGCTGGAGGCCTGCCGCCGCCTGAAGACCTCGCCGACGGTGGTGTTTGCCAGTTCGCTGGCCGTGTTCGGCAATTCCCCCGAACAACCCCTGCCCGCGGTGATTGAAGACACCACCTTGCCGACGCCCCAGAACAGCTACGGCATCCAGAAATTCATCGGCGAGCAGCTGGTGGCCGACTATGCCCGCAAGGGTTTTGTGCGCGGCCGCAACGTGCGCCTGATGACCGTGAGCGTGCGCCCCGGCAAACCCAACGGCGCGGCCTCCAGCTTCCTGAGCGGCATGATCCGTGAGCCGCTGGCCGGCGTGCGGGCCGTGTGCCCGGTGGTGCCCGACACCCCGGTGGCGCTGTCCTCGCCCAGCCGCACCATCCACGGCCTGATCCGGGCCATCGAGGCCAGCGACGCCGACTGGGGCGCGCGTACCGCCATCAACCTGCCGGCCCTCAAGACAACCCCCGGCGAGATGGCGGCGGCGCTGGAACGCATTGCCGGCAAGGAGGTTGCCGCGCTGATCGACTGGACGCCGGACGCCGCGATTGCCAACATCGTGACCAGCTGGCCCGCCCACATCGACGCGACACGGGCTCGCCGGCTGGGCTTGCTGCCCGACGACAGTTTCGACGCCATCATCGGAGAGTACCTGGAACTCGCCCGTCAGTAATCGGGGGCCGCGCAAATGGATTGTCGGGATGGGACGCAAGGCGCAAAATTCAGGGCAAGGCTGGTGGCCTTGCCTGATTTTGCAACGCCGCAGACCGCCCGAAAATCCATTTGCCCTGCGGGTTGGGACGAAATCGGGCGATTTGCCCACCAAATCCCTTGCATGGGCGTCCAGCCCATGCTGCAGAATGTTGGCGGACAACTCATCCCGATTGCGACCCAACGTGACCCCCGATTACTGACGGACGAGTTCTTAGGCGAAAACCCCTAGGTGGCGCAGTCCGCCAGGAGGTGAAAATTGCAAGTTGTATGATAACTTTTCCCTCCACCCCTTTTTCCACCCAGAGGAGACACTCCATGACTTTTTTCAAACCCACGCTGACCCGACTCGCCTTGGGCATGACGCTGGCACTCGGCCTGGTGGCCGGTGCTGCGGCGCAGACGATCATGAAGATCAGCATCTCGACGTCACAGAACTCCCACCAGGGCGTGGCCATTGACACCTTCGCCAAGGAAGTGGAAAAGCGCACCGGTGGCCGTTACAAGGTCCAGACCTTCTATAACGGCTCCCTCGGCGGCGAGCGCGAGTCCATCGAGGCCGTGCAGCTGGGCACCCAGGAACTGGCTTTCTCGTCGACCGGCCCGGTCCCCAACTTCGTGCCGGAAACCAAGATTCTCGACGTGCCTTTCCTGTTCCGCGACAAGGCCCACGCACGTGCGGTGCTGGACGGCCCGATCGGCCAGGACCTGCTCGTCAAGTTCGAAGCCAAGGGCTTCAAGGCATTGGGCTGGGGCGAAAATGGTTTCCGCCACATGACCAACAGCAAGCGTGACGTGAAGACGCCCGAGGACCTGAAGGGCCTGAAAATGCGCACCATGGAAAATCCGGTGCACATTGCAGCCTACAAGGGCTTCGGCATCATCACCACCCCCATGGCTTTCCCCGAGGTGTTCACCGCACTGCAGCAGGGCACGGTTGACGGCCAGGAAAACCCGCTGTCGGTCATCATCGCGTCCAAGTTTGACCAGGTCCAGAAACACCTGTCGCTGACCGGCCACGTCTACTCGCCCTGCATCTGGGTGATGAACAAGGCCGTCTTCGACAAACTCAGCGCTGCCGACAAGAAGGCTTTCCTCGAAGCGGCCGCCGAAGGCACCAAGGCCAACCGCGCCCGTGTGGACGAAGACGACGCCAAGGGTGTGGCCGACCTGCGCGCCAAGGGCATGACCGTGATCGACAATGTCGACAAGGCCAGGTTCGTCGCCGCCCTGGCACCCGTGAACGCTGAATTTGAAAAGCAGTTCGGCAAAGCCAACATCGACAAGATCCGCAGCGTCAAGTAAGCGGCCTCGTTCGCTACGTTTTTTGTAGCTGAACACGCCCGCAGCCATTAGGCTTGCGGGCGTTTTCCTTGTAGAACCGGTATTCCCATGAAAAACACCTTTCTCAGAATCGAACGCTGGACCACGGGGTTTGCCACGCTGGTGGCCTGCCTCATGATGGTGATTGCATCTTCGCTGGGCATGTTCCAGATCGTGACGCGCTTCGTGCTCGAGCAGCCGGCCGAGTGGAGCGAAATCCTGATCCGCCTGTCGCTGATCTGGATGGTCTTCATGGGCATACCGGCGGCCTTCCGCCAGGGCGCCATGGTCAGCGTTGATGTGCTGTACCGCTGGAGCCCGATCAAGGTCAAGCGCGTCCTCGACTGGGTGGTCTGCCTGGCCGCCCTGGCCCTGATCGGCGTCATCATCTGGTGGGGCTGGGACTACGCCATCCGCGGGCGGGTGCAGTCCATGGCGGGCCTGGAGTCCATCTCCATGTTCTGGGGTTATGTGGCCATGCCGATAGGCGGCATGTTCTGCGTGATCGGCATCATCGGCAACCTGCTGGATCCGCAGCGCGAAGAACTGGAGACGGCGACATGAGCTGCATCATCAACACCACTGACAACAACTTTTTTCCGGGGATTGCACAATGACCGCCGTCATGTTGACCACCATGATCGTGTGTTTCGCACTGACGATCTCCGTTGCCGTGTCCATCGGACTGGCTTCCATCTTCGGCATCCAGGCGTCCAACGCCCACATGCTGATCTCCGTCAAGGAGATGTTCAACGCCATCAACAAGTTTCCGCTGGCAGCCATTCCGTTTTTCATCCTGGCTGGCAACCTGATGGAGACCGGCGGCATTTCGCGCCGCCTGGTCGAGTTTGCGAAAAGCATTGTCGGCGGCGTCCAGGGCGGCCTGCCCATGACCTGCGTGCTGACCTGCATGATTTTTGCAGCGGTCTCGGGCTCCTCGGTGGCCACCACCTTTGCGGTCGGCGCGATCCTGATTCCCGCCCTGATCAAACATGGCTACCCCACCAGCTACGCCGCGGCCCTGCAGGCCACCAGCGCCGAACTCGGCGTGATCATTCCGCCGTCGATTCCGCTGATCCTGTACGGCGTCAGTGCCGAGGTCTCGATCGGCGAGCTGTTCATCGCCGGCGTCGGCCCGGGCATCCTGATCAGCCTCGCGCTGATGGCTTTTGTCTATGTGTATTGCAAGATCAAGGGTTGGGGCAAGAACGACGGCGACGGGCGCCTGGGTTTCTTCAAGGCCACCTGGCAGGCCGGCTGGGCCCTGCTGATGCCGGTCATCATTCTTGGCGGCATCTATGGCGGCATCTTCACGCCGACCGAGGCGGCGGCCGTGGCCGTGTTCTACGCGCTGATCGTGGGCGGAGTGATCTACCGCGAGATCAAGCTGCCGACACTGGTGCTGGTGCTGCGCAAGTCGGTGATCTCCAGCGCCGTCATCATGTTCATCATCGCCAATGCCGGGCTGTTTGCCTTCCTGATCACGCGTGCCGGCGTGCCCGATGCTATCGGGCGTTACCTGGAAGGGGCGCTGCAGTCGCCCGCCCTCTTCCTGCTGGGCGTCAATGCTGCGCTGTTCCTGATCGGCATGTTCATCGAAACCAGTGCCGCCATCATTGTGCTGGCGCCCATTCTGGCCCCCGTGGCCATGCACTTCGGCATCGACCCGGTGCATTTCGGCATGGTGATGGTCGTCAACCTGGCGCTGGGCATGATCACGCCGCCGTTCGGCGTGAACCTGTTTGCTGCCTGCACCGTCGCCAAAATATCGCTGGACCGCATCATCACCCACCTGATCCCGTTCGTGCTGGTGATCCTGGCCTGTCTGATGGTGATCACCTATGTCCCGGCCATCGCGCTGACCCTACGCGATCTGGTCTACGCCAAGTAAATAGAGCCCCCACGCTCCCCCACTGCGTGTGGGTCGCTGCCCCCCGAGGGGGCGCTGCGCCTGCGGGCCGGCGAAGCCGGACCCGCGGCCCCTGCTTGAAAAGACCCACGCTCCCGGGGCATGCGTCGTTGCCCCGCAAGCGCGCTACGCCTGCAGGTCGGCTATCCCAGCCTTGGGCTACACTTACGCGGTCAGGAGAGAGTTTTCCTCGCGAAAACCGCCGAAGGCGCATGCGGCACCCCAATGGTGCTCTGAACGCTCAGGCAAAAGGACTGGCAACCGCCACCCGGGCGAACATCTTCCGGGCGGCGTTCCCTACTGGAGAGAGGCCACCTTCGAGGTGGTCCACCGAAGGAGCAAACCTGCATCGCCAGGTGAATCTCTCAGGTAAAGAGGACAGCAGGGGCAGCCCATGGCTAGTGGCCATGTTGTATGTTTGCCCCCGGAGAACGCCTGTGTCCGCCACCGATCCTGTCCTGTTGAAAACACCGCTGCACGCCCTGCACCTCGAACTCGGTGCGCGCATGGTGCCGTTTGCCGGTTATGCCATGCCGGTGCAATACCCGGCCGGCCTGATGGCCGAGCACCACCACACCCGCCAGGCCGCCGGCCTGTTCGATGTCTCGCACATGGGCCAGCTGCGCCTGGTCGGTGCCGGTGCCGCGGCCGCGCTGGAAACCCTGATCCCGGTCGATGTGATCGACCTGCCCGCCGGCAAACAGCGCTACGGCCTGCTGCTCAATGAGGACGGCGGCATCATCGACGACCTGATGTTCTTCAACCGCGACTACCTCAACGGCGGCGACATCTTCGTCATCGTCAACGGCGCCTGCAAGGTCGGCGACATCGCGCATATCGAGGCAAACATCGGCACCCGCTGCGAGGTCGTTCCCATGCCCGACATGGCTTTGCTGGCACTGCAGGGGCCGCAGGCCGTCACCGCACTCTCGCGCCTGGCACCCGGCGTCGAGAAGCTGGTCTTCATGACCGGCGGACGTTTTACCGTCGCCGGTTGCGACTGCTTTCTCACACGCAGCGGCTACACCGGCGAAGACGGTTTCGAGATTTCCGTGCCCGCCGCGCAGGCCGACACGCTGGCCCGCGCCCTGCTGGCCCAGCCCGAAGTCAAACCGATCGGCCTGGGCGCGCGCAATTCGCTGCGGCTCGAAGCCGGCCTGTGCCTCTACGGCAACGACATCGACACCACCACCACACCAGTCGAAGCCAGCCTCAACTGGGCGATCCAGAAAGTGCGCCGCACCGGCGGTGCACGCGCCGGCGGCTTTCCGGGCGCCGACAAGGTGCTGGCGCAACTGGCCGACCCCGCCGCGCTGGGGCGCAAACGTGTGGGCCTGGTGGCGCTGGAGCGCATTCCCGTGCGCGACCACACGGCCCTGCAAAGCCTGGACGGCACACCGATGGGCGAAGTCACCAGCGGCCTGCTGGGCCCCACCATCGACAAACCCGTGGCCATGGGCTACGTGAAACTCGAATTCTCGGCCATCGGTACACGCGTGAACGCCATCGTGCGCGGCAAACCCGTGCCCATGGAAGTCAGCCCCATGCCTTTTGTTCCAAATCGCTATTTCCGCGGTTGAAGTTTTTATTATTCTGGAGAACCCCATGATCAAGTACACCGAAGACCACGAATGGATCAACGTTGACGGCGACATCGCCACCGTCGGCATCACGCACCACGCGCAGGACGCGCTTGGCGACGTGGTGTTTGTCGATCTGCCTTCCGTCGGCAGCACGCTGGCGCAAAAAGAGGTCGCCGGTGTCGTCGAGTCGGTCAAGGCCGCGGCCGACGTCTACATGCCCATCAGCGGCGAAGTCACCGAAGTCAACGAAGCCCTGCGCGACAACCCCTCGCTGGCCAACACCGACCCGCTGGGCGCCGGCTGGTTCTTCAAGGTCAAGTTGTCGAACAAATCTCAACTGGACGCGCTGATGGATGAGACCAGCTACACCACCTTTTCCGCAACTGCGTAAATAGCCCTCCCGCCCCACCGTTCGGACTGAGCCTGTCGAAGTCTTGCCTCACTGTTCACTGCCCCTTCGACAAGCTCAGGGCGAACGAATCCTGGAAACCGCCATGTTGATGCCCACCGCCAAGCCGCTGCGCGAGCTTGAAAACGCTTCCGAGTTCATTGCCCGCCACATCGGCATCGATGAGGCTGACGAAACCCACATGCTCAGCGTCGTAGGTTCTGCGTCCCGGCGTGCGCTGATCGACGGCATTGTGCCGCGCAGCATTGCCCGCAGCCACGCGATGGCCATCCCGGCGCCCGTCACCGAGGCGGCGGCACTGGCCGAACTCAAGGCCATGGCGGCAAAGAACAAGGTCTTCAAAAGTTTCATCGGCCAGGGTTATTACGGCACCCACACCCCCGGCGTGATCCTGCGCAACATCCTGGAAAACCCCGCCTGGTACACCGCCTACACGCCCTACCAGGCTGAAATTTCCCAGGGCCGCATGGAAGCGCTCATCAATTTCCAGACCATGGTCTGCGACCTGACCGGCATGCCGATGGCCAACGCGTCCATGCTCGACGAAGCCACGGCCGCCGCCGAAGCCATGACCCTGGCCAAACGCAGCGTCAAGAGCAAAAGCAATGTCTTCATCGTTGCCGGCGACTGCCACCCGCAGACCATCGAGGTGATCCAGACGCGTGCCAAGCCGCTGGGCATCGAGGTCAAGGTGAGCACCGCCGCCGCGACCGTGCCGCAGCTGATGGCCGAGGGCAACTACTTCGGCGTGCTGGCGCAGTACCCGGCGACCACCGGCAGCATCCATGACCTGCGGCCGCTGGCTGGCCAGGCGCATGTGGACGGCGCCGCCCTGTGCGTGGCCGCCGACCTGCTGGCGCTGACCCTGCTGGCGCCTCCCGGCGAATGGGACGCCGACATCGTGCTGGGCAACACCCAGCGCTTCGGCGTGGCCATGGGCAACGGCGGGCCGCACGCGGCCTACCTTGCCTGCCGCGATGAGTTCAAGCGCTCCATGCCGGGCCGGCTGGTTGGCGTCAGCATCGACGTGCACGGCAACCCGACCTACCGTCTGGCTTTGCAGACCCGCGAGCAGCACATCCGCCGCGAAAAAGCCACCTCCAACATCTGCACCGCGCAGGTGCTGCCGGCCGTGCTGGCCAGCATGTACGCGGTCTACCACGGGCCGCAGGGCCTCAAGCGTATTGCCCAGCGCGTGGCCAGCTACACCGCGATTTTTGCGCGCGGCGTGCAGCAGATGGGCTACGACATCGCCAACGCCAGCGCCTTCGACTCGGTCACCATCAAGACCGATGACGCGACCCATTCGATCGCTGAACGCGCGCGCCAGTCGGGGGCCAACCTGCGGTGCCGCCTGACCAACCACCTGGGCGTGTCGCTCGATGAAACCACCACGCGGGAAGACCTGGAGATGCTCTGGTCCTTCTTCGTCAAGCCCGGCCAGCCCATGCCGCGCCTGAGCGACTTTGAAAAAGGCGTCGAGCCACTGATCCCCGAAGAGCTGCGCCGCACCAGCGACTTCCTGACGCACCCGGTGTTCAACACACACCACTCCGAGACCGGCATGCTGCGCTACATCCGCATGCTCAGCGACAAAGACCTGGCGCTGGACCGCAGCATGATCCCGCTGGGCAGCTGCACCATGAAACTCAACGCGACCAGCGAGATGATTCCCGTCACCTGGCCCGAGTTTGCCAACATCCACCCGTTTGCGCCGCAGGACCAGTTGCAGGGTTACGCCGAACTCGACCAGCAGCTGCGCGACTGGCTGTGCCAGGCCACGGGTTACGCCGGCATCAGCCTGCAGCCCAACGCCGGCTCGCAGGGCGAATACGCCGGCCTGCTGGTCATCAAGGCCTGGCTGGAAGCCAATGGCCAGGGCCACCGCAACATCTGCCTGATCCCCTCGTCGGCCCACGGCACCAACCCGGCCAGCGCACAGATGGCCGGCATGACGGTGGTCGTCACCGCCTGCGATGCCCAGGGCAACGTCGACATGGTCGACCTGAAAGCCAAATGCGAACAGCACAGCGCCAACCTGGCCTGCATGATGATCACCTACCCCAGCACCCACGGCGTGTTCGAGACGCAGGTGAAAGAGCTGTGCGCCCTGGTCCACAGCCATGGCGGCCGTGTTTACGTGGACGGCGCCAACATGAACGCGCTGGTCGGCGTGGCCGCGCCCGGCGAGTTTGGCGGCGACGTGAGCCACCTGAACCTGCACAAGACTTTCTGCATTCCGCACGGCGGCGGCGGCCCCGGTGTCGGCCCGGTGTGTGTGGTGGCCGACCTCGTGCCCTACTTGCCCGGCCACGCCACGGCGGGCCTGCCGGTCAACGGTGTGGGCGCCATCTCGGCCGCACCGCTGGGCAATGCCGCCGTGCTGCCGATCAGCTGGATGTACTGCCGCATGATGGGCCCCGAAGGCCTGCAGCAAGCGACCGAAGTCGCCATCCTGAGCGCCAACTACATCAGCGCACGGCTGAAAGACCATTACCCCACGCTGTACGCCAGTGACAACGGCCATGTGGCGCACGAATGCATCCTGGACCTGCGCCCGCTGAAAGACAGCAGCGGCGTCAGCGCCGAAGACGTGGCCAAGCGCCTGATGGACTACGGCTTCCACGCGCCCACCTTGAGCTTCCCCGTGCCCGGCACCCTGATGGTCGAGCCCACCGAAAGCGAAACCCTGGCCGAGCTGGACCGTTTCATCAACGCCATGATTGCCATCCGCGAAGAGATCCGCCAGGTTGAAAACGGTACCTGGCCGCAGGACAACAACCCGCTCAAACACGCACCCCACACGGCCGCCAGCCTGCTGGGCGCGGACTGGGACCGGCCGTATTCGCGCGAAACCGGCGCCTTCCCGCTGGCCACGCTCAAACAGGTCAAGTACTGGCCGCCCGTGGGCCGAGTCGACAACGTCTATGGCGACCGCAACCTGTTCTGCAGCTGCGTGCCCGTGGCCGATTACGCGTGAGGCAAAGCGCCCAGGCGCGCACGCTGTCCCGGGTTTTTTGCTATTTATTTCATAGCTGCTTGCGCCCGTCTCAAAAGGGCTGGCGGCCTATTTTCCTTGTAACCCGAGGGTTGGCAGGGAATCGCGCTATCGCCTGACGCTCGATGGTCTGGCGGGTGGAACGCCATGCCTGCTCAACACGGAAAGCAGTCGGTCACGGTCACCCCGCGTCGAACTCAGCCGATTTCTCGGGGGCTTGATTGCTTCGTCATTCTGGACGCTGTTTAACGTCGGACGTAACCGGCGACCAAAGAACGGCGCGGCGCAGCTGCGAAACGACTTTGGTCGTCCGCGTTGACTTGTTAGATTTCATCTGGCGGCCTGCTCGCTCAGTAGTCCAACACTCGGTTCCACAACGCTGCGCCAGTATGCGTCTAGTGCAGCAGCTTTCAGCCGAATCTCAGCAATCTCGTACTCGAGATACAAACACGCCAACACTTCGGCGGCGGTCAACCAGATCACCAGCTTCATGTTCTCCGCGGCGAACTTCGCGAGCGGAATCTTCTTCCCCTCGATCGGAATTGGATCGTTGCAGCCATGACCGAACACCTTCGCAAGCTGCTTCCTCTGATTCGAATCCAGTCCAGATACGTAGGCGACGAACGTAAAACTGACTTGGGAGACGTCGTGTGCCAATGCGTTTCTCAATTCGGCAAGTCGTCGGAGAAACGTCGCCTGTTCGTCACTGATGCAGCCAAGGGTCGAAAGGAACTTCACCTTGCCACGGTCTCGGTCTGCGAGCTCCAGTCTAGCGAATTGGTCGATCAGTTCAGGTGCGGCAAGGCGTGTGACTAGTGCATGTGCACACGCAGCCTCGAAGAGGGCATTCAGCTTTATGACGAAGGACCAATCGTCCTCCTTCAGGAGCCGCTCATAGAAGCCATCTGGAAGAGCCAGGCGGCGCTCAAAGGAAGCAACGTCACGGAAGATATGGCGTTCGGACATGAAATCTAACGTTCGAGGTAAGGGGCGGCTTGCGGCTTGCCGCAAGACGTCCCCTTGACTGAGGGGTTAAGCCTCATACCGCGGCGATCATGTCGGCGATTGGGTCCGTAGGAAGATAGCCCTCTACCCAGCTCCAGCCAGTATGAAAGGACCAAAGAAAGCCGAGCAGCGACTTCGTACTGTCGTAGTCGGTTGTCCAGTTCTTGCTGCGATACAGGATGCGAGAGAGCGACTTCAAGAAGCCGAATGCTTTGGGGTCCTTGATGTCGACGGCGCTCAGCGTAAAGTGGACCTCTTGCATCAAGATTTCTAGCTCTACAACGAGGTCCTTCAGTTTCTCGTCAGTCAGGCCGTTGGCAACCGCGTCCCACTTTGTTTGGCCTGCGACATGCTCTTCCTTAAAGAACTGGCGAAATCGAGCCATGTCGGTGAGTTCATCTGGTAGGCCAGCAGGATACGACTTCATGAAGCAGCCAAGGTAGATCGCGTTGCACGCGCGCTTGCATGAGCCATGCGTCATTGCCAAGTTGCGACGAACGCGAAGGCGTCTGCCGCGTTCCGGAACGCGAACCACCAAGTAGTAGATGAAGACGCCCGCCAAGATGCCGACAGACAGGTCGAAGACTATTTGGTTGCCGGTTGCGAACTGCTTCAGGAAGGTGTGAAGACCGGTGTTTCGAAGCGCCTCAGGCACTGGATCGCTGCTGGCGACAAACATCAGGACTGTGCTGAGCAGCGTCAGCAGCAGAAGCGCCAGGTCGAAACGGTGTTTGTGCAGCTTGGGCATTCGGAAACGGTGGTTCTATGAGGCCTAACGAATGTATGGAGCAAAACATGCTCGATAAACTGGCCCGTGCTCGATATTCCGGACATGACTTTCTCCTGAAAGTGGCTTGCAGCCTTGGCTAGCCATGGATACACCGTACAAATAAACAGTTATAAATTTCCCATGAAACCCGGCACTCCTCCGCTGAAGTCCACTCGCTTGCTGGATCAGATGCGCGTGCGCATACGGTACATGCACTATAGCCTCGGACCGGGAAGACTGATCTGTCGGGTGCGGTTTTTCATTCACTGGCATGGGTGCGGGGGGCAAATTCAGCATTCACGCGACATCGGGGCTCCTGGCCGTGCACAACCGGGATAATGACCCTACCTTCCAGCCCAAGGCATCCGCCATGCGCCCCACCTTCAGCACTGAACTCGTCAACAACCCCCTGGAGGACGCCGGGCTGTATGTTGATTTCATGTTCGAGAAGCGGGCGCTGCTGTTTGATCTGGGCGACCTCACGGTGCTGCCCGCCAAAAAGATACTGCGGATCTCGGATGTGTTTGTCACGCACACCCACATGGACCACTTCTACGGTTTCGACCGGCTGCTTCGCCTCTGCCTGGGCCGCCACAAACACATCCGCCTGTACGGCCCGCCCGGTTTTACGGCCCAAGTCGGGCACAAGCTTGCCGCCTACACCTGGAACCTGGTTGACAACTATCCCGGCGACTTCGTGATCGATGTCTGGGAGGTCGATGCCGACTGGCAGGCCCGGGGCACACGCCTGCGCTGCCATCGGCATTTCCAACCGGAGCCCCTCGTGCCGCGGCAGCTGCACGACGGGGTGTTGCTCGATGAGCCGGGGTTCCGCGTTCGCGCGGCGTTTCTCGACCATGGCACGCCCTGCCTCAGCTTTGCCGTCGAGGAAAAAGTCCATGTCAACGTATGGAAGAACCGTCTGGCCGGGCTCGGGCTGGCGGTCGGGCCCTGGCTGAAGGACCTGAAGGCGGCGGTGATGCGGGGCGCCCCCGACACAACACCGGTGCGCGCGTTCTGGCGTGACCGCAACGGTGAGCATGAACGCTTTCTGCCCCTGGGCGAACTGAAGGCCGGGGTATTGCGGCTGGTGCCGGGCGAGAAGATCTGCTACGTGACCGACGTTGCCTTTCACCCGGACAACGTGCAACGCATCACGGCGCTGGTGGCCGATGCCACGCAGCTGTTCATCGAATGTGTGTTTCTCGACGAGGATGCCGGCCATGGCGCCCGCAAGCTGCATCTCACCGCACGTCAGGCCGGCCACATCGCGCGTGCGGCCGGCGCCAAGCTGGTGATTCCCTTCCATTTTTCACCCCGCTACGCGGGCCGTGAGAACGAGTTGCGCGCGGAGATGGAGGCGGCGCGGACCGGATTGGCCTGTTGATGTTTTCGCCATTCACGGCCCCACACCGTTCGGGCGAACGGTAGCAAGTTGCCGGTCATGATTCATGGAAATTCCATGGGATGCCGCCGCACGGCAAGAGGTTTAAAGACTACGGCGCCTCCTCGACGCCATACAGCGGCTTGTGCCCCCGGTCGGTGTAGCTCTGCGCCAGGCGTTCGGCGTCTGCCGGCAACTGGTGAATCATCGCTGGCGCTGCTTTCCACAGACGATGGTGAAAGACAGGGGCAGCCGCTGGTCAGGGACAGCCCGGTATGATTCCCGGCCATGCCCCCCTCAGATCATCTGCCATGTTCGACCACCTGATCACTTTCCTTCTGCACTGGGCCATCACTGCGCTGTCGCTCTGGCTGGCCAGTCGCGTCTTCCGTGGAATCAGCTTTGCTGACACCTCGTCGCTGGTCATCTCGGCCCTGTTGCTCGGTTTTGCGAATGCCATTGTCAAGCCGCTGGTGATTGTCCTGACCTTGCCGCTGACCTTGTTGACCTTTGGCCTGTTCCTGCTGGTCATCAATGCCCTGATGATCTTGCTGGTCTCCGCGCTGGTGCGCGGCTTCAAGGTCTCGGGCTTCTGGACAGCGTTTTTTGCCAGCATCTTCATCGCCGTGTTGAGCTGGGTGATAGGCGCCTTCGTGCTGGTGGGCAGCGGGCCCGATGCCATCCAGATGCAGATGCCCCGCAGCGGCGTGTGGCTCTGAGTTCGGCAGACACCGGTTCGACCCAAAAATCAGGTCAAATCGTGCTCCAGCCCAGACAGGTCGGGCGCAAGCAGCTATCTTTTAAATAGCGCACCCAGTCCAGCAGCAGGCCGTGGCGAAGGTGTCACTGGGGCGCAGAGCCGTCCGCCCCGGCACCGAGCTGCTGCAACCAGGCCATCGCCTCACCCAGCTCCTGCTGGATGATCTCGTGCGCACTCGGGTAGTCGGCATAACGCAAGGTGATCGGCAGTGTTTCCACCAGCGCGCGAATCGCGTGCGCATTGGCCAGCGGGATCACCTGGTCGCGCGTGCCGTGGCTGAGCCAGAGCTGCCGGCCCTGCAGCGCCGCGCCCGGTGCCAGCAAGGGCAGCACCTGCGGCAGCAGCCGGCTGTGCATCACCATCGCCCCCTGCAGCAGCGCGGGTTGCGTCAGCAGCAGCGACAGCGCCATGATGCCGCCCTGGCTGAAACCGCCGACCACCACACGCCCGGGCGCGATGCCCAGTTGCTGCGCCGCCGAGGCCACGGTCTGCGCGACGGTCTGCCGGCTGGCGACTTCCTGTGCTTCGTTGATGACACGTTCACCCTGCGGCGTCACGCCAAATTCGAACCAGGCATAGGCGCGGGCACCCATCACGTTCGGGGCGCGCAGGCTCAGCACGTGGAAGTGGGCCGGCACGTGCGGCGCCAGGCCGAACAGGTCGTCCTCATTGCTGCCGATGCCGTGCATCAGCACCAGCAGCCAGGGCTGGGCCGTGCCCTCCGCGGCGGGACGGTGCAGGAAAGAAAGGGGCAAATTCATCGTCATCAGGGAACTCCAGGTTCGGCCAACAGGAACGGCTGTCTTCATTGGTCGTCAGTGCGCCGACGCAGGCGCGGAAAGAGCAAAACTGTCCATTGCCAGCATGCTGTACATCACCTCACGGCTCAGGTAGTCGGGCCGCGCACCCTGTGGGCCACCCCAACCTGCCGCGCCCAGCGCAAAGAAGATCGGCAGGAAGTGGTCTTCGCTGGGGTGCGCACGCTGCGCGTCGGGTGCCTGGCGCCGGTAGTCCAGCATGGCAGAAAAATCACCCCGTTCCAGCGTGGACTCGACCCAGCGGCTGAAGGCAACGACATAAGGCGCCGGCTCGCGCGCACCGCCAAAAAATTCGCCCAGGTTGTGCGTCATGCTGCCCGAGCCGACCAGCAGCACGCCGCGCTCGCACAAACCGGCAAGGGCCTGGCCCATGGCATAGGTTTCGGCCGGGCCATAAGACACCGGCAGCGCCACCTGCACCACCGGTACGCTGGCGTCAGGAAACAAATGCATCAGTGGCACCCAGGCGCCGTGGTCCAGCGGCCGCTTGTCGTCGCCCTGCGCGGCAATGCCCGCCCCCTGCAACAAGCCCAGCACCTCACGCGCCAGTTCCGGATGGCCGGGCGCGGGATATTGCAAGGCGTACAGGGCCTGCGGAAAACCGCCAAAGTCGTGCCAGGTGGCCGGCGCGGGATTCGTCATCACCGCGGGCGTTCGCGCGATCCAGTGCGGCGACATGATCACGATGCCGCGCAGGCCCGGCCCGGCCGCTTCTTTCAGGGCCTGGCCCCAGCGCGTCAGCGCCGGCCCGGTCGTCCCCGGCTCGGTGGCAAACAGCGGCGCCCCGTGCGAGATGAACAGGGCAGGAAGGGCAGAAGCGGAATGGGCAGACATGGCAGGACTCCTTGACGACAGGGATGGATCCCTCCAATGTAGTTGTCTACCCATGAAAGATAAATATCAGATATATTGATTGATTGTCTTACTACGAAAGACAATCTAGTTCCCAACCACTCTTGCGCCCCATTCCCCAAGCCCCGCCATGGACCAGTTTCGCCAGATGGAAGCCTTTGTTGCCGTCGTGCAGAGCGGCAGCTTTGTCAAGGCGGGCGAGCGGCTGGGCAGCTCCAAAGCCATGGTGTCGCGCCTGGTGCTGGAACTGGAGGCGCGCCTGGGCGTGCGCCTGCTCAACCGCACCACACGCCGCCAGTCGCTGACCGAAGCCGGTGTGGCATACGCCGAGCGCAGCCTCAAGATCCTCGACGATCTGGCCGAGGCCAACGCCGCCGCCAGTGCCAACACCGTGCAGCCGGTCGGCCGCCTGCGCATCAACGCCCCGGTGACCTTCGGCAACCTGCATCTGGCGCCGCTGTGGGGCCGCTTCCTGCAGCAGTACCCGCAGGTCAACCTGGACGTGACCCTGTCCGACCGCGTGGTGGACCTGGTCGATGAAGGGTATGACCTCGCCATCCGCATCGCACGCCTGCCCGACTCCAGCCTGGTCGCGCAGCGCCTGGCAAGCACGCGGCTGGTGCTGTGTGCCGCGCCCGGCTACCTGAAGCGGCACCCCGCCATCCGCACGCTGGAAAACATGGCCGCGCACACGGTGATTGCCTACACCTACTGGTCGGGCGGCGACACCTGGTCGTTTGAAGGGCCGAATGGCAAGGAGGACGTGCTCACCCAGCCACGCCTGCGCACCAACTCCGGCGACACCTGCCTGGCCGCCGCGCTGGCCGGCCAGGGCCTGATCCTGCAGCCCACCTTCATCGTCGGGCCGGCCCTGCACGACGGCCGCCTGAAAGAAGTGCTGCCCCGCTTCCAGGCACCCACACTGGACATTCAGGCCGTGTACCCGAGCCGGCAACACCTGTCGATCAAGGTCCGGCGCATGGTGGAGTTTCTTGCAGACGCGTTTGAGAAACCCGCCTGGGCTGCTGCGGACGTGGTGCCGGTGGGTCGCTGATTCGCTATTAAATCAGGAGCTGCTGGCGCCCATTGAATAAGGGCTAAAGGCCGTTTTTCCTGAAATTTTCGGAGGTCGGCCGGTACTGGTTTTTTCGCCGTTGCGCTCCTTCATTTGGAGGATGCATTCCGGTCGGCACGCGATCAGAATTGCGCAATATAAAGAACGATTGAAACCTCCATAAATCATGACAGGCAACTTGCTACCGTTCGCCCTGAGCTTGTCGAAGGGCTCCGACCCTTCCACAAGCTCAGGACAGGCCAGGCTCAGCCCGAACGGTGTGGTGTCATGAATGACGAAAACATCAACGGACCCTACAAAGGAGCTCCCATGCGCCACCTGATCATTCTGTGGGTCGCAGTGTTGTGCAGCAGCTGCGCGCAACTGCCTCCTGCCGCGGTGGCGGATGCTCCCCCCAGGCAAGCACAGGCCGTGGTGTTCGACATCGACGGGACGCTCACACCCGCCGTGTCTACCATTTTTGAAGCGCGCGAGGATGCGGCCAGGGCCGTGCGTCTGTTCGCCGACAAGGGCTACAACATCATCTACCTCAGCACCCGTGTCAGCTGGTTTTCGGCCAACATTCCTGGCTGGCTGAAGGACAACGGCTTTCCTGCCGGCAGCCTCCACGTGGCGCAAACGGCTGAAGATCGGAACCGCCCTGATGTCTACAAGACGCGCATGCTGAAAACCTTCATGGCCCATGGCTGGCATGTCAGGTTTGCCTATGGAGATTCCAGCACCGATTTTTCAGCCTACGCCGCAGCCGGCATCCCGAAGGAAAGTGTCTTCGCGCTGCTGCGCAGGTACGAGCCGGATTGCCAACCGGGTGAGTGGAAGGCTTGCCTGAAGGGGTGGACTGAACATCTGGTCTTCGTGACGCAATCAGTTCCGTCGGTGCTGGCCAACTGACGGCCTCCTCTACCACGCCTGCCCGCTGAAACTGCTATCAATTCAATAGCTTGTAGCGCCCGCTAAACAAGGGCCAGAGGCAAAAAAAGGCTTGATGTTTCCAGCCGGCTACTCGCTGACCCCACCCTTGCCGCGTGACGCCTTGATCTCCGAACGCTGGCTTTTTCCCGCCAGGCGCCGCTGCTTCGAGCCATAGGTCGGCTTGGTGGCGCGGCGCACGCGCGGCGGCACAGCGACGCTGTTGACAATTTCGTTGAGCCGGGCCAGCGCGTCGGCGCGGTTCATCTCCTGGCTGCGGTGTTGCTGGGCCTTGAGCACCAGCACGCCTTCCTGCGTGATGCGGCTGTCGCGCAGGCAAAGCAGCCGCTCCTTCACATCCTCGGGCAGCGAAGAGGCCATGATGTCGAAGCGCAGGTGCACCGCGCTCGACACCTTGTTGACGTTTTGCCCGCCGGCGCCCTGCGCGCGAATGGCGCTGATCTCGACTTCGGCTTCGTTGACTTCCAGGGGCATGGCAGGCGGCATGGCGAAACGGCTTTAATCAAGAACGCTGTGCGTCGAAAAAATCCGACAGCAATTTTGCAAAAACCAGCGGCTGCTCCACCGCACTCAGGTGCGCGGTGTCCATGAGCGCAAGTTGCGCGCCCTGGATGCCGGCCTGGATCGCCTCGGACATGGCCAGCGGCGTGGCGTCGTCGCGGCTGCCGGCAATCACCAGCGCCGGGCAGGCGATAAGCCTGTTGGACTTGCGCAAGTCGATGCGGCTGACGGCCTGACAGCTGTCGACATACGCCTGGGTGTCCATCGCCAGCAGCAGGGCACGACACTGCGCCACCCGTGCGGCGCTGCCAGGCGGCTGGTCGGCACGGAACTCCGGCGTGAAGCAGCGCTGCATGGCACCGTCGGCCGCGGCGGCGACGCCCTGCTGGCACACCATGTCCATCAGCACCTGCCACATGGCGCGGGCCGGTGCGTCGAAATGGTCGGTCGCGTTGGCCACGACGATGCTCTGGATCAGGTCCGGATGCCGCGCCGCCATCGCCTGCGCCGTCATGCCGCCCATGCTCAGGCCGACAAAATGCACCGGTCGGCCGACCTCACGCCGGATCAGCGCGGCAGCGTCATCGGCCAGGGCATGCACCGAATACGGACCCGGCACGACCTCCGACTGGCCGTGGCCGCGGTGGTCGTAACGCAACACCGTGTGGCGGTCCTCAAGCGCAGCGGCCACGCCGTCCCACATGCCCAGATCGCAGCCCAGCGCATGGCTGAGAACAATCACCGGCTTGTCGCCGCCAGCCCCTTGCTTGAGAAAATTCAGGCGCGCGGCCGGGCTGGCCTCACCCATGGCCCTGCCCCTTTGCGAGCGGCGTGCCGGTGCGCTTGCGGGTCGCGGCTGGAGGGGAGTTGTCGGGGAGGGGCATGGGGCATTCTAGAAGAGACGCTGCTACTGAATGAATCAAGTCTATGGCCTCCTCGTTCCTCCTCTGAGCACCAACAAGCCGGGTCTCGGCCCGTCACCGGAGGATCACCGGCATCACGCAGCGTTCCGGTTCACCCTGGGCAGTAGGTCTAACTCCCCACTCC
>NZ_NBZV01000007.1 GCF_002379095.1 Polaromonas sp. AER18D-145
GAGCTACACCACCGCCAGCGCGCTGAACAACCTCAACGCCGGGCAGGCGGTCAGCGAGACCTTCACGGTGGCGACCAGCGACGGCGGCAGCGCCACGGTGACGGTCAACCTGACCGGCAGCAACGACGGCCCGGTGGCTGTGGCTGACACGGGCACGGCAGTCGAAGCGGGCACGGCGGCGGGCAGCAACGCCACGGGCAACGTGCTCACCAACGATACGGATGTGGACAGCGGCGACACCAAGACGGTGTCGGCGATCACGGGCGGCACGGTGGGCAGCGTGCTGGCGGGAACCTACGGCAGCGTCACGCTCAACGCCGACGGCAGCTACAGCTACGCCGTGAACAACGCCAACGCCGCGGTCAACGCACTGAGGACCAGCGCCAACACCCTGACGGACACCTTCACCTACACGATGAGGGATACGGTCGGGGCGACAAGCACGGCCAACCTGGTGATCACCATCCAGGGCGCCAACGATGCGCCGGTGGCCTCGGGCGCGATCGCCGCTGCGGTGACGGACACGGCGGCAGCCGACACTTTCACCAGCCTGACGGGCAGCTTCACGGCGACCGATGTGGACACGGGTGATGGCAAGACCTGGAGCGTTGCAGGCGGCACTGTGCAGGTGGGCAGCTACGGCACGCTGACGCTCAACGCATCAACGGGCGCTTACACCTACGTGGTCAACGCAGCGGCGGTCAACGCCCTGCCGGCGGGCAGCACGCCGACGGACGTGTTCACGGCGACGGTGACGGATACGGCCGGGGCGACCTCGACACAGACCCTGACGGTGACGATGACAGGGGTTAACGACCGGCCCATCGGTACGGTAAGTGGTGGTGCGACGGCCTTTACTGAAGGCAATAACGCCGTTTCCACCCCTGTCGTGATCGACAGTGGCATCACGGTCAGCGATGTGGATAACACCAACCTGACGGGTGCAACGGTTTCCATTGGAAGTGGTTTTTCCACCGGTCAGGATGTGTTGGGTTTTACGACGATGGGCGGCATCACCGGCAGCTACAACGCGACAACCGGCGTGTTGACTCTTAGCGGCACGGCAACGGTTGCGCAATACCAGTCGGCCCTGCGCAGTGTGACCTATACCAATACCAGCGAAACCCCTTCCACGGCAGCCAGGACGATCAACTACGTTGTCAACGACGGGCAGGCGCTGAACAACCTGAGCACGGTAGCCAGCAAAACGGTCAATGTGGTTTCGGTTGACGACGCACCGCTTAACACGGTCCCCGCAGGGCAGACCATGGCCGAGGACGCCAGCAAGGTGTTCAGCACGGCCAACGGCAATGCGATCACGGTGTCTGACGTGGATAGCGGTACCCTGACGACGACAGTCAGCGTGACCAACGGGACGTTGACGGCGCTTGCCTTTGCAGGGGCCATCATCACCAACAACGGCAGCGGCAGCGTGACCATCAGCGGAACAGCCGCGGCGATCAACGGGGCCCTGAATGGGCTGAGTTATACCAGCACAGCCGACTACCAGGGTGCCGCCACCTTGACGGTGCTAACCAGCGACGGAACATCGACGGACAGCGACAGCGTCACCGTCACGGTGACGCCGGTGATCGATATCGTGGTCGACACGGTGACCACGCTGGAAGACGCAGCAGTAGCCATCAACGTGCTGGGCAACGATACGTTCGAGAATGCCGGAAAAATCATCACGGCAATCAATGGAAGCGCGATCACGGACGGCGGTCCTTCGGTTGCGGTGAGCAATGGCAGCGTTGCCCTGGTAGGAGGCCAGTTGGTGTTTACACCGGCGTCCAACTTCAACGGTGCGGTCCCGACCTTCACGTACACCGTCACCTCCGGCGGGGTGACAGAGACGGCCAACGTGAATGTCACGGTTACGCCAGTCAATGACGCGCCCACCCTGACCGTTTCCGCGGCCAGCCCGAACTTCACAGAAGGCTCTGGCCTGGCTCAGGCTGCGCCTGTCTCAGTGTTCAGTGGCGCGACGGTGAGTGCGATAGAAGCGGGCCAGAACATCACCGGATTGAGATTCACGGTCAGCGGCTTGCTCGATGGCGCCAATGAATCGATTGTTGTAGACGGCAGGACCATCACTCTGGCAGCCAGCAGCTCCGGAACTACGGTGACCAACGGGCTGGGCTATATCGTTACTGTCAGTGGAGGCATGGCGACGGTGGTGCTGCTCGGCGGCTCGATGTCAGCCGCGGCCGCGCAGACCCTGGTCAACGGCATTTCCTACCAGAACACCAATGTGAACGAGCCCACTGCCGGCAGCCGCACGTTCACCCTGACCCAGATCAAGGACAGCGGTGGCACCACCGACGGGGGCGTGGACACCACGGCGCTGTCGGCTTCTTCTACCGTCAATGTGGTGCCGCTCAACGATGCCCCCACCCTGACGGCGACGGCACGCAATCCGGCGGTGACTGAGACGGCTACGGCGGGTGACCAGGCGCCGGCGGACCTGGTGTTCAGTGGCGCGGCGGTGAACACCGTTGAAAGCGGGCAAACCATCACGAGCCTGACTTTCACGGTCAGCGGCTTGCAGGACGGGGCCAATGAAACCATTCTGGTTGATGGGCGTACTATCAATTTGGGAGCTAGTGTTGCAGGGTGGACAACGACCAACGGCCTGGTTTTTACCTCAACGGTGAGTGGTGGTACCGCGACCGTGACCTTGAGCGGCGCTTCACTGAACGCGGCACAGGCGCAGACACTGGTCAATGCCATCAGTTACAACAATACGGCGGTTGATAACCCGACCGCCGGCGTGCGGACCTTCACCCTGACCCAGATTCAGGACAGTGGCGGCACCTTGAATGGCGGCGTGGATACCTCTGCAACGTCTGTGGCATCGACCGTCACCGTTGTGGCAACCAACGACGCCCCCGTTCTGGATCTGGATGCCAGCGCCACAGGGACAGGTTACTCAACCACTTTCATTTATGCCGGAGGTGAAGCTGCAGTGAAAATTGTTGACTCAGATGTGCTCATCACTGACGTTGACAGCCAGAATATTGCGAGCGTAACGATCGATATCAGCACCAACTTCAATGACAGGGGAACAGATTCCCTCGCATTCAACAACATCAATCCAGCCAAATTCACCAGCACCTACAACGCGACGACAGGGACGCTGGTCATCAGCACCATTGGTGGTCAGACGGCCACCTTGGCGGAATACCAGGCCGCACTGAGAGAGGTGACCTTCGACAACATCAATGCAAACCGTGCACGTACACGCAGCGTGGACATCACCGTGACGGATGCGCAAGGTGCTACAAGCAATACCGCAACGACATCCATCGTATTTGCAACTTCTACGACCCCGGTGGCGTTCGGCGCAACCGGGTCGGGAAATGAAGATGCCGCCTCCACTCCCATAGAACTTGGCGGGCGTGACGATACCTCGGTGATCCGATTTCAGTTGAGCAGCCTACCTGCGAATGGCACGCTGTATACCAGCGCTGCCCTGACGACACTGGCCGCCATCAATACCGATTACGCCGCCACGGGAAACAGTGTCACCTTGTACTTTGTGCCAAACGCCAATTACAACGGTACGGCGAGTTTCACCTACAGAGCCGATGACGCAGCCACGGGAACCATGAGCAGCGCCATCGCCACGGCAACCATCACGGTCAATCCAGTAAACGATGCACCAGTGTTGGCCGACACCGTCCTCACCCTGGGTGCAGTCAATCAGAATGCGGCGATTCCGACCGGCGCCGTCGGCAGCCTGGTCTCGACGCTGGTGGGTGGCGTGACCGATGTGGATGCGGGCGCTATCCAAGGCGTCGCCATCACCGGCAGCAACGCCACCAACGGCACCTGGTACTTCACGACCGACGGTGGCACGACCTGGCGAGCCATGGGCTCCGTGAGTGACACGGGTGCGCTGTTGCTGGCTGCCGACGGAAACACGCGGGTGTATTTCCAGCCTGCGACGGGTTTTTCGGGCACGGTTGCCGATGGCCTCACCATCCGGGCCTGGGACACCACCTCCGGCGAAGCCGCCACCAAGGTGAATACCAGCAGCAACGGTGGAACCACCGCTTTTTCGAGCGCGACGGATACGGTGTCCATCAGCGTGATCGATATCAACGATGCACCAACCCTGACTGCGACGGCGTTGAGCCCGACGTTCACCGAAGGGGTCGGCGCTGTTCAATCCGCGGCAGTGGCTGTGTTCAGCAGTGCGGCCGCCAGCACGATTGAAGCGGGGCAAAACATCACGGGCCTGACATTCCAGATAACCGGCCTGGTTGATGGCGCCAGTGAATCGATTGTTGTCGACGGCAGAACCATCACGCTGGGTGCCAACAGCTCGGGTACCACCGTCACCAATGGCCTGGGTTATGCGGTGACGGTGACAGGCGGCATCGCCACCGTGGTGCTGACGGGCGGTACGCTGTCCACTGCTGTCACGCAGGCGCTGGTCAATGGCATCACTTACCAGAACACCAATGTCAACGACCCGGGTGCCGGTGACCGGACGTTCACGCTCACCCAGGTCACGGACAGCGGTGGAACGGTCAGCGGCGGCGTGGACACCTCGACGCTCTCGATTTCATCAACGGTCACCGTGGTATCGGTCAACGACGTTGCTCCTACCCTGGATCTTGATGGCGGCACGGGAGGGACCGGCTACGTCACTTCCTACACCGAAAACGGTGCGGGCGTGCCGATCACGGCGGCCGGCCAGGTTCTGGCTGACGACAATACGAGCCTTTCGGGCGCTGTCATCACGCTGACCAACTGGCAGGCCGGTGACAGCCTCTCGATTGGTTCCATTGCGGCCGGAATCACCTATACGTTCTCCGGGCCCAATAACAACATCCTGACCCTGTCCGGCTCGGCGCCCGTCGCCAGTTATGCCGCGGCCTTGCGGGCGATCACTTACGTCAATACATCGGAAAACCCGAACACCACCCCGCGCAGCATCACGGTGACCGTGAGTGACGGAACCTTCAGCAGCGCGGTCGCGACGACAACGGTGAATGTGGTGTCCGTCAACGATGCGCCGGTCCTTGACCTGGACGCCAGTGCCGCTGGCACCGGCTTTTCGACCTACTTCATACGGAGCACCGGTCCTGCGCCCACACCGGTCAAGATCACCGACACCGATGTCCTGATCAGCGACGTGGACAATGCCAACCTGACAGGCGCGACCCTCACGTTGACCAACTGGCAGATTGGTGATGTGCTGTCAACGGCCGGCATTCCAGGCGGTCTTGGCATCACTGCCGTCATCAGCGGCGCGAACAGCAATATCGTGACCTTGTCAGGGGCGTCGAGTCCGGCGAACTACCAGACGGCGCTCAATGCCATCACCTTCACCAACGCCAGCACCACGGCCAGCCTGACGGCACGCAACTTCACGGTCAGTGTGACCGACGGGGCGTTGACCAGCAACGTGGCCAACACGACCATCAACATGGCGACCTCGGGCAATCCGATTGCGACCGCCGCCAGCGCGACGGGCAATGAGGACGCGGCCGGCGGGATCGCGGTGGCTCTGACTGCAGTGGACCCCAACGGCACGGTGGCCAGTTTCACGCTGAGCAGCACGCCTTCCAACGGCGTGTTGTATACCGATCCGGCCATGACAATGGCGGTATCGACGGGCGTGGCTTACGCCGCCAGCGCGGGCGGTTTGACACTTTATTTCAAGCCGGCTGCCAACTGGGCGGGAACCACCAATTTCAACTTCTTTGCGACCGACAATTCGAGCGCCACCAGCGCCAGCACGGTAGCCACCATCAATGTCACGGCGGTTGCCGATGCGCCCAACCTCAGCGTGGTCAATTCGTTCACGGAGGTGTTCAGCACCAACTGGGAGTCCGTCGGGCCGCTGGCGGGTTCCGCCGACGATACGAACAATGCCACCCATGCCCTGGGGACAGCGGCCATCGAAGGCTGGTCGCTGGTCACGACGCTGACTGGGGATACGGCCGGCGCTTCTGCCGGGCGCCAGGTGAACCAGTTCTACTTCAATGCCGATGGTGATGCGATCACGACATCGGGTGGTACGCCCTACATCGCGAGCGGGATGACGGGAAGCGCCACCGGTGGCGACTCGCAAAAAGTGTTTCTGCATCTGGACAACGCCGCCAATGGCGTTTCTGCCCTTAACCCGAACTACCAGACACTGGGCATCACACGAACCATCAATGTCAGTAACACCGCGGACGTCTACCAGCTGAGCATGAACTATGCGCCGGATGCGGCGCCTGTTGCGGGGACCGGCTTCCAGGTGGTGCTGGATGCGGGGACGGCCGGTGAAGTGGTGTACACCTACGCATCCGGCGCAGTCAACTCCTCGCTGGTGTGGGAGGCCGTGCGCGCGGGCTTCAACTTCTCGACAACCGGCAACCACACGATCACCATCCGCACGACTTCGGCCGAAAGCGGGGAGGGCGTGGGAGCCTACTTTGACGATATCCGCCTGGTGCAGGCGCAGGGCGCGATGCAGGACAACGCGACCAACCTCAACTCGGTGACAGGGACAACCACGCAGATATCGCTGGCCGGAAAAATCACGACCAGCCTGGTGGATGCCGATGGCTCGGAAACTCTGTCCCTGCGCATTTTCAATATGCCGGGGGGTTCGCGCATCGTCTCAGGCGGTGTCACCTACAACCCGGTCAATGGTTCGGTCACCATTCCGACGGCAGCACTTGCGGCCGCTTATCTGGTGTTCCCGGAAGACTACTCAGGCCGGCTCGATCTGGGTGTCACGGCGACAGGCACGGAAGGCTCCAACGGTGCCACGGCGAGTTCGTCGCAAACCCTGACGTTCAATATCTTCACCAACGGCATTTCCGCGAGCCCGCCGCCTTCCCTGGCCGTCGTCAGCAACACAACGATTGTCGAGGGCGATTACGCGGTGTTTGACATCCGGCTCGGCGCCCAGACTGGCAATGATGTGACGGTGACGCTTTCCACGGGCAACGGTACCGCCAGTACCGCAGACTATGGCCCGGGTCTGGAATATTCCGTCAATGGTGGCACCACCTGGACCGCCTATTCAGGTGGCCTGGTGATTTCCGCCGGCAAAACCAGTGTGCTGGTGCGAACGCCCACCACGGTCGATGGAAGCATTGAGAGTTCGGAAACCTTCACGCTGACAGCCAACCTGTCCACCGGTCCAATCTCCAACTCCATTGCAGTGGGCACGGCGACCATTCTGGACCTGGACAGCGCGCCTATTCTGTCGGTCCGCCCTGTCGGACAGTGGACGTTTGACGAAGCTTTTGGTGTGCCGGCGGTCAACGAGCTCAGGAACATCAAGGGCACGCTGTCGGATGCCAACACCACGAACGGCAGCGCGCTGCCGACCTGGGTGACCGGACACGCAGGAACGTCGGGTACCGCGCTGCAGTTTGACGGCAAAGGGTCGTCCCTGGCGGTCGATCCGGTTGAGCTCAATCCGATCACGAATTCGGCCACGGTGTCGTTCTGGATCAAGACCACGCAAAACGCGACGACTGATGCGGCGCAGTTTGGCGGAACGGATGTCGGGTGGAACCGGCCCAGCGTGATTGGTTCGGAGCAGAACGGCGCAGTCAACGACGCGCAGTGGGGTTGGATAGACAACAATGGCCGCATCGGACTGAACGTCGGGGATACTGCGGGCGCCAAAAGTACCACGGTCATCGCCAATGATGTCTGGCATTTTGTCGCCATGACGCGAAACTCTGCCACCGGGGCGACCCAGATATGGGTGGATGGCGTGTTGGAGAGTACCGTGACGGCCGCGGGTCTGGCGGGGACGATTACCAATGTCTTCGGGATCGGCTTTACCAACGGCGTGAATGGAGACTTTTCACGCAACATCAGCAACGACAAGTACCTCAACGCCGCCATTGATGATCTGCGCATTTACGGCAGCGTGTTGAGCAACGAGCAGGTGCGTTCGATCTGGCAGGTCGAGACGGGCCATCACGATGTGGCGATTGCCAATGACGGCACCAGCTTCCAGCTTGACGTGACCGCGCGGGCGTTCGACACGTTGACGGTCAATGGCCTGCTCACGGGCTGGACCATCAGTGATGGTGCCGGCCACACTGCAACGGTCACGACCGGTACGACGCAGTCGATTGACATATCGACCTGGGATTTGTCCACCCGCTTGACGGTCAGTGGCGTGGGCACCACCCAGTCGGCACTGATTGGCGTCAGCGCCACCGCCGGTGTGCATACGGTGGACCAGATGATCAGTCTTGTGTCCGCCACCAATGCCTATGAGGGGACGGCTGCGAACAACACGCCGACGCTGACGGCTTCTTCGGACTTTGTCTACGGCGGTGATGGCAATGACACGCTCAGCGGCGCCGCGGGCGACGACCGGCTCGAGGGAGGGACCGGTACCGACATCATCAACGGCGGTGACGGACGCGATCTGATCATCGGTGGCCAGGGTGCCGATAACCTGACTGGTGGCCTGGGGGCAGATATCTTCCGCTGGGAGCTGAATGACGGTGGAGCGGCAGGAGCGCCCGTGACCGATACGATCACCGACTTCAATCTCGGCGCGCGCTCGACAGGAGGGGATGTCCTGGATCTGCGTGATCTTCTGGTCGGCGAAACTGCAGGCACCCTGCTCGGTCAGGACAATCTGGCGAACTTCCTGCACTTCGAAAAATCGGGTGCCGACACGATTGTCCACATCAGTAGCACAGGCGGCTTTTCCAGCGATCCGCACACCGTGGGCGCGCCCTCGGCTGCCGTGCTGGGCGCCGTCGATCAGCGGATTGTGCTGTCCGGTGTCGACATGATTGGCGTGTACACCACCGATCAGCAGGTGATTCAGGACCTGCTGACCAGAGGAAAACTCAACACGGACTGACGCGCCCGGTCGCTGGCAAAAAGAAGCCGCCGGATCAAAAAGATCCGGCGGCTTCTTTTAAGGGCGATGGTTCGGTGGTTGTCAGATGGGCTCTTTGATAGCAGGCCCCGACGCTCCGTCGAAGCCCGCCCCTTCAAGGGCCGCCAGTTCCGCGCGGTCGATCACGCCGTCGGCATAAACCTGCATGCCCATTTTGTGGGCCACGCTTGCCAGGCTCTTGAGGAAAAGCTGGTTGTCCGTGCTGTATTGCAGGCCCCGGATGAAGCTTGCATCGACCTTCAGGAAATCGAGCCCGAGATCGTGCAACGCATCGACCTCGCTGAAATGCCGGCCAAACTGGCCCAGTCCCACACGGCTGCCGGCTTTTCTGATGTCGGCGACGAATTCGCGAAAACTGTCGAGGTGCTGGACGGCCGCAGCTTCCGGCACCTCCAGCCACAGGCGGTGGGCCGCTTCCTGGTTTCCCCTGAGCATGTCCAGCAAGTGCGAGCGAAAGTCTTTTTCGCTGACAGAAAGTGCCGATAGGCTGACCGCCAAGCCGGCCAGGCCCGGCTCGCTGCCCAGTTTTCCAAGCGCCAGCCGGATGGTCGACAGATCGATCAGCGGCATCAGTTGAAAAGCCTCGCCTATTTGCCGGAAGTGCCGGGTGGGCTGCCAGGCCTGTGTGCCATCAAGCATCAGTTCCGTGGCGCAGTCCCGATGGACGAGATGTCCTTTCAGATCAAGGACCGGGAAAGTGAGCTGGCGAACCTGGCCATTGACGACGGCCTGCCTGATAAGGTCTGCTGTTTGATGGTCATTTTCGGTGGTGGTTTCGCTGCGAGCCTCGCGGATGGTGTTGTCGCCTGTCGCCTCGGCCGCCACGAGTGCGCCCGAGACCTGGGCCATCAAACCCGCCATGTCCTGTCCGTGCTGCAACTTGCCCATGCCTATGTAGGCAGCGGGTCCGCTTCCGGTCAGGGGGGCACTCGCCTCCACCAGCGCCGCCAGCAGCTTGCGGGCCACATCGTGCGCACCGGTCGGGCCTGGCACCAGCAGCGCAAAATCGGATTCACCGATGCGTGCTGCCACAGCGTGGGCCTGCGCGGCGTGCTGGTCCAGCACCGCAGCGAAGGCTTTCAGGAGCTCATTGACAGCCGGCGCCCCCAGGCGCTGGTGATGCCGGGAAAAATTGGCCAGACGCACCAGCAGCAGCGTGCCGCCCGTGGCATCTTCGGTGTCGAGCGAGTCCAGCAACTGGGTCAGAAAGAAGGTCCGGTTGGCCAAGCCCGTGAGCGGGTCGTAGTTGGCGCTGATACGAAGAACCTCCAGGCGTTGCGCTTCTTCGGCAAACATGGTCTTGAGGCGGGTGACCGTGCTGTTCATGGCCAGGGCAAGTTGTTTGAGTTCTGGCACTTGCGGCACATCAATCAGCACAAAGCGGCGTTCGCTGATGTCGCTGGCTTGCTTGATGACCCGCTGCAGCGGTTCTCGAAGGCGTCGCAGGATCATGGCCCCGAGGAAGCCGCCGAGCAGTCCCGACAGGCCCAGGGCGACCACCAGTTGCACGACGCTTTTCCACAGCGCCAGGTAGGCGAAATGGCTGTCGCTGACAAGGGTCAGGGTGCCGAGCTGGGTCCAGCCGCTGCTGATCTGCGCTTGTCCGGGTGTCGCGTTCAGCGGCAGCGCCTGGACAAACCAGGCCGGTACGGTGCGTGCCGTGGCCGGTGCGATCCGCTCGACAATGGTTTTCCCAAGCGGGTCCACAACGCGTATCAGGGCATAGTGGCCGCTGTCGAACAGGGCCGAAACTGTCAGCTCCACCATGACCGCATCGGCACGCTGCTGGCTCAGCGCCAGTGCCAGCGCGGTGGCGTTGTCGGTGTTTTTGGCGCTGAGCTGCTCGGTCAGGTAGCTTCGGGCGTTCAGCGTGGACGCCAGCAGGCCACCCAGCAGCGCCAGCAGCGTGCTGAGAATGATTGCGAGCCACATTTGGCGGTACATCGACATGGAAGATTCCCCTCGGAACAGTTTTTTATAGCGGTTTCTAAATGGGTTCAATCAAAACCTTCGGCGCGCGCACGCCTGAGCAACTCCTGCCACCGGGTCAGATTGGCGGGGCCTCCGGCGCCTCGCGCGCCGGAGGCGCCTTGCCAGAGCCCCTGGCTGTTGAAGCTGAACACCGGTTGCAGGTCCGGGCGGCGCGATGCAGGCAGCAAGTCGTCAATCAGGTTGTCGAGAATCAGGGGTTCGGCCTCTGGGGACGGGTAATAGGCCAGCACCATGTGGGCCTGGGTGATGCTGCTGTTGACGCCACCTAACCGGGCCTGTACATAGATCAGGCGCAATTTCTCGTCAGGAATGTTGAGCAGCAGCAGCGTGAAATACTTGGCGATGGCAAAGTCTTCGCAGTCGCCCGCGCCTTTGCCCAGGGTTTCCATCGGGGTGGCCCAATAGTCGCTTTGTCCCCAGATGGGCTGGTCTTCCCCGAACCTGATCCGGCGGTTGTAAAAGTCATTGACCCGCCTGAGCTGGACAGATGCCGTCTGGTCCGCGCTGCTCTGCAGGAGTTTTTGCCAGTCGCGGAATGATTCGCGGGCGGTGGGGCCAAAGCGCTGGGTCAGGACGCTTTGCATGCGGTCAAAATCAACCGCGGCAACCTTCAGCGCCCCGAGAACGAGCAGCACGACAATCAGGGCGGCTTTGGGGAGGTGCTTCAAGTGTTTCGTTTTCGCCGCAGTGGTGAAATTCGCCCGGATATTAATTGCTCTTCGGAAAATCCTGCGTTAACATGAAAATATCTATATAAAACAGTAACTAACGGTGATTTGTTAACCTGATTTCGAATGATTTTCTAATCACTCAAGTTGATAGCTCGATCATTCCGCAGCCTGCACAGTGCGCGCCCATTTGTAGCAAAGAGTAAGAAGATGCCAGAAAAGCAACCCAAACGCTTTGCCATGCTGACCCCGGCTGCCATTGCCTGCACGTCGGGTTCTGTCAGTGTAACGGCGAAGCTGTGGATAGCATGAACTTGAGAGAGTCCCTGCTGGCCCCTCTTGCAGCTGGTACTTTTTCGCATGGCCAGCGCGTTGCCGTGCGCTACTGCCTGAAAAACACCCTGGCCGCGCTGATGCTTGCCGGTGTTGCGTTCAGCGCCCTGGCGCTGGTGTTTCCGGCGCCGGTTTTGGCCCAGGCAACAGGCAAGCCGCTGACGCTCAAGGAAGCCGCACAGAATGCGGTGCTGAACAACCCCGAAGTTCTCGCGCGCTGGCACACCATCAAGGCCGCCGACGGTGAGCGTGATGTTGGGGCCGGCGCTTTGTTGCCCAAGGTCGATCTTGCAGCCGGCAGCGGCGCGGAGCGGCGCAACGCTGCTGCCACGATTGGCACCCGCTTCGACCGCAATTCGGCGTCCCTGACCATCACCCAGCTGCTTTACGACGGCTTTGCCACGCGCAACGACGTCAAGCGGCTTGACCATGCGCGGCTGGTGCGTCTGTTCGAGTTTTTTGACACCTCGGAGAGTGTGGCACTTGAAGCAGTGCGCGCCTATTACGATGTCTTGCGTTATCGGGAGCTTTTGCGCTTGGCTGAGGACAATTTTGTCCAGCACCGCTCGGTTTTTGACCAGACAGAGCGACGCGTCAAGGCGAAGGTGGCGCGGGCCGTCGATCTCGAGCAGATCTCCGCACGTCTGGCCATGGCCGAGGCCAACCTGCTGACCGAGACCTCCAATTTGCACGACACCACGGCGCGTTTCCAGCGCATTGTGGGCCTGATGCCAACCCGGGACATGCCGGTGCCTGCGCCGTTGATGCGGGATATTCCGGAGAACGCGTCCGGTGCCATACGCAGCGCGCAGCAGCGCAATGGGGCCTTGCGCGCGTCGATTGAAAACGTGCGTGCTTCCAATGCTGCATTGGCCTCCCGCAGCGGTGCGTACCAGCCGCGTTTCGACCTGCGTTTGCGCCGCGAGCAGGGCGCCAACCTGAACGGCGTCACGGGCAGTACCGACTCTACCGTCGCGGAAGTGGTCATGAGCTGGAACCTGTTCAACGGCTTCAGCGACCGGGCGCGGGAGCGCCAGTTTGCCGAGCAACTCAATGTGGCCAAGGACTTGCGCGACAAGACCTGCCGCGACATCCGGCAGACGCTGCTGATCGCCTACAACGATGCACGCAAGCTCAAGGAGCAGCTGGGCTACCTTGATCAGAACAAGGTGTCTCTCGAGAAAGCGCGCAATGCCTACCGCCAGCAATTCGACATCGGCCAGCGCACGCTGCTGGATCTGCTGGACACGGAGAACGAACTGTTCCAGGCCAAGCGTGCCGTGGCCAATGCCGAGCAGGACCTCAACATCGCGTACGCCAGGACGCAGGCGGGTCTGGGCACGCTGTTGGCCGCCCTTGAACTTTCCAGAATCGAGACCGGCGGCTTCCCCGGGCTGGATCAGTGGAACGACGGTGAAGACGCTTCGCAGCACTGCCCGGCCGAGCCTGTTAGCGTGTATGTGGTGGACAAGGACGCCCTGATCCAGCGGGCCGCCGATCAGGTGAAGGAGACGGCACTGTTCAATGCGCGTGAGCGCGCCGTGCAGGAAGTTTTTGCACCCACCGCGACGCCCTTGCCCCCAGCGGGTGGCCGTCTGGCGCCGGTCCCCGCACCTGGCGCGCCGCTCAAGCCGCCTGCACCGGCGACACCAGCGACAACGCCCGCTGGTTCCGGGAGCAGCGAACTCCGGCGGACGCTGGAACAGCAGACGGCCCTGGCCAATGCACGCGAGCGTGCCGCGCAGCAGGCCCTGGCGTCTGCGCCGGCCGCCAGGCCCGCCCTGCAGCCGACACCCTCCGCAGCGCCCAAACCGGCGCCTGTTGTGGCGCCAGTGCCGGCCGGGGTGCCAGAGGCCGGCAGCAGCAGCGAGATCAGCAATGCCCTGGAAGGTTGGCGCGCCGCCTGGTCAAAGCGGGATGTGGAGTTATACCTTGGCTTTTATGCGCCCGGCTTCGTGCCGTCCAACGAGGGTGACCGGGACGCCTGGAAAGAAAAGCGCAGGGCGGTTCTGGGGCGCGCCGTTGATATTTCTGTGGAAGTGAGCGAGTTGTCGGTCGCCGCGCCCGACGCCACCCATGCAACGGCGACTTTCCGGCAGACCTACCGCTCGGCCAACTATCGGGACGTGGTGACCAAAACCCTGCAATGGGAGCGGGTGGGCGACCGCTGGCTGATCGTGCGCGAGAGCTCTGTGACGCCGGTGCAGGGCATCCAGTAATTGCCGGAGCCGCCCGGCGACCGGTGGCTTGTCAGCTGGAATGGATGCGCAGCAGGCCCCAATGCGGGCCACCTGCGCCTGCGAAGGCGGCGCCTGGGGCCTGGTCACCCGGTTTGTGCACTCGCAAAAAGGTCTTAGCCCAACTCGGTATCGGCTGCCACCCGGTCGAGCTCGTCGAACACCTTGTCAAAGTCCACCGGCTTGGTCCAGTAGCCGGCAAATCCTGCCTGCTCGGCAAGCACTTTGTGCTCCGGCTGGGTGTCGGCCGAACACATGAAGGCCGGCGTTGCCCGCAGGCCCGGGATCTCCCGCATGCGCTTGAGCAGGTCAATCCCATGGGTGTCCGGCAGCCGGCCATCGAGCACCAGCACGTCGGGCAACCAGTTGCCGGCCACCTCAAAGCCCTGGGCACCGTTTTGTGCCATGCGGACCTCGACATCGTCGCGCGTTCGCATGACGTCATCAAACAGCATGAGGTTGTACATGTTGTCCTCTACATACAGCACCCGCATTTTTCGCTGCAGGCCCTGGCTGGCGGCCTTGGGACTCTGCAGGGGTGCCGACAGCGTGTCTGCCGGGTTGGCGCCTTGCGCAGCGGCGGTCTGTTCCCAATAACCATCGGTGGAAACCTGGTCCAGCGCCCGGCACAAGCGCGCAGACTGAAGCAGGGCGTTTTCCACCCGTTTGCGCTCGGTGACGTCCAGGCTCATTTCGATATAGGCCAGCGGCCGGCCTTGCGCATCGGACTCCAGATAGAGCAGGGCATGCACGTCCACCAAGCCGCCATCGGGGCGGATGACGCGGTAGTCCAGCTCGATGGCCCCCGGGGTCTTGCGCAACTGGTCGCGCGCCCGGACCAGCAAGTCCAGGTCGTCCGGATAAACCAGGCCCATGGCTGCTTCCAGCGTCATGGGGGTGCCCGCGGGCATGCCAAACAGCTGATAGGCGCGCGGGTTCCAGCTGAGCTGCTGGGTTTCCAGGTGGAAGACGGACTGGGCCACCCCGGTCATTTCCATCAGCTGCTGCTGCATTCTTCGCTGGGCCTCGGCCAGGCCGAATTCGGGCTCGGGCGTGATCTGCTTGAAACCGGATGTCTGATCAGCCATGAAATGCAAGCCTGGTGGGTGTGGATGGGAGGGGGGTCAGGTAGATCTCCAGATGCATCGACGTGAACCTCAACGTTATCAATTCTGACTCATCTTAAGCCAGAAAAGCCCCCGGAACGCCGTCGCCCGGCCTGCGGTCTGGCCTGCTTCGGAAGGCAGGGTCACCGGCTCAATCTGGCAGGACAGCCGTCACTTCAATTTCGATGCGGGCCCGCTCCTCCACCAGGGCGGACACTTCCACGCAGGTCATGGCCGGAAAGTTTTTGCCCATCACCTCGCGGTACACCGCACCCAGCTCCTTGAGCCGTGCGGTGTATTCCACGCGGTCTACCACGTACCAGGTCATGCGTGCCATGTGCTCTGGCCCCGCGCCGCCGGCCTGCAGCACGGCCAGGATGTTTTGCAGGGCCTGGCGGGTCTGGGCGATGAAGTCGTCGCTTTCAAATTGCTGCTGGGCATTCCAGCCGATCTGCCCGCCTACAAAAATCAGCGCGCCTCGGGCCATCACGCCATTGGCGTAACCCCTGGGCGCTGCCCAGCCGTCCGGCTGCAATAGTTTCATCATGACTTGTCTTCCAGTGGGGTTTGCAGATAAGGCAGCATCGCTTCGCGCCATTCGTCAGGAATGCGCAAAGCCTTGCCATTGGGAATTTCGGCGCAGACGACCACCGAGTTTGCACGTAATTTAAGGGTCTGGCCCACGTCCTTGTTGTGCGAGGCGCTATGAATTTCATAGTGCATGCCGATGCTGGTGTGGCCCAACCGGGTCAGGCTGAGCTCGATGCTGACCTCGTCGCCATAGCGGCACATGCCGAGAAACTCGGTTTTCATGTCCACGATGGGCACGCCCAGGCCGCCGGCAATCATCTCGTGCTCGGGAAAACCGATATGTGCCAGAAAATCTTCCTGTGCCTCATGCAGCAGGTAGTAATACTGCGGGTAGAAAACAATGCCGGCCGGGTCGCAGTGGTGAAAGCGGATCAGCTTTTGTGTGGTGAATTTCATGCGTCTCTCATGGCTGGCGCAGCTTGAAGCGCTGGAGTTTGCCGGTCTCCGTGCGCGGCAGGCTGCTCACGAATTCAATCCGGCGCGGGTACTTGAACGGCGCCAGCGCGGCTTTCACATGGTCCTGCAGCAGCCGGGTCATGGCTTCGCCGGCTTCCTGGCCGGGCTTGAGTACAACAAAGGCCTTGACGATCATGCCGCGCTCCTCGTCGGGCTCGCCGATCACGCCGCATTCGGCCACCGCCGGGTGTTTGAGCAGGGCGTCTTCCACTTCGGGGCCCCCCACGTTGTAGCCCGAGGTGATGATCATGTCGTCGGCCCGGGACTGGAAGAAGAAGTAGCCGTCGGCGTCCTGCAGGAAGGCGTCGCCCGGGTAGTTCCAGCCGTTTTTCACATAGTTCGCCTGGCGCGCGTCGTCCAGGTAGCGGCAGCCGGTGGGCCCGATGACCGCCAGCTTGCCGATGGTGCCGCGCGGGACTTCCCGGCCTTCGTCATTCACCACCTTCGCGGTGTAACCGGGTACCACCTTGCCGATGGCGCCGCGGCGCACGTCTGCCGGCGCGGCGGAAATGAAGATGTGGAACATCTCGGTGGCGCCGATGCCGTCGGTCATCTCGATGCCGGTCGCCTCCTTCCAGAGCTGGCGCGTGGCGTCGGGCAGGCCCTCGCCCGCGCTGACGCAGATGTGCAGCGTCGGCACGCCATGCTGCTTGGCAAAGGCGGCCATCTGGCGGTAGAAGGTGGGTGCGGTGTAGCAGATGGTGGCGCCCACCTCGTTGATGAGCTTGACCATGGCTTCCGGCGTATAGGGGATGCCGGGGTAATACACCGAGGCACCCGCCCACATCGGGAAGACCAGCATGCCGCCCAAGCCGAAGGTGAATGCCAGTGGCGGCGAGCCCATCACGATGTCGTCCGGCGTGGCCTGGAGCACATGGCGCGGCCAGGCCTCGCAGGCCGCGAGCACGTCGCGGTGCGTGTGCACGGCCGCTTTCGGCGTACCGGTGGTGCCGGAGGTGAAGGCCATCATCGCGATGTCGTCGGCCGAGGTCCGGCAGGGCGCGAACTGGCCATCCTTGCCGGCGGCACGCACGGCGAGCGAGCCGGGCTCGTTCAGGTTGAAGGGGACGATGGTCCTGAGCGTCGGGTTCAGGTCGCGCGCGGCCTGCAGCTCGGCCAGCAGGCCGGCATCACACAGCGCCACCGTGGCCTGGGACTTGGCGATGATTTCACCGAGCTCTTTGGCGCGCAGCAGCGGCATGGTGGCCACGGCCACCAGCCCGGCCTTGACCACACCCAGCCAGGCCAGCGCCATACCGATGGTGTTGCCGCCGCGCAGCAGCACGCGGTTGCCGGGTACCAGCTGCAGGTCTTCCGTCAGCACCTGGGCGATGTGCTTGACACGTTCATGGGCGTCTGCATAACTGAGGACAATCTTGTCGGAGCGCAGGAAGGGCCGGTCCGACAGGCCGCGCTTGTTGGCACGCTCGAACAGCACGTCCACCAGGTTGGCCTGTGCGGGAATCTGCAGCTCGGGCAAGTCGTAACGCATCTGCGGCCACTGGTCCGGCGGCGGCAGGCGATCGTGCACGAAGCGGTCGGTCTGGACGGAGGGGTGAGAGGGGGTGCTCATGATTGCAATACCGCCTTGCCAATGATCAGTTGCTGGACTTCGGTCGCACCTTCGTAGATGCGCAGCGAGCGGATGTCGCGGTACAGGCTTTCGACCTTGGTGCCGACCTTCACGCCCAGGCCGCCGTGCATCTGCAGGGCCATGTCGATCACCCGCTGGGCGTTTTCCGTCGCCGTCATCTTGGCCATCGCAGCGGCCACGGTGCGATCTCTCCGGCCTTCGGCTTCGGCGGTGATGCGTTTGCCGGCACCGCTGGCTTCGCTGTCATCGCGCAGCCAGGCGGCGCGGTAGGTCAGCAGGGCGGCGGCATCGATCAGCGCCGCCATCTCGCCGATCTTGGCCTGCGTGAGCTGGAAGTCGGCCAGGGTCTGGCCGAACATCTTGCGTTCGCGGGAAAAACGCACGGCTTCAGTCAGCGCGCGGCGCGCCATGCCCAGCGCCGCGGCGGCGACCGAGGCGCGGAAGATGTCCAGCGTCTGCATGGCCAGCTTGAAGCCGCCGTTCAACGCGCCCAGCTGCGCCTCGCCGGGGAGCTTGCAATGTGCAAATTTCAGCGTGGCCAGCGGATGCGGTGCCATCACCGCGATGTGTTCGCTGCTGTCCAGGCCGGGCTTGCCGGCGTCCACGATGAAGGCGGTGATGCCGCGTGTGCCGGCCGCCATGTCGGTCTTGGCGAAGGTCACGTAAAAGTCGGCGATGTCGCCGTTGCTGATCCAGGTCTTGCAGCCGTTGAGGGCCCAGCCGCCCTGGCAAGCGTCGGCGCTGGTGGTCATCGCGCCGGCGTCCGAGCCCGCGTCGGGTTCGCTCAGCGCAAAGGCGGCAATCTTGTCGCCGCGCGCCACTGCGGGCAGGTAGGCCGCCTGCTGCGCCGGCGTGCCGGCCAGGGTGATGGCGCCGCTGCCCAGGCCCTGCATCGCAAACGCAAAGTCGGCCAGCGGGGAATGAAAAGCCAGGGTTTCGCGCAGGATCACCAGCGCGCGCGAGTCGAGCTTGTCCATCGCCCCGCCGGCACTGGCGGGCACGCAGTAGCGCAGCCAGCCGGCGTCGCCGAGCAGGCGCACCCACTCCTTGCAGGCGCGTCTATCGTCGCTTTCGTCAACCTGCTGGGCGGGCACCCAGGCCGCGAGCTGCTCGCCCAGTGTGCGGTGCGCATCGTCAAAAAATGGCAGTGCCAGGTGTCGGGTGTCGGCTTTCACATCAGTCTCCCTGGAACACGGGTTTCTGTTTGCTGGCAAAAGCTTCGTAGGCGCGCGTGAAGTCTTTCGTCTGCATGCAGATCGCCTGCGCCTGGGCTTCGGCTTCAATCGCCTGGTCCAGCGTCATGGCCCACTCCTGGTGCAGCATGGTTTTGGTCATGCCGTGCGCAAAGGTCGGGCCGGCGGCCAGCTCCGCAGCCAGCGCCTGCGCTTTGACCAGCAGCTCGGCCGGCTCGTGCAGGGCGTTGAAAAAGCCCCATTGCAGGCCTTCGGTCGCGGTCATCGCGCGGCCGGTGAACAGCAGCTCGGACGCACGGCCCTGGCCGATCAGGCGCGGCAGCAGCGCGCAGGCGCCCATGTCGGCGCCGGCCAGGCCCACCCGCGTGAACAGGAAAGCGGTTTTGGCTTGCGCCGTGCCCAGCCGCATGTCCGCAGCGAGCGCCATCATCGCGCCGGCACCGGCGCAGATGCCGTCGATCGCGGCCACGATGGGTTGCGGGCACAGGCGCATGGCCTTGACCAGGTCACCGGTCATGCGTGTGAATTCCAGCAGCTCGGGCATGGCCATCTTGGTCAGCGGGCCGATGATTTCATGCACATCGCCGCCCGAGCAGAAGTTGCCGCCGGCGCCGGTCAGCACAATCACCTTGACATCGGTGGCGCTGTTCAGCGCGCGAAACAGGTTGCGCAGCTCGGCGTAGGAGTCGAAGGTCAGCGGGTTCTTGCGCTCCGGCCGGTTCAGGCTCAGGGTGGCCACACCGGCATCAAAAGCATAGGCAAAGTGGCGTGCCTGGTAACCGGCCAGCGCATTGAACTGCGCGTGCATGGGGTTGCTGGGGCCAATGTAGTGTTTCATGCGTTTTCCATTTCCTGGTTCAGATCGGTCTGGTGCTGTTTGACTTTGCCCAGCAGCTTGTGCAGGGTGTCGATTTCGCGCGGCGACAGGCCGCCGAAGGCCTGGACAATCCAGCCTTCATGCTGGCGCGCCATCTCGTCAAAGGTCTTGCGGCCGCGTGGGGTCAGGCGAACGCGGTAGGCGCGGCGGTCGCCTTCGACGTCCAGGCGTTCGACCAGGCCTTCGGCCACCAGCTGGTCGGTGATGCCGGTGACGTTGCCGCCGGTGACCATCATGCGGCGCGACAGCTCATTCATCTTCAGCCCGTCGGGGTTGCGCTCGAGCTGCGCCATCAAATCGAACCGGGGCAGGGTGGTGTCGAACTGTTCGCGCAATTGCCCGCGCACCTGTTTTTCAATCAGCTGTGTGCAGGTCAGCAGGCGCAGCCACAGGCGCAGCGCTTCCGGGTGTTCGCGGTGTCCTCGTGCTTCCATGTCCATGGCATCTCTCCTGATTTACTATTGATTTAGTAGCTGCTGGCGCTTGCCAGATAAGGGCTCAGGCCTGTTTTTGCTTTGAAAGTTCGCGGTACATCTGGTCCCGGCCGCTGAGGTAGGGTTTCGGCCAGCTCACCGCCCGGCTTTGCAGCTTGGCCGCCTCGTGCAGCGTCCAGGCCGGGTCGGCCAGGTGCGGGCGTGCAATCGCGCACAGGTCGGCGCGCCCGGCGGCAATGATGCTGTTGACGTGGTCCACTTCCGAAATCGCACCGACAGCAATCGTCTGGATGCCGACCTCATTGCGGATGCGGTCGGCAAACGGTGTCTGGTACATCCGGCCATACACCGGTTTGGCGGCGCGTGTGGTCTGGCCCGAGGAGACGTCAATCAAGTCGCAGCCGGCGGCCTTGAACAGGCGCGCGATGGCCACCGCATCGTCGGCGGTGTTGCCGCCCGGCGCCCAGTCGTGCGCCGAGATGCGCACGCTCATGGGCAGGTGCGCCGGCCAGACCGCGCGCATGGCCGCAAAAACTTCCAGTGGGTAGCGGCAGCGGTTCTCCAGACTGCCGCCGTAGTCGTCGGTACGCAGATTGGTCAGCGGCGTGATGAAACTCGACAACAGGTAGCCGTGGGCGCAATGCAGTTCCAGCCAGTCGAAACTGGCCTGAGCGGCATACCGCGTCGAAGCCACAAACTGCGCCTTGATGCGGTCCATGTCGTCCCGGGTCATGGCAGCCGGCACAGCGTTGGTCGGGCCATACGCGACGGCGCTGGCGGCCAGCAGCGGCCAGTTGCCCGCGGGCAGCGGCTCGTCGGGCGCCTCCCAACCCAGCTGCGTCGAGCCTTTGGGGCCGCTATGGCCCAGCTGCATGCCCATGGCCACGCCTTCGCCCGAGCGGTGCGCGAAATCGACAATGCGTTTCCAGGCCAGCATCTGCGCTTCGTTCCACAACCCTGGGCAGCCCGGTGTGATGCGGCCCTCGGGGCAGGGTGCGGTCATTTCGGCAAACACCATGGCTGCGCCGCCCAGCGCGCGCGCGCCCAGGTGCACCAGGTGAAAGTCCTGGGGCAGGCCATCGACGGCGCTGTAGGTCGCCATGGGCGAAACCACGATCCTGTTTTTCAGCGTCAGTCCCCTGACTTTCAGCGGCAGCAGCATGGGCGGCGGCGCCGGCTTGTCACCACTTCTGGCCAGCCACTGCTCGTAGCCCTGCAGCCAGGAGGCGTCGCGCACGCGCAGATTTTCGTGGCTGATCCGCTGCGAACGCGTGAGCAGCGAGTAAAAGAACTGTTCGGCGTCCAGGCCGCTGTAACGATCCACGTTTTCAAACCACTCGGTCGAGTTGCGCGCCGCATTCTGGATCTTCAGGACTTCAACCGAGCGAACGGCTTCATAAGCCTGCAGCGCGTCGTCCGCAGCCGGGTGTTGCGCAACGCAGCGGCTTAGCTCGATCGCGTCTTCGAGCGCCAGCTTGGTGCCGCTGCCTATCGAAAAGTGCGCGGTGTGTGCGGCGTCGCCCATCAGCACGATGGGTACCGGTTTGCCATTGATGGTTTCGTGGTGCACCCAGCGTTCGCAGACCACGCGCGGGAAGCGGATCCAGATCGCCGAGCCGCGCACGTGCGTGGCGTTGTTCATCAGGGCGTTGCCGTCCAGGTATTTCGCGAACAGCTGTTCGCAGAAGGCGATGCCTTCTTCCTGGCTCATCTGGTCCAGGCCATGGGCTTTCCAGACGGCCTCGGGCGTCTCGACGATGAAGGTGGAGGTGTTGTCGTCGAACTTGTAGGCGTGCGCCGCGAACCAGCCGTGTTCGGTCTGCTCGAACGCGAAGGTGAAGGCGTCGAAGGTCTTGTGCGTGCCCAGCCAGACGAAACGGCAGGCGCGCAGGTCGATGTCGGGCTTGAAGGTGTCGGCGTAGCGGTTGCGGATGCGGCTGTTCAGGCCGTCGCTGGCAATCACCAGGTCGGCCTGGTACTTGGCGGCAATCGCCTGGTCATCCTGCACATCGGTTTCAAACACCAGATCGACGCCAAGCTCAATGCAGCGGTCCTGCAGGATGTTGAGCAGGCGCTTGCGGCCGATGCCGCAAAAGCCGTGGCCGCCCGAGCGCACCGAGCGGCCCTTGAAAAACACCTCGATGTCGTCCCAGTGGTTGAAGGCGTCCCCAATCAACTGCGCACTGACGGGGTCGGCCACCTGCAGGTTGCCCAAGGTCTGGTCCGACAGCACCACGCCCCAGCCGAAAGTGTCAAACGGGCGGTTGCGTTCCACCACCGTGATCTGGTTGGCCGGATTCTGCAGCTTCATCAGCACCGCAAAGTACAAACCGGCGGGCCCGCCGCCCAGGCAAAGAATGCGCATGGAAAGACCGTTCAAGTTGATTGATCGAGTCTTAATTGTTTAGGTTTAAACTATTTTCGTCAAGCGGTTTTCGGGATCAGGGCCTCATGGTTAACGCTGCCCCCCGATGGGTCGCGTACTGCCGCAGGCGCAACGCCCCTTTGGAGAGGACATCCTTCGACAAGCTCAGGACGAACGGATAAAAAGGAAGCGCCCGAGGAGGCATCTCTTTTCAAGCAGGGGCCGCGGGTCCGGCTCCGCCGGCCCGCAGGCGCAGCGCCCCCTCGGGGGGCAGCGCAGTACGCGCAGCGACAAGCGTGGGGGCTCTATTCCTTCGCCTGGAATCCGTTCGCCCGGTAAGTCAGCACCAGGGTGTCGCGGTGGCCGTCCCGCGCAGCATCATCGAGCGGCAGGATGGGCGTGGTCTCATGGATCACCCGGGCGTCGTCCAGCAGCAGTGTGGTCAGCGGCTCCTGCATGACAAAACGCAGGCCGTGCGGGCCGTTGGCGTCGAACACCCGCGTTTCGCCGCCCTTGACGCCGCGGCGCGCCACCAGCATGACCACCACGAAGTCCACGCCGTCGCGGTGCGCACCCTCCGGCGTGGGTCGGCCCACGCCACCGGCGGTGTCGATGCGGAACTGGTGCGCCTCGATGTACCAGCGCGCCACCGGCCGGACCTGGGCAAACAGCTGGCCCAAGGTGCACAGCAGGGCGGTCCAGGCCGGCGCGGCGGCGACGGCTGGTTCGACCGGTTCGAACCAGCGCTCAAAGCCGCCGTGCAGGGCGTTGTAGTCGGTGGGCTGCCAGTGGGCGCGGTGCGGCGTCTGTTGCAGCTGCCCGCCGGGCAGTTCCTGGACAAAGCAGCTGTGCCGGCGCCGGCGGTAGTGGCCGCCATCCTTGAGGTGGGCATCGGGCGGCAGGTTTTCCCAGGAGGCGGCCAGGCCGGACCATTGCCCGGCCCACTCGGGCGGCAGGCACAGGGTGGCCGGCAGCTCGGCGGGTGACAGCAGGCTCAGGCCGTCCTGGCTCAGTCCCTGGGCGGCGGGCTTTTGAACGGTGGGGATATTGAACATAGCCGCCTATTTTGCGTCACCGGCGCCGCGCATGATCGGGCAAGCTGCCTACAGCCGCCAGCCGAAGACGCGCTCATAATTGCTTTTATTCATGCAAAAAAAAGGAGCTGCCATGCTTTACAAGTTCAAGTCCAAAGCTTCCGGCGACCTGATCATGCTGGAGGCCAATGGCCGACGCGTGCTGGAGATCATCGGCAAGGAGGCTGGCCCCAAAGGCATCATCCTGCCCGAGCAGATGCCGGCAGCCATCGCGGCGCTGGAAGCCGCGATTGTCCTGGAGGAGACCCACGACGAAGAGGCGCCGGCCCCCGTGCCCGGCGAAGGCTTGGGATTGCGCCAGCGCGCCTTGCCCTTCATCGAGATGCTGCAGCGCAACCACAAGGCGGGTCACGAGGTGGTCTGGGGCGTCTAGATAGAGCCCCCACGCTTGTCGCTTCGCGTACTGCGCTGCCCCCCGAGGGGGCGCTGCGCCTGCGGGCCGGCAAAGCCGGACCCGCGGCCCCTGCTTGAATGAGAGCACATGCCCGGCCATTCGCGCCGCACGTGGCCCCCGCCCGTTAATCGACCTTCGCGCCGGACGCCTTCACCACCAGGGCCCACTTGGTGATTTCGGCGTCAATTAGTTTGGCGAATTCCTGCGGGGTGTTGCCGCTCGGAATGGCACCCTGGGCCAGCATTTTTTCCTTGATGGCCGGTGTGGCCAGGGCCTTGGCCACTTCCTGCTGGATGCGGCTGACCACGTCGGGCGGTGTGCCGGCCGGCGCCAGCAGGCCAAACCAGCTGCTGGCCTCAAAACCCTTGAGCTTGCCGGCTTCCTCCACCGTGGGCAACTCGGGCATGGCCGTCGAGCGCTGGGCGCTGGTGACCGCAAAGGCCTTGAGCTTGCCGCCCTTGATCTGCGGCATGGCCGACGGCAGGTTGTCAAACATGACGTCCACATTTCCGCCTATCAGGTCCAGCAGGGCCGGGCCGGAACCGCGGTAGGGAATGTGTGTCATGAAAATCCCGGTCTGCGACTTGAACAGTTCGCCGGCCAGGTGAATCGAGGTGCCGTTGCCGCTGGACGCCATGCTGAACTGGCCGGGATGGGCCTTGGCGTATTTGACAAAATCAGCCACGGTGTTGATACCCAGTTTGGCGGCTTTCTCGGCGTTCATGACCATCACGTTGGGCACACCGGCCACCAGCGTGACCGGCGCAAAGTCCTTTTGCGGGTCAAAAGGCATCTTGCTGTACAGCGACTTGTTGATGCCGTGGGTGCCCACCGTGCCCATCAGCAGGGTGTAGCCATCCCCGGGGGATTTGGCCACGAGGTCGGCGCCGACATTGCCGCCGGCACCGGCCCGGTTGTCCACGATGAAGGGTTGGCCGAAAGCCTTGGTCAGCTCGGGCGCCACGGCGCGGGCCAGGATGTCGGTGGTGCCGCCCGGCGCAAATGGCACGACGATGCGCACCGGCTTGGTCGGCCAGGTGCCTTGGGCGACGGCCGGCATGCTCATGGCGCCCAGGAGGGCGGCCAGGCAAGCGCCATACATCAGGCGGCGCCTGTTTGTGGTGTGGATGTTCATGGGGTCTTCCTTTGGAGTGATTGCAGGGTGTCAATGGCCTGGTGGCATCTCTCGTTCACGCGGACGCCCTGGGCCAAGGCCAGGGCGTTGAGGTGACTGACGATGCCATCGTCCAGGGTGCTTTGTGCCTCGCCTATGCGTGCGCTGAGGTGTGAAACGGTACAGGCGGCAAGGTCGCGTGCCTGCAGAAAATCCAGCGCGGCAATGCCGGCCTGCTCTTTCCCGACCCCGGCATCGTTGAAGACGCTCAGCAGGGGCCTCGCCGCGAGGGCGTAACGGGCTGAGCTCAAGCCGCCATGGGAGCCGCTCACAGCCAAGCAGCCTTCGTCTCCCGCACCGAGTTCGGTGATGGAGTCGACGACGCGTAGCTTGGGCATGGCTCGTTTGTACCGCTGGTCGGGGTCATCGTGCTAGTGGGATAACCCGGGGCACCGGGCGTTGGACGGGCAAAAAAAAGCCGCCGGGCTGTTCGCCATGCGGCTTTCAGTGGAGAGGGCTTTTAGTCGGCGAACTTGCCGGCTGCTTCGATCACCGGCTTGAGCTTGGCGATTTCCGAGGCCACAAAGGCCTTGTGTGCCGCGGGTTCCACGCGTTTGTCGTTCACGACGATCGCGCCCAGGCCTTCCTGCTTCTTGATGAAGTCGGGGTCTTTCAGCGCGAGTTTGAGCGCCGTGTTCAGCTGGGCCTGGATGGCCGCTGGCGTGCCCTTGGGTGCGTACAGGCCATGCCAGATGGTCAGGTTGAAACCTTTCAGGCCCATGTCCTGCAGGGACGGATAGTCCTTGAGCAGCTTGTGCGTGGACAAAGGCTTGGCCGTGGTCACGGCGAAGGCCTTGACCCGACCGGCCTCGATTTGGCCGGTGGTGTTGGTGGTCTGGTCGCACATCAAATCAACCTGGCCGCCGACCAGCGCATTCATCGCCGGGCCGGTGCCACCGAACGGAATGGTGGTCATGGCTTCCTTGGCGTTGATCGCCGCTTGCCACATCAGGCCGCACAGGTGCGAGGCTGAACCCAGGCCGGCATGGGCAATGTTGAGCTTGCCGGCATTGGCCTTGATGTAGTTCTCGAAGTCACGGTAGGTGTTGGCTGGCAGCTGGGGCTTGCCAATCAGCGTCATCGGCACTTCATTGATCATGCCCAGGTACTCGAAGTCTTCCAGCGGCTTGTATTGCAGCTTGCGGTACAGCGCGGGGGCGGATGCCATGCCGATGTGGTGCAGCAGCAGGGTGTGTCCGTCCGGGGTGGCCTTGGCGACCTTGGTGGCGGCAATCGTGCCGCCGGCGCCGTTGACGTTTTCCACGACAAAGTTGGCGCCTGGCATGTTTTTGCGCATGGCCTCGGCCAGGTCGCGTGCCACGCGGTCGGTCGGGCCGCCCGCTGCAAAAGGAACCACGATGGCAACCGGTTTGGAGCCGGGGTAGGTCTGGGCGTTGGCGAATAGCGCCGTCGCGGCAGCGGCGAGGACTAGCAGGCGTTTCATCAAGTATCTCCGTTGATTTGAATGGCACCAGTGTAGAGGTCACAGGCGCCACAGCCATCGCGGAAACTACGTAAGGACAAGCACTCAGCCCTCCGGGAGCCGCGCAGTGTGCGTAGCCCCCTCGCAACCAGCCAGGGCCGCGGAACCGGCTTGGCCGGCCCGCAGGCGCAGCGCCCTCTCGGGGGCAGACAGCGGCACGCAGTGCGCGAGCGTGGGTGGTTTTTCTTTACCAGCAGGGGCCGCGTGTCCGGCTCTGCCGGCCCGCAGGCGCAGCGCCCCCTCGGGGGGCAGAGAGCGACACGCAGTGCGCGAACGTGGGGGCTCTACCTGTAACTTCGGGCGTCCTCGATGACCTTGCCGTCGTTGGGCAGGCTGCCCGGCGCCATCAGCTCGACATCACCGCGCAGCTTGGTCACATCGCGGATCGCCTCGCTGATCCGGCTTTCCAGTCCCTGCGGCGGGGAGGCTGCTTCCACCTTGAGCGTCATGCTGTCGCTGGCCATCTCGCCGGTGACGACCAGGCGCGCCTTGAGCACCTCCGGAAAACGCCGGGTGATGTCGGCCACCTGGCCGGGGTGCACAAACATGCCCCGGATTTTCGTGGTCTGGTCGGCCCGGCCCATCCAGCCCTTGATCCGGGTGTTGGTTCGCCCGGTTGGACAGGCGCCCGGCAGTATCGCCGACAGGTCGCCCGTGCCAAAGCGGATCAGCGGGTAGTCTGGGTTCAGGGTGGTGACCACCAGTTCGCCGACCTCGCCCTCTGGCACCGGGTCGCCGGTGCCGGGGCGGACAATTTCCACAATCACGCCTTCGTCCAGCACCAGGCCTTCGCGCGCGGACGTTTCGTAGGCGATCAGCCCCAGGTCGGCGGTGGCGTAGCTCTGGTAAACCACCAGGCCGTGCCCGGCAAACCAGTCGCGCAGGCTGGGCGGAAGCGCCTCGCCGCCCGTCAGGCCCTTGCGCAGGCTGGAAATGTCGCTGCCGGTCTCAAGCGCTTTCTCGACCAGGATGCGCAGGAAACTGGGCGTTCCCATGTAGGCCTCGGGCCGGAGTTCGGCAATCGCATGGAGCTGCTGCTCGGTCTGTCCCACCCCGGCCGGAAAGACGCTGCAGCCGATCGCATGCGCACCCGATTCCATGATGAAGGCACCGGGCGTCATGTGGTAGCTGAACGCGTTGTGGGCCAGGTCGCCGGCGCGAAAGCCTGCGGCGAACAGGGCGCGGGCGGCCCGCCAGTAGTCCGGGGCGGTACCCTCGGGCTCATAAATCGGGCCGGGGGATGAAAAAACACGCGGCATCTTCGGGCCGCGCAGCAGCGTGGAAAAGCCGCCAAACACGTCGGTGCCACGGGCTGCCTGCTGCCGCGCCTGCAGCTCGTGCTTGCGTGTGACGGGCAGCCGTGCCAGCGCCTGGCGCGACATGACGTCCCTGGCTGCCAGCCCCGCCAGAATGGCGCTGAATGCCGGCGCCGCCTTTTGCGCGTGCGCCACCTGCGCCGGCAATGCCGCCATCAGCTGGATCTCTCGGGCGGCCGGGTCCCGTGTCTCCAGCGCATCGAAAAACTCGTTCATGTCGGCCCCTTCAAGCCAGCCAGCGCTTGCGGCGCTTGTAGCTCTTGACGTCCTTGAAGCTCTTGCGTTCGCCGCCGCCAACGCCCAGGTAAAACTCCTTGACGTCTTCGTTGTTCGCCAGGTCACTGGCCTGGCCGTCCATCACGATACGGCCGCTTTCCATGATGTAACCGTAGTCGGCGTACTTCAGGGCCATGTTGGTGTTCTGCTCGGCCAGCAGGAAGGTCACTTTTTCCTTCTGGTTGAGGTCTTTCACGATGTTGAAGACCTCCTCGACGATCTGCGGCGCCAGGCCCATCGAGGGCTCGTCGAGCAGCACCATGGTGGGGCTGGCCATCAGCGCGCGGCCAATGGCGCACATCTGCTGCTCGCCGCCCGAGGTGTAGGCCGCCTGTGAGGTGCGCCGTGTTTTCAGGCGCGGGAAATAGTTGTAGACCTTTTCGAGGTTGGCCGCCACTTCGGCCTTGCTTTTGCGTGTGTAGGCGCCGGTCAGCAGGTTTTCCTCGATCGTCAGGTGGGCAAAGCAGTGCCGGCCCTCCATGACCTGCACCACGCCGCGTTGCACCAGATCAGCCGGCGACAGGTTTTCGATGCGTTCACCGCGCAGCTCGATCGAGCCCTTGGTGACCGCGCCGCGTTCACCCTGCAGCAGGTTGGAGATGGCCCGCAGGGTCGTGGTCTTGCCGGCGCCATTGCCGCCCAGGATGGCCACGATGCGGCCCTGCGGCACTTGCAGGGACACGCCCTTGAGCACAAGGATCACGTGGTTGTAAATGACCTCGATGCCATTGACATTCAGGACGATATTGCTGGCGATGTCAGGTTTTTCCATAAGAATGTTTCTGCTTGTTGCTGTCCAAACGGCAGCGCTGCAACAGGGGCTTGAAGCGCTGGCGTTTGGCGGCTCTCTGGAGCCGCGCCCCCTCCCGACGGGCGGGAGGGGTATTGGCCTGGAAGATCAGGACTGGCAGTCTGCCGGGGTGCGTGCCGTGAGTTTTTTCTCGGCGGCGTACTTGGCAGCGGTGGCCTTGACCAGCGGCTTGATGATCTGCTCATCCGCCTGCAGCCAGTCGGAAGTGAACTTCCAGCCTTTGCCGTCCCAGGTGTGGATACGGGCCCAGGAGGCGCCCATGTGGTCCGTGCACGAGGTGCTGATTGGGCGCATCACGCCGGCGAAACCCAGCGCGTCGAGCTTGGCCTGTGTCAGGTTCAGGTTTTCCAGGCCCCAGCGGACCTGCTCACCGGTCATGACCTTGCCTTTGCCGAAACGGTCCTGGGCGGAGCGAATGCCTTCGAGGCCCAGCATGGCGCTCATGGCGCCGCGCATGTAAAGCACCTGGCCGACTTCGTCCTTGGGGCCCGTGCCCTGGCCCTTGGCATGCACCATGGACAGGATGTCCTTGACGACCTTGGAGTTGGGTTCGGCGCCGTGCTGCATGGTCACCGCGTTGTAGCCCTTGGCGCCATCGGCCACGTCTTTCACATCAGGCTCCGCGCCTGCCCACCACACGCCGTACATCTTCTCGCGCGGGTAGCCGGTGGCCTGGGCTTCCTTGATGGCGGTGGAGTTCATCACGCCCCAGCCCCACAGTGCCACGTAGTCGGGGCGGGACTGGCGGATCTGCAGCCAGGTGGCTTTTTGCTCCACGCCCGGTGCGGTGACCGGCAGCAGCTGCAAATTGAAGCCGTGCATGGCCGCGCGTTCCTGCATCAGGGGAATGGGCTCCTTGCCGTAAGGACTGTCGTGATAGACCAGCGCGATGCGCTTGCCCTTGAGCTTGTCAAAGCCGCCTTCTTTCTTGGCAATGGCTTGCAGGATGGCGTCAGCGGCCACCCAGTAGGTACCGGCGATGGGGAAATTCCACTTGAACACCGTGCCGTCCGCGCTTTCGCTGCGGCCGTAGCCGATGGTGACCACGGGGATCTTGTCGATCGGGGCCTTCTCGGTCAGCGCAAAGGTGGCGCCGGTGGACAGTGGTTGCACCAGTGCGGCGCCCTTGCCCTTGAGCCGTTCATAACATTCCACGCTGCGCGCGGTGTCGTAGCCGGTCTCGCATTCCTCGAAGGAAATCTTCACGCCGTTGATGCCGCCGCGCGCATTGGTCAGCTTGAGGTAGTCCACATAGCCGTTGGCCCAGGGCGCGCCGTTCGGTCCATAGGGGCCGGTGCGGTAGGACAGCACCGGAATGAACTGCTCCTTGGCCTGAGCGAATGCGCTGGTCGTCACGACGGACGATGCGCCAGTGGCAAGGACTGCCGCTGCCAATATCAAGTTGCGAACTTTCATTGTTGTCTCCTAGAAATTAAAAATACACCCAAAAAAACTGACACCCCAGTAAACGGTCAAATCATGCGGAACACATCGGTGGTTCCCGGTCATCCTTAACCCTGATGCTGCTTCAGTGCGGGAACGGCCAGAGCCGCATCTTCTGCTTGCCGACCGACCAGAGTTTGGCCAGGCCGTGCGGCTCCACGATCAGGAACCAGACGATCAGGCCGCCGAAAATCATCAGTTCCGCATGCGACACGCCGGCGGTGGAAATCTCGATGCCAAACAGGCCGGCAAACACCGGCAGGAACTGGTTCAGCGCGATCGGCAGCACCACGATGAAGGCCGCGCCGAAGAAGCTGCCCATGATGGAGCCGAGGCCGCCGATGATGACCATGAACAGCAGGCGGAACGACTGGTCGACAGAGAAGGCCGCTGGTTCCCAGGCGCCGAGATAGACAAAGGCCCACAGCGCGCCAGCCACGCCGATGATGAAGGAGCTGACGGCGAAGGCGCTGAGCTTGGCGTACATGGGCCGGATGCCGATGACGGCGGCCGCGACATCCATGTCGCGGATGGCCATCCATTCGCGACCGATCGCGCTGCGCACCAGGTTCTTGGCCAGCAGGGCCATGATGGCCAGCACGCTCAGGCAGAGCAGGTAGCGGCTCACCGAACTCTCGATGGGAAAGCCGAACACCTGCAGGTTGGACACCGACACCGAACCCGACGGGGTGTCCAGCGTGAACCACTTGATGCGCAAAAACATCCAGTCGGCAAAAAACTGCGCGGCCAGCGTGGCCACCGCAAGGTACAGGCCCTTGACGCGCAGGCTGGGCAGGCCGAACAGGATGCCGAAGAAGGTCGCGCACAGGCCACCCAGGATCAGTGCCGGAATCAGCGGCATCCCGGGGATGCGCACAAAGAAGTTGTAGGCACCGTAGGCGCCGACCGCCATGAAGGCGCCGGATCCCAGCGAAATCTGGCCGCAGTAGCCGACCAGGATGTTCACGCCGAGCGCGGCCAGCGACATGATCACGAACGGAATCAGGATGGCGCGAAACAGGTAGTCGCTGGCCAGCATGGGGACGGCCACGAAAGCAATGGCCAGCAACAGCGCGATGGCAACGCGGTCCTGCAGGATGGGGAAGATCTGCTGGTCTGCCCGGTAGCTGGTTTTGAATTGGCCGTTTTCTCTGTAAAACATAGGTGGGTGCCGCCGTTAGATCGCGATGGAGGAATATCTGCGCGGAACTGCGCCCCGTCCAGCAGGGGCCGCGGAACCGGCCTTGGCCTGTCCTGAGCCTGTCGAAGGGTCGGGCCGCAGGCGCAGTGGCCCCCTCGGGGGGCAGTGCAGTACACGAAGTGACAAGCGTGGGGGCTTCATGTCTATACCCGGTCAATGATCTTTTCACCGAACAGGCCTTGCGGCCGGAACAGCAGGAAGCCGAGGGCCAGCACGTAGGCAAACCAGATCTCGATGCCACCGCCCACAAACGGGCCGAGATAGACCTCGGAGAGTTTTTCTCCGACACCGATGATCAGGCCGCCAATGATGGCGCCGGGCACGGAGGTCAGGCCACCCAGGATCACCACGGGCAGGGCGCGCAAGGCCACGGTGGCCAGTGAAAACTGCACGCCGAGCTTGCTGCCCCAGATCATGCCGGCCACCAGGGCCACCACGCCGGCCACGCACCAGACGATGACCCAGATGCGGTTCAGCGGAATGCCGATGGACTGCGCCGCCTGGTGGTCGTCGGCCACGGCGCGCAGGGCCCGGCCGGTGGCGGTTTTCTGGAAAAAGATGCTCAGCGCAGCGACCAGCACGGCGGCGATCAGCGCGGCGTACAGGTCTTCCTTGTTGATCAGGATGCCACCCGGGAATACCGAGTCGAGCACGAAGACCGGGTCTTTCGGCATGCCGATGTCGATCTTGTAGATGTTGCTGCCGAAAATCGTCTGGCCCAGGCCTTCCATGAAATAGGCAATGCCGAGGGTGGCCATCAGCAAGGTGGCGCCTTCCTGGTTGACCAGGTGCCGCAGCACCAGGCGCTCGATGAACCATGCCACGACAAACATAATCACAGCGGCAATCGCGAAAGCGGCGATGTTGGCCACGATGGGGCTTTCAATGCCGGTCCACTCGGGGATCCATTGCGAGAAGCGGGCCATCGCCAATGCGGCGAACAGCACCATCGCGCCCTGCGCGAAATTGAACACGCCGGAGGCCTTGAAGATCAGCACAAAACCCAGCGCGACCAGTGAATACAACATGCCGGCCATCAGGCCGCCTAACAGTGTTTCCAGAAAGAAAGCCATCAGATGCTCCAATTTCCAGCAGCGGCCGCAGAACCGACTTCGCCGGGCTGCAGGCGGCGTCCCCTGCAAGGGGAGAGGCGGCTACGCGAAGCGAGTCCGCAACAGGGGTGTGCCAAGTTATTCATTTCAGTGACTCGTTCCTAGATAAGCCTTGATCACGTCCGGGTTGTTGCGGACTTCGTCGGGGGTGCCGTCGCCGATCTTCTTGCCGTAGTCAAGTACCACGACGCGGTCCGAGATGTCCATCACTACGCCCATGTCGTGTTCGATCAGGACCACGGTGGTGCCGAACTCGTCGTTGACGTCGAGCACAAAGCGGCACATGTCCTGTTTTTCTTCCACGTTCATGCCGGCCATCGGTTCGTCGAGCAGCAGCACCTGCGGCTCCATGGCCAGCGCGCGGCCCAGGTCCACGCGTTTTTGCAGGCCGTAGGGCAGCTGACCCACCGGTGTCTTGCGGTAGGCCTGGATTTCCAGGAAGTCGATGATTTTTTCCACCGCTTCCCGGTGCCTGAACTCCTCCCGTTCCGCCGGCCCGATGCGCAGGGCCTGCATCAGCAGGTTGCTTTTGATCTTCAGGTTGCGCCCGGCCATGATGTTGTCGAGCACACTCATGCCCTTGAACAGCGCCAGGTTCTGGAAGGTGCGCGCCACACCCATGACCGCCACCTGGTGGCTGTTCATGTGTTTGAAGGTCTGGCCGCGAAAGGTGATCGAGCCCTGCTGCGGCGTGTAGACGCCGTTGATGCAGTTGAGCATGGAGCTTTTACCAGCACCGTTGGGGCCGATGATGGCGCGGATCTCGTGCTCCTTCACATTGAAGGAGATGTCCGCCAGCGCCTTCACGCCGCCGAAGCTCAGGGAGATGTTGTGGACGTCGAGGATGACGTCGCCTATCTTTTTCATGCTGCAGCCTTCACTGGTGCAAAGGTCTGGGTGTCACTGATCTTGAGCGTGGCGCTGACGCTGCCGCTGCGGCCGTCTTCAAACTTGACCACGGTTTCAATGAACTGCTCGGTTTTTCCGCTGTACAGCGCGTCGACCAGCGGCTGGTACTTGTCGGCGATGAAGCCGCGGCGCACCTTGTTGGTCCGGGTCAGCTCGCCGTCGTCGGCGTCGAGTTCCTTGTGCAGCACCAGGAAGCGGCTGATCTGCGAGCCCGCCAGCAGGGCATCGGCGCTGAGGTCGGCATTGACCTTCTCGACACACTCCTTGATCAGCTGGTAGACCTCGGGCTTTTGCGCCAGGTCGGTGTAGCCGGCATAGGGCAGGTTGCGCCGCTCGGCCCAGTTGCCGACCGCGTCGAAGTCGATGTTGATCATGACGCAGACCTTGTCGCGGCCGTCGCCATAGGCCACGACTTCCTTGATGTGCGGAAAGAATTTCAGCTTGTTCTCGACGTACTTGGGCGCAAACATGGCGCCGTCGTTGGCGCCGCCCTGGATGCGGCCCACGTCTTTGACGCGGTCGATGATCTTGAGGTGGCCGCTGGCATCGAGAAAGCCGGCATCGCTGGTGTGGTACCAGCCGTCGGCCGTCAGCACTTCCGCCGTGGCGGCCGGGTTTTTGTAATAGCCCTTGAGCAGACCGGCGGACTTGACGAGGATTTCGCCGTTGTCGGCGACCCTGATTTCCACACCCTTGATTGGCACGCCCACCGTGTCCGCGCGCGCCTGGTTGTCTGGCTGCAGGCAGACAAAAACGGCCGTTTCGGTCGAACCGTAAAGCTGCTTGAGATTGATGCCTATGGATCGGTAAAAGGTGAACAGGTCGGGACCAATCGCTTCACCGGCCGTGTAGGCGACCCGAACGCGACTGAAGCCCAGGTTGTTGCGCAGCGGCCCGTAAGCCATGACCTGGCCCAGCGCATAGAGCAGCCGGTCGCCGGCACCCACCGGCAGGCCATCCATCAGGGCCGGGCCAACGCGTTTGGCCACATCCATGAAGAAGTGAAACATCTTGCGCTTGAGCAGGCCCGCGTCTTCCATGCGGATCATCACGCTGGTCAGCAGGCCTTCAAACACCCGCGGCGGCGCAAAGTAATAAGTCGGGCCGACTTCCTTCAGGTCGATGGTGACGGTGCTCGCGTTTTCGGGGCAGTTCACCACATAACCGCAGCACAGCCATTGGGCGTAGCTGAAAATATTCTGGCCGATCCAGGCCGGCGGCAGGTAGGCCAGCACTTCCTCGTGGCTGGTCAGCTTGTCGAACTCGGCGCCGGCTTCGGCGCGGTCGAGCAGGGTGCTGTGTGTATGCACCACGCCCTTGGGGTTGCCGGTGGTGCCCGAGGTGAAGAACATGGCGGCCACCTCGTCGGGATGCGCCCGCTCGACCTGATTCCTGAAAAACGCCGGCTGGCTGGCGGCCAGCGTCTGGCCCGATGCGATCAGCGCGTCGAGGGCGACCAGGCCCGGCTCGTTGTAGTTGCGCAGCCCGCGCGGGTCGTCGTAGATGATGTGGGCCAGCTGCGGACACTGCTCGCGGATGTCCATGAGTTTGTCGACCTGCTCCTGGTCTTCGACCATCGCAAAGCGGACTTCCGCATTGTTGATGGGGAACACACATTCGGCGCCGACGGCGTCCTGGTAGAGGGGCACGGCAATGGCACCCAGCGACTGCGCCGCCAGCATGGTGGCGTACAGCCGCGGGCGATTCGCGCCAACCACGATCATGTGTTCGCCGCGCTGCAGGCCGGCCTGGTGCAGGCCGCAGGCGATGTGTTCAACCAACGCGGCCATGTCGGCCCAGCTGTGCGCCTGCCAGATGCCGTATTCCTTCTCGCGCATGGCGGGCGCCGTGGGGCGCTCTGCGGCGTGTTTCAGCAGCAATCGGGGGAAGGTGGTCTGCATTCGGTACCTTGTCTCCAGTGTTCAGTGCGGCTTCCCGTTCAGGAGAAGCGCTTGCGTGGAATGAATAGTAGGACTGCCTTTGACGTTACGGTGTCATTGCGACGACAATTTCCGGGTAAGTCCTAGTGGGGTGTCCCCGGGGCTCGGCCCTGTTATCGGATAAAGCGGCCATCGCGCGCAACCATGGTGAGTTCGACGAAGCGCGACGCGTTCGTCGCCGAATCGCTGAAGCTCACTTCGAAACCGCCAAGGTCGTAGCGTTTGAGGTTCCAGGTGCTGTCTACAAAGCCGCTGCGTGTCGGGTTGCGTCCCGCAAGCCGGAGCGCTTCGGCGAAGACCCGGGCATTGATATAACCCTCCAGCGCCAGATGCGACGGCGCCAGTGTCACGCCGGCTGCCTTCCAGGCCTGCTGGAATTCGCGAACGATGGGCACCACGGTGGCGTTCGGCAAGGGCACGACCTGGGAAATGGCGATGCCGGTCGCATCGTCGCCCATGGCCTTGATGGTGGCGGCCGCTCCCATGATGGAGAGGGCATACAGCGGCAGCCCCTTGCGGTGCATGCGCATCGCCTTGACAAAGTCGATGGTGGGTTTGCCCGCCAGGCCGACCAGCACCGCCTCCGGGTTCGAGGTCGCGACCTTGGCCGCGGCTGCGCCGGCATCCGAGGAATTGTTCTCCACGGTCACGATGGCCGTGGCATCAAGCTTGTGCCGGGTCATGGAACGCTGGGTGGCGTCGAACACTTCCTTGCCGAAGGAGTTGTTCTGATAGACGATCGCGATACGCTTGACGCCGATGGTCGCGAGGTGCTGCACCAGCTGCTCCGCCTCGTCCGCATAACTGGCGCGGATGTTGAACACGTTGCGGGCATTTTTGGGTCGCGCGGACAGGGCGCCGGAAAAGGGTGCAAAAAACGGGATGCCCGATTCAATCACCTGCGGCAGCATGGCCTCGATCATGGGTGTGCCCATGCAATTGAAGAGCGCGAAGTTGCTGCGGTCTTCAATGAACCCCTTCACATTGGAGAGCGCACGCTTGACGTCGTAGCCGTCATCGACCGCAGCAAGTTCGATGGGCCGGCCGTTCACCCCGCCTTTGGCATTGATGGCCGCAAAACACGCCCTGGCACCCTGGTGCATGGCCTGGCCCAGTTCGCCCAGCGGGCCGCTGAGTGCCGTGGACTGTGCGATTTTCAGGGGGGCGGTGTTGTCGGCGCGGAGCGGTGCATGAAAGGCCGCGGGCAGCGCGGCGAGCGCGCCCAGCACGCTGCGGCGTGTCAGTTGGTCGGCCCGTCGGTCGCATGGTGCCGCATGCCCTTGAGGGGGCGAGAAGGGGGGCGTGGTGGTCATGGGGTCCTGGCTGGAGGTTGTCATTTGAGTGGCCAGATGCTATGTGGAAGATTGACAATGAAATGTCTATCCAGCGACAATTCAAGGGTGTGCCCTCTCCGGAGTTTCCCGAGGGGGATTCCTTCACCTGACCCTTGTGACCCGTGTCTACTGACCTGACCCTCCACCAGCGCCGCAGGACGCCCACCCCTGAAGAGCAGCAAGGCATTCCCTGGCTGTGGCAGTTGCTGCCGGAGGAGCGCGCGCGCGCGGTGGCGCAGCTGCAGGTCGGCAACGCCGCAGCCGGCGACTATGTTTGCCGTGTCGGCAGGCCGGTGACCTACTGGTTCGGGGTGGTTGAGGGCCTGCTCAAGATGAGCGCCGACAACGCCCAGGGGCTGACCATGACCTTCACCGGCGTTCCGCCCGGGGGCTGGTTCGGCGAAGGCACAGCGCTCAAGCGCGAGCCTTACCGCTACAACATCCAGGCGCTGCGCAAAAGCGTGGTGGCCGGCTTGCCGGTTGACACCTTTCACTGGCTGCTGGACCACTCGATCGGTTTCAACCGCTTCGTGATGAACCAGCTCAACGAACGCCTGGGCCAGTTCATTGCCGCGCGCGAGATTGACCGCATGTCCAATCCGGACCTGCGCGTGGCGCGCAGCCTGGCGGCCCTGTTCAATCCGGTGCTCTACCCCGGTGTCGGCGAGATCCTGCGCATCACCCAGCAGGAACTGGCTTACCTGGTCGGGCTGTCGCGCCAACGCGTGAACGAGGCGCTGTCCAACCTTCAGGCGCAGGGCACGATCCGCATTGAATACGGCGGCTTGCGTGTGCTGGACCTGGAGGCGCTTCGGTCCAGCGTATTCAGCACGCCTGCTTCACCGCGGCACGACCTGGCCTGAGCCCGTCCGGCCGTTTCTGCCCGGTACCGGTTCATTGCGCGATGAAGATGTCTGACTGACCATGACACAAGCTGCTGCATGGCGTGCGTGCCGCTAAGTGGAAACCCTCTGCAGGCCCACGATGAGCGACGTTAGCATGCGTACGGTCCGGCGTGACAATTCATTCAATGGAGACTTCCCATGACTAAAAACCTGGCCTTGCTGATCGCGATCAGTGTTCTGTCAGGCTGCGCCCAAATGGCCCGGCCTTCGCCTCCTGTCGCGGCCGTACCCGCGCCTGCGTCCGCTCCCGCCTGGCAACAGGGGCGGCAAGCCGACATGGCCGACTCCAGGCTTGCGCCTCACGCGGGCAAGCTGACGGCGACACCCCCCTCCGACATTCCAGTCCGGAACCTGAAATTGCCCGCCGGTTTCAAAGCCGAGATCTGGTCTCATGGGAGCCCCGGTGTACGGGCCATGGCCCGTGGTGAAAGCGGGAAAATCTATGTCGGCACACGTGGCCTTGGTCGTGTTTATGAGATCACCGACAACGGCAATGAGCGCACCAGCCGCGTTGTGGTGGACAAGCTGAACCAGCCCGCCGTGGCCATGCACAATGGATCGCTCTACGTCATGGCCATCGACAAAGTGCTGCGCTTTGACGGCATCGAGAAAAACCCCAATGTGCAACCCGTTGACCTGACGGCCGCCTTCAAATTGCCGAAGGAGCAGCACCACAACTGGAAGTACATCCGCTTTGGTCCGGACGGCAAGCTTTATGTGCCGTTTGGCGCACCCTGCAACATCTGTGTGCCGCCGACCACCGAGTATGCCCAGATCCGCCGCTACAACGCCGACGGCTCCGGCATGGAGGTCATTGCCACCGGCGTGCGCAACACCCAGGGCTTTGACTGGCACCCGGTCACCAAGGAGTTGTGGTTCACCGACCATGGGCGTGACTGGATGGGCGACGACAGCCCGGAAGACGAACTCAACCGCATGACCACAGTGGGGCAGAACTTCGGCTTCCCCTACTGCCATGCCAATGGTGTGGCCGATCGGGACATCAGGAAGAACAGGCCCTGCGATGGTGTCACCCTTCCGGTGCAGACCATGGGTGGCCACGCAGCCGTCATGGGCCTGCATTTCTACACTGGCAACATGTTTCCGGTCGAGTACAAAAACGCGATGTTCGTCGCGCGCAAGGGGTCGTGGAACCGCACGAAGAAAAATGGCTATGACGTGGTCGTGGTCCGCACCGATGCCAATGGCCAGAACCCCAAGGTCACCCCGTTTGTCACCGGCTTCAAGGATGACGCGACCGACGCCTTCTGGGGCCGTCCTGCCTACCTGCTACAAATGCCGGATGGTTCCTTGCTGCTCTCCGACGAGCAACTGGGCGCGATCTACCGCATCTCGTATGCCAAGCCTTAAACAAGCCAACTTCACGCACACAGGCAGGGCACTGGCAGCAGTGGCCCTGCTTTTTTTCATGGCCCCGGTTCAGGCGCAGCAGCCTCAGCAACTGCCACTGTGCATCGCCTGCCACGGCCCGCAGGGCAACTCGCAAAACCCCCAGATTCCCTCGCTGGCCGGCCAACCCAAGGTTTTCCTTGAAAACCAGCTGGTCCTGATTCGGGAAGGCCTGCGCGACATCCCGCAGATGAAGGGACTGCTCGATGGCGTCAAGGATGCCGATCTCACCATTCTGGCCAGCTATTTTTCAGCGCAGACGCCGCTTCGCGCGGCGGCCGGCCCCGTGAACAGCGAAACCTACCAGCGCGGCAAGGACACCGCCCGCAAGATGCTTTGTGGAACCTGCCATTTGCCGGATTACGCCGGACGCGAGCAAATTCCGAGACTGGCTGGCCAGCAGGAAGACTTTCTGTTGTACGCCATGAAGCAGTTTCGCGACCACGCTGGGCCCGGACGTGACACCATCATGTCGGCCTCCCTGTATGGGCTCAAGGACAGCGACCTGGCCGACCTGGCGCATTTTCTGACCCACTTCAAATAGGCGCCGGCATACGCGGCAAGCGGGCCGGCCTGCGTTTGTAGCAAAATCAGTCCGTCATGACTGTTCCTACTCCCCCTTCCGGCGCTCGCCGTATTCCCAAGCCCGCGCTGAACAGCACTTCTGCGGACGGCGGCCCGGCCACCATCCGGCTGAACAAACGCATGGCCGAACTCGGCCTGTGTTCGCGCCGCGAGGCCGACGACTGGATTTCGCGCGGCTGGGTCCGCGTGGACGGCCAGCCGGCGGTCATGGGCCAGCCCGTGGCCGCCAATGCGCGCATCGACGTGGCGCGCGAGGCCGAGCAGTACCAGCGCCAGCAGGTCACCATCCTGATCAACAAGCCGGTCGGTTATGTCAGCGGCCAGGCCGAGGACGGGCACGAACCCGCCGTGGTGCTGGTGCAGCCGCAAAATCGCTGGCGCGAGTGCAACAGCCGCATGCGCTGGGGCCACGAGCAGCTGCGCGGCCTGGCGCCGGCGGGCCGGCTCGACATCGATTCGATCGGGCTGCTGGTGCTCACGCAGGACGGCCGCGTCGCGCGGCAACTGATCGGCGAGGACTCGGAGATTGAAAAAGAGTACCTCGTGCGCGTCAGTTATGGCGACGAGACCGTCAATGTGCAAGCCGTGTTTCCACCGGAAAAACTCGCCTTGTTGCGCCACGGCCTGAGCCTGGACGGCGAGCCTTTGAAGCCGGCGCGCGTCGAATGGCAAAACCCGGAGCAGCTGCGCTTCGTGCTCAAGGAAGGCAAAAAGCGCCAGATCCGCCGCATGTGCGAGCAGGTCGGGCTGTTTGTGACCGGTCTCAAGCGCGTGCGCATTGGCATGGTCAACCTCGGCCATCTGCCGGTCGGCCAGTGGCGCTACCTGGCGCCGCACGAACGGTTTTAGTCCCGGAGTGCTCCTGTTTCAGGAGCTGCTGGCGCCCGTATCCATTGGGCTAAAGCCTGTTTTGTTCATAAAATCACCCGGAAGCGATGCGGGTGGACGCCGCCACCGGCGACCGCGACAATGGCCGCATGATCACCCCATCGTCGCGCCGCCCTGCGCGGGCCCCCCTGGCTGACTGGCGCCGCCACCTGCACCTGTCCGACCTCCGGGGCCTCGCCCAACTCGCCACCCAGGGCACGCTGGGCATCACCGAGCTGGTCGAGAAGGTGCAGGGCAATGTCTACAAGGCGGTTGCCGCACCGTTTGGCGCGGCCGGGCAGAAGTTTGTGGACCGCACGGCGGGCGCCTCGGGTGTCCGCAAAAGAGGCATCACCGGCCTGGTTTACGGCAGCGTCAAGGGTGTGACGCGCCTGGCCGGCGGCAGCGTCGATGCCCTGTTGTCGCGCGTGGCGCCCAGGGCTGAGCCGCAAGCCTCGTCGCCGCAGCGCGAAGCCCTGCTGGCGGCGCTTAACGGCGTGCTCGGCGACCAGCTGCTGGATACTGCCAACCCGCTGGCCATCCGCATGAGCCTGCGCCATGACGGCCAGTCCCTGACCATGGACAAAGCCGCGCTGGCGCAGCACCTGCCGCGCGCGACGGGCAAGCTCCTGCTGCTGGTGCATGGCCTGTGCATGAACGATCTGCAGTGGCGCGCCGACAGCCCGGCGGATGCGCTGCCGGGCCACGGCCGGGACTACGGGGAGGGGCTCGCGCACGAGCTCGGCTACACCCCGGTTTACCTGCACTACAACACCGGCCTGCACACCTCGGTCAATGGTGGGCAGTTCGCCGCGTTGCTCGAGCAGCTGCTGCAGGCCTGGCCGCGGGAGGTCGAGGCCTTGACCCTGCTGACCCACAGCATGGGCGGCTTGGTGGCACGCAGTGCCTGGCACAGCGCGGCGGCCCAGGGCATGCACTGGCCAGGCCGGCTCCGGCACCTGGTTTTTCTGGGCACGCCGCACCATGGCGCGCCGCTGGAAAAAGTCGGGAGCTGGGTGGACACCGTGCTCGGCAGCAACCCGCTGACCCGGCCGTTTGCCAAAATCGGCCAGATCCGCAGCGCAGGCATCACCGACCTGCGGCATGGCAATGTGCTGCCGGCCGACTGGCAGGGCGCCGACCGGTTTGCCGGCGGTCCGGACACGCGGCAGGCTTTGCCGCTGCCGGCCGGCGTCGCCTGTTTTGCGGTGGCCGCCACGCTGGGCGTGGTCCCGGCGGCGGCAACGGCCGGGCGCCAGCTCGACGATGCCCTCGGCGATGGCCTGGTGCCCCTGTCCAGCGCGCTGGGCCGGCATGCCGAAGCGGCGCGCTGCCTGGCTTTCCCGGCGGACCGGCAGTGGGTGGCCACCGGGACCGGCCACATTGCCCTGCTGCACAGCCTGCCGGTCTACCACCAGCTCAGGCGCTGGCTGGCGTGAGCGTTCAGGTCCGTTCAGGTCGCCACCCGCAGCCGCACCCGCATCAGCCCCTAATTCAAGGCTAATTCAGTCCGGCGAAGATACAGCCTCCACCACCACACCCTGCCCGCCATGGACACCCTTGCCGAACGTGTTGCCCGCGCCATCCTGCTCGCCGCCGGTGTGAGCGCCGTGTTTGTCCTGCTGGCCCTGCCGCCAGCCGACGGCGCGGCGCTGCCGCTGCTCTTGCACCACCAGTTCCTGATCGGCTTGCTGGCGGCCGCGCTGTTGGGCGCCGTGCTGGTGCGGACCCTCCGGCCGGCCGTCGTGGCGGCGGGCCTGCTCAGCCAGGCCGGTTTTGTCGGCATTGCGCTGGCCACGCCCGGCTTCAGCGCGACCACCGCTTTCTACCTGAACCTGGCGGGCATGGCCGCCCTGCTGTGCGCCGGTGCCCTGTTGCTGCAGGCTGCCAGGCAGCAAGCTCGCTGGGAAGGCCTGTCGCCGCGGCACGGGGAGGCATGATGCGGGTCCTGCTGGTGGAAGACGACGACATGATTGGCCGCAGCCTGCAGCAGGCGCTGGAAACCAACGGCTGGTCGGTGGACTGGGTGCGCGACGGCCTGCTGGCGCAAAGCGCGCTGGCCGATGGCGCTTACGCCTGTGTGCTGCTGGACCTGGGCCTGCCCAAGCGCGACGGTGTCGAGGTGTTGCGCCAGGCCCGTGTCCGCGGGGATGCCACGCCGGTGCTGGTGCTCACCGCGCGCGATGGCCTGGACGACCGCATTGCCGGGCTGGACCTGGGGGCCGACGACTACCTCATCAAGCCCTACGAGTTTCGCGAGCTGCTGGCCCGCATGCGTGCGGTCATCCGGCGGCGCGACGGCAGCGCGCATTCGGTGATCGGCAACGCTGCGGTGCAGCTGGACCTGACCACGCGCGAGGTGCTGGTCAACGGTGAGCCCTCGGCGCTGTCCGCGCGCGAGTACGCGTTGCTTCACGCCTTGCTGGAAAGGCCGGGCGCCATCCTGTCGCGCGACCAGCTTGAAAACCGGATTTACGGCTGGGGCGAAGAAGTCATGAGCAATGCGGTGGACGTGCTGATCCACGGCATGCGCAAGAAACTGGGTGCGGACACCATTCGCAACGTGCGCGGTCTGGGGTGGCGCATCACCGCCACGGCGCCGGCCGTCATTTCCAACCCTAGCCCCTCCCCCGCCGCAGGAGACAGCGCATGATGTTCCACGTTTTTCCGGCCGGCCGGATGTGCTCGTTGCGCCGCGCGCTGCTGCTCTGGCTGGTGCCGGTGTTCTTGCTGGTGGGCGCGGCTTCGGCGGGTTTTGCGTACTGGAGCTACCTGCGCATGGCCAGCACCTTCATGGACAACCAGATGGAGTTGCTGGCCGAATCCATGGCGGCGCAGGAGCAGGACATCGCGCTGCCCTCGCTCACGCGCGAGCGGGTGCACAAGCTGGGAACCTACGTGGTGCAGGTGTTTGATGCCGACGGCAAACCGCGCTTCAGCTCGTGGCCGGAATCGGCCATGGCGCTGCGGGAAACACCGGGCTTTCAGGACGTCAGGATGGGTGGCGAGCGCTGGCGCGTCTACACCACGGGGCCGGGCAAGGCCGATGCATCGCGCCGCATCCAGGTGCTGCAAAGCGGCGAGTTTCGCCGTCACGTGGCGGTCGGGCAGGCGGGTGCCGCCATCGCGCCCGTGATCCTGCTGCTGCCGCTGTCGATGCTGATCCTGTGGTGCGTGGTGGCCATGGTCTCGCGCGAGGTGGGCACGATCGCCCGCCAGGCTTCGGCGCAGGACGAGCACAGCATTGCCGAGCTGCCGCTGGACCGGGTGCCGCGTGAAATTGCGCCGCTGGTCATTTCCTTCAACAGCCTGCTGACGCGGCTGCGGGATGCGTTTGCGACGCAACGCCGGTTTGTGCAGGATGCGGCCCATGAATTGCGCACGCCGATCACCGCTGTCGGCCTGCAGCTCGAAAACCTGCGCGGCGACCTGTGCAGCGGCGCGCCGGCGCAGCGCTTTGCCCAGCTCGAGGCGGGCATACTGCGGGCGCAGCGGCTGGTGGACCAGTTGCTCAAGCTCTCGCGCCAGGAGTCGGCAGGCGCCGAGCCGGCCTCGGGGCCGGTCAATGTGCACGAGGTGCTGCACGAAAGCATCAACCAGTTGATCACGCTGGCCGACCAGCGCAACATTGACCTGGGTCTGGACGCCTCCCGCCTGCCTGCCGAGGCCGCCATGCTGCACTGCCCCGGCAGTGATCTGCGCAGCGTCGTGGACAACCTGATCGAAAACGCCTTGCGCTACGCCCCGGAAGGCAGCGTGGTGGATGTGCGCATCGGCAGTGCACAGGGTCGCCTGCTCATCGAGGTGGAAGATGCCGGCCCCGGCATTCCCCCCGAGCTGCACGGCCGCGTGTTTGACCGTTTCTTCCGGGTGCCGGGCAGCGATGCGGGTGGCAGCGGTCTGGGGCTGGCCATTGCGCAGGCGGCGGCGAAACGTTGCGGCCTGCGCATCACGTTGCGCAACCGCGAAGGCCGCAGCGGCCTGGTGGCGCGTGTCGAGACGCTCTGAGACGGCGCGCTCATTGCCAGCTAAGACTTCGCTCATGGCCACCTAATTGGCGCCACCTACAGTGAGATCACGGTTGAAGTTGGAGTCCGAAAGGGCCGGCACAACCGACAACCCGGTTCTCAACCATTCACTGAAAGGTCTTCATCATGAACAAGTCTTCCCTCCTTATCGCCCTTGCCGCTTTCGCTGCCATCGCTTCCACCGGTGTGCGCGCAGAAACGCCCGATCCGGCCTCGCAGTTTGCGCTGCAGTCCGAAGGCAGCCGCACCCGCGCCGAAGTCATGGCCGAGGCCGTGACCGCGGTCAAGACCTACAGCCACATTCCTTCCGGTTCACGTGTGGCCGCGCCGGTGACGTCTGCCGTGCCCACCGCCATCGTGCGTGGTGAGGCCGCGCAGGCCCTGCGTCTGGGCAAGATCCGCAGCGGCGAGCTGACCGGCCTGGAAGGCTGAGTCGGCCATCGGTCGCGGGCCCGGGGCGCATCCCGGACCCGCGATAATCAGGTCTTGAAATATGCGACGACGCCCCTACCTCCAGGGGCGTTTGTTTTATTCCCCCTGATTTTCAAGAACCCACAACATGAGCAAGCAAACCCTTTCCTTCCAGGCCGAAGTGGCCCAGCTGCTGAAGCTGGTCACCCATTCGCTGTACTCCAACCCCGATATTTTTCTTCGCGAGCTGGTCTCCAATGCCTCGGATGCCTGCGACAAGCTGCGTTTTGAAGGCCTGAACAACGCCGAGCTGTATGAGGACGCGCCTAATCTCGAAGTGCGTGTCAGCTTCGACAAGGCGGCGAAAACCCTGACCATCACCGACAACGGCATCGGCCTGTCGCAGATCGAAGCCGTGGAGCACCTGGGCACCATCGCCAAAAGCGGCACGCGCGACTTCATGGCCAAACTCTCGGGCGACCAAAAAAACGACGCGCAGCTGATTGGCCAGTTCGGCGTCGGTTTTTATTCAGGCTTCATCGTCGCCGACAAGATCACCGTCGAGAGCCGCCGTGCCGGGCTGCCGGCGGCCGAAGGCGTGCGCTGGAGCAGCGCCGGCACCGGCGACTTCGAGGTCGAGATGATTGAGCGCAAGGAGCGCGGCACCAGCGTCATCCTGCACCTGAAAGACGACGCCACCGAGTACCTCAACACCTGGAAGCTCAAAAGCATCATCAGCAAGTACTCCGACCACATCTCGCTGCCCATCCTGATGAAGAAGGAAGCGTGGAAAGAGGGTGAGAACGGCCAGCCCGGCGAAATGGTGACCAGCGACGAGTGGGAAACCGTGAACCAGGCCGCCGCCCTGTGGACGCGCGCCAGGAAGGACATCACGCCCGAGCAGTACGACGAGTTCTACAAACAGATCAGCTACGACAACCAGGCGCCGCTGGCGACCACGCACAACCGCGTCGAAGGCGCGACCGAATACACCCAGCTGCTCTACATCCCGGCCAAGGCGCCGATGGACTTGTTCAACCGCGACAAGGCCGCCGGCGTCAAGCTGTACGTCAAGCGCGTCTTCATCATGGACGACGCGCAGGCGCTGCTGCCGGTCTACCTGCGTTTCGTCAAGGGCGTGGTCGATTCGTCCGACCTGCCGCTCAACGTCTCGCGCGAGCTGCTGCAGGAAAGCCGCGCCGTCAAGGCCATCCGTGAGGGCTGCACCAAACGCGTGTTGTCCATGATCGAGGACCTGGCTGCCAACGAGCCGGAAAAGTTCGCGAGCTTTTACGCCGAGTTCGGCGCCGTGCTCAAGGAAGGACTGGGCGAGGACTTCGCCAACCGCGAGCGCCTGGCCAAGCTGCTGCGGTTTGCGAGTTCGACGACTGACACCACCAGCGTGGGTTTCGCCGACTACAAGGCGCGCATGAAGGAAGGCCAGGACGCGATCTACTACATCACGGCCGACACCCAGGCCGCCGGCAAGAACAGCCCGCAACTCGAGATCTTCCGCAAGAAGGGCATCGAGGTGCTGCTCATGACCGACCGTGTCGACGAGTGGGCGCTGAACTACCTGCACGAGTTCGACGGGACGCCGCTGCAGTCGGTCGCCAAGGGTGCGGTGGACTTGGGCAAGCTGCAGGACGAGGACGAGAAAAAGGCCGCCGAGGAAGCGCAGACCCAGTTCAAGCCCGTGCTCGACAAGCTCAAGGAAGCCTTGAAGGACAAGGCCTCCGACGTGCGCGCCACGACGCGGCTGGTCGATTCACCGGCCTGCCTGGTGGTGCAAGACGGCGACATGTCCACCCAGCTCGCGCGCATGCTCAAGCAGGCCGGTCAGGCCGCGCCCGAGGTCAAGCCGATTCTGGAGATCAATGCCCAGCACCCGCTGGTCAAAAAACTCGAAGGCAGCGAACACTTCGACGACCTCGCCCACATCCTGTTTGACCAGGCCTTGCTGGCTGAAGGCGGGCTGCCCGATGATCCGGCGGCCTATGTGAAGCGGGTCAATGCCTTGCTGCTCTAGGGTTTGAGGGCCTGAGCCTGTTCACTCCGGAAGCGGCTCGAAGCCGCCGGCGCTGCGAAGCCCGGCGGCTTCTTCGCTGGTGGGCGGTGATCACCGTGCCTTCAATGTTGTGTTGACCTGGCTGAAGCCCCGCCCGGCACCTGTGGCCGTGAATCCACTGAGGAGGGGGCAACAAGGCAAGAGGCAGCACATTCCACAGCCACCGTGGAATGTGCATTCATAGCAAACGGTCAAAAAATTGTTCTCAAGAGAGCAAAATCATGCTTTAATCATGTTTTTCACCTGATTTGTTCTGTTGGGGACAAAATGCACTTCTATATTTAATTTTTAGCAGCAGAATGCCTGCTTGAAGTGAATAATTTGATCTTCCAAGAGCAAATTATTCAAATTAAGAGGTTGTTTTGAATAAATTGATCCCATAAGATCAAAAAATGCAAATTCACACAAAAACATTGAACGCCTTGGCTCAGCGTCTGACCCATGAGCGCCAGCTTCAGGGGCTATCGCGCGAGCAACTAGCGGCAGTTTGCAACGTCAGTTCGTCCTTTATTCGCGACGCCGAGAGCAATCCCGGCCGCTGCTCGCTGGAGCTCATGCTGCAACTCACCGAAGGGCTGGGCCTGAAAGCGACACTGAGCGGCTGGCAGAACGACGGCAGAAGCAATCCACCGACCGATGGGCCTTCTGAGGCACCTCCCGCATGATCCGCCTGCGCGTCTGGGCCAATGTCCGACCCATGGGCTGGTTTGGCCATGCGGTGGGGGAATACTTTTTTGAGTACGACGCGCAGTGGCTGGCGCAGCCGGGCGGCTATGTGCTGGCGCCACAGTTTCCTTTGTCCGGCGACCGTTTCACCGGCGCGCTGGTGCGCAGCTTCTTCGAGAACCTGCTGCCCGAAGGCACGGCGCTGGATGACGTGGTCGCGGCCCTGGCGCTGCGCGACCCCTCCACGTTTGAATTGCTGGGCCAACTGGGCAGGGAACTGCCGGGCGTGTTGTCCCTGCTGCCCGAAGATACGCAGCCCGCGCCATTGCAGCAATACCGGCCTTTACCTTATGAGGTGCTGAGCGAGCGCCTGCACAGTCAGAAACCCCTGCTGCTGTCGAACGAGCAGACCACCATGTCGTTGGCCGGCGCGCAGGAAAAAATGGGGCTGCGTTTTGACAGCCGTTCCAAACAGCTGTCTGAAAGTGTAGGCACCTCGCTCACCACCCACATCCTGAAACCCGACACGCGTCAGCCGCGCTACCGTCCCAGCGCCATCAACGAATACGCATGCATGAAGCTGGCGCGCGCCTTGAAGCTGCCTGTGCCCGAGGTGTGGTTTCTGCGCGTGCCCGAGCCGGTGTACTTGGTGGCACGCTACGACCGAATGGACGTGGCCGGCAACATTATTGGTTTGCACCAGTTCGATGGCTGCCAGCTGCTGGGCCATGGCGCCGGCTGGAAGTACGAGCGCCAAGGCGGCCTTGTCAGTGTGCCCAAGCTGGTCGCGGCCCTGCGTAGTTTGCCCGTGCGCGGCAGCGACTTGCTGCAGTTGCAGCAATGGGTGATGTTTAACTACCTGATCGGCAATGCCGATGCCCATGCCAAAAATCTGTCAGTGCTGGTTGATGACACGGGCTTTCGTCTTGCGCCGTTTTACGACCTGCTGTGCGTGCGCGCCTATGGGGATACCGGTCTGGCGCTGTATATCGGCGATGAGGACACGTTTGACGCGGTAGGTGCGCATTCGTGGGAGGCGCTATGCGGGGACTGCGGATTTCGTCTGCCTGAAACGATGAAAGGGTTCCGCAAGATGATACAAGCATTGCTGCCCGCCTGGAAGAAGACGCATGAACGCATTGTCAAGGAAACCGCGCCCAGCGAGCCAGAGCTGGCGTTGCTGGAGCGGATGAGCAGGGTTTTTGAAGCTCATTGCTCCCATGCGCTGTCGATGACGGGCGGCTGAGGCGCAGCTGTCCATTTTTCTCCAGCTGCCGCTTATTCCGGCAACGGTTCGAAGCCGCCGGCGCTGCGAAGCCCGGCGGCTTCTTCACTGGTGAGCAGGTCGATCAGCGCGGCGGCGGCCTGCGGCAGCGCCGCACGGCTGCTGACGGCGGCGGTGTAGATCGTCGCCAGTTCGAACGCTTTCGGCAGGGCTGCCACCAGTTGCACGCCCGGGGCGAAGATGATTTCAGTCACCTGGGTGCAGCCGATGGCGCCGGGCTCGCCGGCCTGCGACAGGGCCTGCATGGCCGCTGCGCCATTGGGACAGGGGCGCAGGCGATCGCCCAGTTCGACATCAATGCCCAGCTGTTTGAGCACGTTCATGAAGTGAATGCCGGCCGTGGCCTTGACCGGGTCGGGAAAATAGACAGCGCTTGCCGACAGCAGGGCCTGCCTGAGCTGGGCCTCGTTGTCCAGCAGGGGGGTGGCGGCGCCGTCTTTCACGGCGATGCCGGTTTTCACGACGCCCAGCGGCCGGGCACTGCCGGCCACCACATGGCCGCTTTCGGTCAGCTGCGTGATCAGTGCATCGGTCAGGATGACGACATCGCAAGGTGCCCCGGCCAGCAGCTGATCCCGCATCATGCCGACGGCATTGAAGCTGCCTTCGATGGCCAGGCCAGTTTGTGCGAGAAAGCGGGCCTGCAGCGCGGAGACCAGGCCTTTGGCGGCACCGCCGCTGAGCAGATGAAGGGGGGTCATGGATGTTCCGGTCTGTCAGTCTCAGTCGACCTTGATGCCGGCGGTCTTGATCACGCGCGACCATTTGGCGATGTCGTCGCGCATGTATTTGTCGAATACCTCCGGTGTCATCAGCAGCGGCACGGCCCCCTGTTTGACCCAGAGTTGTTTGACTTCCGGCTGGCTGGCGATTTTCGAGACCGCCTCATTGAGCCGGTCGACGACGGCCTTGGGCGTGCCGCGCGGCGCCATCAGGCCCAGCCAGATCGTGGCTTCATAACCGGGCACGCCGGCTTCGTTCATGGTCGGCACATCCGGCAGCACGTCGGAACGGGTTCGGCCGGTGGTGGCGATGGCCTTGACCTTGCCGGCCTTGATCTGCTCGGCCATGGTGGTGACGGCATCAAACATCACATCGACCTGGCCGCCGATCACGTCGGTGCGCGCGCCGGAACTGCCGCGGTAAGGAATATGGACGAGGTAAACGTCGGCCATGCTTTTGAACAGTTCACCGGCCATGTGGTAGGGCGTGCCGGGACCGGAGGAGGCGTAATTGAGCTTGCCGGGCCGGGCCTTGGCCTGCTGGACCAGGTCCTTCAGGGTCGACGCCGGCAGCGCCGGGTTGGCGACCAACACCAGGTCCGAGTAGTTGACCGGCGCCACCGCCACAAAGTCGCGCATGAGCTGGAAGGGCTTGGCCGGAATCAGCGTTTCGTTGACTGTGTGGGTGTTGGACATCATCAGCAGCGTGTAGCCATCGGGTGCCGCCTTGGCCACCATGTCGGTGCCAATGATGGAGCCGGCGCCGGGCCGGTTGTCGACCACAAAGGACTGGCCCAGCGAATCCTGCAGGCGCTGCGCGATGAAGCGGGCGTAGTTGTCGGCCGGGCCGCCCGCAGCGAAGGGCACGATGATTTTCACCGGTTTGCCGGGGTAAGCCTGCGCGGCGGCATTGGTGGTCAGGGCTGTCGCGGCCAGGCCCAGTGCAAGAAGCAACGTTTTTCTGAAGCCCATGAGGTTCTCCGGTGAAGACCTGGTGTTGAGAGCAGACCCTAATCCAGCTTGCCGATGCGCTTGACGACATCGGCCATGCGTTTGGCGTCGGCCTGCACGTATTTCTCGAAGTCGGCAGCGTCCTGGTAGAGCACCGGGCTGCCAGCGTTGAGGATGACCTCCTTGACCTTGCTGTCCTGCGCGGCAGCGTTGGCGGCGGCGCGCAGGCGCTGGGCAATGGGTTCGGGAGTGTCTTTGGGGATGAACAGGCCGGACCACTGCGCGTATTCGGCGTTGTAACCCGCGTCTTTCAGGCTGGGCGCCTCCGGCAGGGCAGCGAGCTTGCCATTGCCCCAATGGGCCAGTACCCGCAGTTTGCCGGCCTTGACGTGCTGCAGCACGGTTGCGGGCCCGGAGGACACCGCGTCGATTTGCCCGCCCAGCAGGGCCACCACCGCGGGGCCTGCGCCGGTGAAGGGGATGTGCGTCATTTTCACGCCGGCGTTCTGTGAGAGAATTTCCATGGGCACATGCATGGTGCCGTAGTTGCCCGATGAGCCGTAGTTGATCGCGCCCGGGCGCTTCCTGGCATCCTCGACAAAATCCTTTACCGTTTTCCACGGCGATTCGGCGCGCACCGCCAGCACGGTCGGATCCGCAGTGAAGCGGGCGATCGGGCGCAGGTCGTTCAGCGCAAACATGGGCGGGCGCCCCCGCAGGGTGTCCGCCTCGGGAATGACAGTCAGCGAGGACAGGGCCAGGAGTACGGTGTAACCATCGGGCTTGGCTTTGGCGGCCATGCCCATGCCGATGCCGCCGCCAGCGCCGGCCTTGTTTTCAATCACCACCGGTTGACCCAGCTCGCGCGACATGGCTTCGGCCACAGGGCGCGCGACAAGGTCGGCAAGGCCGCCGGGCGGGAAAGGCACGATCATCGTGATGGGGCGCGCGGGCCACGCATTTTGTGCGCCCACCCAGGTGGTGGCCGAAATGAGCAAGGCACCCAGCAATACGGATCTGCGTTTCATGTTTGTCTCCTGAGGGTTGGTCGGCGGCCGGTCGACAACCAGCGCATTTTTTATGGTTTGCATGCTAACATCCGCCTGAAATTTTGGGGTTATCGCAATCCCTAGGAGTCTGCCCCCAGGCTCCTGCTTCCGCAACCGCCGCGGCGCTTTCCTGCCGGGCAAAAACAAAGAGAGACAGCGCCATGAAAATTGTTGCCTACCGCCTCAAGGGCCGGTCCGGTGTGGGTCTGGTGTCCGCCGACCTCCAGCACGTCCAGCCCTTTGATCTGCCCGAAGCGCAGAGCGACTTTGGGGCGCAGGCGCTGATCGAGATGCAGGCGCGTGGCGGCACCCTGCCGGCCCTGTTGCCCGCCCTCGCCCTCAATGAGGTGCAGATCATCGCCCCGCTGCCCAGGCCGCGCCGCAATATTTTCTGCGTCGGAAAAAACTACTTTGCGCACGCGAAAGAGTTTGCCGGCAGCGGCTTTGACAGCAGCGCCAAATCGGGCGGTGACATTCCTGCCGACCCCATCATCTTCACCAAGGTGCCGGAATCCGTGGTTGGTCCCGGCGCCGCCATCGAGATGCCGGCGGTTTCCACGGCGATCGATTACGAGGCCGAGCTGGCCGTCATCATCGGACGCGGCGGCAAGGGCATTGCCGCGAAAGACGCGATGGCCCATGTCTGGGGCTACACCATCGTCAACGACATCACTGCGCGCGACTGGCAAAGCCGTCACCAGCAATGGCACATGGGCAAATCGTTCGACACCTTCTGCCCCATGGGTCCGTGGCTGGTGAGTGCCGACGAACTGGACGGTACCAAAACCAGGGTGCGCTGCTATGTCAATGGCGAGGAGCGCCAGAACGCCTCGACCGTGGACCTGATTTTTGACATTCCCAAACTGATCGAAACCCTCTCGGCCGGCATCACGCTCTACCCCGGTGACGTGATCGCCACCGGCACGCCGGTCGGTGTCGGCATTGGCTTCAAGCCGCCGAAGTACCTCCAGGCCGGTGATGTGGTGCGGGTGGAGATCGACGGGATCGGCAGCCTGGAAAACCCGGTGCGCTGAAACACGCCCGGAGAACCGTTCTCAGCCGGCGGCGTGGCGCTGCGCGCCGCCGCCATGCAGCTCATTGGCAAAACCGTGGTTCACGTCGCGGTGGCCCGCCTCGTCTTCCCGCACGGCCAGCACCACGTCCCGCAAGGTTGCGTCGGCGGGCAGCTTCCAGTAGTCCTTCGCAATCTGCGGGGCGGCCACGTTGGCATGGGCGCCCGAGTCGATGAGCGCCAGGTAGTTGGTGTAGCTGGTACAGGCCTCTTCCTCAAAGTAACCGACGACGCGGTGCGCAACCCCTGGGGCGACCAGGTACAGCAGGAAGTAGGCGTTGTAGAAAAACCCCTGTACCAGGATGACCAGCCCGCGCTCGAACCAGTTGGGCTGCGCGATTTTGATGAACGTCATCAGGTGCATGCGCTCGTTCTCGGCCTCGTCCATCAGCGTGCGTATCCAGCCCTTGTCGTCCTCAATGCGGCGCAGGCAGCGCAGGTGTGTCAGTGTGGCCCCCACCATGCCGGGAACCGCGGCGACGGTTTCCAGCACGATGGCGCGGTGGCCGTAGCGCTTGGCAAAAAACAGGTCGGCAAAAAACCGCAGGAAGCGGACAAAGGCGTAGGCAAAGCGGTCGCCAAAGGTGTGGGGTGGGTAGTGAGGATTGTTCATGGGGGCCTTCGCATGCACGGGATGTGCAGCCTGCCGGACCACCGTACACGAAAGGGGTGCGCCTGTCTGTCGGGCACCAGGCCGCGTGTGCCTACAGGGCCTGCATGCGCAGGCGGCGTGCCGCCTCTTCGGCCCGCGCATCGTTGATCTCGCCCATCACGGCGCCCATGTCCACCGGTCCGAGCTTGTGTGCAAAACGACCGGTCAGCACCGTATCAGGCCGCAACACGCCGCGCTGGTACAGGTCCCAGATCTCATGGCCGTAGTCGGTGGTCAGCAGGTCAGGCGCGAAACGGCCGAAAAAGCCGCGCAGGTTGGCAACATCGCGCAGCAGCATGCGGCTGGCGTGGTTGTTGCCGGCGGCATCGACCGCCTGCGGCAGGTCGATGATGACCGGGCCGTCCGCGGCCAGCAGCACATTGAACTCGGACAGGTCGCCATGCACGACGCCGGCGCACAACATACGCACCACTTCCGTGAGCAGCGTGGCATGGTGCAGGCGCGCTTCTTCCGGCGTGAATTCCACATCGTTCAGGCGTGGGGCCGCGTCGCCATGTTCGTCGGTCACCAGCTCCATCAGCAGCACGCCGTCGCAGAAGTTGTGCGGCTTGGGCACGCGAACACCGGCGGCAGCCAGGCGGTAAAGTGCATCGACTTCGGCGCTTTGCCAGGCCGCCTCGGCTGCCTGCCGGCCAAAGCGGGTCCCCTTGGCCATCGCACGCGCCTGGCGCGTGTTCTTGACCTTGCGGTTTTCGGTGTAGTCCACCGCCTGCCGGAAGCTGCGCTGGTCGGCCTCTTTGTAAATCTTGGCGCAGCGTGTTTCGTCACCGCAGCGCACGACATAGACCATGGCTTCCTTGCCGCTCATCAACTGCCGCACCACGGTGTCGATCAGGCCTTCTTCGATCAATGACTGCAGTCGCTTGGGTGGTTTCATGGCCCCATTTTGCGCCCGGCGGGTAAAGTGCCTGCGGTCAGCCGGCCTGTCCGTCAATACGCGGCCGTGTCAGCACCGGCCAGTAGCGCACGGCATAGAGCGCGAAGCCGGCAGACCACAGTGCCGCCGACCCCAGCGTGGCATGGATGATCCAGGCCGGGGCGGCGAGCGGCACGAACACGCGGACCAGCGCCGCGAGCAGGACAAGGACATAACAGGCCACATCACTGCGGTCGGCCCGCAACGGCCGGCCAGTGTGGCCGCGCGCAGTGCGGGTCATCATGCCGATGATGAGGCCGCCGATGGCGCCCACCGTCAGCGCGTGTGTGGCCAGCGAAGGGGCCACCCATCCCGCGGCTGCCAGGGCGCGCAACGCGAGGTGCACCGGAATCCAGAAGTAGGCGACCTGCAACACCCAGACCAGCGGTGCACGCCCTGTCTTCCAGGGCCGCCACAGGCTCCAGCGGGCCAGGTGGGCAAGCGCGCAGGCACCAGCCACGGCGGCCAGCCACGCGCCCTGCAGTTGGACGACGTCGGCCAGCAGCAGCACCAGCACGCTGCCCAGTGCGGCTTTTTCCAGCAGGGGCTGACGCGTGGCATTGGCGCCCGGGACGCCGTTGTTGGTGAACATGGGGATCACACGGCCGCCCATCACGGCCATGATGAACAGCATGACATCGAGGGCGAGCTGGATGCCGACCCAGCCCGGAAGCCGCACCACGCCGAGTTGTGCCAGGTGGATGCCGAGCACGGCGGCCGACATCAGCAGCAGCAGGCCGACAAAAAAGTAGTTGCGGCGATTGCGCGCGGCGATGAAGGGAATCGCCAGTGCGATGGCGGCGGCAAGGGGAAACGCGACATTGACGACTGCCGCCGCCCAGCCGAAGGGTGTGAGCACCAGCACCCGGCCCGCCACCCACAGGGCCGCCAGCGCGGCCAGGGGCCAGCCGGTGGGCGTTGGCTGGTTCGACCAGTTGCGCCCGGCCGTGAACAGGAAACCAACGACCACGGCCAGCGCAAAGCCGAACAGCATCTCGTGGGCGTGCCACATCGGCCCCTGCAGGTAGGGCAGGCCCAGCCAGCCGGCAAATTGCAGCGCCCACAGGCCGATGGACAAGGCGGCGAAAGTGCTTGCCAGCAGATAAAACGGACGAAAGCCAAGGTCCCAGAGCGCCCAGCCGGCGGGTGCCGGCGAAGGGCGGGAAGGTTCTGCGATGAGGGATGTCATGGGTCGGTCTTTCGGTGGGGCAGGGCGTCGGGCCCGCCATGATGGATGCGCCAGGCGATCGCGGCGCCGGCGATGGTGGCCGCAAACAGCGCTATCGCGGCAGCATTGAGGAGGGCACCGGTGCTGCGCAGCGGGTCACCTGCCATTCCAGCGACCAGGCGCAGCAACAGGGAGAGATGCAACACGGCCAGCGGCACGTAGAAAAAGGCGCCGAACTGCAGCTTGACGCGTGCAATGGCCGGCAGGATGACCGGTGCATGGCCCATCATCATGCTGACGATGAAGCCCAGGCCGAGGGCGTGCAGTGCGGCGTCGCGCAGGGGCAGGCCCAGGGCGGTGGCAGCCCACGCAGCACCCGCCACGGCCAGCCAAGCGTAGCCGCCTAGCAGACAAACCGCCATGTAACGGCTGAGTCCGTGCGCCCGGACGGTGTGGCGGGCAATGTCGAAGACTGCCAGCCACAGCGCCAGCAGGGCCAGCGCTGCGCCATACAACAGACCGCCGGCGACGGGTGCCAGGGCCGAACAGGCCGCGCCGGCAAGCAGCGCTGCCAGCACGGCCTGCAGCGACAGCTCCGCGGCGGGTCGCCGGCGCATCAACCGCGTCATTTCCAGGCGCTCGGCGGCGATGGTCATCACGAGAAAGGCGAACCACCAGGGCAGCGGCGCAACGCTGCCAAGGGCCGTGGCGAACAGCAGGTTGCCTGTCAGCCACGCTCCCGCGGCGACCAGCAGAAGCCAGGTGTGGGCGGCGCGCTGGCGCCGCACGATCACGATGTTGACCGCGGTGAAGATGGCCGCAGCGGCCACGCCCAGCCACGCGCCCGGCCCGGGCTGACCCAGCAGCAGGAGCGCGCCCCCTGCACCCGAGGCCAGCGGCGCCAGGAAAGCGGTGCGCAGCTTGACGGCCACGGCCCGTTCAATGCCGATGACGGTGCCGAGAAAACCGCAGATCATCAGAGCCGCATGGGCCAGCGCGGCCTGGCCGGGCCAGGTGGCATCCGGCAGGACGGGAAGTGCCACGCCCGCGCGCAGCAGTCCGCCTGCGATGCCGGCCAGCAGCGACAGAGCGACCCCTGCCAGCAGCAGTGGCCGCACGGCCAGGGTGATCCACCGTGGCACCGTCTGGCGTTGCGCTTGGCGGGGGCGGCGCGACGTGTTCACCACTGCATGAAGCGCCTGGCGCGTTCGCTCATCCGGTCGGCGGACCAGGGCGGTTCCCACACCAGTTCAACTTCAATCAGCAATTCCGGCGGTGCCACGCGGTCCAGCTCGGTCTCAACCTCGTCGATGATGAGATCGGCGACCGGGCACGCGGCGGATGTCATGGTCAGCCGGACATGCAGTTTCTCGGCGCTCACGGTGACGCCATAGATGAGCCCGACATCGACGATGCTCATGGCAACCTCCGGGTCGACCACCCGCGTCAGTGCCGCCACCAGGGGCTGCCGCAGTGCCTCAGGGCCTTCGTAGGGAAATGGCGCTTTGGGCTCAGTCATGGCAGCTCCGGCATCAGCGCTCAGACGGCGTGTTTTGCCACCGGCGTGGGCGGAGTTCTGTCGATAAACAGCACCTTGGCCAGCGCCTGGCGGTTCTGGACCAGGTCGGCCAGGGTGTAGCGGTCCAGCACGGTGTAGAAGGCCTCGACCGCTTCACCGAGCACACCACGCAGCCGGCAGATGCGTGTGATCGCGCAGTGGTTGAACTCATCAGAAAAACATTCGGCCACCACCGCCGCGCCCTCGGTCTGGCGCACCACCGCGCCGACACCGACCAGTTCGGGCGGCATGGCCAGTTCGAGCCCGCCGCCCTTGCCGCGCACATTGGCCAGCCAGCCGTTTTTGCCGAGCAGGTGCACCACCTTGGTCAGATGGTTTTCCGACACGTCGAAAGAGGTCGCGATTTCGGCAATCGTGGCGCGTTTCTGGGGCTGCGCGGCCAGGTAGATCAGCACACGCAAGCTGTAGTCGGTAAAGGCGGTGAGTTTCATGGGGTGAATGTAAGGCCTCAGCCGCGTACCTGGAAGTCGATCACGATTTCCCCCGGTTCGCTCCGGACATAGGCGATGCCCAGCTTTTCGCCGAAGGCCTGCTGCAGTTGGCTCAGCAGGGGCAGGGGGTCGTGGTCGTTGACGAAACGCATGGTTTCCCCGGGGTGCAGGCTTTCCAGGGCGCCGAAGATGGCCGCGTGGCGGAAGCGTTTGGCAACACCGCGGGCGTCGAAGGGGTGGATGTTGTGGAGGGGCTGGATCTCGCTCATGATGAAAACGCCAATAGAAAAATCGGGAAAGGACGCAAGGCCGGCACGGCCGGCCTTGCGAGGGAGGTCAGAGACCGGCCACCGCCTTGACTGTGATGGCGCTGGCGGGTTGAACCACCGCGGGACGCCGCAGCAGGCGCACGGCATACCAGGCCAGCAGGACCGCACCGATGGCGAACAGGATGTCGCCGGGTACCCGCATCCAGACCAGGGTTTCCATCACGGGTGAGTGGATGATTTCCGGCGAGCGGGCGTACCACAGGCCTTTGCTCACGCTGGCCCAGGCCTGGTAAATGCCGGCTGGCAGCAGCGACAGAAAGACCATCATCGCCAGGCCGATGTTCAGGCTCCAGAAGGCAGGCTTGAGGAGGTTGTCGGCATGCAGGTGGCGCGCATACAGGCCGCGCAGGCAGAACAGCATCAGGCCGATGCCAAGCATGCCATACACCCCGAACAGGGCGGCGTGGCCATGGGCTGCGGTCATGTTCAGGCCCTGCACATAGTAGAGCGAGGCCGGCGGGTTGATGGCAAAGCCGAGCAGGCCGGCACCGACGGTGTTCCAGAAGCCGACAGCGACAAAACACATGACAGGCCATTTGTAGGCAGCCAGCCAGGGCAGGGTTTGGGAACGGCGGTAGGTTTGCAGGGCTTCCAGGCCGATCAGCGTCAGGGGCACAACTTCCAGCGCGGAGAACACCGCACCGACGGCGATCACCGAGGTGGGCGTGCCGGTGAAATAGAGGTGATGCAGCGTGCCCAGGATGCCGCCGAACAGGAACACGATGGTCTCGGCGATGATGGCGCGGTTGGCGCTTTCGGTGCGAACCAGTCCCAGCTTGGTGAAGATCAGAGCAACCACGGCGGTGGCGAACACCTCGAAGAACCCCTCCACCCAGAGGTGGACCAGCCACCAGCGCCAGTACTCGACCATCGAGTAATGCGTGTTCTGGCCCCAGGTCAGCGACGTCGCGTAGAAGCCGCCTATGCAGGTGGCCGACAGGAAGACCATGGCGATCAGGCCGCGGGTTTCCGAAGGTTTTTTCAGCGCCGGCCAGAGGGCGCGGCCGAGCAGAAACACCCAGAACAGCAGACCCACGAACAGCAGGATTTGCCAGACGCGGCCCATGCTGGTGAATTCCAGCCCCTGGTTGCCGACCCAGAAGCTGAAGTCCACGCCGCGGTGCTGCAGCGTGCCCAGCCAGCCGGTCACGGTGGAGCCGACCACGATGGCAATCAGCGCCCAGAACAGAACGTCCACACCGAGCTTTTGCAGCTTGGGTTCCCGCCCCGACAGCAGGGGGGCGATGTAGAGGCCGGTGGCCAGCCAGGCGGTGGCGATCCAGAAGATGCCGACCTGGGTGTGCACCGTGCGGCTCACCACATAAGGCAATACCTGGGCCAGCGGCAGACCGAAGAAGGACTGGCCTTCGACGGCGTAGTGCGCCGTAACCACACCCATGGCGATCTGCAGCAGCATGAGACCGACCACGGCAAAGAAGTACTTGCGCGTGGCCTTCATCGAGGGCGTGGCGACCGCGCCCAGCAAAGGGTCGGCCTTGGGCGGCAGGGCCTCCGGCTCATGCCGCTGGCTGCCGTGCAGCCACAACATGGCGGCGATGGCACCGAGCAGCAGGACGATGCTGACCATCGACCAGATCGCGGCCGAGTCGGTCATCTTGTTGCCCACCAGTGGCTCATGCGGCCAGTTGCTGGTGTAAGACAGGTTTTCCTCCCCGGGCCGGTCGGTGGTCGCGGCCCAGGACGTCCAGAAGAAGAAGGCTGCGAGGGCCTGGCGATCTGCCGCATCCGGCAGCAGGTTGCCCGTCATCGCGTACTGGTCACGCAGCTTGTCCAGCAGCACATCGCTGCCGAACAGGGCGTTGTAGTGACCCGCCACTTCGCGGATCGCCTGCGCACGGTCGCGTGACACGGTGACAGTTTCGCTGGTGGGGTCGTAGGTGTTGCGCCGCATTTCCTCCTTCAGCGCAGCATCGACCGCGCCGCGGTCGGACGCTGTCATGGCCGACGGATCCTTGCGCAAGGCCTGCGTATGGATGGTCTGGAGCGCCGTTGCTTCCCGGTGCAGCCAGTCGGCCGACCAGTCCGGCGCCAGATAGGCGCCGTGGCCCCAGACGCTGCCTTGCTGCTGGCCGCCGCTGGCCAGCCAGACCTGCTGGCCTTTCTGGACCTGCTCGCCGGTGAAAAGAACTTCGCCCGCGGTGGTGACGACGGCCTTGGGGATGGGCGGCGCTGTCAGGTAGATCTGCACGCCAAGGTAACCCAGGGCTCCAAACGACAGGACAAAGATGAAGCCGAGCCAGCGCCACAGCATGTTGTTGTTTTTCATCGCGTATTCCTTCTGGTTTCTGTAAAGGGGATCAGGCGCCGCCGCAGGAGCCGCAGCATTGACCGTCGCTGTGGGCGGGCGCCAGCCGGGTGATGGCCACGCGCCAGGTCGCCGGTCCCTGTTCCAGGTAAGCCCAGCTGAACTTGCCTGGCCATTCGGCCTGGAACTGGTGATGCAGCGGTTGCGGGTCATGGTCGTTGATCAATTCCATGGCCTGGCCAGCGCGGAGTTGGCTGAAGGTCGAGAAGATCAGGGGATGTCGTTCGCGGGGCGCAAGGGTGCGGATATCGAGCGCGGCAGGGGCAGAGGCATGGCTCATGGAGACTCCATTCAATAACAAGGACGGACAAGGATGATTTATAAGGTGCATATATAATACACCTATAAGAAGAAGCCATGACCATTTCCCTATTGATGCAGGTCAAATGGGCGGTTGATGGCCGCTCCCGTCGTTTCCCCGTCAGGCCTTGTCCTGGCATCCGCGCTGCTTCCCGCCGGAAGTTCAGGTGTTGGAGAAGCCGCTTGCGCCGATCGGCCTCGAGGGTCTTGAGCCCATTCCTTGACGGGGATCAGAAAGTATCTGGAAGGATCGGCGTATGGTCGTGCGCTGTGACGGCTCCGTTCGGGGCCAGACGTCCGATCGCCACCCGCATGACCACCTCTACACCTCTTGCCGAACCTGCCCTGTCCCCTTCAGCCCCTCCGGAACTGGTCTGCCCGGCCGGCAGCCTGCCGGCCCTGAAGGCCGCGGTGGACAACGGCGCCAGCTGTGTCTACCTGGGCCTGCGCGACGCAACCAACGCACGCAACTTTGCCGGCCTCAATTTCGACGAGGCCGCCATTGCCACGGGCATCCGTTATGCCCACGAGCGCGGCTGCAAGGTCTTCATGGCGCTCAACACCTATCCGCAGGCCGCCAACCCCGGTCCCTGGCGCGCGGCGCTAGACCAGGCCGTGGATCTGGGGGTGGATGCCGTGATCCTCGCCGACCCCGGGCTCATGCAATATGCCGCCTCGCGTTATCCGGCGTTGCGCCTGCACCTGTCGGTGCAGGGCTCGGCCACGAATTACGAGGCCATCAACTTCTACCGCGAGCAGTTCGGCGTCGTTCGCGCGGTGTTGCCGCGCGTGTTGTCGCTGGAACAGGTGCGACAGGTCATTGACAAGACACCGGTGGAGATCGAGGTGTTCGGTTTTGGCAGCCTGTGCGTGATGGTGGAGGGGCGCTGCGCGCTGTCGTCGTATGTGACGGGCGAGTCGCCCAACACGCACGGCGTGTGTTCGCCGGCCAAGTCCGTGCGCTGGCAGGAAACGCCGCGGGGACTGGAATCGCGTCTGGGCGGCGTGCTGATTGACCGGTATGCCAGCGGGGAAAACGCCGGCTACCCCACGCTGTGCAAGGGGCGCTTTGATGTGGGCGATGACGAGAGCTATTACGCCATCGAGGAGCCCGCCAGCCTGAACACGCTCGAACTTCTGCCCCAGCTCATGAAGATGGGTGTACGCGCCATCAAGATCGAGGGTCGCCAGCGCAGCCTCGCCTATGTAGCGCAGGTGACGCGGGTCTGGCGCGAGGCGATCGACCACTGCGTTGCCAACCCGCACCGCTACGCACCAAAAACCAGCTGGATGGCCAGCCTCGACCAGGTGGCCGAAGGCCAGCAGCACACGCTGGGCGCTTACCACCGGCCCTGGAAATGATGGAAACCCGCACCATGAAAATCGCCCTGGGCCCGCTGCTGTATTACTGGCAGCGCGAGACCGTCTTCAATTTTTACGACGCGGTCGCCGCGACGCCGGTGGACGTGGTCTACCTCGGCGAAACCGTGTGTTCGCGGCGCCATGAGTTGCGCCTGGCCGACTGGCTGGACATCGCGGCCCGCCTGCGCGCTGCCGGCAAGGAGGTGGTGCTTTCGACCCAGGTGCTGCTGGAGTCGGGCAGCGACGTCGGCACCATGCACAGGATCACGGCCAATGGCGATTTCCGGGTCGAGGCCAACGACATGGGCGCCGTCCACCGCCTGGCCGGCAAGCTGCCGTTTGTGGCCGGCCCGCACCTCAACCTGTACAACCCGGCTTCGCTGCAATGGATGGCCTCGCTGGGCGCCAGCCGCTGGGTCATGCCGCTGGAGATGAAGCACGGTGATCTGGCGCTGCTGCAGCAGGACCGCCCGCCCGGTCTGGAGACCGAGGTGTTTGCCTACGGGCGCATGCCGCTGGCCTATTCGGCGCGCTGCTTTACCGCGCGGCAGCGCAACCTGCCCAAGGACGACTGCCGCTTCAGTTGCCTCGACCACCCGGACGGCCTGATGCTCAGGACCCGGGAGAGCGAGGAGTTCCTGGTGCTCAATGGCACACAGACCCAGTCGGCCCGCGTCTACAACCTGGTTGAGGCGCTGGAGGACATGCGTGCCGCGGGTGTGGATGTGGTGCGCCTGAGTCCGCAGGCGCAGCACATGGCAGAGGTGATCGCCCTGTTCGATGCAGCGCGCAAGCAGGTGCTGACGCCGCAGGAGGCGCTGGCGCGCATGCAGCCCCTCATGCCGGAGAAGGGCTGCAATGGCTACTGGCACGGCCGTCCCGGCCTGGAGCAGGTGGCGTCCGCGGTGGCGGGCTGAGGGCTGACAACGATGTACCACGGTGAACGTTTCAACAGCATCAGCCACCTCGTCGGCGCCGGGTTGGCGGTGGCGGGTTCGGCCGGGCTGATCGTGCCCGCCGGTTTTGTGGGCGACCCCTGGAAAATTGTGAGCTTCAGCATCTACGGCGCCATGCTGGTGGCGCTGTACGTCTTTTCCACGCTGTACCACAGCGTACGCGGCCGTGCCAAAAACGTGCTGCGCAAGTTCGACCATTGTTCGATCTACCTGCTGATCGCCGGCAGCTACACGCCCTTCGCGCTGGTGTCGCTGCGCGGTGCCTGGGGCTGGTCCTTGCTGGGCGTGGTGTGGAGCCTGGCGCTGCTGGGCATCGTGCAGGAAATCTGGCTGGCCAAGGGCGCACGCGTGCTGTCATTGGTCATTTATGTGCTGATGGGTTGGCTGGCGCTGGTGGCGGTGTCGCCCTTGTGGACCGCCCTGACGCCCCCGGGTTTTGCCTGGCTGGCCGCGGGCGGCGCCTGCTACACCCTGGGCATAGGTTTTTATGCCACCGACCACAAGGTGCGCCACGGCCACGGTCTGTGGCACCTGTTTGTGCTGGGCGGCAGCATTTGCCATTTCATCACCGTGCTGTTTTACGTCGCCTGATTGTCCGGATCGCCATGACACCCCTTTCCTCATCTCCTTCCCTGGCGTTGCCGCCGGCCCTCGGATCGCTGCTGGAGCGCCTGCCGGCTTACCCCGGCTCGGTGCTGCTGGTCAGTGCGCTCAACCTGGGCCTGGCGCACCAGCTGCCGGCCGACGTGAGCCGCCTGTTGCTGCACAAAAAGCTGCGCATCCACGTGCGCGACGCACGCCTGACCTTTGACTTCTCCTGGACCGGGCAGCGCTTTGCCGCCTGCCCGCGGCAGCAGGCGACCGACCTGGCCATCAGTGCCAGTGCCCACGATTTCATGCGCCTGGCGCAGCGCCTGGAAGATCCGGACACGCTTTTTTTCAGCCGCCGCCTGGCCATGGAGGGCGACACCGAACTGGGCCTGGTCGTCAAGAACGCGCTGGACGCGCTGGAACTGCCGGTGCTCGACCTGCATCAGTGGACGCCGCTCCAGCTGCTGTCCCGTCTGGGACCGCGCAAACGAATGGCCGGTGTCGGCCCGCGGGAGCACGGAGCGGAAAGACATGACTGAGGACCGTCACCACCTCCCGCTGGTGTACTCCTGCTCGGGCTGCTCCAGCGCCGCGCAGCTGACCAACCATGTGGCGCTGCAGCTGGACCGGCGCGGCGTCGCCGAGATGTCCTGCATTGCCGGGGTGGGCGGCGACGTGCCGCATCTGATGAAAATCGTGCGTTCCGGGCGACCCGTCATCGCGCTCGACGGCTGCCCGCTGGCCTGTGTGAAAAGCGTGCTGGCGCGCCATGGCATCACGGCCGACCGGCATTACCCGCTTCAGCAATACGGTGTCAAAAAGCGCACGCATGAGGACTTCGATCCCGCACAGGCAGCGCTGGTGCTCGAGCGTGTGGCGGCCGACCTGCTGGCGGTGCCGCTGCGTGCGTCCACTCCCGGTGGCGGGGTTGCCGCCAGAGGAGCGGACGAACATGCCCCCCGGTGACAGCGCGCCCCCGACCCGACGCATCATTGTGGCGATTTCCGGGGCCAGCGGCGCGGTGTACGGCACGCGCCTGCTGCAGGTGCTCCACGGCATGGCGGGGATCGAGACCCACCTGGTGGTGTCCGACGCGGGCTGGCGCAACCTCGACCAGGAGCAGGGCATGAGCCGCGCCGCCGTCGAAGCCCTGGCCGACCAGGTGCACGACGCGCGCGATGTGGGCGCCTCCATTGCGAGCGGCTCCTTTTTGTCCAGTGCCATGGTGGTGGCGCCCTGTTCGATGCGCACGCTGGCCGCCGTGGCGCACGGGCTGGCGGACAACCTCATCACGCGCGCCGCCGACGTGGTGCTCAAGGAGCGCCGGCGACTGGTGCTGATGGTGCGCGAGTCGCCGCTGCACCTGGGTCACCTGCGCAACATGGTCAGCGTGACCGAAATGGGCGGCATCATCTGTCCGCCCATGCCGGCCTTTTATCAGCGCCCGCAGTCGGTGGCCGAGCTGGTGGATGGCAGCGTGGCGCGCGTGCTCGACCTGCTGGAATTGCCGCACAGCCTGGCTCCGCGCTGGGACGGGCGGGCTCCCGCCACGGCTGGTTCCTGAGCCATGCGCTACCGCGACCTGCGCGATTTCATGGCCCAGCTCGAGCAGACCGGCGACCTGCGCCGCGTGGCCGAGCCCGTGTCGCCCCATCTGGAAATGACGGCGCTGTGCGACCGTGTCCTGCGTGCCGGTGGCCCGGCCCTCTTGTTTGAACATCCCACCGGACACAGCATGCCGGTGCTGGCCAACCTGTTCGGCACACCGGCACGCGTGGCACGCGCCATGGGTGTGAGCGACCTGCGCGCGCTGCGTTCCTTTGGCGAGGTGCTCGCCGCCCTCAAGGAACCCGAAGCACCCAAGGGCCTGAAAGACATGCTCGGTCTGGGTGGGCTGCTCAAGACCTTGTGGCACATGGCGCCGCGTGAATTACGTTCGGCGCCCTGTCAGGAGGTGGTCTGGGAAGGTGCCGACGTTGATCTCGCGCGCCTGCCGGTGCAGCACTGCTGGCCCGGCGACGTCGCACCCCTGGTCACCTGGGGCCTGGTCATCACCCAGGGGCCGCACAAGCCACGGCAAAACCTGGGTATTTACCGCCAGCAGGTGCTCTCACGCAACCAGCTCATCATGCGCTGGCTGGCGCACCGCGGCGGCGCGCTCGATTTTCGCGACCATGCTGCGGCGCATCCGGGCCAGCCCTATCCCGTGGCCGTCGCGCTGGGGGCCGATCCGGCCACCATCCTCGGCGCGGTGACCCCGGTGCCGGACAGCCTGTCCGAGTACCAGTTCGCCGGCCTGTTGCGCGGCGCGCGAACCGACGTCGTGCGCGCGCTGGGCAGCGGCCTGCGCGTGCCGGCCACCGCCGAAATCGTGCTCGAGGGCCACATCTATCCGGATGCCGGCCACCCCAGCGGCTACCAGCACGCGCTTGAAGGACCGTTCGGCGACCACACGGGGTATTACAACGAGCAGGCCTCTTTCCCGGTGTTCACCGTGGACCGCATCACCTTGCGGCGCGACCCGATTTACCACTCCACCTACACCGGCAAACCCCCGGACGAGCCCGCCGTACTGGGCATGGCCCTGAACGAGCTGTTCATTCCCCTCCTGCAAAGGCAGTTTCCCGAGATCACCGACTTTTACCTGCCACCCGAAGGCTGCAGCTACCGCATGGCCCTGGTGCGCATCAAGAAGGCTTACCCCGGCCATGCGCGGCGCGTGATGATGGGCGTGTGGAGCCATCTGCGCCAGTTCATGTACACCAAGTTTGTGGTCGTGGTGGACGATGACGTGGACGTGCGCGACTGGCGCGAGGTGATCTGGGCCCTGACCACCCGCATGGATCCGGCGCGCGACACCCTGCTGATAGAAAATACCCCCATCGACTACCTGGACTTCGCCTCGCCGGTGAGCGGTCTGGGCAGCAAGATGGGATTGGATGCGACGAACAAATGGCCCGGCGAAACCCAGCGCGAATGGGGCCGTCCCATCGCCATGGACCCGGCGGTGCAGGCTCGCATGGACGGCATTTTCGAGTCGCTGGGGCTGTGAAGGGCGCGGTGTCGCCTACGTTCTGACAGCGCCTTGCTCCACTCGCACAATGCTTCATGGACTTCAATCACTCGCCCAAGGCCCTGGCGCTGCGCCAGCAACTCGAAGCCTTCATGCAGCAGTACCTGCTGCCCTACAACGCGGCCTGGCACCGCTCGGTGCAGGAGGGTATTTATCCGCCGCCTTTTCTCGAAGACCTCAAGGCGCTGGCACGCGAGGCGGGCTTGTGGAACCTGTTTCTGCCGGGCCTGCAGGAGGATGAACCCGGCACGCGCCTGGGTCACCTTGACTACGCGCCACTGGCCGAAACCATGGGCCGGCTGCCCTGGGCTGCGGAGGTGTTCAACTGCAGCGCCCCCGACACCGGCAACATGGAACTGCTGCACCGCTTTGCCACACCCGAGCAGCGCGTGCAGTGGCTGAGGCCCTTGCTGGAAGGCCGCATACGGTCGGCCTTTGCGATGTCCGAGCCCGACGTGGCCTCGTCCGACCCGACCAACCTGCAGACCACCGTGCGGCGCGAGGGTGGCCAATTGGTGCTCAATGGCCGCAAGTGGTTCATCACGGGTGCGGCGCACCCGAACTGCCGGCTGCTGGTGGTGATGTGCCGCAATGACGAGGCGCAAGGCGGGGGTGACCCGGCCGGGGCGCACCACCGGCACAGCATGGTGCTGGTGCCCATGGACACGGCGGGTCTGCAGGTGTTGCGCAATATTTCCGTGGTGCATCACCATGCGCCCGAAGGGCATTGCGAAATCCTGCTGCGCGACGTGCGTGTGCCGCTGGACCACCTGCTGGGCGGTTGGGGCGAGGGTTTTGCCATGGCGCAGGCACGCCTGGGGCCAGGCCGGGTGCACCACTGCATGCGCACCATCGGCCAGTGCGAGCTGGCCTTGGAGCTGGCCACGGAACGCACGCTGGAGCGCCAGGCCTTCGGCAAATACCTCTCGGATTTTTCCAACGTGCAGGAGTGGATCGCCGAGTCGCGCATCGAGATCGACCAGGCGCGTCTGCTGATCCTTCACGCGGCCTGGGCGCTTGACGAAGGCAAGGACGACGCGGCACAACTGCGCGCGCGCGTGGCCGCCATCAAGGTGGTGGCCGCCCGGCTGCAGACGCGGGTGGTGGACCGTGCCATGCAGGCCTTCGGTGCCATGGGCCTGTCACCCGATACCCCGCTGGCCTATTTCTGGACCTGGGGCCGGGCCCTTCACCTGATGGACGGGCCCGACGAGGTGCATTTGCGCACCGTGGCACGGCATGAGCTGGCGCAGGCGAAAGCGCGCGCGGGCAGCACCGCCGCCTACTTCACCACACCCGAGCAACTGCAGGCGACGCCGCGCATCCGTTAGCGCAGCGGCTTTGTCCTTACCTGCGGTAAGTTGTCTCAGCTGGCAAGTACGCGGTAGAAGTAGGTGGTGTCGCACGGCTCGCCGTTCGGGAAAAGCGCATAACCCGGAATCACACCGCAGCGTTGCCAACCCAGCCGGGTATAAAGCCGCTCGGCATCGCCGCTGGCGGTGTCCAGCACCAGCAGGGTTTTGCCGGAGTCGCGCGCGACCTGCTCGGCGGCCTGCATCAGCGCTTCACCCAGGCCCTGGCGCCGCGCCCGGCGATGCACCAGCATCTTCGCCACGTCGCCCCGGTGCGGCTGGTTCTCGGGTTGGTCCAGCAGCACCTGCACGGTGCCCACGATGCCTGCGGCATCTTCGGCCACCAGCAGCGCCCGTTCACCCCGGGCCGCGCTGTCCGCCACACCGCGCCAGAAGGCCAGTGCCCTGGCCATAGGCAGAGGATGCATGAAACTCACGGAGGCGCCGCCTTCCACACAATCGATCAGCAGCCCGGCCAGCGACTGCAACTGGCCGTCGGTGACGGCTTCCAGGCGGTGAATGGCGTGGGCAGAGGATTCGGCGGGCATGGTTTCTCCCGAAAATGGAATTAGAACAAGGCTTACGCCACCAGCGGCGCCTCCTGCATGGCTTCCGTCTGTTCTTCCAGCATGTCGACCTGGCCTTTCCAGTAGTCGCTGGAGCCGAACCACGGAAAGTTGATCGGAAAAATCGGGTCGTGCCAGCGCTGCGCCAGCCAGGCGCTGTAATGCACCAGGCGCAGGGTGCGCAGCGGTTCGATCAGCGCCAGCTCGCGGCGGTCGAATTCGCGGAACTCTTCGTACCCGTCCACCAGCGCGCCGAGCTGCTGCAGGCACTGCGCGCGTTCGCCGGATAACAGCATCCACAGGTCCTGCACGGCCGGGCCGCTGCGCGCGTCGTCGAGGTCGACAAAGTGCGGGCCGGCACCTTCCAGGCCCTCGGGCGTCCAGAGGATGTTGCCGGGGTGGCAGTCGCCGTGCAGGCGCAGTGTGCGGATGTCTCCCACGCTTTCAAATACCGCTTGCGCCACGTTCATGGCTTCTTCAAAGGCCTTGAGCCAGCGCGACTCCATGTCCAGCGGCAGGTGGTTGCCGGCCAGCAGCAGGTCGCGGCTGGCAAAACCGAAGGTCTGCAGGGTCAGCGCAGGCCGGTGTTTGAAGGGCTTGGCGCTGCCGACCGTGTGGATGCGCGCGAGAAAGCGGCCTATCCATTCGAGTACGCTGAGGTCCTCCAGCTCGGGCCGCCGGCCACCGCGGCGCGGCGACACGCTGAAGCTGAAACCGTTGAAGTGGTGCAGGGTGCTGCCGCCCAGCGCCAGGGCGCCCACGACCGGAATTTCCGCGGCCATCAGTTCGGCGGCAAAGTCATGTTCTTCGAGAATCTGCACGTCGCTCCAGCGGCCGGGTCGGTAGAACTTGACGACCACGATGTCACCCGCTGCAGATCCCGCGCCCGCCGGCGCTTCCAGGTGGACCTGGTAGACGCGGTTTTCATAACTGGACAGCGCCATCAGCCGGCCGTCGCCATGCAGGCCCACGCTGGCCAGCGCGTCCAGCACCACGTCGGGCGTGAGTTTTTCGTAGGCATGGACGGCCTCCGGGGTCGGCGCAGCCAGGGGTTGTTCGGTCATGCCCTCATTGTCGTTGCAATCCGGAGCTGCCCCGAGATTTCAAGTAAAAAGTGGCTCCAGCCCTTGATGTGTATGCGCAAGCAGCTATTTAAATGATAGCAATCAGGTGGTACCCCAGCCGCGTCACAGCATCAGGATATGCCCGATACGCGGGTCGCCCTTGCCGGCCAGCACCTGCTGGTAGGCCGCGGCGACGGCGTCGGCACCCTGGTGGTGCTGGGTGATCAGCCAGGGCGAGGGCGCTTGTGTCGCGCGCAGGCTGAACGATTGCCAGGCCTGCACCAGACGCTGGCCCAGGCCTTCCGCGCCCCAGTCAGCGCTGCGTTTCTTGATCTGCGCCGGCGCAAAAAACAGCGTGGCGCGTGGCCCCGGCAGATCCCGGGCACCGCCCAGCTCGGCCACATGGGTGCCGCCTATGGAGCAGCTGTACTTCAGGTTCGCAAAGCGGCTGTGGATGGCAAGGCGCAGTGCGGCGTTGCCGGCAAAGTCCACATAAATGCACGGCGTGTCGGCGGAAAGCTGGTCGAGCTGGTCATAGGTCAGCACCCGGCTGTAGCAGCCCAGGCTGTCGCAAAAAGCCACATTCGCCGGCGAGGTCAGCCCGATGACCTCGATGCCGGGGCGCTGGGCCAGCTGGAAGGCCGTGCCGTAGGCGGTCTTGCTGGAGGCGCTGGACAGCAGCATGGTCTGCGCGCCGAAAAAATCGTTGTCGGCCAGGAAGTCGTCAATCAGGAAAGAGGTGATGAACAGCGGCCGCAGCAAAGCCTGGATGTCTTCGGTGGCGGGTGTGTAAAACGGGTCGGCGCTGCAGCGCAGGTACTGGTTGTAGACCGCGTGCAGTTCGCGCCGGTGCGGTGCGCCGTCGTGAAAGCCGGAGGTGTTCAGGCGCGCGGGGGTGAGCACGGTGGCCGAGGCCATGGGGTAGTAGCCGTAGAGCCGTTCGCCCACTGCCACGCCCGGGTGCAGCGACTGCACCACAGTGCCAAAGCCCCAGACCGGAATGGTGCCCCAGCCGTCTTCGCCGGTGGGAAAGAACTGCCAGTAGGCCATGGCGTCGCCAAAGGCAGCGTAGGTGATGTTGTTGGAGGTCAGCGCAAAGGATGCGACACGCACGCGAACCTGGCCGTCAGCAAGCGGGGCATCTTCAGTCGTTTCCAGCCGCGTGTTGGCCAGATCGTTTTTGCGAACAAGAAGGGTGGTGGTGCTCATGCAAGCACTTTAGCGAAAAAGCCCGCCGGCTCAAGGCCGGCGGGCCGCTTTGGCGACAGTTGCCGCAGGTGTCCTGCAACAGGCTCAGGACGATCGGATGAGAAGTGGGCACCGCAGAGGACTCTCCAACCAAGCAGGGGCCGCGGATCTGGCTTTGCCAGTCCGCAGGCGCAGCGGCCCCCCCGGGGGGCAGGGAGCTACACGCAGTGAGCGACCGTGGGGGCTCTACTTCAGCGTGATGGTCACGTCGATGTTGCCGCGGGTGGCGTTTGAGTAAGGGCAGACCTGGTGCGCGGCGTCGACCAGCGCCTGGGCGGCGGTACGGTCCATGCCCGGCAGGCTGATGTCCAGACGAACAGCGATGCCGTAACCGGCGGGGATTTTGCCCAGGTCCACGCTGGCGTCAATGCTCAGGTCGTCAGGCAGCGTGATCTTTTTCATGCCGGCCACGGCCTTCATGGCGCCGATGAAACAGGCGGAGTAACCGGCCGCAAACAGCTGCTCGGGGTTGGTGCCGGTGCCGGCGGTGCCGGGCGAGCTCAGCGTGACGTCGAGGCGGCCGTCGTCGGTTCTGGACTTGCCGTCACGGCCGCCGGTGGTGTGGGCGTGGGCGGTGTAGAGGACTTTTTCGAGGGAGGTGGTCATGGGGATTTCCTTGGAGAAATGCTTCGGGCATGAAGCGGGTAAAAAAAAGGGAAGGGGTTTATGCGACCAGCCGCTGGCGCAGGGCCTGCACCTGCTGGGTCAGCGCAACCAGTTCGGGAATGGCGCATTGGGTGGCGCTCAGGATGCAGCCCGGAATGCTGGCGGCCCGGCTCTTGAGCTTGCGGCCCGCAGCGGTCAGGGTGATGTGGACGCGGCGCTCGTCCGCCGCATCGCGCAAGCGCGAAACCAGGCCCGACACTTCCAGGCGCTTGAGCAGCGGCGTCAGCGTGCCTGAATCCAGGAACAGGCGCTCGCCGAGCTCGCTCACCGTGAGGCCGTCCTTTTCCCACAGCACCAGCATGGCCAGGTACTGCGGGTAGGTCAGCCCGAGCTCGTCGAGCAGAGGCTTGTACAGCTTGGTCATGGCCAGCGAGGTGGAATACAGCGCAAAACAGAGCTGGTTGTCCAGCAGCAGCATGGCGTCGGTGGGAGCGGATTTGCCTGTCATGGGTTAAATTATTGCACACAATTAAATTGTGTGCAATTTAATTGAAAATCATGCCTCCGCTGATTCCTTGCTGCGGCTTCAGCAGCGCATGGCGCCGCCCACTAAACTGGAGGGCCATGCAACACCCTCCCACCCCACGCGCAGGCAAGCCCGCCCGCCAGACGCCGGCCCGCGCCACACCGCCGGCCAAAGCCGTCCAGGTCATTGAAGAACTCCGGCCGGGCCAGTCCATCGAGCTGCTCAAGGAGCTGCACATCCTCACGCGCGAAGGCAAGCTCAACCAGGACACGCGGCGCAAGCTCAAGCAGGTCTACCACCTGTACCAGTTCATCGCACCGCTGCTGGAGGAAGTCTCGGCCAAGGGCCGGCCGTTCACCCTGGCCGACCACGGGGCCGGCAAGTCCTACCTCGGCTTCATTCTTTACGACCTGTTTTTCAATGTCGCGCATCCCGGCGAGAAGAAGGGCGGACATATCTACGGCATCGAAACCCGTGCCGAGCTCGTCGACAAGTCGCGCGCGCTGGCGCAGCGCCTGGGTTTTGAACGCATGACTTTTCTCAACCTGTCGGTGCAGCAGGCCACCACCTCGGACCAGTTGCCGGCGCAGGTGGACATCGTCACCGCCCTGCATGCCTGCGATACCGCCACCGACGATGCGATTGCCTTCGGCCTGCAGAAACAGGCGCGTCACATGGTGCTGGTGCCCTGCTGCCAGGCCGAGGTGGCCGGCGTGCTGCGGAAAAACAAGGCACTCAGTTTGTCGAAGACGCCGCTCGCCGAACTCTGGCGCCACCCATTGCACACGCGCGAATTCGGCAGCCAGATCACCAATGTGCTGCGCTGCCTGCAGCTCGAAGCCCATGGCTACGATGTCACGGTGACCGAACTGGTGGGCTGGGAGCATTCGATGAAAAACGAACTCATCATTGCCAGCCAACCGCCATCGCCCAACGCTGCCAAAACCCGTCAGGCGCAGGCGCGGCTGCAGGAGGTGCTGGCCGAACTGAACCTCGGTGAACTCACGGCACGTTTCGCTTTGCCGGCCGGTGGTGAGGCGTCAGCCAGCGCAAGCTGAACAGCCTGACAGCGCAAAGAATTGCTATCAATTGAATAGCTGATTCCGGCCGCCTGGTAAGGGCTGAAAGCCAAAAACGTTCAAGGTTTTTGGTGGAATACGCCATCTCAGGCCTTGAACCGCTTGCGTGTCAGCGCCAGCGCCACCCAGAATCCCGCCACGGTGTAGCCCACCAGCACCAGCCCGTGCCGCCAGGGCGAAGCCGGCCACTGGTCCATGAACATGGGGCGGATGATCTCCACCGCGTTGGTCAGCGGCAGCCAGTCGGAGATGACGCGTACCAGCGGCGGCAACTGCTCGCGCGGAAAGAAGATGCCGCTCAGGAACATCATGGGCGTCAGCACCAGCGTGAAGTAATAGGTGAAGAAGTCGTAGCCCTTGGCCAGCGCGTTGAAGATCAGCGCAATGCACGAAAACATCATGCCGACCAGCAGCAGAATCGGCCAGGCCAGCAGCAGCTTGGGGCTGTGGCTGATGCCCAGGGCCAGCATCACGCCGAGGATGGCCGTCACGGTGAACAGCGCCTTGAAGGCGGCCCAGAGCATTTCGGCCAGCAACACGCTGTCCAGGCTGATCGGGGCATTCATGATGCCGTCCCAGGTTTTCTGCACATGCATGCGCGAAAACGCCGAATACAGCGCCTCGAAGCTGGCGGCGTTCATGGCGCTCATGCAGATCGAGCCGCTGGCCAGGAACAGGATGTAGGGGACCTTGGCCGCGCCGTCGCCGCCCACGCTGACTTCGCCGACCAGTGCACCCATGCCGTAGCCAAAAGCCACCAGCCACATCAGCGGTTCGGCAATGTTGCCGACCAGGCTGGGAGTGGCCAGCTTGCGCCAGACCAGCAGGTTGCGCATGAAGACGGGCCACCAGCGCGCTGACAGGTCTGGCGCTCTCCAAATGGACGGGTTTGAACTGTGGCTGCTCATCACGCATCCTCCCTGATCTGACGACCGGTCAGCTTGAGGAACAGGTCTTCCAGGTTGGCGGGCCGGTGCAGGGTGCGCAAACTGCCGTGGGCCGCCAGCTGGTCCAGCAGCGGGCGGGCGTCCTGGGTGTAGAAAAACACGGTTTCGCCGCTGACCTCCACCCGCGCGGCCAGCGCGCCATTGCCATAGACCTCGACCACGTCGGGCTCCAGATGCTGCGCAATCAGCTCGCGCGGTTTGCCTTCGGCGATTTTTTTGCCGTGGTCCAGCACCAGCAGGCGCGAGCACAGGCGCTCGGCCTCGTCCATGAAGTGGGTGGTCAGCAGAATCGACTTGCCCTGCTGCAGCAGCAGTTGCAGCCGCTCCCACATCAGGTGCCGCGCCTGCGGGTCCAGCCCGGTCGTGGGTTCGTCGAGCAGCAGCAGGCTCGGGTCGTTGACGAGGGCGCGCGCCAGGCTCAGGCGCCGCTTCATGCCGCCCGACAGTTCGCCGGGCTTGCTGCCGGCCTTGTGCGACAGCGAAGCAAATTCCAGCAACGCCGGCACGCGGGCACGCACCTGCGCCGCCTTCATGCCGAAATAGCGGCCATACACCTGCAGGTTTTCGGCGCAGCTGAAGTCCGGGTCCAGGGTGTCGAACTGGCTGACCACGCCCAGTCTGGCCTTGATCGCCAGCGCGTCGTCGGGCATGCGCAAACCGCGGTCCTCGCCGCCTGCAAAATAGCTGATGTCGCCGGCATCCGGCGCCGTCAGGCCCAGGCACATGCGGAGTGTGGTGGTTTTCCCGGCGCCGTTGGGGCCGATCACGCCCAGGCATTCGCCAGGGGCAATCTCGAAGGACAGGTCGTCCACGACCACAGCGCTGCCGTAGTGTTTGGTCAGGCCCCGGATCTGGAGCAGGGGAGGGTTCATGCGGCTATTGTTGCCCACCTGCGCTGGGCTATGGCCGCGGAACGGGACAGCGGCTGACCGGACACCCGGGTTCAGGCGTCCTCGCCGTAGTCGTGATCGGGGTGGTTGACCACGTCCAGTTTCCAGTACCCCCGGGCCACGATCTGGCTGCGGCTCACGCTCAATTCGGTGATCAGCATCTGGCGGATGCGCCGCATCGCCGCGGCCTCGCAGGCCAGGTAAACACGGGTTTCGGGGCCTATCGGCGCAACAGCATGCAGCGCCTTTTCCAGGGCTTGTCCGGCCGCGCGGTGGTCGGTGCCACGCGCCAGCCAGACCACGTCAAGCTGTGCTGCACTGTGCAGCGGCCGCTGCTCGGCATCGCTGATGACTTCCAGCAGCACCTGCGCGCGGGCGCCGGCGGGCAGGGCGGCCACAATGGTCTCGACTGCCGGCAGCGCGCTGTCATCCGCGATCAGCAGGTGCTGCGTGGCGGCGGTGTCCAGGGCATAGCCGGGGCCGGGCCCCATCAGGAACAGCACCTGGCCGAGGGTGGCCTGCGCCGCCCAGGTCGACGCCGGGCCTTCGCCATGCAGCACAAAATCGACATCGACTTCCAGCGCCTCGGGCCGCACCGCCAGCGGGGTGTAGGTGCGCATGGACACGGCGCGCGGGCCGTCAGGCAAGGGGCGGGTCGGTTCGGTTTGGCCCGGCTCCGGGAAGATCAGCTTGATATAGCTGGCGGGCCCGGCCGGGGCGAAGCCGTCGAGCTCGGCGCCCTTGAGCGTGATGCGGCGCATGGCTGGGCTGAGGACCTCGATGCGGCTGACTTCCACGCGGCGCGGCGGACGGCGCTGGCGTGCGGGCGCCGGGCTGGACTCTTCCTGCGGGCGTGCGGGAGGCGGGATGGGGTTGGTCAAGAAAGGCTTTCTGAAGAAGGGGGACGTCAATGAGAACCATTTTCATCCAGAACCCGCCCATCCGTGTTCCGTAGGGCCATCTGCCCAAGGGGCCGTGCGCCGGGGCCGGGCATGTTTCCGGGTGAAGTAAAGTGTTGGTCACGGCGCTTCGCTCCCGGCTCGTTTGTATTGCGACCTGTCCTTCGACCCATCCACCTCCTGCACATCCCATGACCACCTTCGGCACTCCCCTGTCCCCCCATGCAACCAAAGTCATGCTGCTCGGCTCCGGCGAGCTTGGCAAGGAGGTGCTGATCGCGCTGCAGCGCCTGGGCGTGGAGACCATCGCCACCGACCGTTATGACAACGCCCCGGGCCAGCAGGTCGCGCACCATGCACGCACCATCACCATGAGCGATCCGGCCCAGCTCAAGGCGCTGATTGAAAAGGAAAGGCCGCACCTGGTGGTCCCCGAAATCGAGGCCATTGCCACCCCCATGCTGGAAGAACTCGAAGCGGCGGGCGTGGTGCGTGTGGTGCCGACGGCGCGGGCTGCCCGGTTGACCATGGACCGCGAAGGCATTCGCCGCCTGGCCGCCGAAACCCTGGGCCTGCCGACCAGCCCCTATGTATTTTGCGACTCACTGGACGAGCTGCAGGCCGCCATCGACACGAAGATCGGCTACCCCTGCGTCGTGAAACCGGTGATGAGCTCTTCCGGCAAGGGGCAGAGCAAGATTTCCGGTCCCGCCGATGTCAAGACCGCCTGGGACCACGCCATGGCCGGTGGCCGCGTCAGCCACGGCCGCATCATCGTCGAAGGCTTCATCGACTTTGACTACGAGATCACTCAGCTCACGGTGCGCGCCATGGGCGCGAATGGGCAGATCGAAACCCATTTCTGCGAGCCCATCGGCCATGTGCAGGTCAGCGGGGACTATGTCGAGAGCTGGCAGCCGCAGCCCATGGCCTCCAGAGCGCTGCAGAAAAGCCGCGACATCTGCAAGGCCGTGACCGACAACCTCGGTATCGGCCATGACGGCAAGCCGGGCGGCCTGGGCCTGTTTGGCGTGGAGCTGTTCGTCAAGGGCGACGAGGTCTGGTTCAGCGAGGTCAGCCCGCGGCCCCATGACACCGGCATGGTGACGATGTGTACGCAGTGGCAAAACGAATTCGAGCTGCATGCGCGCGCCATTCTTGGCCTGCCGGTCAACACGGCGCTCAAAACCCCGGGTGCCAGCGCCGTGATCTACGGCGGCGTGGATGCGCAGGGCATCGTGTTTGACGGCGTGGCCGACGCATTGGGTGTACCCAACACCGACATCCGGCTGTTCGGCAAGCCGGAGAGTTTTGTCAAGCGCCGCATGGGGGTGGCGCTGGCCTTCGATGACGATGTGCAAACCGCGCGGGCCAATGCCAAACTGGCGGCTTCGCGGGTCAAGCCCCGCGTGGCTTGACGGGGACTTCCATGAAATACCCGGAACTGATGGAAATGCTGGCATGGGCGGAAGATTCGTCCCTGCGGATTCTGCTGGTTGCGGGTATTGCCGTGGTGCTGGCCCTGCTGGTGCATCGTGTGGGCCTGGCCCTGGCACTGCGGCTGACACGGTCCATGCCGGTCGCCGCGACGGTGGTCCGGCACTGCAGGGCGCCGGCCCAGCTGCTGCTGCCGCTGATTGCCCTGCAGGCCGTCTGGCAGGGCGCCCCCAATGACCTTGTGCTGATAGGCGGCGTGCGCCACGCCAATGCCCTGCTGCTGTTCACGGCATTGACCTGGCTGGGGCTGCGCGCCGTTCGCGGTGTGGCGCACGGCGTCACCGACCTGCACCCGGTTGATGTCGAAGACAACCTGCACGCACGCCGCATTCACACCCAGACCCGCCTGCTGGCCCGAACCGCGATGTTCGCCATCGTGCTGACCGGGCTGGCCCTGATGCTGATGACCTTCCCGGGGGCGCGGCAGTTCGGTACCAGCCTGCTGGCGTCGGCCGGCGTGGTGGGCCTGGTGGTGGGGATTGCCGCGCGGCCGATTTTCAGCAACCTGATGGCCGGGCTGCAGATTGCGCTGGCGCAACCCATCCGGCTCGACGATGTCCTGATCGTGGAGGGCGAGTGGGGCCGGGTGGAGGAGATCACCGGGACCTACGTGGTGCTCAAGATCTGGGACGAGCGCCGGCTCATCATTCCCCTGCAGTGGTTTATTGAGCACCCTTTCCAGAACTGGACCCGCAAAAGCGCCGGCATCATCGGCACGGTTTTCCTGTGGGTGGACTACCGCATGCCGATGGCGCCCCTGCGCGCCGAGGCGCAGCGTCTGTGCGAAGTGTCACCCGACTGGGACCGGCGCCTGTGCAAGCTGCAGGTCACGGAAGCGGGCGAGGGCGCCATGCAGCTGCGCCTGCTCGTGACCTCGGCCAGCTCCGGCCGGAACTGGGACCTGCGCTGCCAGGTACGCGAGGGGCTGGTTGATTTCATGCAGCGCGAATATCCGCAGCACCTGCCCTTGATGCGCGCCGAACTGGGTCGCGTGCCGGACCTGGACCAGGGGTCCGTCGGTGCTGCCGGGCGGGACCCATTCAGCCCTCTGCAGGCCTGACGCCTTGCTTCCGGACACGGTCCGGTGCGCCTTCCCCATGCGATGATGGGGTATCACGAAAACTGATGAAGGAGCTCTGCGATGGAATTGCGCCAGTTGCGTTATCTGGTTCGGGTGATCGAGCTGGGCAGCATCAGCCGTGCCGCGCTCGACCTGGACCTGGTGCAATCGGCCCTGAGCCAGCAGATCAGCCGGCTTGAAAGCGAGCTTTCCACCCGGCTGCTCCAGCGCAGCCCCAAGGGTGTGACGCCCACCGAAGCCGGGCTGGCCTTTTTTCGGGAGGCACAACTGGTGCTGCGCCACGCCGAGCAGGCGGCCCGTGCGGCGCAGCATGCGCGCCTGTCGGGCAGTGTCAGCGTGGGCATGGCACCCACCACTGCCGCAGTGCTGGGGTTGCCGCTGATTCGCGCCATGCGCGAGCGTTATCCGGACGTGCGCCTGCACATGGTGGAAAGCCTGTCCGGCCATTTGACCGGCATGCTCAATGCGCGCCAGCTGGACCTGGCCATGCTCTTCAACGCCCAGGCCGGACGCCGCTGGAGCGTGATGCCGCTGCTGGAGGAGAAACTGTTTTTGATCCAGTCGCGCCGCACCCTGGTGGGCAAGCCCCCCGTCCGCATCCGCATGGCGCAGCTTGCCGGGCTCCCGCTGATCCTGCCCACGGGCGTGCACGGCCTGCGCAGCACGCTGGACAGCGCTTTCGCCCGGGCCAAATGCAAACCGACGGTGGTGGCCGAAATCGACTCGCTGGCCATGCTGATGGATGCGGTGGACAGCGGCCTCGGTTACACGCTGCAGCCCTGGGCGGCGGTGAGCCGGTTTGCCGACGCAGCGCAGCGCTTCCATCTGACGGAGATCGCGGACACGCTGGCACGGCGCGTCAATTCGCTGTGCAGCCTGTCCGATGACGAGCTCTCGCCCGCAGGCTTGGCGGCGCGGGTGGTGCTGGCCGATTGCGCAACCGAGGCGGTGCGTTCCGGGCGCTGGGTCGGGGCGCGGCTGACCGGTGTCTGAACAGCTTTCCATCACGATTTGTGATGGCCGTATGCCGCTGGCCGGCTTTCCCTGAAGGTGTTTCAGCGCTAGAGTCCTGCGGAGAACACATACACACATTCGTCGCAAGGAAACACCATGGATTTGCAGCTTGGAGACAAAACAGCGCTGGTGACAGGCGCCAGCACCGGTATCGGGCGCGGCATTGCGCTTGCGCTGGCGGCTGAAGGCGTGCGCCTGGCGATTTCCGCACGCCGCGTGGCCTTGCTCAACGAGGTGGCCGACGAGATTGTCAGCCGCGGCGGGCACAGGCCGGTGGTCATCGCGTCCGACCTGTATGCCGAGGATGCCGCCAGGACCCTGACCGATGCCGCGATGGCTGGCCTCGGTCGCGTGGACATCCTGGTCAACAATGCGGGTGGCTCGCGTTCCTTCGCCGAGTTGCATGTCAGCGAGGATCGCTGGCAGGAAGCCATGACCCTGAACTTTCACCGTCCCCGGCAGGTGGCGCAGGCGCTGCTGGACCAGATGATGTCGCGCAACTGGGGCCGCATCATCAACATCACCGGCAAGAGCGAACCCGACCACGTCAATGGTGCGTTCTGCGCCAAGGCTGGCATCCACAGCTGGGCCAAGGGCTTGAGCCGCATGGTCGGCAAAAACGGCATCACGGTCAACAGCATTCCGCCCGGTCGCATTCACTCGGAACAGATTTTCCGCAACTACACGCCCGAGTACCGTCAGTGGCAGTGCGACAACGAAATCCCGGTGGGCCGATATGGTGAACCGGAAGACCTGGCCAACCTCGTGTGTTTTCTGTCGTCCCCCCTGGCCAGCTACATCACCGGTGCGGTGATACCGGTGGATGGGGGTTTGCGCCGATACCAATTTTGAGCCGTCCACACTAAGCTGCACAATCTTCGTTTCAGTGAGACCGCCAGCCATGCCTTCTACCCTTCTGACCCGACGCCGTATCCTGCAGTCCGCAGGTGTTGCCGCCTCCATGGTGGCCCTGCCGTCGCTGCATGCGCAATCCGCCTGGCCGTCCCGGGCGGTTCGTTTCGTCGTACCGTTCGCGCCCGGCGGCACCTCCGAGATCGTCGCCCGTTCAGTGGCCGCCGAGCTCAGCAAGCAGTTGGGGCAAAGCGTGTATGTCGAGAACAAGCCGGGCGGGGCTGGCACGGTGGCCATGCAGGAGGTTGCGAAGTCGGCGCCGGATGGCCACACCATCATCCTGGGCCATGTGGGCACGCTGGCGGTCAACCCCTACATGCTGAAAAACCAGCCCTACGATGTGAACAGGGATTTCATTCCTGTCACCCTGCTGGCCAAGGTACCCAACGTCTTCGTGATCCATCCCGATGTGCCGGCCAAAAACTTCCAGGAGTTTGTGGCCTATGTCAAAAAGAACCCCGGTCAGCTCAACTATGGCTCGGCCGGCAATGCCAGCGCCGGCCACCTGGCGATGGAATACCTCAAGCTGGTCACGGGCATGTTCATCACCCACATCCCCTACCGCGGCACGGGCCCGCAGCTGACGGATCTTCTGGCGGGGCGGACACAGGCCTCGTCGGCCGGCATGCCCGCATTGGGTGCCCACATCCGCAGCGGCAAGCTGCGTGCCATTGCCGTCGGCACCCAGCAGCGCATCAGTCACCTGCCTGATGTGCCCACGGTGGCCGAAATGGGCTACAAGGGTTTTGAAACGTCCCAGTGGTACGGCATCCTTGCGCCGGCGGGTACACCGCCGGAGGTCGTGAAACGCCTGCAGGAAGAATCCCTCAAGGCGCTCAAGTCCTCGGCCGTCACCGAGCGATTCGCCTCCGACAATGCCGTGGGCGGCGGCGGTCCTTCGTCCGAATTCGCCGCCTTCATTTCGAGTGAGCAGAAGATCTGGAGCGACATCGTCAAACGCGCCGGCATCAAGGCCGACTGAGGGCCCGGCCCGCCCGGCCAAGCCGGGCCGGCTGGTCAGTACAGAAGATCGACGCCTTCCCAGGCGCCTGACCCGACCAGCTGTTTCACGGTTTCCTTGAGCTCGGCGCGTACCGCCGCCGCCGCCGGGGAAAGCCGTTCCGGCACGACCGAATACAGGTAGTTCTGCCGCTTCATGTTGGCATCCGAAATGGCCAGGCAGCGCCAGCCTTGCCGCAACTGGCCAGCCAGCAGGGCGGCGGCCATGGGCTTGATGGTGGCCCCCATGCCCTCGTAAACACAGGCCATCAGCAGTGAAAGCGAATCGATCTCGGCAACCACCTGTGCCGTCAGGTTGCGCTGTTCGAACTCGGCCGTGATGCGGCGCCTGAGGCCATGAATGCCGGTGGGCAGGATCAGCGGCAGCTGGGCGGCCTCGGCGATGCTGAGCTTGACGCGGCGTTCGGCCACCAGGGTGCTGTGTGTCGGGAGCATGACAAACAGCTCCTCTTCAACCAGCGGGTCGGCAGGAAGTTCGGGAATGGCGTCGCGGCCGAAAAGGATCACCAGGTCAAGTTGCCCGAGCTGCATCATCTGCCGCAGGTGGCCGCTCATGCCTTCCACCACGTTGAGAACAATGCCCGGGTATTTCTCCCGGATCCTGCGCACAAAGGGCACACCCACCGCGCAAATGGTGGTCGCGGCCAGACCGACGGACACCATGCCGTGCACCGTGCCGGCTTCCTGGCGCGCCACCGACAACGCCTGGTCCAGCTGGCGCAGCATGAAGCGCGCGTGGTGGTGCAAGGCTGTGCCGTTTTCCGTGGGCGTGACGCCCTTGGAAGTGCGGATCAGCAGCGGTTTGCCCACTTCCGCTTCCAGCTTGGCGAGTTGCTGGCTGAGTGCCGGCTGCGCGATGTAGAGCTGGCGCGAAGCCTTGGCCAGGCTGCCGCTCTCGATGATCTGCACGAAATACCTGAGCTGCCTGAGGTCCATGGGTCTGCTTCGAAGTTTGTCTGGCTGACAGCATATAAGAAATTTGTATAGCCCATCTCGGAAAACGGTATTTTCCCTTTTTCAGTGGCCTTCCTAGAATTCGGCACCCATCAAAAATTTGGCCGCTTCGGTCAATAAAAAAGGAGACGACAAATGGAACATGAAGAAAAGGGTTGCGGTCCTGCATTGCAGTCGCCACAGCGACGCGGTGCATTGAAGGCAGGTGTTGCGATGGCGGGGGTGGCAGCGCTGGGGCTTCCGGCGATGGTCCACAGCCAGGTAGAAAAAATCAAAATCGGCCATCTGACGCCGCTCACCGGCTTCCTGGGTGCGCTGGGCGACTACGCCGTGCAGGGCATCAAGATGGCAGCCGAGGAGATCAACGCCGCCGGCGGCGTGATGGGCCGCCAGCTCGATGTCATCAGTGAAGACTCGGTCAATCCGCAGACGGCTTCCAGCAAGGCGCAGCGCATGATCGAGCGCGACAAGGTGACGGTGTTGATGGGCGAAATCAACTCCGCCTCGGCCCTGACCATTTCCCAGGTCGCGGCCCGCAACAAGACCTTGTTCATGAGCATAGGCGCGCGCTCCGACGCGCTGCGCGGCAAGGACTGCAACCGCTACACCTTCCACGTCGACATCCCGGTGACGGTGATGGTCAACGCCGCCGGCGAGGCGCTGCTGCGCGAGGGCCTGGTCAAGGGCAAGAAGATCTACGCCCTGACATCCGACTACCTGTTCGGCCATGACCTGTCGCGCCAGGCCAAGCGCTTCTTTGCGGCCAACGGCGGCACGGTGATTGGTGACGAGTTGGTGCCGACCGACCTGACCGACTTCAGCGCGCAGTTGCTCAAGATCCGGCAGGCCCGGCCCGACCTTATCGCCACCAATCTGGGCGGCAACCAGGTGACCAATTTCGTCAAGCAGTACGCCGAGTTCGGGATGCAGTTCCCGGTGGCTGGCTTCAACCTCAACACGGCCGACGCCTGGGCCGCCGGCGAGGGCAACCTGGGTGGCATCTGGCCGACGGTCTGGCACCATGAGCTCAAGACCCCGGGCTCGCAAGCCTTCGTGGAGAAGTTCACCAGGAAGTACGGCCGCATCCCTGAGAACCATGCCTGGATCGAGTACGTCTCGCTCAAGATGATGGCCCAGGCCATGACCGCCACCAAGTCGACCGACACCGAGAAGCTGATTGCCTATTTCGAGTCGGAAGCCCAGTTTGATGTGCTCAAGGCGCGCAAAGCCTACTTCCGCAGCTGGGACCATCAACTGATGCAGGAGGCTTATCCCTTCACCGTCAAGGCCAAGAGCCAGGCCAAAAACAAGCAGGACTTCCTGCAGTTCGGCGAGGCCGTGCCTGCAGCGGGCGAGCCGCTGGAAAAACTGGCGCCGCCAAAGTCGGAGAGTGCCTGCAAGATGTAGGCAGGCCGCGCGTTGATAACACCGGGGTGCCGTACAGGCGGTGCCCCGGGTTCCACCCGGGCCGATGGCGGTGCCGGCGTGTCTTCCACCTCCCCTCTGGACCCCCATGGAAATCATGTTTTTGCTCGAGCAGGTCGTCAACGGCCTGGTACTCGGCGGTTATTACCTCTTGCTGGCGCTGGGCCTGTCCCTGATCTTCAGCGTCGGCGGCATCGTCAATCTGGCGCACGGTGCCTTCTATGCGCTGGGCGCCTACCTGTCGCTGGAAGTCATCAAGTACGTCGGCTTCGGCGGCAGCATCTTCGTCACGCCCATGCTGGTGGGTCTGCTGGGCATCCTGTTCGAGCGCTACCTGCTGCGCCGCTTCTACACCGCCGACCCCATCCTCAGCCTGCTGGTCACCTTCGGCCTGGCCCTGGTGGCCGAGCAGGCGCTGCGCATGATCTGGGGCTCGGCCCCGCTGCCTTCCACCATGCCGCCCGAGTTCAAGGGCAGTGTGATTCTGGGCGACTTCATGTTTTCCAAATACCGGCTCTTCATCCTGGGCGTGGTGACCGTGGTCATGGCGGGCATCTGGCTGTTGCTGCACAAGACGGCTTTCGGGCGGGTGGTGCGCGCCGGTGTACAGAAGCCGGACATGGTGGCGGTGCTGGGCATCAAGCTACAGCCCTATATGACGGCCGTTGTCATGCTGGGCGTGGCCACCGCTGCCCTGGGCGGCGTGCTGTTCGGCCCGATTGCCATCGTGCATCCGGCCATGGGCATGGAGATCATGACCGTCGCCTTCGTGGTCGTCGTGATCGGTGGTCTGGGCAGCTTCTGGGGTGTGGTGCTGGCGGCCCTGCTGGTGGGCGTGGTGCGTGGCATCACCACCCACTTCCTGCCGGCGGCCAGCGAGGCCTCCATGTACGTGTTGATGTTCCTCGTGCTGATGTTCCGGCCGCGTGGCCTGCTGGGTGAGCGCATCGAGCGCTTCGAGTGAGAACGACAACAATGACTGCTTTTCTGACTACCAAATACCGCTCCCTGTTGATCGGGGCGACCAGCCTGGTCCTGCTGCCCGTCGCGTTCCAGGCCATCGGCCTGACGCTGGACGCCGCCACCGTGGTGGTGATCCTTGCCATGGCGGCCATGGGCCTGAACCTGCTGGTCGGCTACACCGGTCTGGTGTCCTTCGGTCACGCCGCCTGGTTCGGCATCGGCGGTTATGCCGCCGCACTTTCCCAGTTGCACTGGTTCAAGGGCCAGATGCTGCTGCCCTTTGCTTTTGCCATCCTGTTCACGGCCGCGCTGTCGCTGATCGTCGGCTTGTTGATCCTGCGCCGCCGCGGTGTCTACTTCTCGCTGCTGACACTGGCCCTGTGCGCGCTGACCTTCGCCACGGCCTTTCGCTGGACCAGCCTGACCGGCGGTGAGGGCGGCCTGGGTGGTATCGAGCGGGGCACCCTGGGTCCGCTGAACCTGGACGACCACCTGACCTACTACGCGCTGGTCGCCGTGGTTGCACTGGGTGTGGTTTACGCCCTGCAGCGTGTGGTGCGCTCGCCGTTCGGCCATGTGCTGGTGGCCATCCGCGAGAACCAGCAGCGTGCCACCTTCCAGGGCTACGACACCGACAAGTACAAGCTGCTGGTCTTCGTGCTGTCGGCCACGGTGACCGGCCTGGCTGGTGCGCTGATGGTGTTCCTGCACCGTTTGGCGGCCGCCGAGTCGACCGCCGTGCACTTCTCGGGTGAGCTGCTGGCCATGGTGGTGATAGGCGGCATGCATACCTTCCTGGGCCCGGCCTTGGGCGCCTTGTTCTTCCTGCTGTTCCGCGAGCTGTTCTCCATCTGGACCGACAACTGGCTGCTCTACTTCGGCCTCATCTTCGTCGGTTTCATCATTTTTTCGCCGGCCGGCCTGAGCGGCATCTGGGCGCAACTGCACAAGCGCTTTCGCCCGCCGCCCGAAGATGGCGCGGCCATGAGCAAGCGCAAGATCTATGAAGGGCTGCCCCTGCCCGAGTTCCTGCGCCCGGCACGCCGGGAAGGTGCCGTGCTCGATGTTCAGGGCATCAGCAAGCGTTTCGGTGGCATCCAGGCCGTGCGTGGCAATAGCCTGACCGTTGAGGCCGGGCAAATCCATGCGCTGATTGGCCCCAACGGCGCCGGCAAGACCACCACCTTCAACCTGATCTCGGGCATGTTCATGGCCGATGCCGGCACGGTGTGCCTGCACGGCCGGGAAATCCAGCACCTGCCGCCGGAGCAGATCTGCCGGCAGGGCCTGGCGCGCTCGTTCCAGATCACCAACCTGTTCCAGGGACTGACGATCTATGAAAACCTGCGCTTGTCCCTGCAGGCGCAGCATCCGGCGCGCTTCAATGTCTGGCGTGACATCGACAGTTATCCGGGGATCCACGCGGAAACCGCCGAGCTGATGAAATTCCTCGGGCTGCAGGGCATGGAAGACGTCGGTGGCGGCGACCTGTCCTATGGCGGCCAGCGGCTGGTGGATCTCGGCATCGCCCTGGGTTCCAAGCCGCAAGTGCTGCTGATGGACGAGCCGCTGGCGGGGCTGGCTGCGGCCGAGCGTGAGCGCGTCTCGCGCCTGGTGACGACGATCGCCGCCAACATCCCGGTGCTGATCGTCGAGCACGACATCGACCGCGTGTTGTCCCTGTCGCACCGTGTCACCGTGATGAACCAGGGCGAGGTGCTGATGAGCGGCTCGCCCGACGAAGTGCGCAACGACCCCCGCGTGCAGGAAATCTACACCGGGACCGGCACGCCGCCGGTCACGGGGCGCTCCGGCCTGGCCTCGGGCGAGCGGCCGCTGGTACTTGATTTCAACAAGGTCAATGCCTTTTACGGCAAGAGCCACATCCTCAACGATGCCAGTCTGCAGGTGCGCGAGGGCGAGATCGTCGCGCTGCTGGGCCGCAACGGCGCCGGCAAATCCACCCTGCTCAAGGCCTTGACCGGCCTCGTCAAACCCGCATCCGGAAAAATCGACTACGCCGGCCGGAACATCGCCGGCATGAGTGCGCCCGACATCGCCCGGCTCGGCATCGGGTATGTGCCGCAGGGCCGCGGGCTGTTTGCAGGCATGACGGTCGCGGAAAACCTGGCGCTGGGGCGCCTGGCCCGCGCGACCGACGGCCGCGATGGCATCGTCTGGAGCGAGGCGCAGATCCTCGAGTACTTTCCGCGCCTGAAAGCGCGCATGAATGTCGCAGCGGATTACCTGTCCGGCGGCGAGCAGCAAATGGTGGCCGTCGCGCGTGCGCTGTCAGGCAATGTCAGGCTGCTGCTGCTCGATGAACCGTTTGAGGGCCTGGCCCCGACCGTGGTGCAGGAACTCTTCACCGTGTTCGACAAGCTGCGCCAGCACGTGGCCATCGTGATCGTCGAGCACAACCTGGACCTGGTGCTGGCGCTGTCGGACCGCGTGTTTGCGCTGGAGCGTGGTGCGGTCTTCCACGAAGGCCCGGCACAGCCCCTGCTGACCGACCTCGACTACCGCAAGAAGATTCTCTGGTTGTGATGAAAGGCCTGCGTGCGACCTATAGGTTTGTCTTATGACCCATCTCTGAAATCGGTATTCTCCATTTACAGCAAGTCTCCCTACAATTTTTCCAACTCTTCGAATGACGCACGTACGCACGTACGCCGGTTGCAGCGGCGGCAAGTCCATTGACTTCACCACAGGAAACACCATGAGTCAGAAACCAGCAGCCCGGGGAAAGGCGCTCATCGAGAAGATGGCCAACCTGCCCTGGAAAGAATACCCCGGCCATTTTGGCGGCGCCCTGTCCAAGGCGCTGGCCGCTCCCGAAAACACCGGAAGCAGCCGGATGGATTTCCGCATTTCGCGCTACGCGCCGGCCGCCTACGTGGGTGAGCATGTGCACAAGATCCAGGAGCAGGTTTACTACGTTCTGGAAGGCGAAGGCGTGCTCACGCTCGACGACGACAGGCACCTGATGCGCCCGAATGACTATGTCTACGTGCCGCCCGGCGTTCGCCACAGCTTCACCAACACCGGCGTGTCAGGTCTGGTGTTCCTGGTGATCACCACACCGGCGCATGACGAAGGGGAACTGCTTTGATGGATCAGCAGGTATTGGATGCCACGCAGCAGGCCACCTATGGCTTGTTCGTTGATGGCGAATGGGTGGAAGGCGACGGCCCGAGGGTATCCGTGTATGACAAATACCGGCTGCAGCCCTTCGCCGCCATCACCCTGGCCGATGCGGCGCAGGTCAGGCGGGCCGTCGATGGCGCGCACGCGGCATTTCGCCGCGGCGTTCCGGTGGCGTTCGAACGCGGCGCGGTTCTGGAGCGTGCTGCCGCGCTGATGGATGCCCGTCTCGACGATTTTGTGCGAACCATGCAGCTGGAGGCCGGCTTCACGGCATCCGACGCCGCGGGCGAAGTGCGGCGCTGCATCCAGACCCTCAAGCTGTCGGCCGAAGAGGCGCGCCGCCTTGCCGGCGATGTGATCCCGCTGGCGGGGGCACCCAACCAGGCCGGACGCATTGGTTTCACGCTGCGTGTGCCGCTGGGCGTGATCGCTGCGATCACGCCGTTCAATTCACCGCTCAATACCGTGACGCACAAGGTGGCGCCGGCCTTCGCTGCCGGCAACGCCGTGATCCTCAAACCCTCCACCCACACGCCGCTGACGGCCTGCAAGCTGGCCGAGGTGCTGATCGAAGCCGGCATGCCGCGCGGTTTCCTGTCGGTGCTGCATGGCAGTGCCGACGTCGTCAAGTGGCTGCAGGAAGACGAACGCGTCCGCTTTTTCGCCTTCACCGGCAGCACCGAGGTCGGCCGCAAAATCCAGCAGTCGGCCGGCTTGCGCCGCACGCAGATGGAGCTGGGATCGATCGCCTGCACCATTTTGTGTGACGATGCATCCCTCGATGCAGCCCTGCCCAAGATCGTCAACGCGGGTTACCGCAAGGCGGGCCAGGTCTGCACCTCGGTGCAGTTGCTGCTGGTGCATGAGTCGCTGATCAAGGAAGTGGAAACCCGCCTGGCTGCACTGGTCAAGGCCCTGCCGTTCGGGGATCCGCACGACCCGGCCACGGTGGTCGGCCCGGTGATCAGCGAGGAAGCGGCCATCCGGATCGCTGCGTGGATCCAGGAAGCGGTGGCCGGGGGGGCGGTCTGCCTGGCAGGCGGCCCGCGCCAGGGCGCGGTCGTGCCGCCGACGCTGCTGACATCCATCAGCGATTCGATGAAGGTTGGCTGTTGCGAGATCTTTGGCCCGGTCGTCTGCATCGCCTCTTTCAGCACGCTGAGCCAGGCCATTGAACGGGTCAACGCCACGCCGTTCGGCCTGGCCAGCGGAATTTTCACCAACCGGCTGGGCGATGCGTTTTCTGCGGCGCAGAAGCTCGAGGTCGGCGGCGTGCATATCAACGAGACATCGAGCTCGCGAGTCGACCTGATGCCTTACGGCGGATCCAAGGACAGCGGCTTCGGCCGCGAGGGCCCGTACTATGCGGTGCATGAAATGACCGAAGAACGCATCGTGACCTTCACGACGACCTGACATATTGCAGGACAGGTCGCAGCCGCGCAGCGGCAGGCCCTGTCCCAACCGACTCAACAAGGACAACAATCATGCCCAAAATGAAGGGTGGCGAACTGATCGCCGAATACCTGGTCCAGGAAAAGATGCCCTATATCTTCGGCATCTGCGGCCATGGCAATGTGGGCATTCTCGATGCCCTGTACGACGTGCGCGACAAGATCCAGCTGATCTCGCCGCGTCATGAACAATGTGCCGGCCACATGGCCGATGCCTATTTCCGCGTCAAGCACAAGCCGGTGGCCACGCTGACCTCCACCGGTCCCGGTTCGGCCAACATGGTGATGTCCTGTGCCACCGCGCTGTCGGACTCCTCGGCCTTCATGTGCATCACATCGAACGTCCCGACCTCGCAGCACAACCGCGCACCGTTCCAGGAACTGTACAAGCACAACCAGGCCGACTTCGCGCAGGTCATGCGCCCGGTGGTCAAGCGCGCCTTCCAGCCCACGCGCGTGGACATGTTGCCGCTGGCGCTGCGCCAGGCCATGGACACCATGGTCACCGGCCGTCCCGGTCCGGTGAACCTGGATATTCCCTACAACGTCTACCAGGAAGAGGACGATGTCGAATTGCCGCCGGCGTCCAACATCCAGCGCGAGCACCGGCCGGGTGCCAATGACCTCGATGTGGCGACCACGCTGGACCTGCTGGCTGCGGCCCACCAGCCGGTGCTGTTCATCGGCCATGGCGCCACCTTGTCGGAAGCCGGCGTGGAGATCACCGAGTTTGCCGACCGCCTGGGCATTCCGGTCATCACCTCACCCAACGGCATGGGCTGCATTGCCGGCGACCACCCGCTGGCGCTGGGCTTCATAGGCCGCAACGGCGCTTACCCGGCGAATGAGGCAGGTCGCCGCTCCGACCTGGTGATCACGCTGGGCACGCGCTTCGACGACCGCAGCTCATCGAGCTGGCACGAGGGCTACTCGTGGAACTTTCCCAAGACAAAGCTGGTGCATGTGGACATCGACCCGCAGGAGCTGGGCCGCAACTACGCGCCGACGCTGGGCATCATCGCCGACGTCAAGGTGTTCGTGCGCCAGCTGCTCAATGCCTTGCCGGCACGCCCCGGCATCACGGCCACACGTTATGCGCCCTGGTTGGCACAGGTGCAGGGCTGGCAGGCGCAGTGGGAAGCCTTTGTGCGCCCCCATTTTGGCGATTCGACCAGTCCGCTGCGGCCCGAATTCGTGGTTGGCACGCTGCAGAAAATACTGCCCGATGACGTGATCCTCGCCCTCGACTCCGGCGTGCACCACAACTGGTTCATGCAGTTCTGGAAGGCCAAGCGACCGCAGAGCATGCTCAACAGCTGGGGCTACTCGTCCATGGGTTTTGGCGTGTGCGGCGTCATGGGCGCCCAGCTCGCGGCACCGGATCGCCCCTGCGTCGCCGTGGTGGGCGATGGCGGCTTCACGATGGCGCCCTACGTGCTTTGCACGGCGGTGGAATACAACCTGCCGGTGGTCTGGATCATCTGGAACAACTTCGCCTGGGGCGCGATCCGCGACCTGCAATACGGATTGTTCGATGGCCGTGAAATCGGCACGGCGTTTTATCACGGCGCGACCGGCAAGCCCTACAACCCCGACTTTGCCGCCTGGGCGAGAGCCTGCGGCGCCGATGGCATGACGGTCACGCGTCCGCAGGAACTGGCCGCAGCGGTCGAACAGGCGCTCAAGAACCGGCGCCCTTGCGTGATCGACGTCCATGTCGATGCCGACGTGCGTCCACCTTCCACCGGCACCTGGCAACTGCCACCGATTCCGTACAAGGAACCCCTCTACGGCAAGCCTTTTGTTGCCTGAGCCTTTTCACTTCAATTCATTCGAGGATTTCACATGAGCAACAAGATCGCCCTGGTTTTTGGTGGTACCCGCGGCATTGGTGCGGCCAGCGTGCGGAAACTGGCGGAAAGCGGCTTCGATGTCGCCTACACCTATGTCTCCAGCGCCCCCGACCTGCCGGAGAAGATCGGTGGGGGCCGGACCAGGGGTTATGCCGTTGATATCTGCGAACCGTCCCAGGTGGAGCAGGTGTTTGCCGACGTGGCGCGCGACTTCGGCAGCGCCCCGCACTGCGTGGTGGCCAACGCCGGCATCAATGTGCCGCCCGGCCCGATGGCGCAGTTCGACCCGGAGAATTTCCGCAAGCTGGTGGAGGTCAACATCGTTGGCGCTTTCAACGTCCTGAGTGCGGCCGCCCGGCATGTGGCGGATGGCGGCAACATCATCGCGCTGACGACCTCCATGGTGCGCATCGGCGTGCCGGGCGGCGGCCCCTACACGGCGACCAAGGCGGCGGTGGAAAGCCTGGTGCGTTCCATGGCCAAGGAGCTGGCGCCGCGCAAGGTACGCGTCAATGCCGTGGCGCCGGGCCCGGTCGACACCGACCTGTTCCGGGCCGGCAAGACCGACGAAGCCAAGGCGCGATCGGCCGCCATGAGCCCGTTCAACCGCATCGGCACGCCCGAAGAGGTGGCCGAGGTCGTGGGTTTCCTCGCCTCCGACAAGGCCTCGTGGGTGCACGGTCAGATCATTCAGCCCAACGGTGGCATGGTCTAAGCATGTGGTCCCCACGATCGCTCACTGCGTGTAGCTCCCTGCCCCCCGAGGGGGCCGCGGTTTGCCTTGGGGCGGCCCGGCGGCAAAACATGCTGTTCTCGCAAACCTGATCATGAGACTCGCGGTCTTTACCAAGAACCTCACGAACCCCGCTTACGGCGCGGCGCGACTCGGCGCCGAGCGCGCCGCCGCGGCTTTCGGGGCCGAGGTGCTGCACTTTGTGCCGAAAAAGGGTGACGACCCCGAAGAGCAGAGCGCGCTGATTGACCAGGCGCTGGCGCTCGATCCGCGGCCGGACGCCTTTGTGTTCTCGCCCGTGCATGCCAGCAAGGTGGATCCGGCGATACGCCGTGTCGCCGCGGCCGGCATCCCCCTGATCGGCTTTGTCAATCCGATAGAGGCCGCGCCCAGCGTGGCCTATGTCAGTTCGGACGACTACCAGTTGTCGCTGGCGATTGCCACTTACCTCTTCACCCATCTGCGGGGCAAGGGGCGCGTGCTTGTCGTCACCGGGCCCGAGGAGTCCTTCACCAGCCTGGAGCGGCTGCGCGGCTTTCGCGCGGTGGCCAGCCTGTACCCGGGCATTGAATGGGCGGGCCAGGTGGCGGGCGACTACCTACGCGACGTGGCGCGTGAGCGCACGGGGCAATGGCTGCGCGACAACGCGCCGCCCGATGCCTGTCTGGTGGCCAACGACATCATGGCCATCGGTGTACTGGACGCGCTGGATGCCGCTGGCCAGACGGCGGCGGTGGTCGGCGTCAACGCGATTCCGCAGGCCATCGACGCCATCGCCGCCGGCCGCATGCTCGCCACGGCCGACTTCAATGCCATGCAGATGGCTTTCCTGGCCGCCGAGTGCGCGGTGCGCCACCTGCGCGGCGAGGCGGTACCGGCATCGGTTGAGCTGCCGGTGCAGATCGTGGATCGCAGCAATTACCGGCAGTGGGATCAGCCCTACGAGCAACGTCCCGTGATCACACTCGAACAACTGAGGATGCAGACATGAAAAACACCTTTCTGAAAATTTGGGGCAGTGGCCTGCTGGCCGCCCTGGTGGGCTGGGTCGGACCGGGCGGTGCCGCCATGGCGCAGGACTATCCCAACAAGCCGATCCGCCTGGTGGCGCCTTTCGCCCCGGCCGGCGCGACCGACATCCTCGGCCGCATCATTGCAGAGCGCCTGGCGACGACGTATGGCCAGAGCATGGTGGTCGACAACAAGCCCGGCGCCAGCGGCCACCTGGGCGCCCAGATCGTGGCGAAGGCGCCCGGCGACGGCTACACGCTGCTGGTGGGTACCATCGGCATCCATGCGGCCTACGCCAGCTACCGCAAGCTGGCCTACAGCCCGGCCACCGAGCTGCAGCCGGTCATGATCATCGGCGAGGCGCCCAACCTGGTACTGGTGCCAGCCAACTCGCCGTACAAGACCTTTGCCGATTTTCTGGCCGATGCCAAAGCCAACCCGGGCAAGATCAACTACGCCTCCGCCGGTCCGGGGTCGTCGGTGCACATGGTCACGGCCCTGTTCGAACTGGCCAGCGGCACCCGACTCAACCACGTGCCGTACAAAGGCAGCGGCCCGGCCCTGATCGACCTGATTGGCGGCCAGGTGCAGGTGATGTTCGACAACATGTCGTCGGGCATGCCGCATGTGCAGGGTGGCAAGCTGCGCGCGCTGGCCGTCACCGGTCCCAGGCGCGACCCGCGCTTCCCCGATGTGCCCACCATCGCCGAAGCCGGCGTGCCGGGCTACAGCGGTACCTCGTGGTTCACGCTGGCTGCGCCCAGCACCATGCCGGCCCCGCTGGTGGACAAGCTCAACAAGGATGTGCAGCGCGTGCTGGCCTCCCCCGACGTGGTGGCGCGGTACGACAAGCTGGGCATCAACTACACGCCGAATACGCCGGCGGAGGCAGCCGCCTTTTTCAAATCGGAAACCACCAAGTGGAGCCGCGTGATCGAAGCGGCCAAATTGCAGCTCGATTGAAACCCGGCGAAGCGCGCTACGGAAAGGCCCCGTCTTCCCCGTTTTCTCGCGTTGGATGACCTGCATTTTTCAATAAACAAAAAGAGAGACAAACATGTTCAAGAAATTTTTTCGCCCCCTTCTGGCGACAGCCCTGTTCGCTGTTTCCACTTTTTCGCCAGCTCAGGAGGCCTACCCCTCCAGGCCCCTTAAGCTCGTAGTTCCCTATGCAGCCGGCGGCCCGGCCGACATGCTGGCCCGCATGGTGGCCGAAAAACTGGGTCCGCGCCTGGGGCAGGCCGTGGTGATCGAGAACAAGCCCGGCGCTGGCGGTCACACCGGGGCGGAACTCGTGGCCAAGGGGCCGGCAGACGGTTACACGCTGATGCTGGGCACCATCGCGCACAACGGCGCGGTCAAGCTCTACAAGAACCTGCGCTACGATCCGCTCAATGACCTGCAGTCGGTGATCCTGATCGCCGAGAGCCCCAGCGTGCTGCTGGTCAGGCAGGACCTGCCGGCCAAGTCAGTGGCCGAGTTGCTGGCGCTGGCGCGCGCCCAGCCCGGCAAGCTGAGCTACGGTTCGGCAGGCAACGGCTCGGCCATGCACATGGCGGCCGAACTGTTCCGCTACATGACGAAAATCGACTATGTGCACGTGCCCTACCGGGGTGGCGCACCGGCCATGGCCGACCTGCTGGGCGGCCAGATCGACATGTTGTTCGAGAGCCTGGGAACGGCGCACCAGCAGCTCAAGGGCGGCAAGGTGCGCGCCCTGGCCGTGACCGGCACCACGCGCAACCCCAGTCTGCCTGATGTGCGGACGGTCGCCGAAGCCGGCGTGCCCGGGTATTCCTCCGTGCCCTGGTACACCATTTCGACGGCACGGGGCGTGCCGGCGGCCATCGTCAACAAACTCAATGCTGAAATCAATGCCGTGCTCAAGGCACCCGATCTGGTGCAGCGCTGGGAGGCTCAGGGGGTGTTGCCGCTGGGCGGTTCGGTGGCCGATGCGGTCAAACGCAACAAGACGGAGACCGACAAGTGGAGCGCCGTGATAGACGCGGCCAACATCAAGCTCGACTGAGAACTTATGAATAAATCTACTGCGCGCCCCGATCGCGGCGTTGGGCGGTGCTCGGAATCCTCACGTACAGGAAGTACGTTCCGGTTCCTGCGCTCCGTCCGCCTTGCGCTCGGGCCGCTCGCTACGATTTCTTCACAAGTTCTGAGGAGTGGTGACTGATGCGTCAGGAGTTGGTCTATGACGTGGTGGTGGTCGGCGGCGGCGGTGCCGGCCTGGCGGCAGCCATAGCCGCGCGTGCGGCAGGCCGCAGCGTGGTGCTGCTCGAGAAAAACCCGGCGCTCGGTGGTTCGACCGCCTGGTCCATAGGCTCGGTCAGCGCGACGCAGACGCCGCACCAGAAAAAGCGGGGCATTGTGGATAACCCGGCGGACCACTGGGCCGACATGCCCGGCTTTGCCGGCGACCTGGCCGGGCGAGACAACGACGAGTTGCGCAGGATCCTGTGCGACGGGATGCCGGACACCTTCCAGTGGCTGTTGGACTCCGGCGTGCGTTTCATGGGCCCCATGCCCGAGCCACCGCACCGCCAGCCGCGCATGCACAACGTGCTGCCCAATTCGCGTTCCTTCATTTACCACCTCGAGCGCCGCGCGCGCCGCGCCGGGGTCGATATCCGGACCGCCACGCCTGTGACGGCCCTGGTGCAGCGGGAAGGCCGCGTCACCGGCGTCGATGCCGGGAGCGGCACGGAGCTGCTGTGCTTCACCGCGCGTGGCGGCGTGGTGCTGGCCGCGGGCGACTTCACCAACGGCGCCGACTTCAAGGCACGCTTCATGGGAGCGCAGGAAGCCAAGGTCGAGGGTGTCAATGTCACCGCCACCGGGGACGGCCAGCGCATGGCCGAGGCGCTCGGAGCAACCATCCTCAATGGCGACCTGGCGCTCGGCCCCGAAATCCGCTTCATCGCCCCGGCCACCGAGACCCTGATGCGCCGCCTGCCGCCCTGGCGCTGGCTGGCCGCCTTCATGGAATGGTCGCTGGATCACCTGCCGGCGGTGCTGCTGCGGCCCTTCATGATGAAGTTTCTCACCACCGCACTGGCGCCTTCGCCCACGCTGTTCGAGGCCGGGGCCCTGCTGGTCAACTGCCGCGGCGAACGGTTTGGCAACGAGCTGGATCGCCCGGCTTGGCGCCTGCCTGACCAGCCCGGCAAGGTCGGCTACATCGTGATCGACCAGGCGCTGGCGAAGCGTTTTTCGGCCTGGCCCGACTTTGTGTCCACCGCGCCCGGTATTGCCTACGCCTATGTGCCGGACTATCAGAAAAACCGGCCGGATGTCTGCACCGTAGCCCCGACGCTGGAGGCGCTGGCGTGCAAGCTCGGCATGGATGCGGCGGTGCTGGCAAACAACGCGGCTTCGGGCGCTGTGCATCCGCTCGGCGCCGGGCCCTACATGGCCCTGGGGCCGGTACGTTCGGTTTTTGTGCACAGCGAGGGTGGCCTGGCGGTCGACACGCAGCACCGGGTGCTGGACGCCGGCGGGCAGGCCTTGCCCGGCCTGTATGCCGCCGGTTCGACCGGGCAGGGCGGGTTGCTGCTCAAGGGGCACGGCCATCACCTGGCCTGGGCCTTTGTGTCCGGACGGCGTGCCGGCCGCTTTGCGGCGATGTCCGCCGGCACGGCAGGGTCAGGCTGATGCGGCCTCCGGCACAAGGGCATCACGAATGGTGATGCCCTTATGCCGGAGGCCCCCTGACGCCGGGGTTGGTCAGCGCTTACAGTCAATGTCGCGTCGAACACACGACAGCGTTGGTTGGTTCATTCATGAAAGTTGCACCCCTGTGTGCATGGCGGGTGCCCGTTCAGTCGGGTGCCGTTGATGGAGGTTTTCCCCGATGGTTGATGTTCTTGTCATTGGCGGCGGCAATGCGGCCCTGTGTGCCGCGCTGATGGCGCGCGAGGCCGGTGCCTCCGTGTTGCTGCTGGAGTCGGCGCCGCGCGAATGGCGCGGCGGCAATTCCAGCCACACCCGCAACCTGCGCTGCATGCACGATGCGCCGCAGGACGTGCTGATCGATGCCTACCCGGAAGAGGAATACTGGCAGGACCTGCTCAAGGTGACCGGCGGCATCACCAACGAGCACCTGGCCCGGCTCACCATTCGTGCCTCGTCCGGTTGCCGCGACTGGATGCGCCGGCATGGCGTGCATTTCCAACCCCCGCTGTCGGGCGCATTGCATGTGGCGCGTACCAACGCCTTTTTCATGGGCGGCGGCAAGGCGCTGGTCAATGCCTACTACCGCAGCGCCGAAAAACTGGGTGTGCAGATCCGTTACAACACGCCGGTGAACCGCCTGGACATTCGCCATGGCCGGTTTGCAGCCGCGTACGCTGGCGATGAGCGTATCGAGGCCAAAGCCTGCGTGCTGGCGGCCGGCGGCTTCGAGTCCAACCGCGAATGGCTGCGCGAGGCCTGGGGCCAGAACGCCGACGGCGAATGGCCGGCCGACAACTTCCTGATTCGCGGCACGGCCTTCAACAAGGGCGTGCTGCTCAAACACCTGCTGGACGAGCACCAGGCCGACAGCATTGGCGACCCCACGCAGGCCCACATGGTGGCCATCGACGCGCGCGCGCCGCTGTACGACGGCGGCATCTGCACCCGCATCGACTGCGTCTCGCTGGGCGTGGTTGTCAACCGGCACGCCAGACGCTTTTACGACGAGGGTGAGGATTTCTGGCCCAAGCGTTACGCCATCTGGGGCCGCCTGGTGGCCCAGCAACCGCAGCAGACTGCCTTCTCCATCATCGACGCCAAAGCCATAGGCCGCTTCATGCCACCGGTGTTCCCTGGCGTCAAAGCCGACAGCCTGTCCGAACTCGCCCGCAAGCTCGGCCTGGACGAAACCACGTTCATGCAGACCCTCAACGACTACAACGCCGCCTGCCGCATCGGCACCTTCGACCACACGGCGCTGGACGACTGCCATACCGAAGGTGTGGCGCCTGCCAAGACGCACTGGGCGCGGCCCCTGGACACCGCGCCGTTTTATGGCTACGCGCTCAAGCCCGGCATCACCTTCACCTACCTGGGCCTGAAGGTCAACGACCAGGCGGCCGTGCATTTTGGTGGCCAGCCCAGCGACAACCTGTTTGTCGCCGGCGAAATGATGGCCGGCAACGTGCTCGGCAAGGGCTACACGGCCGGGGTCGGGATGTCGATCGGTACGGCATTTGGCCGCATTGCCGGTACCCGGGCTGCGTTATCTGCTATAAAAAATGGAGCAAATTTTGCAGCAACTTGAAGCCCTGACCCGCGACGCCCGCGCGCTGGCGCTCGGCGAGATACTGCTGACGCCTTACGAAACCGAAGTCGGCCGGCAACTGCAGATCTGCAATGCCTGCCGCTATTGCGAAGGTTTTTGCGCCGTGTTCCCCGCCATGACGCGCCGGCTTGAGTTCGGCAAGGCCGACATCCACTACCTGGCCAACCTGTGCCACAACTGCGGGGCCTGCCTGCATGCCTGCCAGTACGCGCCACCGCACGAGTTCGCCGTCAACGTGCCGCAGGCCATGGCCCAGGTGCGCGGCCAGACCTATGCCGACTACGCCTGGCCGCCCGCGCTGGGCGTGCTGTACAAGCGCAACGGCCTGACCGTGGCACTGGCGCTGGCTGCGGGGCTGGCGCTGTTCCTGGTGCTGGTCGTGCTCATGAAAGGCACGCTGTGGCACGCGCCGCTGTCGGGCAACTTCTACGCCATCTTTCCGCACAACCTGCTGGTCTCCATGTTTGCGCCCGTCTTCCTGTTCGCGACGCTGGCCTTGGGCCTGGGGGTGCGCAAGTTCTGGCGCGAGGTGTCCCCCGGCGAAGCCACAGGCCCTGCGGTGACCGAAGCCGGCCTGAATGTGCTGCGCCTGAAGTACCTGGACGGCGGGCATGGCGAGGGCTGCAACGAAAGCGACGACGCCTTCACGCTGTGGCGCCGGCGTTTTCACCACGCCACCTTCTACGGCTTCATGCTGTGTTTTGCCGCGACCAGCGTGGCTACGCTTTACCACTACCTGCTGGGCTTGCAGGCGCCTTATGCCTTGAGCAGCCTGCCGGTGCTGCTGGGAACGGTGGGTGGTATCGGCTTGCTGGTCGGCCCCGCCGGCCTGTTCTGGCTCAACCTGCGGCGCCATCCACAGCACGGCGATGCGGCGCAGAAACCCATGGACCGTGGCTTCATCGCCCTGCTGTTTTTCACCAGCCTGACCGGCCTGGCCCTGCTGGCCTGGCGCGATACCCCGGCCATGGCGCTGCTGCTGGCCATCCACCTGGGCGTGGTGATGGCGCTGTTCCTGACCTTGCCCTATGGCAAGTTTGCCCACGGGATCTTCCGCAGCGCGGCCCTGCTCAAATGGGCCATTGAAAAGCGCCTGCCCAGCACCCTGAAGCTCGGTGGGGATTGAGATGCGAACCAACCCTGGAGACAGTTCATGCAAGACGACGGCACCCTGAACATTGAATCGATGAAAAGCCGCTGCTCACCCGCCGAATGGCAGGCGCGCGTGGACCTGGCGGCCTGTTACCGGCTGGTGGACATCTATGGCATGTCCGACATGATGGCCAACCACATCTCGGCGCGTGTGCCCGACGAGGACGGGGCCTTCCTCATCAACGCCTACGGCATGATGTACGAGGAGATCACCGCGTCCAGCCTGATCAAGATCGACCATGCCGGCAACATCCTGTCCAAGCCGGATTTCGGCGCGCTCAATTACGGCGTGAACAAGGCCGGCTATGTGATTCACAGCGCGGTGCACGAAGCCCGGCCCGAGGTGGCCTGCGTGATCCACACGCACAGCTGGGCGTCCATGGCCGTGTCTTCGCTGGAATGCGGGCTCCTGCCCCTGACCCAGACGGCGATGCGTTTCCTGAAGATCGGTTACCACGACTACTGCGGCGTGGTGCTCAATCTGGACGAACAGGAATCGCTGGTGCGGGACCTGGGCGCCGGCGAGGCCCTGATCCTGCGCAACCATGGCGTGCTCACCGTCGGCCGCAGCATCGGCGAGGCGTTCAACTGGATGCACCGGCTGGAACTGGCCTGCCGTTCCCAGCTGGCGGCGATGGCCTGCAACACCGCGTTTGTGCCGGTCTCCCAGCCTGTGCTGGAGGAGACCTGGAGCAACTACCAGCCCGGCACCCGCCGCCCTTACGGCCTGATGGAGTGGCCAGCGCTGCTCAGAAAACTCGACCGCAGCGATCCCGATTACAAGACCTGACGGCACAAGCCAGGCTACCCGCGCAACGCGCAAACCACAGCAGGAGACAAACCATGCAAACGACGATTTTTCATTCACCGCCCCTGGTCCCCACGCCACCCGGGAGCCGGCGCAACGGCCTGCAGCGCCAGGGCGCACGCATCACCGCCGCCTTGCTTCTGGGCGCTGCGGGGATGGGCAGCGTGCTGGCCCAGACCTACCCGGCCAAGCCGGTGCGGGTGGTGGTGGCGTTCACCGCCGGCGGGACCACCGACATCCTGACGCGGCTGGTGTCGCAGCAACTGTCCGAACGCCTGAAGCAGCAGTTCGTGATCGACAACAAGCCCGGCGCCGGCGGCAACATCGGCACCGAAGCGGTGGTCCGGTCGGCACCCGACGGGTACACGCTGATCGTCAACTCGGTGGGCCCGATCGCGGTCAATCCCACGCTCTACAGCAAGCTGTCCTACAACCCGCTGACCGACCTGGTTCCCGTGGTGCAGATTGCCGACGTGCCGAATGTGCTGGTGGTGCATCCCTCCGTCAGTGCAAAGACGGTGGAGGAGTTCGTCGCCTACGCCAAGGCCAACCCGGGCAAGCTGAACTACGGCTCGACCGGGGTCGGCACGTCCTCGCACCTGTCGGGCTACATGATGAGCAAGCGTGGCGGCTTCGAGGCAACACATATTGCCTACAAGGGCGCCGACGCCGTGCGCGACCTGCTGGCCGGCCGCCTGCAGTTCATGTTTGCCACGATCCCGTCGGTGATGCCGCACATCCAGGCCGGCAAGCTGCGTCCGATTGCGGTCAGCAGTGGCAAGCGGTCCCGTTCCATGCCCGAGGTGCCGACCATTGCCGAGAAAGGTTTCCCCGGTTTTGAGGCGGGCTCCTGGTTTGGCTTTTTTGCCCCCAAGGGCACGCCCGAGGCCGTCATCAGCGCGCTGAACAAGGCGGTCAACGAGGTGGTGGCGGTGCCGGCGATGGAGCAGCAGATGATCCGCGAAGGGGCGGACCCGGTGGGTGGCTCCCCCGCGCAGTTTGCGCAGTTCGTGCAGCGCGAGTACGAGAAATGGAAGCTCATCGTGGTGGAGTCCGGCGCCCGCGCCGAATAGCCGTCCGATGACACGACCGCTTCGCATTCTGCTATCGGCGGAAGTCCGGCAGGCGCTGGCGCCTGCCATAGCGGGCGTGCTGGGACCACGTGCCTTTGAACTGCTCACGGCAGCCGAAGCGGAGGCGGCGCAGGCCGATGTGGACCTGGCCTTCATCTCGCGCGATGTGACCGGCCTGTCGACCAAACATGTGCTGACCGACGGCCTGCAGGCTTTTTATGCCGCGCTGCGCCGATCCGCTGCGCCGCAGTGGGTGCACATCCATTCGGCTGGCGCCGACCGCCCGATTTACCCCGAGCTGCGCGCACGGGGCGTGCAGGTCACCACATCCTCCGGCGCCAATGCCGAGGTGGTGGCACACACCGCGCTGGCGGGCCTGCTCGCGCTGGCGCGGCGTTTTCCGCAACTCATGGCGGCGCAGCAGGCACGCCTCTGGGCGCCGCTGGTGGGCGAAGCCCAGGCCCCGCGCGACCTGGCCGGGCAGACCGCGGTTGTGGTGGGCTGGGGGCCGATCGGGCAGCGCCTGGGCGCGTTTTTGCGCCTGCTGGGCCTGCGGCTCGTCGTGGTGCGCCAGTCCTCGACCCCGGTCGGAGGAGAAGGCGCCGAGACAGTGAGTTTCGCGGGCCTGTCCGCGGTGCTGCCGCGCGCCGACTGGCTGGTGCTGGCCTGTCCGTTGACGGCGCAGACCCGGGGTCTGGTGAACCGGGAGGCGCTGGCGGCCCTGCCGGCCGGGGCCTGTCTGGTCAATGTGGCCCGGGGGGAGGTGGTGGTTGAGAGCGATCTGGTCGAGGCCATGAAGGAAGGGCGCCTCGGTGGTGCCTACCTGGATGTGTTCGAGCACGAGCCGCTGGGGCGGGATTCTCCCCTCTGGGGGCTTGCCAACGTCATCGTCACGCCGCATTCGGCGGGGCACTCCGACGGCAACCATCGCCGTGTCTGCGAGCTGTTCCTGGCCAACCTGGCGCGCTGGCATGCGGGGCAACCCCTGCAGCACACTGTTGCCTGAACCTGCAAACAAAACAGGTGTTTTACCAAGTGCGGATAACGATAGTCAGCTATTGAAACAATAGCAAACAGGGCGCCGTTGCAGGGCAATCGCACCTAAATTGATAGCACGCCAGTTTTCAAGACTGTTTCCATATACGAGGGATCCCAGCCCGCTCGGCTGCGCTTGTTTTTGAGTCCCACTTTCAAACTGGTCTCGCGTTTAAGCTGGGTCAGCGCAAGGCGTCGTAGGCACGCCAGGTTCGCAGGCCCTTCATCCTTTCGCACCCGGCTGGCGTCCTCGCGAAAGGCTACATCCAGCGACCAATGCAACTCATTCTCCACCGCCCAGTGGCTACGGATGGCTTGGGCGATACGCTTGGCGCCTGCGGTCAAGGGCAGGCTGCTGATGTAGTAATGAGTTTCCTCGCTGGTCTTGTCCCCCACCTGACGTGTGCGCCGCACCATGGCGATGGTTTGCAGCTTCGTCCAGTATTTGGTCGCCCGCTTCAAATACTCTGGCACTTCCATGAGCCAATGTTCCCGGCGTTCTACGCGACCGTGGTTGTTGGTCTGTGCGTGCTGCGCGCTGTAGCTGTGCGCTTGTTGGGTAAAGTCGGTTTCATGGTTTTTTTGAAACCACGAGGCGACTTGCCGGTGCAGATAAGGATGGTTGGACTTGAGGTTGAGCACGTAGTCCGCTTGCGCGTCGATGATCGCTTTGGTGATGGCTTTTTGACACCCCATGGCATCAATGGTCACGATGCAGCCTTTGAGGCTGAGCAGCTTCAGCAGTTCGGGTATGGCCGTGATCTCGTTGGACTTTTTGTCCGTTTGCACTTGCCCCAGCAGCATGCTGTTCTGACACGCCCAGGCGCTCACGATATGCAGGGGCGATTGCTTGGCGTTGCGTGAGCCGCGCAGGCTTTTGCCATCAATGGCCACCACGCCTTCGATTTGTCCGGCAATGCCTTGCAGCCACTCCATACACACTTGCTCCAGCACCTGGGAGTCCAGTATCTGGAACACCCGCCCGAACGTGTCGTGCGAGGCGATGCCATTGGGCAACTTCAAAAAGCTGGAAAACCATTCCCGTTTGGATTTCCCAAACTCCACCACCCCAACCCAATCATCGGCCCCGCCTATGACTGCGCACAGCGCGATCACCAGAATGTCCATCAATTCGTGCCGCTGCATGCGTTTGATCTGTGGGTCAGGCACTCGTCCCAAGTGTTCCAGCAGGCTTATCCCTGTACTCATCAACTGTCCTGTTCCAAAAACTGAGAAGGCTACAGTTTCCTCAGTTCTGGCACAACAGCGTACATTCTTGCTATTAATTTAGGTGCGATTGCCCTGGGCGCCGTTGCAGCCGCCCTACTGGAAGGCCACTTCCGAAAAACTGCGCAGCTTGCGGCTGTGCAGCTGGCTGCTGCCCTGGGCACGCAGCAGTTCAATCGCCCGCATGCCGATGCGCAGGTGCTGGTCGACGCGCTCGCGGTAGAAATGGTTGGCCATGCCAGGCAGCTTGATCTCGCCATGCAGCGGCTTGTCGCTGACACACAGCAGCGTGCCGTAGGGCACGCGGAACCTGAACCCGTTGGCGGCGATGGTGGCGCTTTCCATGTCCAGCGCGACGGCGCGGCTCTGGCTGAAGCGGCGTTGGGGCTGGTTGCCGGGCAGCAGTTCCCAGTTGCGGTTGTCGGTGGACGCCACGGTGCCGGTGCGCATGATGCGCTTGAGGTCCGGACCCTCCAGATGGGTCACATCTTTCACCGCGCGTTCCAGCGCCACCTGGATCTCCGCCAGCGCCGGAATCGGCACCCACAGCGGCAGCTCTTCATCCAGCACGTGGTCTTCGCGCACATAACCGTGCGCCAGCACGTAGTCGCCGAGCTGCTGGCTGTTGCGCAGCCCCGCGCAGTGGCCGAGCATGATCCATGCATGGGGCCGCAGCACGGCAATGTGGTCGGTGATGTTTTTGGCGTTGGCCGGCCCGACGCCGATGTTGACCATGGTGATGCCGGTGCGGTCGGCGCGCATCAGGTGGTAGGCCGGCATCTGCGGCAGGCGCGGCGGCGGCATGCCCAGCTCGTCGCCGGTGCTGGCCGGCAGGCCCGCGCGGCGCGTGACCACATTGCCGGGCTCGACAAAGGCGATGTAGTCGCTGTCCGGACGCGCCATTTCTTGATGGCCCAGCCGCACAAATTCGTCGATGTAGAACTGGTAGTTGGTGAACAGCACAAAGTTCTGGAACCATTGGGGCGAGGTGCCGGTGTAGTGGCGCAGGCGCTGCAGGGAGTAGTCCACCCGGGCGGCGGTGAACAGCGACAGCGGCTGCGGCTCGCCCGGCCGGGGTTCGTAGGTACCGTTGGCGATGCCGTCGTCCATGGCCGCCAGGTCGGGCAGGTCGAACACGTCACGCATCAGCATGCGCCGGTCTGCGCTCAGGTTGCCTTCGATGTGGTCGTGCTCGGCAAACGAAAAGTGCACGGGAATGGGCTGGGTGCTGGTGCCCACTTCCAGCTCGACCGAATGGTTCTGCATCAGCAGGCGGAACTGCTCCAGGTAGTAGTTGCCATAGAGGTCGGGCCGCGTCAGCGTGGTTTCAAAACGACCCGGCCCGGCCACAAACCCATAACTGAGCTGGGAAATGTCGGGCGTTTCCAGGATCGCGCGCGCCACGGTTTCGGTGTGCACACGCACAAAGGGGTAACAGGCCCGCACATGGCCGGGCAGGGTTTCGCCCGCCACGTAGCGTTGCATGGCATCGCGCAGGTGGGCAATCTGCTGGTCATAAATCCGCTGTACCTGGGCCAGTGCGGCAGCCGGGTCGGCGTAGCGGGTGGGGGCGATAAAGGCGGGCAGGTAGGGCATGGGCCTATTGTGCTACGCCTGCGTCGGGGACGGTGGGCACCCTGTGGACAGGCCGCAGCCGGGCACTGACATCAAAACGACACATTGCGGCCCTAGATTCAACCCGGTTCAACACCCCCGGAGAGACCATGGAAGCAGCCATTCGAATCAATACACTGAGCAAGACCTTTGGCAATGGCCGCAAAGCCTTGCAGCAGATTGACCTGAGCATTGCGCCCGGCGAAATGGTGGCGCTGATCGGGGCTTCCGGATCCGGCAAGTCCACCTTGCTGCGGCACATGGCGGGGCTGATGGCCGGCGACGCGTCGGCGCAGGGCTCCATCGTGATCCACGGCAGGACCGTGCAGCGCAACGGGAAAATCGCGTCCAATATCCGGTCGGTGCGTTCGGGCATCGGCTTTGTTTTCCAGCAGTTCAATCTGGTGGGCCGGCTGCCGGTGATTGTCAACGTGCTGGCCGGCACCCTGCACAAGGTGCCGATGTGGCGCAGCCTGATCCGCTGGTTCACGCCCGAGGAAAAGGCCAGAGGGCTCGAGGCGCTGCGCCGGGTGGGCATCGCCGAATGTTGTGGGCAGCGGGCATCGACGCTGTCGGGCGGCCAGCAGCAGCGCGCCGCGATCGCGCGGGCCATGGTGCAGGGTGCCAAAGTGGTGCTGGCCGACGAGCCGATTGCCTCGCTGGACCCCGAGTCCTCGCGCAAGGTAATGGACATCCTGGCCCGCGTGAACCGCGAAGACCAATGCACCGTGGTGGTGTCGCTGCACCAGGTCAACGTGGCCATGAAGTACTGCGCCCGCACCATCGCCCTGCACCAGGGCAAGGTGGTGTACGACGGTCCTTCGGTCGGACTGACGCCCGCCGTGCTGCGCGATCTCTATGGCGCCGAGGCCGACGACATCCTGTCCCTGGGCGACGCCATTTCCAGCCTCGAAGACAAGGTCAAACCCGTCCCCCACCTCGCCTGGCCAACCCCCATGGCGCAGGCCGCCTGAGCCACCACTGTTTCTTTCAACATTTCAAGGACATCACCATGATCAAAAAACTACTGACCGGACTGGCCGCCGCGGCGCTGGTCACCCTGGCGCCCGCGCATGCGCAGGATTTGAAGGAAATCAATTTCGGCATCATTTCGACCGAGTCGTCGCAGAACCTGAAGTCGGACTGGCAGCCGCTGCTGGAAGACATGGCGAAAAAGACCGGCTACAAGGTCAACGCCTTCTTTGCGCCGGACTATGCCGGCATCATTGAAGGCATGCGTTTTGGCAAGGTGCATGTGGCGTGGTTCGGCAACAAGTCGGCCATGGAAGCGGTAGACCGCGCCGGCGGCGAAATTTTTGCCCAGATGGTCAACGCCGACGGGACCCAGGGCTACTACTCGCACCTGATCGTCCACAAGGACAGCCCGCTCAAGTCGCTGGACGACGTGATCAAGAATGCCAAGAACCTGTCGTTCGGCAATGGGGATCCCAATTCGACCTCCGGCTTCCTGGTGCCCAGCTACTACGTTTTTGCGCAGAACAAGATCGATGCCAAAACCGCTTTCAAGGTGTCCCGGGGTGCCAACCATGAGAGCAACGCGCTGGCAGTGGCCAACAGGCAGGTGGACGTGGCCACCAACAACAGCGAGAACCTGGACAAGATCAAGGACCGCCTGCCCGAGAAGTTCAAGGACATCCGTGTCGTCTGGACCTCACCCCTGATCCCGCTGGACCCGCTCGTCATGCGCAAGGACCTGCCTGATGCGACCAAGCAGAAGCTCAAGGACTTTTTCTATGGCTACGGCCAAGGTGGCCAGCAGGAAAAGGATGTCCTGATGAAGATCTCCAAGCTGTCGGCCTTCAAAGCCTCCACCAATGCCCAACTGATTCCCATCCGCCAGCTGGAGCTGTTCAAGGAGCGCAACAAATTCGAGGCCGACGCAAGCTTGCCTGCCGCCGACAAGCAGGCCAAGGTCGCCGAGATTGACCGCAAGCTCGCAGAACTGAGCCGCAACTGAGGCCGCCCGTGACCACCCCTGTCCATCTTTCAGTGCAGGCGCCTCCTGCGCCGCTGCCAGTGCCGCGCGCCAGCCTGCTGGGCCTGATGGCCTGGGGCGTCTTGCTGGCCTTGCTGGCCCTGTCCTGGAAAGGCGCGGACATGCGCCCCCTGGACCTGCTGCGCGATTCCGGCAACATGGCCGAGTACGCGGCCAGCTTCTTCCCGCCCAACTTCAACCAGTGGTCCTACTATCTGGACGAGATGGTGGTGACGGTGCAAATCGCCCTGTGGGGCACGGCCCTGGCCGTGGTCTGCGCGGTGCCGCTGGCCCTGCTGTCCTCGGCCAATATTGCGCCGGTCTGGGTGCGCCAGCCCATTCGTCGCTTGATGGACGCGGCGCGCGCCATCAACGAGATGGTGTTTGCCATGTTGTTCATTGTGGCCGTGGGCCTGGGCCCGTTTGCCGGCGTGCTGGCACTGTGGATTCACACCACCGGCATTCTGGCCAAGCTGTTTTCCGAAGCGGTGGAATCGATCGACCCGCAACCCGTCGAGGGCATACGTGCCACGGGTGCCCACGCGCTGGAGGAAATCTTCTACGGCGTGATTCCGCAGGTGTTGCCGCTCTGGATTTCCTACACGCTGTACCGCTTCGAGTCCAATGTGCGTTCCGCTTCGGTGGTGGGCATGGTGGGCGCCGGTGGCATCGGTGTCGTGTTGTGGGAGATCATTCGCGGCTTTCAGTATGCCGAAACCTGCGCCGTGATGATCATCATCGTGGTCACCGTCAGTGTGATCGACCTGATCTCGGCGCGTATCCGCAAAGCGCTGGTCTAGGCAGGAACTTTCATGGCATTGACAGTAGAAGAGATCACGGCACTGTTTCAAACGCGGGGGGCCGCGCAGTACGGCGGTGAGGCAATCAACCAGCTCCAGCATGCGTTGCAGTGCGCCCATCTGGCCGAGCGCTCGGGCGCGTCCCCTGAACTGGTTGCGGCCGCGCTGCTGCACGACCTCGGCCACTTGCTCGTCCAGCGGGAACCGGCGAAGGAAGCGGGTGTTGACGACCTGCACCAGTACCTGGCGTTGCCGTTTTTGCGCGGTGTCTTCCCGGACGCCGTGCTCGAACCCATTCGCATGCATGTGGACGCCAAGCGCTATCTCTGCCAGGTGGACAGCCGTTACCAGGCCAGCCTGTCACCGGCGTCGCAGCGCAGCCTGGCGCTGCAGGGCGGCCCGTTTTCCGGGGAGGAAGCCGCCGCCTTCATGGCGCAGGCCTTTGCCGCCGATGCGGTGGCGCTGCGGCGCTGGGACGACCAGGCCAAGGACCCTGTGGCGACGCCGCCCGATTGGGCTCACTACCTCGGTGTTCTTAAACAGGCCGCCTCTGCCGGCCTGGCGGAGCCGGTCAGGTAATCCGCCAGGCGCTGGCCGGCGTCGGCCAGCGCTTCATTGTTGACGATGACGCAGTCGGCTGGCATGCCGGCAAAAGTTGCGTTGCGCGCCAGTCTCTCGGCAACGGCCATCTCGCTATCGCGCCCCCGTTGCGCCAGGCGGATGGCCAGGCGTTCCGGGTCGGTGCTGATCCGGACCACCCGCAGACCGGATGAAGGCGGCAAATTGTTGACATGCGCGCGTGAGCCGTTGACGACCACGAGGCATCCGGCCCGGACAGCGTCGGCGTAATGGCTGGCGATGCCGTAGCAAAATCCGTGCGCCTGCCAGTGCCAGCTAAGGCCGCCTGCCTGCAGCAGTCCGGCAAAGGCCGGCGCCGTGACCGGATCGTGGTCGGAGCCCGGCTGCACGGGGCGCGTCACCATGCGACGTGCAAAGACGATGTCGGACCGCCCGCTAAGCGCCTGTCGCGCAGCGTCGATCACGCTGTCCTTGCCGGAACCGGACGGTCCGCAGACAAACACCCAGAGGCCGCTCATGCCCCCAGCCTGACATCCATGACACGCTGAAACGGCGCGCCCGGGTTCCGTTCGACAAACAGGCAGAGCCGGTCCAGGACCAGGGGGGCCCGGGTATTGAGTCGGTCCACGTCTGCAGCGACCGCCCGGCAGACCTGCTGGGCGAGAGTCCCGTTGACAGGGCCGGTCAATGTCAGATGCAGGCGAAACCTGTCCATCACATAGGGGTAGCCATACAGGTCCAGCAGCTCGGTTTCGCGGGCATCCAGGAGGGCTGCGCGGCGGCGGGCCAGCTCTGCCGCCTCGGCCGGGGCGCGCAAGTCGTCGAGCCCGGCCACGCAGGCCGCCGCCAGCGCCTGCAGGCCGTCGGGCTCGGTCTCGGGAATCAGGGCCACGAAGTTGCCCAGCGCGGCGCCGCGCAGCGGTCCCAGCGCCACCGGGGCCAGTGTCTGCGCCAGCCTGCCCAGGCGTGCCACCAGATCGGATTCGTCGTGCGCGGCTGACAGCCTGAAGGGCGCTTTCAACGTGGCGTGGAAGCCGTAACGCCGCGGCTCTGCAGTGATGCCGGCAAACTCCGCCGGTGGCAAGCCTTCCAGCAAGGGCTGGGGCAGCGCCGTGTTGTCGTGTTCGTTGCGGCCCAGCCAGTGCGCGCCAAATGCCCACCACGGCGAGTGCCGGTCCGGCGCAAAATAAATGGCGTAACGCGCGCTCATGCGCCTGCTCCCGTGTCATTTCCTGCATTGATCACCAGCTGGACCCGGTCGCCGGAAAACACGGTTTCCCCGTACTTGATCGGCAGGCCGGCCATGTCGACGTCCAGGCACTCGACACACAGCACCGGCCGCGTCAGCGGCTGCTTCAGAAGCCGTGCGGTTTCAGCGGACGGCATCTGGGTGGTGACGCGGCTTTCGGCGCGCACGTAGTCCTCGACACCGAAGTGCCTGAGGATGTCGGTGGTGCAGGTGCCGCGGCCAAGCATGTCGAGCAGGCCGGCGAATCGCCCGGCGGGGTAGTAGGCCGTGGCCAGCGCGATCGGCTGCTCGTTGGCCTCGTCGAGCATTTCCACCATCAGCACCTTGTCGCCCTTGCCCAGCCGGAGTTCATGCGCCGCGCGTTCGGGTGCCGGCATCTCCCGGGCGGTGAGCAGCTGTTTGCTCGGCAACAGCCCCTGGCGCTGGAGGTTTTCGCTGAAGCGCGTGCGGCGCGACAACACGTAGTCGAGCAGTTCGTGCTGGACGAAGGTGCCACGGCCCGGTTCGATCCGCACCAGACCATCACCCTGCAGGGCGGCGACCGCCTGGCGCAGCGTGTGGCGGTTCACACCAAAACGTGTGGAGAGCTCGTTTTCACTGGGCAGGCGCCCGGTCGCCGTGAAGGCGCGGTCACGGATTTCGGTGCCCAGTGTGTCGGCAATCTGCTTCCACACAGCCACACCGCTGCGCCGGCCGGGCGCGCTGGAAAGAGGGCGTTCGCTTGTCATCATTTGGTCATGTTGTCCGGTTGAACTAGGGTCTTCCTGCAGCCCTTGTGGTTGTTTGCAGTGACAAACCCAACTCTAGTGACTGATTTAGACATCTGTATGACAAACGAGTCGATAAAGCCCAACCACGAACCCCGCAGGCGCTGGCTGGCGGTGCTCGCACGCGCCACCCGGCCCGAACTTGAAAAGGCGTGGGTCCTCCTGGGCGACCTGCCACCACTGGCGCATGTCCGGCCTGCCGAATCGGGCATGGTCATGCTGCGCGGCCGGGTCGGCGGCACCGGCGACGCCTTCAACCTCGGGGAGGCCAGTGTGACGCGTTGTGCCCTGCGCGTCGGCCCGGGTGCGCTGGGCGTGGGTTACGCCCTGGGGCGCGACCGCCGCAAGGCCGAACTGATTGCCGTGGTGGATGCGCTGCTGCAGGACCCCACGCGCCACGCAGACATCATGCACGCGGTGGTCGAGCCGCTGGCCAGGCAACAGGCCGCGCAGCGGGACGCGACCAGCCGCGCGGCGGCCGCGTCGAAAGTCGAGTTTTTCACGTTTGTGCGAGGCCAGGCATGAAGCAGAACCATCCGCTGAGTACCGGCTTCGCCGATCCGGTGCATGACGCACAGACTGCTTTTCGCCGTGTGCTCGATGCGTTGTCACGGCCGGGCCGGCGCTTCGTTCTCGGCGGCCCGGTGCAGGGTCTGGCCCTGGGTCCGGCCATGGCCCATCTGCTGCTTGCACTGACTGACGACGACACCCCGGTATGGTGGCCGCACGGTGAAGGCGCCGCCCCGGACTGGCTGCGTTTTCACACCGGGGCGGGTCGGGCGGCTGCGCCGCAAGAGGCGGCTTTTGCCGTGCTCGTCGATGCGGCGGCCATGCCGCCGCTGGACAGCTTTGCGCCAGGCTCGGCGGAAGCGCCCGAACGCTCGGCCACCTTGCTGGTGGAAGTGCCCTCGCTGGAGGACGGCCCGGCCGTCGAGTGGCGTGGTCCCGGCATCCAGGACATGCAGACGGTGCGTATTGCCGGCCTGCCCGACCACTTCTGGACGCAGTGGCAAGCCAACCACGCCGCGTTTCCGCAAGGGGTGGACATTGTTTTTACCTGCGCCGACCTGGCGCTGGGGCTGCCGCGCACGACCCGCGTGCGGCGTCTGGAAGGAGTCCAGGGATGCTCCTCATGATTTGCGCCATGCGCGTTCGAGTCCAAAACGGGATGATTTGCTCGCCAAGACCTCGCAGCGTGTGCCGAGGCACACGCAAGGGGCTTGGTGGGCAAAGCGCCCGTTTTGGTTCGAACCCGAAGGGGAGTGGTTTTGCGGGCGATCCACTTCGTTGCAAAACCAGGCAAGGCGTCCAGCCTTGCCTTGGGTTTTTCGCCTCGCGGCTCATCCCGCAAAACCACGCCGCGCGCGGCGAAAATCATGAGGAGCATCCCTAATGTATGTAGCCGTCAAGGGCGGCACCGCCGCCATCGAGAACTCCTGGCACCTGCTCGCCGCGCAGCGCCGTGGTGATACCTCGCTGCCGGAGCTGTCGGTTGCCCAGATCCGCGCGCAGCTGTCGCTGGCGGTGGATCGTGTCATGTCCGAGGGCTCCCTGTACGACCCCGAACTGGCCGCTCTGGCGATCAAGCAGGCCAGTGGCGACTTGATCGAGGCGATTTTCCTGCTGCGTGCCTACCGCACCACGCTGCCGCGTTTTGGCTACAGCCTGCCGCTGGACACCGCACAGATGAAGCTGACACGCCGCGTCTCGGCCACGTTCAAGGATGTGCCCGGCGGTCAGGTGCTCGGCGCCACTTATGACTACACCCAGCGCCTGCTGGACTTTGCCCTGTTGGCCGAAGGTGGCAGTGACGAGGCGCAGCCTGCGCCCCAGGCCGTGGCGCAGGCCTTGCCGGCCAGCATGCCGCGTGTCAACGAATTGATGGCGCGTGAAGGCCTGATGGAGACACCGCGTCCCGTCGCAGACAGCGAGCCGGGCGACCTGACGCGTGAGCCCCTGATGTTTCCGGCCGACCGGCCGCTGCGCCTGCAGGCCCTGGCGCGCGGCGACGAAGGCTGGCTGCTGGGCCTGGGCTATTCCACCCAGCGCGGATATGCCAATGCCCATCCGTTTGCCGGTGAAATCCGGCGCGGCACCGTGTCGGTGGAAATTCTGGCCGACGAGCTTGGCTTCGCAATTGACATCGGCGAGGTGGAAGTCACCGAGTGCCAGATGATCAACCAGTTTGCCGGCAACCGCGAGGTGCCGCCGCAATTCACCCAAGGCTATGGCCTGGCTTTTGGCGGGGCCGAGCGCAAAAGCATGGCGATGGCGCTGGTCGATCGCGCACTGCGTGCCCGCGAACTGGGCGAGCTGGCCGTGGCGCCGGCGCAGGACGAGGAGTTCGTGCTGTCCCATGCCGACAGCCTGGAGGCCTCCGGCTTTGTGCAGCACCTGAAGTTGCCGCATTACGTGGACTTCCAGTCCGAGCTGGAACTGGTGCGCCGGCTGCGCGCCGCCCATGCGCAGGAAGGGCAGGATGACAAACACGCGGACCAGGGCCGTGGAGCGCCTACCCCCCACACCGAACCGGCGATACAGAAAGCAGCATGATGGACGAGCATTACAACTTCGGATTTCTTGACGAGCGGACCAAAAAGATGATCCGCCGTGCCATGCTCAAGGCGGTCGCCATTCCGGGCTATCAGGTGCCTTTCGGCTCGCGTGAAATGCCCTTCGCCTACGGCTGGGGAACGGGTGGCGTTCAGGTCACGGCCAGCATCATCGGCCGCACGGATGTCCTCAAGGTGATTGACCAGGGTGCGGACGACACGACCAATGCGGTCAACATCCGCCGCTTTTTTGCGCGCACCACCGGCGTGCCGACCACGGAGAAAACGGCCGAGGCCACCATCATCCAGACGCGGCACCGCATTCCGGAAGCCGCCTTGACCGAAGCGCAGACCATTGTTTACCAGGTGCCCATGCCGGAGCCGCTGTTCCGGCTGGAGCCGCGCCGCCTTGAAACCATCACCATGCACGCGCTGGGGGAATACGGCCTGATGAACGTCAAGCTCTACGAGGACATTGCCCAGCTCGGCGCCATTTCCAAGACCTACGACTACCCGGTGCTGGTCAATGAGCGCTACCTGACCTCGCCATCGCCGATACCGAAGTTCGACAACCCCAAGATGCACATGAACCCGGCCTTGCAGCTGTTCGGGGCAGGCCGGGAAAAACGCATTTACGCCATCCCGCCCTACACCTCTGTGCGCAGCCTGGATTTTGAGGATCACCCGTTTGAAGTGCAGCGCTGGGAGCATGCCTGCGCCCTGTGTGGCGCTGCGGAAAGTTTTCTCGACGAAATGATTGTGGATGACGAAGGCAGCCGCCTGTTTGTTTGTTCGGACAGTGACTTCTGCAGTGGGCGTCGCGAGGCCGGGCATGTGGGCACGCAGCAGGCCGTGCAGATGCCGGACGCGCTGGCGCGCCCGGCGGTGGAGGGCGCGCGATGAGCAGCGATCTTCTCCTGTCCGTACGCGACGCCGGCAAGCAGTTCATGCAGGGTCAGCGCCTGCGCTGGGCTTGCCGCGGCGTGAGTTTTGATCTTTACCCCGGCGAGGTGCTGGCCGTCGTGGGTGAATCCGGCTCCGGCAAGTCCACGTTGCTGCGCCTGCTGGCGTCCCGCCTGGCGTGTGACGAAGGGTCGGTGCATTACGACCTGCGGGAGGAGGCCGGCAACGGCCTGGCCGCATCACGCGGCGCGTCCGGGTTGGTGGATCTGGCCGGGCTGTCCGAAGCGCGGCTGCGCTGGCTGGCCCGCACCGACTGGGGCTTTGTCGAACAACATGCACGCGACGGCCTGCGCATGAATGTTTCGGGCGGCGCCAACATCGGCGAACGCATGATGGCCCTGGGCGCGCGCCATTACGGCAAGCTGCGCGGCGAGGCCCTGAGCTGGATGGAACGTGTCGAACTCGACGTGGACCGCATCGACGACCTGCCAGGCACCTACTCGGGCGGCATGCAGCAGCGCCTGCAGATTGCCCGCAACCTGGTGACCCATCCGCGGCTGGTCTTCATGGACGAGCCGACCACCGGGCTGGATGTCTCGGTGCAGGCGCGGTTGCTTGATCTGCTGCGCGAGCTGGTTGACCAGCTCCATCTGGCGGCCGTGATTGTCACGCACGACCTCGCGGTGGCGCGCCTGCTGGCGCACCGCATGCTGGTCATGAAAGACGGCTGCGTGGTCGAGCAGGGCCTGACCGACCGTGTGCTCGACGACCCGCAGCATCCCTACACCCAGCTGCTGGTGTCTTCCGTTCTCACCCCCTGATTCGCTACCGAGCATCACCATGACTTCTGTCCTTGAAACCAGCGAGCTCTCCAAGACCTTCACCCTGCACGCGCGAGGCGGCCTGGCGCTGCCTGTTTTTTCCGGCATCAGCCTGAGCGTCGGCCCCGGCGAGTGCCTGGCGTTGACCGGCCATTCCGGCAGCGGAAAAAGTTCGCTGCTGCGCTGCCTGTACGGCAATTACAGCGCCAGCAGCGGGGAGGTGCGCATCCGCCATCAGGAGCAGTGGATCAGCCTGTCCGCGGCCCCGCCGCGCGAGGTGCTGGATGTACGGCGCCGAACGCTCGGTTATGTCTCGCAGTTCCTGCGCGTGATTCCCCGGGTCTCGACGCTGGACATTGTGGCCGAGCCACTGCGCCGCCTCGGCGTGGCCGCCGACGAGGCGCAGGCCCAGGCCGCGCAATGGCTGGCGCGGCTGAACCTGCACGAGCGCCTGTGGCACCTGCCACCCGCGACATTTTCAGGCGGTGAGCAGCAACGTGTGAACATCGCGCACGGCCTGATTGCCAACCATCCCGTGTTGCTGCTCGACGAACCGACCGCCTCGCTGGATGCCGACAACCGCCGCGTCGTGGTGGAGTTGATTCATGCGGCACGTGCGCGTGGGGCCGCCGTCGTTGGCATTTTTCACGACGACGAAGTGCGCGAAGCGGTCGCCAGCCGCTGCCTGGATGTCGAACACTATCGCAAATCAAACTGAACCGGAAGATCCCCATGAAGCAGAAAATCATCAGGAACGCAAGAATTGTCACGGCCGACGAAGAGTTCACCGGCTGTCTGGTGGTCGAGGGCGGCCTCATCCGCTCCATAGCCCGCGGCGACACCTCGGTGACCGGCGCGCAAGACTGGGCCGGCGACTGGCTGCTGCCCGGCCTGGTCGAGCTGCACACCGACAACCTCGAAAAACACCTGGTGCCGCGCCCCGGCGTGTTGTGGAACGCCCACTCCGCCACGGTCATGCACGACGCGCTCTGCGCGGCCGCCGGCATCATCACGGTGCTCGATTCGGTCGTGATCGGGGACATGGACCAGGGCGGCACACGCAGCCAGACCCAGCATGTATCGATCGAGGCCCTGCACGAGTGCCGCGCCGAAGGCCTGCTGCGGGTCGACCACCTGCTGCACCTGCGCTGCGAGGTCTCGGCCCCCGACATCGTGGAGGTGTTCGAGCACTATGCCGACGACTCCCTGCTCGAACTGGTCAGCGTGATGGACCACACGCCAGGCCAGCGCCAGTGGCGCGACCTCGGCAAGTACCGGCGGTATGCCGAGCGTTACGGCAGCTTCAATGACGTGGAATATGAAACCCTGATCCAGGAGCGCCGGGCGCATCAGGAGCGTTTTGCCATACCCAACCGCGCGGCCGTCATTGCCGGCAGCCGCGCCCGGGCCCTGCCGGTGGCGAGCCACGATGACACGGAGGTGGCGCATGTCGAGCAGGCCAGCCAGGAAGGCATTGCCATCTCGGAATTCCCGACCACCGTGGCCGCCGCCCGGGCGGCCCGTGAGGCGGGCATGGGCATCATCATGGGCGGCCCGAATCTGGTCAAGGGCGGCTCGCATTCGGGCAATGTGTCGGCGGCTGAATTGGCGCAGCTTGATTTGCTCGACATTTTTTCGTCGGACTACGTGCCCGCCAGCCTGCTGCAGTCGGCGTTTTTGCTGCGCGACACGGCCGGCTGGAGCCTGCCCAAGGCCGTCAACACCGTCACGCGTAACCCGGCCCGTGCCATCGGCCTGACGGACCGCGGTGAGCTGGCCCCCGGCCTGCGCGCCGACCTGATCCGGGTCCGGATGAGCGGCGACATGCCTATCGTGCGAGCGGCCTGGCACCAGGGCGTGCGCGCATTCTGAGCAGGCCGGTGCAGGGGCCTGCCGACCCGCCACGGGTGTGTCAGCCAGACACCTACAAACGATCGGGCTGTTGGCTGACTTTCCGGAATTTTTTGCGTCTCCTAAAGTTCACCCATTGCTTCAAACGTTCCTGTCTGTGCCAACTTGTGTACAAGGAGTTGCTGCCATGCAAGTCGACGCCCCCAGCGCCAATCCTTTCATGTTGATGATGACGCCCCAAAAAGTGCTGGAGGCGATGGCGCAGTCCGACGCCCTGCGGCGGCTGCAACACCAAGTGTTTCACCCGCTGGACAGCCGCCCCGCTTTTCAGGGGGATGCCGAGCTGGCCGCCTTTGATGCGGCGATCGAACGCGCCAATCTGGTCCTTCCCGAAGAGGAATGCGCACCACCGGCGTGACGGCCAGATGGCTCAGGGCGCACGCGCCGGCTCTTTCACCGGCTCGCGCATCGTGACAAACTCCTCCGCCGCTGTCGGGTGGATGCCGATGGTGCTGTCGAAAATGGCCTTGGTCGCACCGGCTTTCATGGCCACGGCAAACCCCTGCACCACCTCGCCCGCGTCGGCCCCCACCATGTGCAGGCCGACCACGCGGTCCGAAGCATCGTCCACCACCAGCTTCATCAGCGTGCGCTCGGTGCTGCCGCTCAGGGTGTGTTTGAGCGCCTTGAACTCACTGCGGTAAATGCTGACCTTGCCGAATTCCTTGCGCGCATCGGCTTCCGAATAACCCACGGTGCCAATGTTCGGGTGGGTGAACACGGCGGTCGGGATGAAGTCGTAACTCATGCGGCGCGGCTTCTTGCCGGCCGCGGCGCCAAACAGATGGTCGACCACCACCATGGCCTCGCCCAGCGCCACCGGCGTCAGCTGGATGCGTGCGGTCACGTCGCCCAGGGCGTAGATCGACGGCACCGAGGTCTGGTAGTGGGCATTGACCTCGATCGCCCCCTGGTGGTTGAGCGGGACGCCCGCGTTTTCCAGGCCTAGGCCGGCCACGTTGGGCAGGCGGCCCGTCGCGTACAGCACGGCGTCCACCGTGGTGCTGCTGCCGTCCTGCAGTTGCACGTGCAGCCCGTTCGCCGCCTGGCTGATGGCGGCCACATCGGCGTGCAGCCGCAAGTCCACGCCGGTCTTGACCATTTCCGCGGCCACGAAGGCCCGCACCTCCGCGTCGAAGCCGCGCAACACCTGGGCGCCGCGGTACAGCTGGGTGACCTTGGACCCCAGGCCGTTGAAGATGGAGGCAAATTCGCAGGCGATGTAGCCGCCGCCCACCACCAGCAGTCGCGCGGGGAAAGGATCAATGTCGAAAATCTGGTCCGAGGTGATGACCAGCTCGCGGCCCTTCACCTCGGGCAGGCTGGGCCGGCCGCCGGTGGCGACCAGGATGTGTTTGGCGGTGTAGCGGCTGCCTTCCACTTCTACCGTGTGTGCGTCGGCCAGGGTGGCCCAGCCCTCGATGATCTGCACGCCCGAGCCCTGGAGCAGCTGGAGGTACACGCCGTTGAGGCGCGAGATTTCCAGCGCCCGGTTGGTCTTGAGCCGCTCCCAGTTGAACACTGGCGCCGCGCCGGTCCAGCCGAAGCCGCGCGACTCCTCAAAGGCCTCGGCGTAGTGCGCCGCATAGCTGTACAGCTTTTTCGGAATGCAGCCGACGTTGACGCAGGTGCCGCCCATGGCGGCCACCTCGGCCAGCGCCACACGGACGCCGCGCTGCGCGGCCATGCGCGCGGCGCGCACGCCGCCGCTGCCGCCGCCGATGACAAACAGGTCAAAGTCAAATTTTTTCATGGGTCGTGTTCTGTGGTCTTGCCGGAAAGGACTCAAGCATGCCTGCAGCGCCTTGAGCCTGCAAGGGACGGGGCTTCCGATATAAAAATGATAGCTGCTTTCGTAATACCCGCCTGGGCTGCGGGCTGATTGAATGCTTGAACTTCAGAACCATTGCCGGCGCTCAGGTTTGAAACTCCCGGAGTTCGTGCCTGATCCATTCGATGAAGACGCGCGTGCGCATGGGCAGCAGCCGGGCATGCGGGTAAACGACGCTGATGGGGCGAACCGGCGGCTCGAACGCTTCCAGAACCGTGCGCAGCTGTCTGTTTTTCAGGAAGGGCGCCACCTGGTAGGAAAAAAAGCTGCCCAGGCCGACGCCTGCGACACAGGCTTGCACCGCCGGGGCATTCTGGTTGAACTCCAGGTTGCCGCTGACGGCCAGCCGCAGTGGCCGGCCGTGGTCGTTGAAGGGTCCCCAGGTCGGTGCGTGGTCGGTGACACGGACGCAGTTGGCCTTGAGCAGGTCCCTGGGATGCCCGGGTGCGCCATGGCGCCGCAGCCAGGCCGGGCTGGCCACCACCACGCGCCGGATGTGTCCCACCGGCTGGGCGACCAGGCTGGAGTCGTCGAGGGCGCCAATGCGGATGCCGACATCCATGCCTTCCTCAAGAAGGTTGACCACGCGGTCTGCCAGCACCACGCTGCAGCGCATTTTTTCGTGTTTCTGCACAAAGCGCGTCACGGCAGGCGCCACATGCATCTGGCCGAACAGCATGGGTGCGGTGATGGTGAGGTGGCCTGCCGGCTCGGCCGCGTCGGCCGAGAGGGCCGCTTCCGCATCACCGAGCGCCGCGAGGATCTGCCGGCAGCTGTCCAGGTGGCGCCGGCCTTCGTCGGTCAGCGAGATGCGCCGCGTGGTCCGGTTGAACAGCCGCACACCGAGCTGTGCCTCGAAAGCGGCAAGCGTGCGGACCATGGCAGGCAGGGAGGACGCCATGACCCGCGCCGCGGCCGTGAGGCTGCCTTCCTCGGCAATGTGAATAAAGGCCTGCATGGCCCGGAGCTTGTCCATGCACGGGATGCTAATCCATATTCATCCGTTTATCGGATGAGTCAAATGCATCTGACCACATTTATTCAGGATATCGAATCAAACAGAATCCGGGCTTCCCTACCAATTTGCACAACTTGCAGAAAGACCCGCATGACTTCGACACCTGCCTCAACCCCACGCCCCAGCCACAAAGCGCCTCCCGCACAGCCGATCAAGCTGTATCGGTCCGTCATTTCCGGCCATTCGCACCGGGTGGAGTTGTTTCTTTCGCTGCTGGGCCTGCCCTACGCGTGCGTGGACGTCGACCTGGTGGCTAAAGGGCACAAAACGCCGGAGTTTCTCGCGATGAATGCCTTCGGCCAGGTGCCGGTGATCCAGGATGGCGACATCACGCTGGCTGATTCGAACGCCATTCTGGTGTATCTCGCCGGGCGTTATGCGGACGATGCCGATGCCTGGTTGCCGCGTGAGCCGCTGGCGGCCGCCGGTGTGCAGCGCTGGTTGTCGGTGGCTGCGGGCCAGCTCGCTTTCGGGCCGTCGGCCGCGCGTGTGGCCGAACTGTTCAAGCGGCCGGCCAATCATGAAGCGATTGAGCGCGCCCACGCCCTGTTCGCGGTGATGGAGCAGCACCTGGGCCAGTCCGACTTTCTGGCCGGCCCTGCGCCGACCCTGGCCGACATCGCCAACTACAGCTATGTGGCGCGCGCGCCCGAAGGCCGGGTCTCGCTGGAACCCTACCCGAATCTGAGCGCCTGGCTGGCCCGCATCGAGGCTCTACCTGGTTTTGTGCCCATGGGCAAAACCCCCATCGGGCTGGCGGCATGAGCCGCCGGGCCGTTCCCAAGGCGAATACCGCGGCGCATGGCGCGCAGGTGAGTACATGACCGCTCCCACGTTTCATGAGGGCGAACGTGCGGTGCAGGCGCGTGTGGGCGTGCAGGAGCGGCTCGCCGAGCTCGGTCCGCGCGTGATCCGCGACTTCATGCCGGACCAGCACCGCGCATTTTTCGAGCAGTTGCCTTTTGTGATCGCCGGCACCGTGGATGCGCGCGGCCAGCCCTGGGCCTCGGTGCTGGCGCAGCCGCCGGGCTTCATGCGTTCACCCCACCCGCGGCAACTGGACGTTCGGGCGCGGCCGCTGCCCGGTGATTCGCTGGCAGTCAACCTGGCAGAAGGCGCGGCCATCGGCCTGCTGGGGCTGGAGCCGCACACGCGGCGGCGCAACCGCATGAACGGCGTGGTGCGTGGGGCGGACGCATCAGGGTTTTCGGTGGAAGTCCGCCAGAGTTTTGGGAACTGCCCCAAGTACATCCAGGCGCGTGAGCCGGTGTATCTCGAAGACCGCGCCGGTGCCGCGCCGGTGGTGGACGAGTTGTTGCAACTCGACGACGCGGCGCGCATCATCATCACCAGCGCCGACACGTTTTTCATCGCCACGGCCTATGCCGGTGACAGCGTGCAGGCGGGCCGTGCCGCAGGCGTGGACGTGTCGCACCGCGGCGGCAAGCCCGGCTTTGTGCGCCTGGGCGAAGGCGGCGTGCTGACGGTGCCGGACTTCACCGGCAACTACTTCTTCAACACGCTGGGCAATATCGCAGTGAACCCGCGTGCCGGGCTGCTGTTCATTGATTTCGACAAGGGCGACCTGCTTTACCTGGCCGTGACGGCCGGCATCCTCTGGGACGGCCCGGAGCTGTCATCCTTTGCCGGTGCGCAGCGACTGATGCATTTCAAGGTGCAATCGATGCGCCTGGTGGAATCTTCTTTGCCCCTGCGCTGGGGCGAGGCGGAGTTGTCGCCGGTGCTGCAGGGTACCGGCGCCTGGACCCAGCCCCCACGCTGAGTCGCCTCAACCGATGGCTTCCAGCGCGAGTTCGCGCTCCAGCCAGGCGCGGAATTTTTGCACCGCCGGCCGTTCGGCGCTGTGGACCGACGTGACGATGTGGTAGCCCAGGCCCTCTACTGTGTGGCCGGGCAGGACCACGTTCAATTGGCCGCTGCCCAACAGCGGCAGCACCAGCGGCGTGCGCCCTATGGCCACCCCGGCGCCCTGCACGGCGGCTGTCAACACATGTTCGTACTGCGAAAAATACAGGCAAGGCTGCCGGGCCGACTGCGGCAGGCCCAGGCGCTCGTACCAGGCCGTCCAGGACATCCACGAAAAGCGCGTGGCCGGGTCGTGGTACACCAGCAGCGGCGTGTGCAGGATGTCGGTGGCCGAGTGGATGCGCGCCGAGACGGCCGGCGCCGCGACCAGCAGGACTTGTTCCTGCAGCAGGGGCGGCGGGCCTTCGCCGCCGGGCAACACAGGCTTCAGTCGCACCGCCAGGTCCATGCCTTCGCGTTCCAGGTTCACCCGGGCTTCCGAGGCGTCGACACGCACATCAATGGCAGGCTCCAGCAGCTGGAATTTCGCGAGTTTGGGCGCCAGCCACAGCGCGGCGAATGAGGGCGTGGTGGTGACCGCCACCGACGCCCTGTCGACCGCCAGCAGGCGGTCCACGGCCGAGGCCAGTTGCGCCAGCGCCGCGCGGGCCGCCTCATAAAGCTCGCGGCCCTGCGGCGTGAGGCTCAGCCCCTTGCCGCCGCGCAGGAACAGCGCTTTGCCCAGCGCGTCTTCCAGGGTTTTGATCTGCTTGCTGACCGCCGACTGCGTGATGCACAGCTCCTCGGCCGCTGCCGTGAAGCTCAGGTGCCGCGCTGCCGATTCAAAGCCGCGTATCGCGTCCAGCGACATGGCGCGCAGCGCATGGGAAGAAGAAGGACTCAGCATGGCATGAATGGCAGGAATACCCCGGATGACAAACCATCCGGCCGCGCGGGCCGGGACGAGGGAAGAATCAAACCACACTTTTCAAGGAGGCTGCCATGTGTGTCCCGCAAACCCCGTTGACGCTCGGGTCCATCCCCAAACCCATGCGCCTGCGGCGCGACCAGGTCCTGACCTGCACCGGGGGTTGCCTCTGGATCACCAGCGATGCGTTGGCCGGACGCCGCGACAGCGACATCGTGCTCGAGAGCGGCCAGTCCTTTGTCACGCCGCAAGCCGCGACCTACTTTGTGGGCGCCCCGCGCGGTTGGGGTGTCCTGTCATTTTTATCCCCGCCCACCCCTGCCCGGAACCCACTGGAAACAACATGCTGATAGAAACCGGACGCCATGGCCAACAGGTGGTGCTCACCCTCAACCGCCCCGACAAGCTCAATGCGCTGAGTTATGAACTGATCGACGAACTCATGGACAGACTCAACGTCATGGAGCGCGACGACAGCGTGCGCTGTCTTGTGCTGACGGGGCAGGGTGACAAGGCCTTCAGCGCAGGTGCCGACATCGCGGGCTTTGCGCCCGACGTCGCCACATCGCCCGAGGCGGCCTACCGCAACTTCGTCATGCGCGGCCAGGCCCTGACGCGGCGCATCGAGAACTACCCCAAGCCCATCATCGCGGCCGTCAACGGCATCGCCTTCGGCGGAGGCTGCGAGATCATGGAGGCCTGCAGCCTGGCGATCGCGGCCGACCATGCGCGCTTTGCCAAACCCGAAATCCGGCTGGGTTTTCCACCGCCTTTCGGCGGCACGCAGCGCCTGCCACGCCACATAGGCCGCAAGCGCGCCAACGAGATGATCCTGACCGGCGACGCCATCAGCGCCGAGGAAGCCCTGTTGCTCGGCCTCGTCAACCACGTGGTGCCGGCCCATGAACTGCTGCCGGCCTGCCTGCAGATGGCAGACCGCATCGCCGAGAACTCCGCCATAGCCGTGACGGCCTCACTGCGCGCCGTGACGCGGGGGCTCAATGTGTCCATCGACGAGGGGCTGGCCATCGAGGCGGCGCAGTTCATGCTTGCGGTGGCTTCGCAGGATGCGCGGGAGGGCACGGCCGCCTTCGTGGAAAAGCGCCGGCCGGTGTTCTGCCACCACTGAAGCGGTGTTTCAGGCATCAAGCCGGTGACCGGCGATGAATTCCCCAAGGCTTGCGTTTTACCGCAGGGCGGTGGCGCGTGTGCGGCCGTAGTGGCGCGTCAGCTCGATGCTGGCCACACAGACGGCCAGCCAGGCCGTGCCGGAGGCAAATCCGGCGAGCACGTCGGTGGCGAAATGGACCTGGAGAAAGACCCGGCTGCAACCGACCGAAAACGCCAGGACGGCAGCCAGCAGCACCAGCGGCAGGCTCGCGCGCCGCGCCGTGTCCGGCGGCAGGCTGTGGATCAGCACGTAGGCCAGCATGCCGTAGACCACCACCGAGCCGGAGCTGTGCCCGCTCGGGAAACTCCAGCCGTCCGCGTGCACCAGGGCGCTGTCGTGCACGGGCCGGGTTCTTTCAAACAGCGCCTTGAGCGTGGTGTTGAGCAGGGCGTTGCCGCTGATGGCCAGCACCCAGCCAAGCGCCAGCCAGCGCCGGCCGCGCAGCAGCAGCACCGTCGCTACCCCCACACCCCCTGCCGCCAGGGTGGCGGTGTCGCCGAGCCGGGTGATCCCCGCGAAAACCTGCAGGGCCCAGCCGGCGGTGCTGGCGCGAAGCGCGTCTGAAAACAACTGGTCGAGCTGGCCGGCGCGTGGGCCATCCCCCAGTGCTTCGGCAATTTCCGCAAAAACAGCCGCTGCGCCCACCAGCACGGCAAACCCCGATGCCAGCCGGATCAGCAAGAAGGCGCCGGCCGGCAGTCTGCTGGTCTTGCTTGGCACCGCGTAGCGCTGCACCAGCCACCACAGCAGGGTGGCGGCCGGCAGCAGCAAGGCCAGCAGCGCAAAAAAGAGCGTCAGGCCCAGGTCTCCCAGGGCCTGGACCAGGGCGGCGGAAGTGTCATCAAAAGGCATGGGGGGGGGT
>NZ_NBZV01000061.1 GCF_002379095.1 Polaromonas sp. AER18D-145
TGAGTACGTGAATTTGGTATCGTTCTTCTCGGGTCAAGTGTTTGTAGGTCATGGTGCTTCGTTGAGACTGGCTGGTCACAAAGAGCCCATCCTATTGACTCTTGGCCCACCCTATTTCTGAACGTTGCACTTCGTACTTGAATCCGCCACCCCATAAATACAAAACCCACACCGACCGGGGGTGGCTCCGGCCGCAATGGTTATGCTTGGAAGGATAGACATGGCCCGAGGCCAGCCTTCCCCCAACACTCCCGCCAACACCCCCATCGCCCCCTGGCTTCATGAACAAAAGCGGCATTCTTCTTCACATCGCCGGCCTGTGGCTGCTCTCGGCCCTCGACGCCTCCGGAAAATGGCTGGTCATGGCCGGCGTGTCGGTCCTGATGGTGGCCTGGATGCGTTACGCCGTGCATACAGCGCTGATGACGGCCGTGGTGCTGCCCTCGCGCGGGCGGGCGATCTTCCGGACCAAGTCGCTGCCGCGCCAGCTGGTCCGCGGCCTTCTGATGATCACCACCACTGTGCTGTTCTTTTCGGTGCTGGGCCGCCTGCCGCTGGCCGAGGCCACGGCCATCAACTTCATGGCACCCCTGTTCCTGATGATGATGGCGCCATGGCTGCTGCACGAGCCGCACCGGCTGCACCGCTGGCTGGGCGTGCTGGCCGGTTTTGCCGGCATGCTGATCGTGGTGCGGCCCGGTGCGCAGCTGGACCCGATCGGTGTGGCGCTGGGCCTGGCCACAGCCCTGGCCTTTGCGTTTTTCCAGATTGCCACCCGCCGCGTGGCCCACGACGATCCGCTGACGACCAACTATTACGGCGGCCTGTTCGGCACCATCACCCTGACACTGGCTCTGCCCTGGTTCTGGACCACCCCCGACCTGTCGCTGTGGCAGTGGCTGCTGCTGGTGTCCACCGGCCTCACCGGCTTTCTCGGTCACTGGCTGCAGATTGCCGCCTTCCGCCACAGCCCGGCCACCCTGCTGGCGCCCTTCAGCTACCTGCAAATCGTCGCCGCCGCCACGCTGGGCTGGCTGGTGTTTGGTCAGGTGCCGGGCCAGACCACGGCGCTGGGCATCGCGCTGATCTGCCTGGCCGGCCTGGGCGTGGCACTGACCGAGGCACGCATGGCCTGGGTCCGCTCGCGCGCGCTGCGCGAGGCGCGCTGACGCGTCAGGCCTGAAACAGCGGCAGGTCGGCTTTTTTCAGCGTGCGCAGCACGAAGCTGGACTTGCTGTGGCGTATGCCCTTGATCTTGTAGAGGCGCTCGCGCAGCAGGCGCTCATAGTCGCGCGTGCCACTGACGGCGATGCGCAGCAGGTAGTCGTAGTCGCCCGAGACCAGGTAGGCCTCGATCACCTCGGGAATTTTCGCCAGCGTTTCGCCGAATTTTTCCAGCGTGTTGTCCGAATGGCTGTCCAGCGTGACCTGCACCAGCACGGTGTCGCTGAGGTCCAGTGCCGCGGCATTGATGCGCACGGTGTAGCCCTCGATGACGCCGGACTCCTCCATCTTCCTGATGCGGGTCCAGCACGGCGTGTGGCTCAGGCCAACCGCCTGGCCGATCTCCTGCAGGCTGGCGCGGGCATTGGCCTGCAGCACCTGCAATATTTTCCGGTCTGTTTTATCCATACAGCAATATTTCCTTCATTTATCGACTTGTGAAGGAATTATTGCTTAATAGCCAGCCAATCTGAAGAAATACAGAAGCACTTTCTGCGGCGCCTGGCCGATACTTCTTTCTGGCGAGCACACTTACCGGTGTGTGTTGCAAGGCAGGCGCAGCAAGGGGTTACCGCCCCTTGCTGCGCCTGGGCATGTCTGCCGCTGCCGTATGCCGTTTTCCCGACGGACCCTCAGGCGAACTTGCGCAGCGCATCGAGCGCCAGCCCGGTGCCAATGCTGCCGAACAGATCGCCCTCGACCCGGCGCGCCTGCGGCAGCAAGGCAGCAATACGCGCCCGCAGCAGCGGCACGCTGCTCGAACCGCCGGTAAAAAACACCGTGTCCACCGCGTCGGCCGGCACGCCGGCATCACGCAACAGGCCGGTCACGCTGCGCTCCACCGCGCCGACCAGCTCCCCGATGGCGGTGTCGAAATCGGCGCGCTGCAACACCAGGGTTTCGCCGGGGGCGATGCGCCCCAGGTCCATGGATGTGCGCGGCGCGTCCGACAGCGCGATCTTGGCTTCCTCCACCTGCATCGCCAGCCAGTGCCCGGCGCGTTCGCTCACCAGGTTTTGCAGGCGCGCGAGTTTGTCTTTCTCCTGCGCCTCGCGGTGCAGCTCGCCGATCTGCGACCAAGCCTGCCGGGTGTAGGCAAAGTTGATGGTGTGCCAGGTCGCCAGGTTGAAGTAATGGGACGACGGCATCTGCAGGCCATTCCTGAGCCGGCTGCCCAGGCCCAGCATGGGCATCACGCTGGCCAGGCTGAGGTACTTGTCGAAGTCGGTGCCGCCTATGTGCACGCCGCTGCTGGCCAGGATGTCGTCGCGCCGGTCGGCCCGGCCGGCGCGTTCGGGCGCCAGGCGCACCAGCGCAAAGTCCGAGGTGCCGCCGCCGATGTCAACCACCAGCACCAGCTCTTCGCGCGTGACCTGCGACTCGTAGTCAAAGGCCGCGGCAATCGGTTCGTACTGGAAGGCAATGTCGTGCAGGCCGACGCCGCGCGCGATCTCGGCCAGCGTGTTTTCCGCCTGCCGGTCGGCCGCCGCGTCGCCATCGACAAAAAACACCGGCCGCCCGAGCACGGCGCGGGTGAAGTCACGGCCCACCGCGAGTTCAGCGCGGCGCTTGAGCTCGCCGATGAACTGCGCCAGCAGCGCACGAAACGGCAGCGCGCGGCCGGCCACCTCGGTCTGCTCGTCAATCAGCGCGGTCCCGAGCAGGCTTTTGAGCGAGCGCATCAGCCGCCCTTCATCACCCGCCAGGTAGTCGGCCAGCGCGGCGCGGCCGTAACTGATGTGCCCGTCTTCGGCGTGAAAAAACACCACCGACGGCAAGGTGGGCTTGCCGCCTTCCAGCGGCAGCAGGGCCACCTGCCCCGGGCCGGCGCCGCCGCAGCCCGCGGTGGAGTTGGAGGTCCCGAAGTCGATGCCGCAGGCATCGATCAGCGCTGGAAAAGCGCCCGCCATCAGGGCCGGGGAAAGCCGCCGTCGGCCCAGGCCGTGGCGCTGGCGCGGCTCAGCTTGAAGGCCGGCGAGACACGCACCTGCGCGAGTTGCTCGCCCGCCTCATCATGCGCGCCCAGCACGGCATAGGGGTTGTCTTCATCGGGCACGATGTCCAGCGACACGGTGATACGCGCACCGCGCGAATCCACTTCCAGGCGCTGGTGCAGCGTGGCATGCAGCTGCTGCTCATGGCGGCGCACAAACTCCGACGCGGTCTTGACCAAGGTGCTGAAGGCCGGGCCGTCGAGCGGCTTGGGGTTTTTCTTGTCGCGCCCCATGGTCCAGGGGCCCACCAGCGCCGGCTCGGGCTCGCCGTCCTTGATCATGGCCACCGCCCAGCCGTCGTCGTCTTCGTTCTTGAGCACGCGGGCCGTCCAGCCGTCGCCGCACCACAGGCGCGGCTGCTGGACAGGAATGTCGGGATCGGAAAAAGGGTCGGAGGAAGAAGGGTCGGACGGGAAGCTGGCGGTATCGGTCACAGGGGTCGTTTCAGTCAAAAAAAGCGCGGCGGTGCGCTGTCTGTCATCAGCCATTTTACCGCCTGCACCCCGCTACGCGGCCGCGCACCTGCCGGCTGTTCTGCTTTGCAGAATACGCTCCCCGCGTAAACCTTGATGACACGCCGGCAGCGGGCCGCTACGCTTGAATCTTCAGATGTCCTGCAACCTCCGGAGACTTTCATGACCAACCGCCGCGCGTTTATTGCCAGCACCACAGCGGCTGTGGCCGGTGTGGCCCTTCCCTCCCTGGCCCGTGCGCAGGCCTACCCCTCACGCCCCATCAAATACATCTGTCCCTGGCCGGCGGGGGGCTCCACCGACGCGGTCATCCGTTCGCTGGCCGAAAGCGCCGGCAAGGTGCTGGGCCAGACCATCATCGTCGAGAACAAACCCGGCGCTGGCGGCATGCTGGGCGCCATCGAGATGCTGAGTGCCAAGCCCGACGGCTACACGCTGACGCAGATACCGCACGGCGTGTTCCGCATTCCGCACATGCAGAAAGTTGCCTACGACCCGCTCAAGGACTTCACCTGGATCGCCTGCCTGACCGGCTACACCTTTGGCCTGGTCGTGCCCGCCGATTCGCCGATCAAAAGCATCAAGGACCTGGTGGCCTACGCCAAGGCCAACCCCGAGAAGTTCACCTATGGGTCTACCGGCACCGGCACCAGCCCGCACCTGGCGGTCGAGGAATTTGCGCAGCGCGCCGGCATCAAGCTCACCCACGTGCCGTTCAAGGGCAATGCCGACAACATGCAGGCCATCCTGGGTGGCCACGTGATGGCGGCCAGCGACGCCACCGGCTGGGGCCCGCATGTGGAGTCGGGCAAACTGCGCCTGATCGCCACCTATGGCAGCAAACGCACCAAGCGCTGGCCCAACGTGCCGACGCTGACCGAGCTGGGCTACGACACCGTGTCGGACTCGCCTTTCGGTGTGTGCGGCCCCAAGGGCATGGACCCGGCCATCGTGGCGACGCTGCACGAAGCCTTCCGGAAAACGCTGAACGACCCGGCCGTGCTGGCCACCTTCGACAAGTACGACCAGTCGGTGATTTACATGAACACGGCGCAATACACCAAGTTCGCCCGCGAAACCTTTACCGCTGAAAAAGCGACGATAGAGCGGCTGGGCATGAGCTTCAAGGGCTGATCCCGGCCCGCCGGCGCTTGCCGGCGCTTAATTGGCAGGCAAACTGTCGCAAGCCACGACTGGCAAGCCTTTCGTGGCTTTTTTGCGTGCTTATCCACAGATTCGTGCACAGGATGCGTGGGCAACCTGGGTACCGCGTTGGCGGGAGTACCCGGTGCAGGGCATGCCCGCGGGGACAAATGAGGTCCTTGGGGAAAGCCGCTTCGCATCAGGATTTCTGACTTCATTTTCATTTTGTTTCAATTCCCCGCGCCTCGGTCGCCGGCCTCTTGTCCCCAGAAGCCGGGCAGCGGCAAGTCCTTCATCAGGCCGGCCTGCGTTATGCTGGTTGTCTCCCCTTTTTTTCGGTGCCGACATGACCTTCCAAGCTTTCCAGATCCTTCCGGCCGTGCTGGTGGCGGCCATGCTGTTGTTGAGCGGCTGCAAGGACGCGCCCGACGCCCCAGCCAAAGCCGGCGCCACCCCGGTATCCACCGCCGCCGTGGCCGCCGAGGCCAAGGGGTTCAGCGTCGGCTCGACCATGAGCACACGCACGGTTTATGTTTTCTTTGATGCCCAGTGCCCCCATTGCAACGCGCTATGGCTGGCCGCCAAACCACTCAGGTCACAGGCGAAATTTGTCTGGATTCCCGTCGGCATCCTCAATGCGTCCAGCACGGCCCAGGGCGCGACGCTGCTGGCCGCGAAAGATCCGGCGGCCGCCATGGATGAACACGAGGCCTCCATGCAAGCGAGGAGCGGCGGCATCAGCGCCGGTAGCGACATCGCGGCCCAGAAAGAGATGGTGGCGAAAAACACCGCCCTGCTGACCCGCCTGGGCTTTGCGTCGATCCCGACCATCATCGGCACCCATGCCCAGAGCGGTGCGCTGGTGACGCAGGAAGGCTCCATGCCGACCGCGGCCCTGGCCGCGCTGCTCGGCCTGCAGGTGCCGGCCGCCCCCTGAAGCGTCTGGCTTACCAGCGAAAAGTGGCTTCAGCCCAATCAAGACGGACGCGAGCAGCTATTGAAGTGATAGCAACCTGAGGCCGGTCCGTGCCGGCAGTGTCTAAAAGAGAACGCGGCTGCGGATGGTGCCCGGCACCCCGGCCAGTTTGGCCAGCGCCATGTCCGACGAAGCGGCGTCGATGTCGATCACCACATAACCGATGGCTTCATTGGTCTGCAGGTACTGCGACGCGATGTTGATGTTGTTGTCCGAGAACACGCGGTTGATCTCCGCCAGCACACCCGGCACGTTGCGGTGGATGTGCAGCAAGCGATGTTTGCCCGGGTGTGCCGGCAGCGCCACCTCGGGGAAGTTGACCGAGGAGGTCGAGGTGCCGTTGTCGCTGTACTTGACCAGTTTTTCCGCCACTTCGACACCGATGTTTTCCTGTGCCTCCATGGTGGAGCCGCCGACGTGCGGCGTCAGGATCACGTTGTCCAGGCCGCGCAACGGCGACTCGAACACCTCCTTGTTGCTGCGCGGCTCGACGGGAAACACGTCGATCGCCGCACCCAGCAGTTTTCTCTGGCGCAGGGCTTCGGCCAGCGGCTCGATCTCGACCACGGTGCCGCGCGAGGCATTGATCAGCACACTGCCGGGCTTCATCGCGGCAATCTCGGCCGCACCGATCATCCATTGCGTGGCCTGGGTCTCGGGCACATGCAGGCTGACCACATCGGACTGCGCCAGCAGATCCGTCAGCTTGCCGGCCTGGCGCGCATTGCCCAGCGGCAGCTTGGTGACCACATCGAAAAACACCACCTGCATACCCAGCGCCTCGGCCAGCACCGACAGCTGCGTGCCGATGGAGCCGTAACCGATGATGCCCAGCGTCTTGCCGCGGATCTCAAAAGAGTTTTCGGCCGACTTGAGCCAGCCGCCGCGGTGGGCGACAGCGCTTTTCTCGGGCACGCCGCGCAGCAGCAGGATGGCCTCGGCCAGCACCAGCTCGGCCACCGAACGGGTGTTGGAAAACGGCGCGTTGAACACCGCAATGCCGCGCTCGCGCGCCGCGTTCAGGTCGACCTGGTTGGTGCCTATGCAAAAGCAGCCGACCGCCGCCAGTTTCGTTGCATGGGCAAACACGTCGGCGGTCAGCTGGGTGCGCGAACGGATGCCGACAAAATGGGCGTCGGCAATCTTGCGCTTGAGCTCGTCGCCTTCCAGGGCCCCCGTGAGGCTTTCGATCTGCGTGTAACCCGCCGCCTGAAGCACCGCCACGGCCGAGGGATGGATGCCCTCCAGCAGGAGAAACTTGATCTTTTTCTTGTCGGTCGAGGTTTTGCTCATGGCGCTCAGGCAGGTGGTGGAGGACCGAAGTATGAACCAAGCCCTGCGGGTGGGTCGTTCCGGCCGCTTTTGCCCGCATGGCAAAAAGGTTGTCGCGACCGCGCGGTCGCGCTTTGTCAGTCGACGGGTGCGGGCGCCTCGCGCGCCAGCGCCTGCCGCCGGCTGGTGAACTGCGCCAGCGCCACACCCACCAGCGTCAGCCCGGCACCGGCCAGCTTGATGGCGGTGTACTGCTCGCCGGCGAACAGCCAGGCCACCAGGCCGGCGACCGGCGGCATCAAATACATCAGCGGCGCGGTGCGGGCCACGCCGCGCACCGCGTTGACCCAGCCCCAGACCAGCCAGCCCAGAAAGGCCGACACCGTGACCGACCAGACCAGGCTGGCCCACACCGCCAGCGAGGCGTCGCCCCACGGTGCCGACAGGCCGGCCGGCAGCGAGAGCAGCAGCACCGGCACGCTGCCGAGCAGGGTTGCGTAGGCCATGGTCACGACGCCCCCGTGGCGCTCGATCAGCGGTTTGGCGGCCACCGTGTACCAGGAGAAAAAACTCGCCGCGACCAGCAGGAACAGGTCGCCGCCGGTGGCACGCCAGTTGCCGCCCAGCAGCTTGTCGGACAGGAAGATCAGCACACCGGCAAAAGCCACGGCCACGCCGCCAATCTGCGCCTTGTGAAGTTTCTCCACCCCCATGAAACGCAGGATCAGCAGCGTGAAGATGGGGCCGCAGGCCAGGATCAGCGAGCTCGAAAACGCCGTGGACCAGTGGATGCCATACGTCACCATGCCCACGTGCAGGAAATGCCCGGCAAAACCCAGGCGCGCGAGTTGCCAGAACTCGCGGCGCGTGATGCGCGGAAACTGCGTGCCGAAACGCCAGGCCAGCAAGGCCAGCGCGCACAGCGGCATGATCAGGTAGCGGGCAAACAGGAAGCCGCCGGGGCCGACCACGTTGAAGACAAACTTCTGCAGCGAAAAGTTGATGCCCCAGATCACCACCAGCACCAGCGCAGCGGCCAAGGCGATGGACGCACGGCGGAGTTTTTTCTGTTCGGGGGTCATCGCGCCGTGTTCCGTGAAAGTTTGAGGTCAAACAGGCCTGTAGCCCAATGGATGCGGGCGCAAGCAGCTATCAATTTAGAAGCATACCAGCTTCCGGCCAGGTCCGCAGGGTCGCCGTCACGGCGCCGGGCGGGGCTTCAGAAGTTGCTGCCGACTAGCGCCTCCAGCCGGGCCGGGTCCACCGGCTTGGTGAAATGGTGGTCAAAACCCGCCTCCTGCGCCTTGCGTTTGTCGTCGGCCTGGCCCCATCCGGTCAGGGCGACGATGACCGGGGCAGGCGCCTGCCCGAGCGCGCGAATCCTGCGGCAGGCCTCGTAGCCGTCCATGCGCGGCATGCCGATGTCCAGAAAAATGAAGTCGGGCCGAAAGGCTGCGGCCGCCTCGATGGCCTCGGCGCCGTCATGGGCGGTGCGCACCTCGTGCCCCAGCATGCCCAGCAGGCTCGCCAGTGTCAGCGCGGCATCGACATTGTCGTCAGTCACCAGAATCCGGCGTGGCTCGAAAGCGCCCGCGTGGCGCCGGACCGAACCGGTCGCCGTACCAGGACCAGCGCCAGTGCCCGCGTCTACGTCTACGTCTGCGTCTGCGTCTGCCGCCGGCAGGGCCGGCGCGGCGCCGCCGGCGACGGGCAGCCAGACGATGAAGCGGCTGCCGGGGCCGTCGCTGCGTCTTTCGGCGCGGATGCTGCCGCCGTGCATCTCGACAATCTTGCGCACCAGCGTCAGGCCGATGCCCAGGCCGCCCTGGGCCTGCGGCGTGGCCGGGCTGGAGTCGCCCTGAACGAACATGTCGAAGATGCGCGTGCTCAGGTGTTCCGGTACACCGACGCCGTTGTCCTCGATGCTGACCGTCACGCCCCGTGCGTCGGCGGCCACATGCAACGCCACCGAGCCTCCTTCGGGCGTGTATTTCGCGGCGTTGTTGAGCAGGTTGGTGAACGCCTGCGACAGGCGCACCAGATCGGCCGTGAGCACAATCGGCTGGTCCGGCATGGTGACGGTGAAGGCGTGTTGCCGATCAAGGAGGACCGGCCGGCTGGTTTCCGCCGCGCTGCTGATGGCGTCCCCGAGCCGGATCGGCTCCAGCCGCAGCTCCAGCTTGCCGCGGCTGATGCGGCTGACATCGAGCAGGTCATCGACCAGGCGCGTCATGTGCGCGATCTGGCGCTCCATGATGGCCCGGATGCGTTCCAGGGAGGCCGGATCGTCCGCCCCCTGCCGCAGGATTTCCACGCTGTTGCGCAGCGGCGCCAACGGGTTGCGCAGCTCATGGGCCAGCATGGCCAGAAACTCGTCTTTCATGCGGCTCATCTGTTCGGCCTCGCTGCGCGCGGCGCGCTCGTTGTCGAGCAGCTTTTCGCGTTCCTGCGCGGCCTGCCTGGCCACTTCATAAAGCCGGGCGTTGTCGATGGACACCCCGGCCTGCGCCGCAATGCCGGTCACCAGCCTTTCGGCCCGTTCGTCGAAAACACCGGCATCCGGATGGCCGAAAAACAGGCCCCCTATCACCTCCGCAGAGCCCGACGCAACCGGTACGGCCAGGTAACTGCGGATCGGCACATCCCCCCGCCGGGCCGAGGCCTCGTAGCGCGCGTCCTTCGACAGGTCCTCGAGATGGACCAGCGGCGCGCCGCTGAGCGTGAGGTCGAACAGCGCACCGGCCTGCGGCAGGCCGCAGCTGTCGAAGTCCTGCTCGGCGATGCCGGCCACCGTCCGCAGGAAAGGGCTGTTGCCGCCCTGGGCCGCAGTGTTGTAGAAAAAGACGCCCACTTTGGCGCCGCTGATTTCCGTGGCCGCGTCAATGACCGCCTGCGCCAGCATGCGCACGTCGAGCTTGGCCGTCAGGATGGTGCCGGTCTTGTTGAGCAGTTCCAGCACCCGCGCCTTCTTGCGCAGGGCATCCTCGCTGCGCCGCTGTTCCGTGATGTCGCGGAAAACCCAGACCCGCCCGACATGCTGGCCTTCCACGATCTGGATCTTGGAGGAACGTTCGTAGACCCGGCCATCACGCAGCTGGAGCAGATCAAAACTTTCCGCCGGCGAGTGGCGGTAGATCTCGTGGACCCGGTCCAGGTAGTGCTGCGTATCCTCGACCTGCTGGCTCGCCACGGCCAGCAGCCTTTCGTGATCGCGAAATGCCATGAGTTCGTCGGACAGCCCCCACATCCGGACGTACTGCTGGTTGAAGCCCGTGACCTGCGCGTTGTCATCGGTGACCAGGATGCCGTCGCGGCTGGCCTCCAGGGTGGCCCGGACCATGGACAGCGACAGCGCCAGTTCCGTCGTTTTCTGCTCCAGCCCGTCCCCGGCGGCCACCAGCACACCTTCGGCCCGCTGGCGTGCCCGCAGAATGCTCTGCGCATTCTGCAGGGCGACCGAGCGTAGCAGGCGGTCTTCGTCGTCGGAGGCCTTCATCATCGTCCTTCTTCGGGCATCTCTACCCCGGACCGGACCGGCGGCACCACGCCGACAAACACGCGCGGGTCCGCCCGGAAGTGCAAGGGCCGGGAAATGCTGCCAATAGGCAGGGTCGGAATATGCATGGTGCTTTACTATAAGGAAGTCTGCCCGGCGCAGATGTAGGCAAAAGGCGGATTGTGAGGGCAAAGCCCGCTTTGCGTACCGACGCACTGCCGCCGGCCCGACGCCACCCCCGACAAACGCCCCTCACCCGAAAGGAAGACCTTTGAAATTCAAAATGGCTGAAAAGTCGCTTTTTGCCATCCTGCTGCGTTCGCCATGGTGGATCAGCTTTACCATTGCCGTCGCCTTCGGGCTGGCTTCCAAGGCCCTGCTGCCCGCGCAGTATTTTGTATTTGGTGCCCTCGGCGGCCTGCCCTTTGCCGTGATCGGCGTGATCGCCGCCTGGCGGCAGTTCAGCGCGCCCAGCACCGCCCACGTCGAGGGCACCCTGGCGCAGCTGGAGGCCCTGTCCTGGCGCGATTTCTCGGCCGCCGTCGAGCAGGCGTTTGTCCGCGAGGGGTACGCGGTGCGGCGCCTGGACGGCGCGGCGGCTGATTTTGTTCTGGTCAAGGCAGGCCACACCACGCTGCTCGGCTGCAAGCGCTGGAAAGCCGCCCGCCTGGGCATCGAGCCCTTCCAGGGCCTGCAGGCCGCGCTGGGCGCCCATCAGGCCAACAGCGCCCTGTGCATCGCCACCGGGCAGGTGACGGACAAGGCACGCCAGTTTGCGGCCGAACACCAGATCCGCGTCATGCAGGGCACCGAACTGGCCCAGTTGCTCAAGCCGGTGCTGGCGAAAACCGCCAGGGCCTGAGGCCGGTTTTGCTGCTGTTTTGATAGCTATCAGCGTAGGTAGCCATTAGGCCAGAGGCATTTTTCGTTACAAGTCGCCAGCCTGGGACTTCAGCGCTGCCGCACGGCCTTCATCACCGGGTAGGCACTGGCCATCCACAGGTACATCAGCGCACCGGCCAGCAAGGCCGCCGCGGCGATTTCCAGCGACAGCGTGAAGCCCTCTCCCAGGCTGCGGCTGTGCCGCAGCAGCACGGCGACCAGCGGCGGGCCGGCAATCTGGCCGATGCCGTACATGGCGGTCAGCAGGCCCATGTAACTGGCAGCCGCGGCCGGCCGCAGCCGCCGCACTTCCTGCATGGCAAAAAAGGTGATGGCGGTGAACGGAATACCCAGCAGCAGGCTGCCGATCGCGAAACCGGCCAGGTTGGGGCTGAACACGCTGGCCGCGATGCCCAGTGCCTGCACCGTGTAGGCGCCGGCCAGCAGGTAGCGGAAATCGCCGGTGGCCGGAATGCGGGTGGCCAGCAAGGCGCCGGTCACCACGCCGAGGCCGAAGATGGGCCAGAAAAAATCGATCCAGACCGACCCCGGCATGGCTTCGCGGGCAATCACCGGCAAAAAGGTGGCGGTGATGATGTAGCCAAAACCGGCCAGCCCGTAAGCCAGGGCCAGCAGAAGCATCTGCTTGCGGCCGGCCGGTGCCTGGCTGCTGGCTGGCGTGCTGGCCGGTGCATTGGCTGCACTGCCGCCCTGCCCGGCTCCGCGTTCCTGAAAGGTGCGCCACACGCTGGCCGTCAGCACGGCGGCGAGCACGCCGAAAATCAGCCAGCCGGTGGCAGCCTTCCACTGCAGCGCGACCATGGCGCTGGCAAACAGCCCGCTCAGGGCGATGCCCGCGCCCGGGCCGGCGTACATGATGCCGCCCAGCGCCGGCGCGCCCAGCCGGGCGAGCTGCGCCAGGCACCAGCCCGAGGTGTAGACAAACACCAGCGCACTGGCCACGCCGGCCGCAAAACGCAGCAGCGGCCAGACAGCCGGCAGGTGCAGGGCCATGCCCAGCGTCAGCAGCGTGGTGGCGACCAGGCCCGCACGCACCCAGCTGGAGGCGGCGACAGCCGGCAGAAAACGCAGGTGTTTCCAGATCCAGGGCTGGAAGGTGCACAGCAGTGCACCGACGAGGTAACCCAGGTAATTGGCGCTGGCCAGCCAGCTGGCCGACGGCAGGTCGATCACACCATCGCCGAGCATCATGGGCAGCAGCGGTGTGAAGGCAAAACGGCCAATGCCCATGGCCGCGGCCAGCGACAACATGCCGGCGATGGCAATCGCCCAGCGGCTCACAGGCGCCCGGCTCAAGGCTTGCTGCCCGCGGCCGGGTTTTGCGTCAGTGCGATGCGGCGGCGCAGGCGCGCGGCCGCCTCCGTGTCTGCGCCCTTTTCTGCCAGCTGGAGTTGCACGCCCAGCCAAGCCAGCAAGGGCCGGCGCCAGCCCTGGCCGGAGGCGGTGTCCACCGCCTGCTGCAGCACGGCCGGGCTGGCCCGGCCGGCGCGAAACATCACGCCGGCGGCGACCAACTGCGACAGCGGGTCGCTTATGGCTTTCAGCGCCGCGGCATCCGCACCGGCGGCGGCTGCGGCACGTTGCGGTGCGGGCAACAGGGCCATGTCCTGCGGCTGCAATTGGCCCGCAAGGTAGTCGGCATAGGCGCGCTCGGCGGCCGGCGCATCCGGCCGAAGCGGTTCAAACCCGGCACAGGGTTCCAGCACCAGGCTGGCGACACGGCTGGCGCAACGCAGCAGTTCGGCCCGTGCCATCAGGTCGCTGCGGCCGGTGCTGGAGAGTTCGCTGCGCGCGCGCGCGAACTCCTGCGCCTCGACGCGCGAATTGCCTTCGAGATAGGCGGCGACCGCCCGCTCCATCGCGGTCTTGGCCTCCATCTGCCAGTCGGGGGCCTTCGGGCCGCTGCCGCAGGCCGCCAGCGACAACAAGGACAACAGGGACAGGACGGACAGGCAACGTGAAAGGAGTCTCATGGCAGCTTGATCTCCGTGTCGCGGGCAAACGGCCACTTGCGGTTGATCTCGTTGATCAGGCCGTCCACCTTGCGCAGGCTGGATTCGACCTCGCCGCGCAGCGCCCCGAGGTCGTCGGTGGCGGCGCGGGCGTTGGCGCCCACGGCCTGGGCTTCGACGAGCACCGCGTCGACTTTTTTCAGGCTGTTGCGCGCTTCGCCGAGCAGGGTATTGAGCTGCACCACCGTGGCCCGCGCTTCCGGCATCACGCCATTGGCGCCAAACACCTGGGTGTCGGTCTTGGCCGCCAGGCCGTCGAGCTTGGTCAGCAAGGCGTTGGTGCGGTCCAGCGTGGCGATCAGTTTTTTGGCTTCGGCGTCGTTGCCCAGCAGCACGCTCAAGGCGCCGCCCGGTCCATTGAGCCTGTCCGTCAGTTTCTGGACGTTGGCGAGGCTGGCACCTATCGCGCCGCCGCTGGCCGTCAGGCTGTTGAGGTTGTCAATCAGGTCCTTGGCAGCGGCCACCAGCTTGGGCACTTCGGCGCCGGCGTCGCCGCGCAGCACTTCGCGCACCGCGCCGTCCGGCAGCAACGGATCCTTGAGCATGCCGGTGTAGGCGCGGATGTTGGTGCTGCCCACCAGCCCGCGCACCAGGGTGAACACGCTGGACGTGCGCAACCAGTGCGCGTCCTTGGTCGGCACATCCACAATGATGCGGGCCTTACCGTCTTCGGCCAGCTCGATGCGGCGCACGCGGCCAATCGGGAAACCCGCAAACGTCATGTCCATGCCGACCACCACGCCTTCGGAGTCGTCGGACAGCAGCACCAGTTTCTGGGTGCTCTCGAAGGCGCCGCGCGCATACAGCACGTAAAGCGCCGAGCCCACCACCAGCACCGCCATGAAGACCAGCAGCAGCAGCGCCTTGAACTCGAGGTTGGCGACGGGCGGCATGGCCACGCTGCTGCCGGGCGGCGGCTCCGGCGGCGCAAGCGGGGATGGGGGTGGCAGGGGTTGGCTCATGGCTTGAAAGGAATGGAGGATCCGGACGGAATGTTGGTTGAATGTTGGCTACTGGTTAGTAGTAGTTGCCCACGAGGGACACCACCTCGATGACCAGGATGACCGCAAACATGCGCACCAGCATGCGCAGTTCGGCGCTGGCGCGAAAACGCAGCTCCGCCGTGTCGTACAGGGCCGATGCCATCGGGATCAGCGACACGGCCAGGCTGAAAAACAGGGTTTTCAGCACGAAGATCAGGGTCACGTCGGGGTTGAACACTTGGCCGAAGAGCCGCGTGTACACCGCCACACCCGACAGCGTGAAACCGTAACTGGCCAGGTAGGCCATCACCAGCGCCACCACGCAGCTCAGCGCGGCCAGCGTGACCGTGGCGAAAATGCCGGCCGTCACACGCGGCAACACCTCCTGGCGGACCGGGTCCAGGCCGCGCTGCTGCAAGTCCTGCAGCTCACCACGCTGGCGCATCAGCGACAGCTCCACCCCGCTGGCGACGGCGCAGCGCAGGGCAACGAACATGGCGGCCGTCAGCGGAATCAGCTCCAGCACCAGCACGCGAATGACAACCTGCAAGGCGTACTGCGACAGGCCGTAACTGAGCGCGGTGACGATGACGATGCGCGTGATGACCACGGTGATCAGCGCGCACATCAGCGTGAACCCCAGCAGATTGGGCGCGGTGTTGAGGTAGATGTGGCGCGCCAGCGCCCGGCGGTTGTCGCGGGCGTAACTCGACGGCGACAGGGCCAGGACCAGGATCAGCGCGCCGAGATGGATCAGGCGCCACCAGCCCACCAGCCAGTTCCGCGCCCTGTGGTTCAGTTCTGCCATCGTGCCACGCCGATCAGCCAAGGGAGTCATCCGGCCATGATACTGCGCGCCTCAGGCCAGCGGACCTGCTTCGAGCGGGAGCGATCCGTTGGGAATACCCGCGGACAGGTTGAGCGCCTGTGCGCAGCGCGCTACGTCCCCGCGGTCGCCCCGCCACAAGGCGCTGATGTAGGCCCGGTAGGCCGGGTGCCAGCCGCCGGCTTCTTCCAGCCCAACCAGCGCGCCGCCGGCGGAGATCAGGGCCTGCACATGGGCCGCCACCTCGGTGGCCAGGGTGCAGGCGGTGTTGATGACCCTGTCGGCATCCTCGTCCTGAGGGTTCAAAGCGGTGATCCCGAACAGGGAAAAGACCTGCGCCAGCGTCGCCTCGTAAGCGGCGTCAAAGATTTCCTCACCGGTGACCGGGTCCAGCGTTCTCTCCGCGGGAAAGGCCGCCTGCCCGGCGGCGGCCAGCAGTTGCTCGTGAAACAGTGCACTCATGCGTGTAGTCTTCCGTGTTCATGATTCGCAGCCGGAGCGGCGGCGATGGCCGAAAGTTTAGGGCATGCCGGGCATGGCCGCTGGTGGCGGGCCCGCCAGGGCACGGCAGTAAGCCAGGAAGTCATCCATCTCGCTGGCCTTGTCGAAGACCGCGTCGGCCCGCAGCGCCAGGCATTTGCGGCGCACCTCCTGGCTCAACTGGCTGCTCAGCACCACCACCCGCTGGTCCTCCCTGCGCGTGATGCACCAGTTGAGCGCCCCCACGCCGCTGCCCTGCCTCAAGTGCAGGTCGACCACCGCGAGATCCCAGGCGCTGTCGTGGGACGAGAGCCAGTTCGTCGCGGAGACTTCGTTGTCGGCATAAAACAGCACGTCCACCCCGGGTATCTCCCGGAGCGCTTCCACGATCAGGGCTCTCAGCACCCCGTCGTCTTCAATGACGAACACCCTCAGGGAGGAAGGCCCCGCCCTGCCGCCCGATCCGCCAACCCAGTTCATGCGCACATCCGCCGGGCTCGCGCCCGGCCAGCCCACAGCGTGCGGTGGATGTCGTTTTTCGCCATGGTGACTCTTGGAAAGCTGCAACAGCCAACAGTCTAGGCAGGGGCTGCCCCTGTGCAATCGCTTTTCAGCCCCGACGTGATGTAGGACAAGCGGGTGTGGGCACGCCGATCGCGCCGCCCCGTTCGGGCGGCATGGGGCAATGCGCATCAGGGTCCGGCGTCAGGCCGGTTCTTTTCCCAGATCGCCAGCAGGATCAATCCGTAGCTCAGGATGCGAATCATGTAATACACCGGAACATCCTCCGGGATGTCGCTGTTCAGGCCCATGTGGATGCGGCTGAAGCCTTCGATCCAGAACGACAGGGCAAAGTAGAGAAAAAAGCGGTCCCTGCTGGTGCACCAGTATCTGAAAAAAAACAGCCCCACCGCAAGGGAACCCAGTGCGATGGCACCGGCCAGCATGTCCTGAACCATGGCTTACTCCTCTTCCCAGATCAGGCCAAACAGCATGAGCACGACAGCCGCCAGCGCGGCCACGAGGCGCCACAGGGCCAGGTCGGCCATCGGGAACACCAGCTTGTCCAGTACCAGCAGGACGTTGTTGACCGACAGACCCAGGAAACACAGGCCGCTCCAGAAAAGCAGACGATGACCGGACCGCTGGTATCCGCGCAGCGACAGCCAGGCGCAGGCGACCGAGGTCAACGCGCACAGGGAATAAATCAGTTCAGCCATGGTTCAGGCATCCTTTCGCCAACGGAAGGCATCTGCAAACTTCTGCGCCCGTTTGTCCCGCTTGTCCGCCTTGGAGTGAATCAGGTGGGTCACCTCGACCAGGTGATGGGCATACACCTCTGCGAGGCCGTCAAGCATCTGGCGCAGTTCCCGCGAAGCCGGCTGGTAGCGGAACTGCGGAGCGTCCGGCATGGAACTTTCAACCACGCCGGCGGCCTCCAGCTCGGCGAGCAGTTCCTGTGCCCTTTTTTCGCTCACATACAGCCGCTGCGCCACTTGCCGGACAGGCCACCGTGTCTCGGGCTGGCTGCGCAGCAGCAGCAACGCCTCCAGGTAGGGGATGGAACTGACACTGGTCAGCAGAAAACGCCGCACGTCATCGGACAGGGCCGCGATAACGCCGGAAGCGGCAGACGCGGCAAAGTCGGGTTGATCTGGCTGCGTCGAGGTCATCGCTTGCCCGAGCGCCCCCTGGCGCGGCAGCACGAGGCCAAGGTCATGTCACGAGCCCATTCTTTCGCTGTGCGGCCTGGCTGATGACAGACAGCAGGAAGTCGATATCCGCCGGCTTGACGACGTGGTGGTCGAAGCCGGCTTTCTGCGAGCGCTGCCGGCTTTCAGCCTCGCCATAACCGGTCAGCGCAATCAGGAGTGCGTCGCGTGTCTCGGGAAGTTGCCGCATCTGCTGCGCCACTTCGAAACCATTCATGCCGGGCAGGCCGATGTCGAGGATCACGATGGCGGGCATGAACTCCCTGGCAACCGCCAGGGCCGACTCACCGTCGGTGGCGACCCTGGCCACATAACCTTCCGACTCCAGCAGCACCTTCATGGTGTCGGCTGAGGCCAGTAAATCGTCCACCACCAGGACGCGAACCAGCCCGGCCAGACGTGGGGCGGCGGCGGGCGGCCGGGTCGCAGGCAGCGGGAGGTCGTCCTCGGTGGCGAGACGGGCCGGCAGGGACACGGAAATTTCGGTGCCCCGGTCGGGGCCTTCGCTAAAGGCGCTGACCTTTCCGCCGTGAAGCTCCACCAGATGCTTGACCAGGGTCAGCCCGATGCCCAGACCGCCCTGGGGACGATCCAGCGCCTGATCACCCTGGGCAAACAGGTCAAACACGTGCGGCAGGAAGGCCGGGTCTATTCCCTGACCGTTGTCCCTGACCGAAATCCGCAGTTCCTGCCCCGAGAACGCAGCGGCCAGGCCAATCTGCCCGTGCACCGGCGTGAACTTCGACGCGTTGTTGAGCAGGTTGGACAGGATCTGGGACAACCTCACCATATCGCCTTCGATCACCACGGCTTCCCCGGGAAGCTCCACCGACAGCTGCTGCTGGCGCGCCCTGATCAGCGGCTCGCTGGCCTCCACGGCGCGTTCGCAAAGTGTGGCCAGGGCCAGCAACTCCGTCTTCACGCTGACCTTGCCGCGCGCGAAGCGTGACACATCCAGCAAGTCATCGACCATGCGCGACATGTGGTCCACCTGGCGTCCGATCACATCGCGAGCCCAGACCAGGGTGGGATCCTGCAGTTCGGTGCCATGCAGGATGCGCACCGCATTGCTGATGGGCGCCAGCGGATTGCGCAGCTCGTGGGCCAGCATGGCGAGAAATTCATTTTTCCGTGCGTCGGCCTCCTGGACCAGGGTATAAAGCCGCGCGTTTTCCATCGCGATGGAGGCCCGGCTGACCACCTCATCGATCAAGGACATCCGGGCGCATTCGAAGTGCTGGCGCTGGCCGAACAGCAGCAGTGCCCCCAGGGGCCGGTCGCCCGCAAACAGGGGGCAAACCGCAGTCTGCTCGATGTTTTCCGGCAGGATCGCCTGGCTGCCCTCCTCCCACAACACCAGCGGCGGGACCAGCTCAATCTGGCGGGATGCCGTGGCCAGGCGGACCGCCTGCGTCAGCTGCGGATGAAGCTTGCGCCGCTGCGCCAGGGCATGGCCGGGAACGGGCGACGAGCCGTTTGCCGGATCCTGCAGGCCGGTGCAGCGGAGGTCACCGTGATCATCCGTCAGCGCCACGGCCGCCAGTTCGGCCAGGGAAGGAAGGGCAATCTGGAACAGCGTACGGATCGTGTCGTCGGTATTGAGCGAACGCGACAACAGCCGGCTGGCCTCGGACAGGTAGTTGGCCCGCCGGATCGCTTCCTCCGCCGCCGAACGGGCGGCTTCGGAATGGGCCAGCGCCTCGCGCTGCACCATCTGCACCTGAAGCTGGCGATTCATGCGGTACAAGTCAACAAACACCCTGACCTTGGAGCGCAGGATTTCAGGCACCACGGGCGTCGAAATATAGTCCACGGCACCTAGGGCGTAACCCTGGATGGTCTGCAGTTCATCCGCATAGGCCGTGATGAACAGAATCGGCGTCTGGGCGGTTTTCCTGTACTGGCGAATCAGCTTGGCGGTCTCCAGCCCGTCGATGTCGGGCATGTTGACGTCCAGCAGAATAACCGCAAACTCCATCTTCAGGATCAGCCGCAGGGCTTCCTTGCCAGAGCGGGCATGAACCACGTTCTGGTTGAGTTCTTCCAGAACGCTGCCAAACACGACATGTTTTTCCGACAGGTCATCCACCACCAGGATATTGACCCTCTCCTCGTCGCCACCCTGCGACACCGCCGCCGGTGCAAACACGGCGCTCATTGCGGCAACCATGCGCGCAACACCGCCAGCAGGTCCTCGGTGTTGACCGGTTTGGACAGGTAGTCCCAGGCTCCGGCTTCTATGCATTTTTCCCGGTCGCCTTTCATGGCCTTGGCCGTGACGGCAATCATGGGCAGGTTCCTGCCGGCCGGCAGCTTGCGGATGGCCTGCATGGTGGCCATGCCATCCATCTCCGGCATCATGATGTCCATCAGGACCAGCTGGATCTCTGGATCGGCGGCAATCCGCGCTATCGCGTCGCGCCCGTTGTCGGCCCACACGATGTCCATGGCCTCCTCCTCGAGCACGGTGGCCAGCGCAAAAATATTGCGCATGTCATCGTCCACGATCAGCACCCGCTTGCCGGCCAGCGACTTGTTGGACTCGTGCAGGTTTTTCAGCAAGGCATGTTGCTGCATGGACAGGCGCGCCGGGTTGATGTGCAGCGAGTGGATCACCTGGTCCAGCAGCTTGGGCACGGAGCGCGCCTCCCGCACGTTGATCTCACCGCGGGAATGCCAGGCGCGGGACTCCTCCGCATCAATGAGCCCGTCGCGGTAGACCACCAGAGGCAAGGGCCCGAGTGAAGGGTGGGCGGCCAGCACCTCGCGCCACTGGGCCAGGCACTCGTCCATGGACGCCTCATCGGCGATCAGGCAGTCGAAGCTGCCGGTTCTGAGCAACTCGGCGATGTCCCGGCCGGAAGCGGCCTTCACGGTGCTGACGCGCTCGTCCTCCAGGTAGGTACTGATCTGCCGGCGGATATCGGCATCGCCGATATGCAGCAACACATTCCGTCCTGGCCGGGTCACGTAGAGGTGCAGCTGCTCCAGCATCCGGTCGAGGATCTCCTTTTGCGCAATTGGCTTGCCGACAAAGGCGAAGGCGCCGGACCGGTAGGCCCGCTCCATGGCGTCATCGGTGGAGATCACGCAGACCGGAATATGCCGCACCCCCATGTCCTGCTTGAGCCTGTCCAGCACCCGCCAGCCGTCCATATCAGGCAAGTACATGTCCAGCGTGATGGCAGAGGGCATGAACTGGGTGGCCAGCGTCAGCGCACCCGCGCCGCGGGAAGTCACCAGGCCCTTGAACCCCCTGGCACGCGCAGCATCGAGCAAAAAGTCCGCAAAAGCGACGTCGTTTTCAACAATCAGCAACACCTGGTCGCCAGGCTGGATGTTCTGGCGGTCGTCCTGGGCGTCATCGCCCGGCATGGCCAGCATGTCCCCGGCCGCTGGCAGCGCGGCAGTTCTGGCAAACAGACCCGCCCCCTCAGCCCTGGCATCGGCGAGGGTGGCCAGCTTGCGAACCGCACGCGTGGTCGGAAAGTTGAGCGGCAGGTAAAGCACAAAGCTGCTGCCCTCGCCGGGCCTGCTGGACAGCCGGATTTCACCGCCCAGCAGCTTGGAGAGTTCCCGGCTGATGGCCAGGCCCAGGCCGGTCCCGCCGTATTTTCGGCTGGTACTGCCATCGGCCTGCTGGAAGGCTTCAAAAATGATCTGCTGCTTGTCGGCTGAAATGCCGATGCCGGTATCGCTGACGGTGAAGGCCACCACCTGCTGGGCGCGGTTGAGCTCGTCGTGGTCCGGACTCCAGCCCGAATAGGCCTCCTCGATCGCGAGCGCCACATGCCCCTGATGGGTGAACTTGAAGGCATTGGACAACAGGTTCTTGAGGATCTGCTGCAGGCGCTTGAGGTCGGTGATCATCGAGGTGGGCAGCTCGGTACCCGTGGTGATCAGGAATTCGACATTCTTCGCTTCGGCCACATGGCGGAAGGTGCGCTCCACATACTGCTGGAGGTCGGACAGGCGAATCTCGCTGATATCGACCACCACTGTCCCCGACTCGATCTTGGACAGGTCAAGGATGTCGTTGATGAGCATCAGCAGGTCGTTGCCCGAGGAGTGGATGGTCTTGGCAAACTCGACCTGCTTGGGCCGCAGGTTGCCTTCGGAATTCTTGCAAAGCTGGTCGGACAGGATCAGCAGGCTGTTGAGCGGCGTGCGCAGCTCGTGCGACATGTTGGCCAGAAACTCGGACTTGTACTTGGACGTCAGCGAGAGCTGCTTGGCTTTCTCCTCCAGGGCCTGGCGCGCCTGCTCGACTTCCTGGTTCTTGCGCTCGACCTCGTGGTTCTGGTGCGCCAGCAGCCTGGCTTTTTCCTGCAGCTCTTCGTTGGTCTGCTGCAGTTCCTGCTGCCGGCTTTGCAGTTCCTGCGCCAGGGACTGGGACTGCGTGAGCAGGTCTTCGGTGCGCATGTTGGCTTCAATCGTGTTGATCACGATACCGATACTTTCCGTCAGCTGATCCAGGAAGGCCTGGTGCGCGGGGTTGAAGCGTTCAATTGACGCGAGCTCCATGACGCCCCGGACCTGCCCTTCAAAAATAATCGGCAGGACCAGGATGTTCAGCGGCGCCACCTCGGTCAGGCCGGAGGAAATTTTCAGGCTGGCGGGCATGGACGAGGTCAGCAGGATTTTCTGCTTGTCGTAGGCGCACTGACCCACCAGGCCCTGGCCCAGATCGATTTCCTTGCCATAAGCGCCCTGGCCTTCCGAGGCGTAGCTGGCCATGAGGCGCAGGCGCGGCTTGTCCTGGGTGTAGCGCAGCACGTAAAACTCCGCCTGCTGGGCGCCGACCACGGGCGCCAGCTCGGAGAGAATCAGGTGGCCCACCGCCACCAGGTCTTTCTGGCCTTGCAGCATGCGGCTGAACTTGGCCAGGTTGGTCTTGAGCCAGTCCTGCTCGGTGTTGACCTGGGTCGTGTCCTTGAGATTACGGATCATCTCGTTGACCGTGTCCTTCAGCGCAGCCATCTCGCCGAGCGCCTCGACCGTGATGGAACGCGTCAGGTCGCCCTGCGTCACGGCGGTCGCCACTTCGGCAATCGCGCGCACCTGGGTCGTCAGGTTGGCTGCCAGCTGGTTCACGTTTTCGGTCAACCCTTTCCAGGTGCCAGAAGCGCCCGGCACCTTGGCCTGGCCGCCCAGCTTGCCTTCCACCCCGACCTCGCGCGCCACCGTGGTCACCTGGTCCGCAAAAGTCGCCAGCGTGTCCGTCATGCCGTTGATGGTGTCGGCCAGCGCGGCAATTTCGCCCTTGGCTTCCACCGTGAGCTTGCGGCCCAGGTCGCCGTTGGCCACGGCCGTCACCACCTTGGCGATGCCGCGCACCTGGCTGGTCAGGTTGCCGGCCATGAAGTTCACGTTGTCGGTCAAATCCTTCCAGGTGCCGGCTACCCCCTGCACATCGGCCTGGCCGCCGAGTTTGCCTTCGGTCCCGACCTCGCGCGCCACACGTGTCACCTCCGACGCGAAGGAGCGCAGCTGGTCCACCATGGTGTTGATGGTGTTTTTCAGTTCGAGGATCTCGCCCTTCACGTCCACCGTGATCTTCTTGGACAAATCGCCCGCTGCCACGGCTTTCGTCACGTCGGCGATGTTGCGCACCTGGCTGGTCAGGTTACCGGCCATGAAGTTCACGTTGTCGGTCAAATCCTTCCAGGTACCCGCCACCCCCTGCACATCGGCCTGGCCACCCAGCTTGCCTTCGGTCCCGACCTCTCGTGCGACACGTGTCACTTCAGAGGCAAACGAACGCAGCTGGTCCACCATGGTGTTGATGGTGTTTTTCAGTTCGAGGATCTCGCCCTTCACGTCCACCGTGATCTTCTTGGACAGGTCACCGGCCGCCACCGCGGTCGTCACCTCGGCGATGTTGCGCACCTGCGCCGTCAGATTCGAACCCATGGAGTTGACCGAATCGGTCAGGTCTTTCCATGTGCCGGCCACACCCTGCACGTCGGCCTGGCCGCCGAG
>NZ_NBZV01000062.1 GCF_002379095.1 Polaromonas sp. AER18D-145
TTTTCGTTCCAGGTGCTCGAACGCATTGGCAGCCCGCCCCAGGTCGCGGCCACGGCGCGCTTCGGCCAGGGCCGCACCGTGAGCGACCTCGGCTGGAAAGACACCGTGCTGGTCTGGCCCGGCGAAACGGTGCGGGTGGCGATCGATTTCGCCCACGATTACCCCGGCGACCAGATCTATGTGTTCCATTGCCACAATCTGGAACATGAAGACGCCGGCATGATGATCAACTTTCGCGTGCAAGCGTGAAGGGCACTTCCCCTTTGGGGTTGAGTCTTTGCAGAGCTATTTTTGAATCGATAGCTGTCATTTCCAGTTTCAAGGATATGACTGTGTGAATCTGCCTCAAAGTGCGCCGCTGTTTCCGCGATGTTGTTGCCTCGATTCCCAGCTAGGTGAACAGCTTCCCGGCGTAGGGCTCGAGCTTGCTTGAGCTGACCCGTCTTTCGTAGCTGGGCTCAGTCTCATCTGAGCGCAGGTACTTCTTCACTGTGTTGCGAGCCAGGCCTGTACGCCTTGCAATTTCGCGGATGGACATCTGATCTCGCAGTACCCAACGCCTGATGACACTCAATGTCGCCACGTCTATCACTCCTAATTTCTCCCTGCTTTAAAAACTAACTAGGGCCTACGTGGGTCAGGTTTGGATGGAAATTACCGCTCCAACGGGGTCAGTTTTCGACGGAATTCAACAGTCATGTCATCGTTTTTACCCGCGGTAAACAAAATACAAAATGCCTTGATGTGAGTGCGATGGAAACTCCAAAAACGATGTGAATGACCAAGCTCGGATACATCACGGAGAAGCCAAGCGTCCAGGGGGTTTGATCCCCAAAAATCAGTGGCAGGGCGAAAGAATTGAGGGCGACATAGTAGCCAAGGCCGTAAATGGCGCCAACAGCCCATGCGGGAAGTCTTTTTTTCAACAGGACAAGAAGCACGAGCAAGGGGGCAGCCGACAGCCAGCCGATGACGAAATGCTCGATGAACATCAACATTCGAAATGTCATCTCGGGAAGGTTGGTGAAAAATGCTTCGAGCAGTTTTTTTCCGTAGTGTCCAACGCGCAGCCCAAAAAGCTGGAACAAAAATCCGAAAGGAATCATCGCGATCGATGCAATGGTTCCGGATCGAACCGACTCCCTGGCAAGCCCCTGGAGCAAGCTCTTTCGGTCCGGCGTACTTGTCATCCCTGGCCTCGTCGTGGTTGATGGATTGAACAGGCTCAGCGTGGCCCGAGGATTTTGTTCAGCATGTCCGCAGACGGTGCGCCCTGCATGGTCTTCAGGTTGCCATCGGCGTCTTTGTAAAGTGTCGTTGGCGTGGCGGAAAAGCCCAGTTGCTGCATCAACTCCTGGTTGGCGTCGAGTTGCGCGCGAACTTTGGGCGAAATCTGAGCCAGGGGCTTCACACCACCGCTGCGATGTTGTTGTTCATGCTGCGTCAGTGCGGCCTGCGGGTCCTGCGCAGACAGGAGAGCCGCCGCTTTCCCCGGGCTGGTTGGCCCGAGAATGGCCACCATGACATGGCGCAGCTGAACCTTGCCGGCCGTCACCCAGGGCCTGGTATCGTTCCAGAGCTTGTTGCAGTAGGGGCAGTTGGGGTCGGTGAAGGTGTAAATGATCCGCGGGGCATTTTTGGCGCCATCGGCAATCCAGGTGCTGCCCTCCAGCTGCTTCCAGGTTTTCGCGGCCATGGGTTTTGCCACCAGCCGGTTCAGCGGTTCCTGGCTCAGGTCCACGCCTTTTGCATCGATCATGGAGCCGACGATCGCCTGTTTGCCGTCGGCGGTCAGGTAGATGGCCAGCGGCTGCTGCTCTATCATGGCGGCATAGCCGGTCAGTCCGCCGGGCGCATCGAATGTCCCGATCACCTCAACCCCCTTGGCTTCCAGCGCCTTGATCGGTGCGGGCCAGTCTTTGGCCTGTGCGCCCATCGCCATGCCGAGCAAGCCCAGAAAAACTGCAAATTGAACAACTGTTTTTTTGATCATGGGAAATCTATTCCTTGGTTGAGAAAGTGGTGCGCGTGCGCAATGGGTTTAATTTGCTGGCCAGCGAGGCGGCCGACAACTCGCCCAGGTGGGTATCGGCCAGTTGTCCGCTGGCATCGTAGAAGAGCGTGGTCGGCAGTCCCGTCGAGCCGACTGCGCGGCCCAGTTCGGCGCCGGGGTCGAGCACCACATTGGCCAGACTCAGTGCGCTGGCGCTCAGGTAGCGCAGGGCGGTCGCCGCGTCTTCGCTCTGGTTGGCGAAGACAAAAGTGATTCCGGTTTCCCGCTGCTGTGCCTCGGCGAGGACTGGCATTTCGCGGCGGCAGGGCGGGCACCAGCTGGCCCAGAGGTTGACCACCATGGGCTGACCTTTGGCGAGCGCAGCGAGGTCTGTCGATTCGCCTGCAAGCGTTGTCAACGCCACGGTTGGCAGGGCCGGTCTGGGGGTGTTGTCGAAGGTGCCGAGCGCACCCGACATCGCTGCCCAGGCCAGCGCACCGGCGGTCAAGCCCAGGGCCAGCGGCTTGCGCAGCGCCGCGCGGTGCCAGCCGTGCACGATCGCCACCAGCAAGGCCGCTGCCAGGCCAGCCCATGGTGAAAAGCCGCCGTCGCGAATGTCCAGGATGGACCACGGTGCGTCGCGGTACAGGTCAAACCATGTGGCGACGAAGGCAATGCGTGCGACCAGCAGTCCGGCCCACGCCATGTCGGACAAGACGTTGACGATGCCCGCTTGTCGACGCCGCCCGGCCAGGTGGCCGACTCCGGCCGCGACCAGCAGGGACGCCAGCACGAGCAGATGGCTGACTTGCACGGAGAAGGGCCCCAGATTGACGTTGAGCATTCAGGTTCCTTGTTTTGCACGCGCCAGGCGGGCGAGAAATTCGTCGGCATCGAGTTCGCCGATGATGCGCTCGGCACGGCGTTCCTTGCCATCGGGGCCGATCAGCAGCATGGTCGGCGGTCCGAGAATCTGGTGGGCGCGCATCAGCGCCTGATCGTCCGCATTGTTGGCCGTCACGTCGGGGCGCAGCAATTGCATGCCGGCCAAAGCCTGTTGCACCCGCGGCTCGGCGAATACCTTGCGCTCGATCACGTCGCAGGACACGCACCATTCAGCGTAAAAATCCACCAGCGTCCACTGCCCGCGCTGTCCGGCTTCGGCAATGCGGGTCTCGAGCGCTTGTTGTGTCTTGAGCGGCCCGAAGCGGGCCATGAAGTCACTGCCGACCGCCGCCTGCGCGGGCGCGACGCCTCTTGCCTGGAAGGCCAGCGGCTGCAGGGGATTCTGGGCGCCTCCGGCCGCGCCGATCACCATCGCGCCGCCCCACAGGCCGAGCAGCAGCGCCAGGTAACGGGACATCAGGCGTCCGCTGCCCATGCCGAGCTTCTGGCCCAGCGCCAGCAAACTCAGTGCGATGGCCAGCAACCAGGCGCCCCACAAGCCCAGCGTCAGCGCCGCAGGCAATACCCGCGCCACGAACACAATAGCGGTGCCCAGCAGGACAAAGCCGAACAGCGCCTTGACCCGGTTCATCCAGTCGCCGGGACGCGGCAGCAGCCGTGCGCCCAGTGTCCCGACCAGCAACAGCGGAACACCCATGCCCAGGCCCATGGCAAACAGGACCAGGGCACCGGTCACGACATCGCCGGTATTGCCGATATAAAGCAGTGCACCGGCCAGGGGCGCGGTCATGCAGGGGCCAACCAGCAGCGCCGACAGCACGCCCATCGTGGCGGCGCCCGCCACCGTGCCGCCGCGCCGGCCCTGGCTGGCGTTGTTGAGGCGGTTGCGCAAAACGGCGGGCAGTTGCAGCTCATAAAAGCCGAACATGGCCAGCGCCAGCACGACAAACACCAGGCCGAAGGTGCCCAGCACCCAGGGGTTCTGCAACACCGCCTGCAGATTGGCGCCGGCCAGCGCCGCGGCCGCGCCGACACCGGCATAAGTCAGCGCCATCGGCAGCACGAAGGCCAGCGAGAGGATAAAACCGCGCCTGGGACTCGCGCCGCTGCCTGCGATCAGGCTGGAGAGAATCGGCACCATCGGCAGCACGCAGGGCGTGAATGTCATCAGCAGGCCCAGGCCGAAGAACACGACAAGCATCCAGCCCATATTGATGCGCGACAGGCGTTCGGCCAGGTCCTGGTCTTCGCCGAGCGCGCCCGGGGGCGCCGGATTCGGGCGGGTCGTGGCCAGATCGGCCGGGGCTGCCGGCGTTGCCGCGACATCGGCCAGGTTGACGCGCCGGGTTTGCGGCGGGTAGCAAAGACCCGCATCGGCGCAGCCCTGCCAGTCGATGGTCAGCGCCCGGGCATCGGCTGCCTTGACCAGGACGCTGACCTGGTCGTGGTAAACCTCGCTTTCGCCATAGGTTTCATCGGTTTTTAGTGTGCCGGCCGGCCACTTGACCTGCAGCGCACCACCGGCGGGGTCGGCTTCGACCTTCATTTGCTGGCGATAAAGGTAGTACCCCTTGCGGATGTCCCAGTTCAGGCGTACCTGGCCATCGCCATCCGGGCTGGCGCTCAGGCGGAAAGCCTGCTCCACCGGCAGAAAATCCTGCTGGGCATGCGCCGGCAGAGCCCACAACACGGGCACCATCACGATCAACCACAACAAACGCAGCATAAGTGCCTTCACATCAAATGGAACACGCATCTTTGAGCGGCCAGATTAAGGCTGCGTTAACGCTGGGATAATTAAAGGCCTGGATACTATCTGGCATGGAGGACAGGCCATGCGCGTGTTGCTGATTGAAGATGATGAACTGATTGCCCACGGCATCCTGGCCGGCCTGCGTGCGCACGGTTTGACGGTCGATGGCGTGCGCACTTCGGCACAGGCCGAGGCCGCCTTGTCGGTTGTGCATTGTGACGTGGTGATCCTCGATCTCGGGCTGCCCGACGAGGACGGCATGCGCCTGCTGCAGCGCTTGCGGGCCAATGGCATGGCGCTGCCCGTGTTGATACTGACCGCGCGCGACGCCGTCGAAGACCGCGTGGCCGGGCTGCGCGCCGGCGCGGACGACTATCTCCTCAAGCCTTTCGACCTCAACGAGCTGGTGGCCCGCCTGCAAGCCTTGCTGCGCCGCGCCGCCGGACGCAGCGTCGATGTCATCGAGCACGGCCCGCTGCGCCTTGATCCGGCCAGTGGCGAAGTCTCCCTGCACGGACGCGCCGTCGCTTTATCGCGGCGCGAGCTGGCGCTGCTGGCCGCCCTGCTGCATGCGGGTGGACGCATCCTGAGCCCCGACCAGCTGAAAGACAGCCTTTACGATTTCAGTGAAGAGATCGAAAGCAACGCCCTCAGTGTGCATATCCATCATCTGCGGCGCAAGCTGGGGGCCGATGTGATCGAAACGGTGCGTGGCGTGGGTTACCGGTTCAGCGCGGTGAAAGCATGACGCTCAGGCTGCGCTTGTTGCTGATGATCGGCATCTCGATGATGCTGCTGTGGGGCGGGGTCGCGCTCTGGATGCTGCAAGGCCTGGACAAGGAAATGCACCGCACCCTGGACCAGCGGCTTGCCATGTCGGCGCACATGGTGGCCGGACTGATGTCGCAAAACCCTGCCGCTTGGGATGGCCGCACCGGGAAAGCGGGCGCATCAACGTTGAGCCTGCCGGCGGCGGCAAAAGGCCTGGCATGCCAGGTATCGCTGCGTGGCGAAGTGATCGCGCGTACACCGGGCGCCGTGCCCGAGGCGATGGCGACAGCCGCGTCGGCCCTCGGCTTTTCCGACCGCGAAATCAGGGGCGAACACTGGCGCAGCTACACCCTGGAATCACACGGTTTGCGGGTCACTACGTCCGATCGCCTGAACGAGCGGGATACGCTGCTGCGCAATGTGATGCTTGCGGCGGCAGTGCCCTTTGTCGTCGCCCTGGTGGGCAGCCTGGCGGTGCTGTGGTTCGGCGTGGGAAGCGGCTTGCTGCCGCTGGAGCGCCTGCGGCAGGCGCTGGCCAGCCGCACGACGGAGACATTGACACCGATTCCAGACAAACCCATGTCGCGCGACTTGCTGCCGCTGGTCAATACCCTGAACCATCTGCTGGGGCGGATGAACGTGACCATCCGCCGCGAACGTCGCTTCACCAGCGATGCCGCGCATGAATTGCGCACGCCGCTCACCGCGATCAAGACCCATCTTCAGGTCGCGCGCATTACCCGCGGCAAGGACACCGAAGAGGCCATGGATTACGCTGAAGAGGGCGTGGCGCGGCTTCAGCGCACGCTCTCTCAACTGCTGACGCTGTCGCAAGTGGAAGGCGCTTTTTCCTGGGATGACGGGCGCGTCACAGAGGCCCACGAAGTAGCCCGCCTCGCGATGCGCGACGCAGCACCCGATGCGCCCGAGCGCATCGCGCTGGACAGCGACGGCAACCGCGCCGAACTGGCGCTACCCCAGGCGCTGGCAGTCACCGCACTGCGCAACCTGCTTGACAACGCCTTGCGCCACTCCCCTGCCGCCAACAGCGTCAGGCTGGAGATACGCCGCTCGCCGGAAACAATCAGTTTCCACGTGTTCGATCGCGGGCCGGGACTCAGCGATGACGAACTGGCGCTGGCGACGCAGCGCTTCTGGCGGCGCGGATCAGGCCGAGGCAGCGGTCTGGGCCTGTCTGTCGTTGCCGCCATTGCCGAGCGCTTTGGCGGATCGTTCGAATTGCTGCAGCGGAGCGATGGTGGTCTGGAGGTGAGATTGACACTTCCCTGCATGGTTTTCCACCATGGACCTCTTTCTAAACTATGATTGAAACCATCGCTGAATCGCCCGGCCCCCTTTGGGACTGCGAAGTTCTCCAGCATCAGATTTTTAGTCACTGATCATTACTTTTGATCAACCCATGCTGCGTAGACCACCACTGACACTAACACTAACACTAACTGTCCTTTTAATCTGTACGCTGTTAACGGCGTTACTGCCTTTTCTGGCTGCGAGTCTGTCCGCCTCCCATGATCCGATGATCAACGTCCAGGTGCAGCTAGCCGGGCATGCCGAAATCCGTGGCATTGATCAGGAAGCCTCTGCGCACCGGCATGAAGACGGTTCAGTGGAGGAGGGCAGGAGGGGTCACCAGCACGGCCACTCCGCGATTGATCACACCCACGAACCACTGTTTGCTCCGCCAGAACATGCGTTGATTCTTTGCACGGGTGTGAAGCAATGGAGTCTGCGCGACGCAATTTTGGGGACGAGCGCCCATGTGGCCATGCTGGAGCGCCCCCCCCCCAAACCAACAACTGTTTGACGGCATATGGCCGCCTGACGCAGCCCATTTAATCAATCATTTGTTGGAGTTTTTATGTATCTGCCTTTTTTCAAGGCTAGTTGGCGTTCGCCATTCGATCGGTATTTTCACCTTCGATCTTTGCTGGTCGGACTGAGCTTTTTCCTGTTTTTCTGCGCCAGTGCTTTTGCCCATGGGGTGGCCGAGGGTGACAAGGGCTACATCCAGGAGATTACCGGGGTGAACCTGCTGCCTTTTGTTTATCTGGGAGCAAAACACATGGTGACGGGCTACGACCACCTGCTGTTTCTGTTTGGGGTGATTTTCTTCCTGTACAAGCTCAGGCATGTGGCAATCTATGTGAGCCTGTTTGCGCTCGGCCATTCGACAACCCTGCTGGCCGGCGTCTACTTTGGCACCAGCGTTAGTTCTTACCTGATCGACGCGATCATTGGGCTGTCAATTGTCTACAAGGCGCTGGATAACCTCGGAGCCTTTCAGCGCTGGTTTGGCGTTCAGCCGGACACCAAAATAGCCACGCTGGTCTTCGGCTTCTTCCACGGTTTTGGTCTGGCCACGAAGATTCAGGAGTTCGAAATCTCCCGGGACGGTCTGCTGCCCAATCTGCTGGCATTCAATGTTGGCGTGGAGATTGGCCAGTTGCTGGCACTCTTTGCCATCCTCATTGTGATGGGGTACTGGCGCCGCACCAACAGCTTTCTTCGCCATGCCTACACCGCCAACGTCGCACTGATGTGCGCCGGCTTTCTGCTGATCGGTTATCAACTCACTGGCTATTTTGTTTCCTGAACATTCGAGGATACCAATATGTACAACACTGAATTACCAACCCACGCCGACTTACCCAGCTCCCGGCAACTGATCCGCTCCACACTCATTGCGGCTGTGTCTGCCGGGGCGCTCTTGATGACGACGGTTATGCCTGCCGAATACGGGATTGATCCCACTGGCATTGGCGGCGTATTAGGTCTGAAGCGCATGGGTGAGATCAAAGCCTCGCTTGCAAGCGAGGCGGCAAAAGAGACGCCAGTTGACCCAGCACCTGTTGCCGTCGCACCTGCAGCAGCGACGGACGCGAATGTGGATGTCGCGGCAAGCAAGGCGTCCTCAGCGGACCCCGGGGGGAAGGCGGACGAAATTTCGGTCACCCTCAAACCGGGTCAGGCAGCCGAGGTCAAGCTGGACATGAATAAGGGTTCCAAAGTGACCTATCGGTGGGTCGTTCGCGGTGGCTCTGTGAATTTTGATACGCACGGCGACCCGGTTAACCCACCGGCGGGTTTTTACCACGGCTATGGCAAGGGCCGCCAGTCAACCGGAGATGAGGGTGTTCTGGAAGCGGCCTTCGACGGCAAGCACGGCTGGTACTGGCGCAATCGTTCGAAAGAGGACGCCATCGTCACCTTGAGCACCAAAGGCGGGTACAGTGCGATAAAACGAGTCCTGTAAGGACTGTTTAAAGCCGTCACCCTTGCGCGGAATTGCCGGGTGACGGCCTTGTTAGGATGACCGGCGCTGGTGTTCGTCATGGATGACATAGGCATGAAAATGTTCGCGGTCGACGGAATCTGTACCGGATGCGCCGCCAGGCCGAACGTTTGATACCTTTGCTCCCGACCCGCAGCATCTCGGGTGTTGTGCGCCGTGCTTTGCGCTGACGCAGGGACCACAGGTGCGACGACCTGCCGTCGAAATCCGTCATCACGTAGCGCTCCGGCTTGATCCCGTCCTCGCCACTCGTGCCTCCACATCCAAGCTAGGTCGCGGAGGCGGATACCTGGCCAACGGGCCCCGCATCGGGATGTCAGCCAGCCCTTGAGCCGTCCGTGGTATTTGTTTACTCCCGGGCCGTGGTCCCCCGCCGGCAGGGCCAGCCCTCGCGCTCCCCTCGCATGCCACGGCCTCGACCTTGATCAGCTCGCTCACCACCTTTTTGAAAGTGTCGGTGGCGGCCTGTACATTGTTCATTTTGCAGCCGCCTTCTGCCGAATGAGCAGGTAGACCGCCGGGATCACGAACATGGACAGCAACGGCGCGGTGATCATGCCCCCCACCATGGGCGCTGCGATCCGCTGCATGACCTCGGAACCTGTCCCCGTGCCCCACATGATGGGAAACAGGCCTGCAAGAATGACCGCCACCGTCATCGCCTTGGGGCGCACGCGCAACACGGCACCTTCACGGATGGCGTCCAGCAAATCGGCGGTGCTAGTTGTCCCCTGTTTAAGCTTGTCATCCCAGGCAGTCTTCAGATACAACAGCATGATCACTCCGAACTCCGCCGATACACCGGCCAGGGCAATAAACCCCACCGCACCAGCCACCGACAAGTTGTAGCTCAGGATGTACAGCAGCCAGATGCCGCCCACCAGGGCGAACGGTAGCGTGGCCATAATCAAAAATGCTTCATCGAGGCGTTTGAAGGTCAGGTAAAGCAGTACAAAGATGATCAACAAAGTGAACGGTACCACCACCTTGAGCTTGGCCGTGGCGCGCTCCAGGAATTCAAACTGGCCAGACCAGGAAATGGAGTAACCCGGCGTCAGCTTGACCTTTTCCGTGACGGCTTTTTGCATGTCGCGCACGGCGGACCGCAGGTCCCGCCCGCGAATGTCGACATATACCCAGCCGGACAGGCGGGCGTTTTCGCTGCGCAGCATGGGCGGGCCGTCCGTGATGCGGACGTCGGCCACATCAGACAACACCAGCCGCTGACCACGCTCGGTTACAAAAGGCAGGCTGCGCAGCTTTTCCAGGGAATCCCGCAGCTCGCGGGGGTAGCGCATGCTGATCGGGAAGCGCTGCAAGCCTTCCACCGTCTCGCCGATGTTCTCGCCACCTACCGCCGAGCTGATGACCGACTGCACATCGGCAATGTTGAGGCCAAAACTGGCCGCCGCGTCGCGCCGAATGTTGACATCCACATAGCGTCCACCGGTCAGACGCTCGGCCAGCGCACTGCTGACGCCCGGCACGTCCTTCAAGGCGCGCTCGATCTCGCCGGTCAGCCGGTCAATCGTCGCCAGATCGGTGCCGGCCACCTTGACCCCGACCGGGCTTTTGATGCCCGTGGCCAGCATGTCGATGCGATTGCGAATCGGCGGCACCCATATGTTGGCCAGGCCTGGCACCTTGACGATGCGGTCGAGTTCGTCCACCAACTTGTCCTGCGTCATGCCAGCTCGCCATTGGTCGCGCGGCTTGAACTGAATGGTGGTCTCAAACATCTCCATAGGCGCCGGATCGGTGGCGGTCTCGGCACGGCCGGCCTTGCCGTAGACGCTGGCGACTTCGGGAACAGTTTTGATCAGGCGATCGGTCTGCTGCAGCAGTTCACTGGCTTTGCCCGCCGACAGGCCCGGCAGCGCCGAAGGCATGTAGAGCAGGTCGCCTTCGTCCAGGCGCGGCATGAATTCGCCCCCAATGTGCTGTAGCGGCCAGAGGCTGATCGCCAGGACGAAGCCGGCGACCACCAAAGTAAGTTTGGGCGCGCGAAGCACAACCTCCAGCATCGGCCGGTAGATCGCAATCAGCAGGCGGTTCAAGGGGTTGGACTTCTCATCCGGGATCCGGCCCCGGATCAGGTAGCCCATCAACACCGGGATCAGGGTGACCGACAGGCCCGCAGCCGCGGCCATGGCGTAGGTTTTGGTGAACGCCAGAGGGGAGAACAGCCGTCCTTCCTGGGCTTCCAATGTGAAGACCGGGATAAATGACAAGGTGATGATCAGCAGTGAGAAAAACAGTGCTGGTCCGACCTCTGCCGCCGCATTCCCGATGACTCGCCAGCGTGCTTCGCCCTGCAGCGTTTCCCCTGGATGGTCATGCCCCCAATGTTCGAGGTGCTTGTGGGCGTTTTCAATCATGACCACCGCGGCGTCCACCATGGCGCCGATGGCTATCGCGATGCCGCCCAGCGACATGATGTTGGCATTGACGCCTTGGTAATGCATGACGATGAAGGCCACCAGGATGCCCAATGGCAGTGAAATGATCGCCACAAATGCCGACCGCAGGTGGAACAGGAAGATGAAACATACCGCCGCAACCACCAAAAACTCCTCCAGCAGCTTGAAGGTCAGGTTGTCCACGGCGCGGTTGATCAGGCCGGATCGATCGTAAACCGGCACAATTTCCACACCCTTGGGCAGGCTGGACTGCAGGGATGCCAGCTTGGCTTTGACGCCCGCGATGGTTTCCAGCGCATTCTTACCGGAGCGCATGACAATCACGCCACCGGTGGCCTCTCCCTCGCCATCGAGTTCACCGATGCCGCGACGCATCTCCGGCCCGATCTGAATGCGTGCTACGTCGCCCAGTCTCACGGAGACGCCCCCCGGCGTGGTCATCAGCGGAACCGCCCGGAAATCATCCAGACTCTGAAGGTAACCTGATGCCCGCACCATGTATTCAGCTTCGCCCAACTCGAGGACCGATCCGCCGGCTTCCTGATTGGCTTTCTGGATGGCCTCGACCACCTTGGTGTGCGGGATGGCATAGGCCGCCAGCTTGTCTGGGTTCAGTACCACCTGGTACTGCCGGACCATGCCGCCCACCGACGCCACCTCAGCAACGTTGGGAACGGTTTTGAGTTCGTACTTAAGAAACCAGTCCTGCAGCGCGCGCAGCTGTCCGGGATCCTGGGTGCCGCTTCGGTCAATCAGGGCATATTGGTATATCCACCCGACACCGGTCGCGTCCGGCCCCAGCGACGCCTTGGCGGCCGCAGGCAGGCGCGATTGCACCTGGTTGAGGTATTCCAGCACCCGCGAGCGCGCCCAATACATGTCCGTGCCATCTTCAAACAGCACGTAGACAAAGGAATCGCCAAAGAAGGAGTAGCCGCGTACCGTCTTGGCGCCCGGCACCGACAGCATGGTCGTCGTCAGCGGGTAGGTGACCTGGTTTTCAACAATGCGCGGTGCCTGCCCCGGGTAGGTCGTACGGATGATGACCTGCACGTCGGACAAGTCCGGCAGCGCGTCTAGCGGCGTTTTGAGCACCGAGTACACCCCCCAGGCGCCGATCATCAGGGTCGCCAGAAGGACCAGGAAGCGGTTGCTGATGGACCAGCGAATAAGCCGGGCGATCACTTTGTGCTCCCCGAAGCCGCTGGCGTTGCAGCGGTTGCGGGACCCGAAGGCGACACCCGGGTGAGCTGAGGCAGTCCTTCAGAGTCGATGTAAAACTCGAAATTCACGTTATCACCAGCTGCCAGGTTACGCGGTAGCTCTTGGGACGGAGGCGCCTTGAAGTCCATGGTCATCGCTCCCCACTTAATGGACGGAATTGGCCCATGGGACAGGGTGATCGCATCATTGTTAATGGCGTCGATCTTGGCCTGGCCTTCGTGTCGTGGCGCGCTGCTGGGGGCGGGCGGTTTTGGTGCCTGGTTGAGTCGGGCTTCCACGCCTTTGAGGCTGGCCTCTGAATCAATCAGAAATTGCGACGAGACCACCACCCGCTGCCCGATCTGCAAACCGCGCTTGATTTCAGTCTGTCCACCGGTTTCGATTCCCGCTTCCACATCGACAGGCCGGAAGCGGCCATTTTCTTCGGCCAGCATCACCACCGTGCGCTTGCCCGTCTGGATCACCGCCTCGGTCGGCACCAGCAGGGCCTTGTCCGCCCGCATGTCCATAAACTGCATGGTGACAAACATGCCGGGCACCAGGCGAGAGCCAGGATTGGCCAACTCCATCCGTGCCTTGAGCGTGCGGGTGGCCTGATTCACGTCCGGCAGGATGGCTTGCACCCTGCCGTCGAAACTTGTTCCCGGCGCGGCCGGGCTGCGCGCCTGCACTTTGGCACCGGGCCGCACCAGGGCGGACTGGCTTTCAGGCACCTCAGCGTTCGCCCAGACCGTGGACAGGCCATTGATGCGAAAGAGGGTGCTTCCCGCCATCACCGTCATGCCATCGCGGACCAGCAGTTCGACCACTACGCCGCCCAAGGGTGCTGTGATGGTGATACGCGGCTGTGCCCTGCCGCTGGCTTCGATCCGACGGATCTGTTCGTCGCTCATGCCAACCTGGCGCATGCGCTGACGCGCACCATCCACCAGCGATGCCAGGTCATCGCCCTGCATGCGCTTGAGCGCCAGGAACTCTTCCTGGACTGCGACCCAGTCGGGAATGTAGAGGTCCACCAGCGGCTGGCCCATGGCCACTCGATCCAGCGTCGCCCGCACATGCAGACGCTCCACATATCCGGTCGCCCGCGCTTGAACGATGGCCTGGTCGCGTTCATTGAAGGCGATGCTGCCCACCGCGGAAACCTGCTGCGACAGGGTGCCTTCGGCAACCAGAGCGGTGCGCACCCCCAGGTTCTGCTGGACACGAGGGCTGACGGTGACTTGGCCCTGGTCAGAATCACTGTCGGCATAGACAGGTACCAGCATCATGTCCATAAAAGGTGACTTGGCCGGCTTGTCGAACTTGCTGCTGGGAACCATGGGGTCGTGGTAGTACAGGATCTTACGGCCTGAGTCTGGATCGGTATCACCGGCCTTGAGCCCGGCTCTGATGTGGCGGCGCGTGGCTTCCTCTCCTTCCGCAATGCTCTGAGGTCCGACTGACAACGTTGCCGCAGCAGTCTGCGGGACGGGCCCGGTCAATACAGCTGCAGGGTGGGAGCGTCCGGTTTTCATGCCAAGCATGTACAGGCCGTATCCTGCTCCGCCCAAGACCCCTATGGCCACTGTCAGCAGCGCGACGGTCGATGTTTTCTTGTTCATGGTGTTTCCTTGGTAGCGAAGGCGGTGCTTTGATCAGGAATCAGAAAGTTCAGGCGCGCCCAGGCCCGTGCCGTTTCCGCCTCCAGCGACAGCGCTTGCAGCCGGACGTCAATCTCACCCTGACGTGCACTCAAAGCGCTGGCAAGGTCGCTTTGACCGGTGCGGTAGGTGGTGAGCGCGGCCTCGGCGCGCTGCGTAGTGGCCGGTATCAGTTCGTTGTGATACCTGGCGACCCTCTCCATGCCGGTCTGCCAGTCGTTGAACATGCTTCGCACCTCGGCTTCCCGGATGCGCAGCATGTCTTCGTAGCGAGCCCTGGCCTCGTCAACCAGCGCCAGCCTGGATGCAACTTCCCGGTCCTGCCGGCTCTTTCGGTCCCACTGCAGCGGAATGGAAACCCCGATCGAAACCATGTTGGAGTAGGCGGGACCGCGTTGGGCGTAGCTGGCTTCGACGCTCCAGTCCGCCTGTTTGTTGGCTTGGGCAAGCCGCACGTCGGTCTCCAATGCCTCAACCTCGGCAGCCATCGCCTGCAGTTCAGGATGTTGCCTGATCTGTTGTTCAGAGGTGCCTCCTTGCAGAGGCGGACTGCGCCACGACGGCATTCCTGTCGGGGGCCGGGCGGCAGCGGGTGGGCCCACCCAGCGCGCCAGCATCAAGGTAGCGCCGCGCGCCTGTTGGTCAATCTGGCTAATGCGGTCCTGCAAGATGATGGCGGCAGCGCGGGTTGCAAACACGTCAGCCTGGCTTCCCCGGCCGGTGCGAAACGCTATATTGGCGGCCTCCGTCTGCAGGCGGGTTTCTTCCACCTGCTGCTGAATCAGGTCACGCATGGACAGGCTGTAATAACGGTCCAGCCATGCCAGCGCGGTATCTCGCTGCACATTGGCCAAGGTCAGTTGGCGCTGTGCCTGTACGCGTAATGCATCTCGCTCGAACCTTTCGGATTTGAGCCGGCGTTTTTCTGCACGTGGGAGCTCCTGCATGATCCCGATGCGGCGCATGGTCATGAAATCCCGCGTCAGGCTCAGCTGATCGGGGCCGTTAGCCGGCAGGTTTTCCAAGCCGAGCTTCAGGACAGGGTCTGGCAGCTGGCCGGCCGCCACCGCCAGCTCTTTAGCCGCGGTGGTGAGTGCGTCCTGCGCTATCAGTTGCTGGGACCGGCCCACTGCGAGGCGTTGGGCCTCCAGAAATGTGATCGGGTCAGCCGCCAGGGTCGCAGACCCCGCAACCGCGAGCAGGACGGAAATGACCGCCCGGCGAATCGAAAAGTGAATTGACATAAAACCTCCAGAACGCGAACAACGACCTGCCGGCGCAATCGAGTTGCACCGGACAGAAAGAAGGTATTCAGGAGGCTAGAGGCGGAAGCAGCAGTGCCGGATGGCCACGGGCGGAGCCGTGGTACGCATCAGGTGAGGCGCCTGCAAAGGCGCCCCTTGCAATACCGGCGTAATGGCCGGCAGTGTGAAATCGGGGGGGAGGGCGGTAATCACCAACGGGGCAGGGATCTCGTACTTGTCAGCGGTCTGCTGTCCAGCCTGGCAATGCGCTTGGCACAGATTGGGCTGCTCTTCATCCATGTTTAAAGTCATGGATTGAGCGCAGGGCATGCCTGCTTCGGCCATTGCCGAGATATCAGAAACCTTTGATCCAGCGCCGGGACACGCATAGCTGGCTACAGCCAGCTGCATAAACAGCAGGCTGATCAGCGCAAATAGCGCGGTGACCAGACGTGTGCGGCGCAAAATCATTTCACAGAAGGTTAAAGCAACGAGAACGGCAATTGAAAAAACACCCAGTTTAGTTGATTGAAGTACGAGATAAAAGTTCCTGGCAACAACTGAGTCGCCCACAACGTTACTGCCGTCAGCCATTTCGTAAATCACAACTTTTTCTACGAGCCTGTCAAAAGGGCGAAAAGTCGAAGGTTACGTAACGGATGCCAGGAAGATTAGGTAATCGCTGTATAGCCATCCGGCGAAATGAAGATGCCAACGCAGCTTTCTTAAGTTCCATGGGTAAGCCACGTGCTTTGTTGGCAGGTTCTTTTCCATGAATTTGGAAGAGAACATGCCAATCAGCGGATGCTGTTACGTTTTGTTTCGATTGGCGCAGCCTTGGCAATATTTCGCCACTGTAAGGATTTGGCCGAAGGCAGATGATGTAGCTGCCATGCGGGCTAGCGGCGCTTTGTTGACAATTTCATTTCCAAATTTTATGAAGAGAAGTTGACAACACGGCAAAAGAAGCAGTCAATGGATTACGTCCCACTTGGACTAACCCATGGCCCTTACTTACGAGACTCCCGCGGACAACCGCAGGCCTCATGGCTCATACCGTTTTGACGTGTACAGCCTCAAAGCCGGGCGGCGTATGACCCTGTACGGGAAAAGCGCACTTTGTCTGTTCATTGATCTCGAAGCAGACTTTGAAGTTGACGCTCTTTGCGAGAGGGCGCTTGTGATTCCAAACACAAAGCCGGCGCGAGTGGTGGATTTCTGGGCTATGCGTGGAGGCGTCCCCACCTTCTTCCTCCTCACCAAACAATCCGAGGCTTGGATGAATGAGAAGAAGAAATTTGCCTATGTGGACTTCTACAAATGGGTTGCCGACTGCAACGCTAAGGTTGTTGAGGTCCTTGTTGACGAATTCGAGAAACGTCGAGTCCGGTATGACAACTGGTCCACCATCCTGCAGCACCTGATTTCGCACCGCGGGCAAGTTTCTGAAAATCTGGCTGATCGCTGCACTAATCTAATGCCTGCCAAGTGGCGGCTGCAAGACTTCGAAAAAAGTATTTCAGACGTCGACGCCATGCTGGTACGCGCAACAGTATTCACGTTGTTAACTGAAGGAAAGCTTCGATGTCACACCATCGATAGTTTGCCCATTAATCACTCGACCGAAGTGAGTCGGACATGATGCCTCGCGTATTCATATTCGGTAAGCAAACGGGCCGGTAACTCAATTGCAAAGGTGCGGGCCGGGATTGCGGCCGCCAACTCCGCCGCCGCTTTTGGCGACGCCCCGTTCGGCCCTGTAGCTCCTCAAGAAACTGCGCTCTCGGACGAGCAAGGAAGTCAACCAGCTTCAAAGAAAAAGACCAAGCCTGGTGAGTTAGCGGTTCCGGTCCCTTTGACGCTTAAAAGAACACTCTTGTTCTAGAAAGGACTCATTTGGCGCACGAATACCCACCACCTGGGCTATGCGCCTGGCGCAGACAAGCCCCTTGAGGCCAAGAACCACCGCAATGGTGCCTCAGGCAAGACCGTCCTGACCGAGGACGGCCCGCTGCGGATAGAGGTTCCGCGCGACCGCACGGGCAGCTTCGAGCCCTTGCTCATCCCCAAGCACGAACGCCGCTTCACCGGCTTTGACGACAAGATCGTGGCCATGTACGCGCGGGGCATGACGGTGCGCGAGATTCAAGGCTTTCTGGCCGAGCAATATGCCACCGAAGTCTCGCCGGATCTGATCAGCTCGGTCACGGACGCGGTGATGAGCGAGGTCACGGCCTGGCAGGCGCGTGCCCTGGAGCCGATGTATCCGGTGGTCTTCTTCGACGCCCTGAGGGTGAAGATCCGCGAGGACGCGGTGGTGCGCAACAAGGCCGTCTACTTGGCGCTGGGCGTGCGCCCGGACGGCACGCGCGACATCCTGGGCCTGTGGATTGAGAACACCGAGGGCGCGAAGTTCTGGATGAAGGTGTTCAACGACCTCAAGACGCGGGGCGTCAATGACATCCTGATCGCCGTCACCGATGGGCTCAAGGGAATGGCTGAGGCGCTGGGTGCAGTGTTCCCGGCCACCACGCTGCAGACTTGCGTCGTGCACCTGATACGCAACAGCCTGGACTACGCCAGCTGGAAGGACCGCAAGGCACTGGCGGCGGCCATTAAGCCGATCTACACAGCACCCAGCGCTGAGGCCGCGCTGGGCGAGTTGGATGCGTTTGAGCAGGGTCCATGGGGCAGCAAGTTCCCGACCGTGGTGGGGGCCTGGAGGCGGGCCTGGGACAAGGTAATTCCCTTCTTTGCCTTCCCCGCTCACATCCGGCGGGTGATCTACACCACCAACGCCATCGAAAGTGTCAACGCCAGATTGCGCAAGATCATCAAGACGCGGGGGCACTTCCCCACGGACGATGCGGCCACCAAGCTGATCTGGCTGGCCCTGCGAAACATCACGGCCGACTGGCACCGAGCAGGCAGGGATTGGAAGGAGGCGATGAACCAGTTCGCGATTCTCTACGACGACCGATTTACCAAGCAATTCAACTAAGATGAAATAGACATAAAACCTCCAGAGCACGAATAACGACCTGTCGATGCACGGGAAATGCATCAGACAGGAGCCAGGTGGTCCGGGAGGTCAGAGGCGGAAGCAGCAGTTCCGGATGGCGACAGGGGGCGCGGTGGTGCGCTGCAGATGAGGCGCCTGCAGCGGCGCTTCAGAAAACACCGGGAAGGCGATCTGCAAACTGAAGTTGGCAGGCAAAGCGCTGATGGCGACGGGGGAGGTCAGCTCATGCTTGTCGGCTGACTGATGACCCGTTTGGCAATGTGCCTGGCACAGATTGGGCTGCTCCTCATCCATGTTTAAAGTCATGGATTGCGCGCAGGGCATGCCTGCTTCGGCCATTGCCGAGATATCAGAAACCTTTGATCCAGCACCCGGGCAAACATAGCCGGCCACGGCCAGCTGCATGAACAGCAGGCTGACCAGCGCGAAAACCGCTGTAAGCAGACGGGTGCGGCGAATCCAGATCATGGGCTGATGTGAGAAGAAAACGAAACTGCCAAGCGATCAAGTCTAGTTGAACGGATTCAGATTGGCGACAAAAGTTCTTAACTGCAACAACCCAATGCACGGCCTTTGTCCTGAACGGGTGGGCAGGGCACCGTGCCGTAGGAGCAAAACACGCAGCAATCCCCTGATTTCGGGCGCAGAACGGCGTGGCACTGTTCGCACTCGTAAAACCATTGACAGGCGACGGTGGGAATCTGTTCGGTCTTCTGATAACCACAGACGGAGCAAGTGAGGGTACCGTAAGTGGCCATTTCCCACTTTTCGGTCAGGCTCAGTCGAAGTACGCTTGAGTCGGCGGTCGATCATTGTCTCCCGGACCCATTGCCTTACTTGGCTTGCTCAAGCGCCACGACTGTGAAGCCTGCTTCGCCTTTTTCAGCCCTGAACAGGATTTTGTCGCCTTGCTTGAGGTCCTTGAGCAGCCTGGCATCCAGAACTTTGAACACCATGGTCATACCCGGCATGTCCAGGTTCTCGAGTGCCTCGTGTTTGATGGTCAGCTTGCTCTGTTCAAGGTCCACCTTGCGCACCTCGCCGGCTGTCAGCCTCGTTGTGGCAGTCGCTGCGCCCGTGTTCTGGGCGCCGGTTGGAGCGTCAATTGCGGCAATGGCAAATCCAGTAGCACTCATGGAAAGCACAGCCGTCACCAAAAAAACATTGATCTTCGATTTCATGGAAACTCCTAAGGATATTAATGGATTGTCCGGATGGCCTGCATCCGGCTCGGTTTCTCGCTTCGTATCAGTTGACGTACTGCTCCCGGAACAGGCTACGCTCCGCGCCTGTCATGGCGAGACTGGGCTTCGGGGTGTTGTGTGCAATGCTGTCGGTGTGGACAAGCCTGCCGTCCTGGAACGCATAGCTGTGCTGTGGGGGGATATAGCCGGCTTCGCCGCCGACCAGCGTGCCGCCTTCAGCAGTCGTAGGTTTTTTGCGGAAAGCGTCTAACTCTTTTTCCACGTCGGCGCGGCTCTTGGTACTTTGCACGGTGTGGGTCTCAAAGCCCCGTTCGCCGCCGACCCAGGCGCTGCCGCTGTTGGCAAAAGCTGCGGGAATGGCTGCACCGGCAAGGGCAAGGGCAAATACGGTTTTACGAAACAACATGATCAAACTCCTTTAATATCGATTGCAAGGTGTGGTTCCAACACTTGGAGCCACTGCGATGCAAACTCTGCATCACAGTTGTTAATGTAGAAACCCAGCTGCGACGCCGCCCTGACCCGGAGATTACGAATACGTTATGTACGATCGAGGCTTCTTTTGAAAATACTGGTGATTGAAGACGAACCCAAGGCCGCCGCCTACCTGCGTCAGGGTCTGACCGAAAGCGGTTATGCCGTTGAGGTGGCGTACAACGGCACGGACGGGTTGCATGCGGCTGCCAACGGTGACCATGGTTTGGTGATCCTGGATGTCATGCTGCCAGGTGTCGACGGATTTGCCGTTTTGTCGGCGCTACGTACCTCCAGGCAAGTGCCGGTTTTGATGCTCACCGCCCGCGGCGAGACCGACGACAAGGTGCGCGGCTTCGACCTGGGAGCCGATGACTACCTGGTCAAACCGTTTCAGTTTCCGGAGTTGCTGGCCCGAGTCCGGGCGTTGCTCAAGCGCGGCCAGCCCGTGACCGGGGAGCCGGTGCTGCGTGCGGCGGATCTGGAGATCGATCCCGTACGTCACCGGGCGACCCGCGCTGGCCAGCGCATCGACCTGTCGGCCAAGGAGTTCGCCTTGTTGACCCTTTTGGCCCAGAAAACCGGCGAAGTCCTCTCCAGAACTCAAATCGCCTCGTTGGTCTGGGATATTCACTTCGATTCGGACACGAATGTAGTTGAAGTGGCGATAAGACGGTTGCGCGCCAAGATCGACGACCCTTTCGAAGAGAAATTGATTCACACCGTGCGCGGCGTGGGCTACGTCCTGGAGCGCCGGACCGCGCCGTGATGCAACGCCTCTTCCCCGACTTTTGGCTCAGAAATTCCCTGGCTGCGCGCATCGCGCTGGCCAGCGCCTTTTTTGGTCTTCTCATCACTGGCGGAGCCATCGTGGTCGGGTTCTATGCTCTGACGCAGCAGCTTGACGCGCGGTCTGCGACGGAGCTATTGGGCAAGCGTGACCTGGTGCTGCATGTTTTATCTGAAATCTCGTCACCGGAAGCGGTCAACCAGAACAAGCACCGCTTTGGCGATCTGCTGATTGGGCACGATGACCTCCACTTGGCGCTGGTAGATCCCGCTAGCGGTCAAAGCGTGGCGAGCTTTTCTGCGATTGCGCGGCAATCCGTGTCTGCGCTGGACACCCGCCCGAACAGTTCCACGTCCGTTCACGCGTGGACGGCGCCCACTGGTGAACGGCTAAATGCCATTCACGGCATCGGTACGGCCGCCAACGGGAAGTCTGTGCGTTATTACCTGTCGCTGGACCGCAGGCATGACAGCCGATTATTGGCTGGCTTCATCAAGGCAACTTTGGTGGGCTTGCCGATATTGCTGCTCATCGTGGCGCTTGGCGCTTGGCTCATTGCTAGCACCGGTCTGACGCCGTTGCGGCGCTTCCATCGTTTGGCGGCATCCATCGGTGCACAGTCGCTCAGTCAGCGAATATCTTCCTCAGGTCTGCCCACGGAACTCTACGAACTTGCAGAAGAGTTCAACGGCATGATGGATCGCATCGATGCGGGTTACCGACGGCTGCAGGATTTTTCCGGGGAGCTCGCTCATGAAATGCGTACGCCGGTTGCAACGCTCATGGGGCGAACACAGGTGGCACTGTCCCACAAGCGCACATCCGCTGAATTCAGAGAAGTCCTGGAAGGCAACGTTGAAGAACTTGAGCGCCTGTCTCGCCTGATCGCCGACATGCTCTTTATTGCCCGGGCAGACCACAGCGAAACATTGCTTCAAGGAGAGCTTCTGGAGCTTGCCCAGGAGGCTCAACGAGTGGCCGATTACCTCTTGCTGATCGCTGAGGAGCGAGAGATTGCGGTGGAGGTGACGGGCACCGCGATTGTCATGGCCGATCGCCTGCTGATTGAGCGTGCGATCACCAACCTGTTGTCCAATGCAATACGCCATGCCTTTGCGAATTCGAAGGTAAGCATAGTGATCGCCACAGACGGCGACCGCACCACCTTGGCGGTGACCAACCAGGGAGAGGGGATTGCTCAAGCCCATCTGAATCGCATCTTCGATCGCTTCTACCGCGTCGATGCCGCGCGCGCCCGCCTTGACGGCGGAACAGGACTTGGACTGGCAATTGTGCGATCCATCATGTTGGCTCATGGCGGGCAGGTAATCGCATACAGCCGGCCGGGCAGTGAGACGACTTTCACGCTGGTATTCCCAGTAGCTGGTTTTCCTTCACCGAAACTGGTCTGAAGTCCTGCATGACGAGGGTAAGTGCGAGGTGCCTCTCATCATGCCGATGAGCACGGCGCCTACAGTGAGCCCGTATTCGTCATTGACCACAAGAAGGCGCAGGGATTTTCCTACTTATTTACAGCTGGCTGTGTTCACCGGGAGATTCCAAATTTGTAATCTCCCGGTGGGTCTTACGTAGGGTTCGGATATTTAAACTCCCGGTCACAACATGGTCCTTTACCCTTTGTAATCGACACGGATGGCGCACTTTCCTGTCTATGGGCGGAAAATTCATATTCAGGAAGTGTCTACGTACGAAACACGCACTATTTCTTCCAATTGCCGCCCTTGAAAGGTATTCAATGAAATCACGAAACATCCTGCTCTCGCTGCCTTGCGCCTTGTTGTCCTTGTCCGCGATGGCGGCCGGAAGCCACGCGGGTGACCATGGCGACGGCGCGATTGGCAAGCCCGGTGTCTCATCTAAAGTCACGCGCACAGTGATCCCCCCCGCGTCAGAATAGTTGTCGCCTCCATAGAACCAAGAATCCGGGGGCGGCGATGAAGGACAAGAATTGGCACGATACGGACAAGCATTCAAGGACCGGGCGGTAGCGCGGTTGTTGCCGCCTGAAAGCGCGGCGGTGGAGGAAG
>NZ_NBZV01000063.1 GCF_002379095.1 Polaromonas sp. AER18D-145
ACCCGCTCCGTGGCCGAAGTCCAGGCCGAAGCCGCCGCCAAAGTGAAAACCCACAGCCAGGAGCCTGCCGGCTCGCGCGTGGCGGCCACCGCGCAGTCCTCGACCGACCGCGCCACCGTGCGGGCACAAGCGGCCGACGCTGTCCGCCTGGGCCAGATCCCGCGCGGCGAAGCCACTTACCTGTAATAGCTGCACGCTGGCCGGGTTTCGGCCGGTCGACTCCCCACCACCCGGGCTCCGGCCCTGGCAGCGGGTGAATCTTTGAAATCGGGCTCTTCGGAGCCCGATTTTCTTTTCGGGACAGGAACTTGAACCACCAGCCCCTGCCCGGGGTGGTTCAGGAATGAAAAGCCCCGCCAGTCCGGGGACAGGTGGGGCTTTTCGCCTATCCGGCCCTCCAGGGCTTGTTCAGGTCCCCGACAGCAAGGCCGCATTACCGCCCGCCGCCGTGGTGTTCACGGTAACGGTCTGCTCCGCGCAGAAGCGGTAGAGGTAATGCGGGCCGCCGGCTTTGGGGCCGGTGCCGCTGAGCCCCTCGCCACCGAAGGGCTGCACACCAACCACCGCGCCGATCATGTTGCGGTTGATATAGATGTTGCCGACATGGGCGGCCGCGGCCAGCGCCTGGGCGCGCGAGTCGATGCGGGTCTGGATGCCCAGCGTGAGACCGTAGCCGAGGGCGTTGATCTGCGCGATGACGGCTTCGGGCGTTTTCAGCGCGCCGCTGCCCCAGCGCACGATCTGCAGCACCGGGCCGAAAATTTCGTCTTTCACCTCGGCCAGGCTGCTGACTTCAAAGGCGCTGGGCAGCACCAGATTTGCTATCAAATCAGGAGCTGCTTGCGCCCTACAGGAAAAAGCTGGAAGCACTTTTGACGTGGAGCCCAGGCGCTGCAGGTGGTTCTGGATGTTGTCAAACGCCTCGCGGTCTATCACCGGGCCGACGTCGGTGGCCAGCGCGGCCGGGTCGCCAACGGCCAGCTCCTGCAGCGCGCCCTGGATCATGTCCACCACCTTGTCGGCAATACCCTCGTGCAGACACAGCAGGCGCAGCGCCGAGCAGCGCTGGCCGGCCGAGCGGAAGGCGCTTTGCACCACGGCATCCACCACCTGCTCGGGCAGGGCGCTGCTGTCGACCAGCATGGCGTTGATGCCGCCGGTCTCGGCGATCAGCGGAACAATAGCCCCGTCCTTGGCGGCCAGCGCGCGGTTGATGATTTTGGCAACCTGGGTCGAGCCGGTGAACACCACACCGGCAATCCCCGGCGCCGCCACCAGCGCCGCACCGACGGTTTCGCCGGGGCCGTGCAAGAGCTGCAGCGCGCCTTCGGGCACACCGGCGGCGTGCAGCAGCCGGACGGCCGCCAGCGCCACGCCCGGCGTCTGCTCGGCGGGCTTGGCCAGCACCGCGTTGCCGGTGGCCAGCGCGGCGGCGACCTGGCCGGTGAAAATGGCCAGAGGAAAATTCCAGGGGCTGATGCAGACCCAGACGCCGCGTGCGCTCAGGCGCAACTCGTTGGTTTCACCGGTCGGCCCCGGCAAGGCGATGGGCGCCATGATGCGTTCGGCTTCATTGGCGTAGTAGCGCAGGAAGTCAATCGCCTCGCGCACCTCGGACACCGCGTCGCCCCAGGTCTTGAAGGCTTCCTTGACCAGCCAGGCGCAGAACATGGGCATGTGCTGCTGCAGCGCATCAGCGGCGCGGCGCAGGATGGCGGCGCGTTCGGCCACATCGATCTTGCTCCATTTTTGATAGCTGCTTTCGCCCGTCGCTACTGCGCTGGCGGCCAATTTGGCATCAAACGCCGGCACTGCGGGCACTTGCACCGTCGTGAAGGCTGCGAACAGTGGCGCACGCATGGCTTCCACCGTCAGGTCCAGCCCCTCGCTGTTGGGTCGGCCCGGGCCATACAGGGCGGGCGGCAGCGGCAGGGACGCCTCGGGTTCCACACGCAGGGGTGAGGTCAGCAACTGGTCCATGCCCACCGATTCGTCGGCGAGCTGGTGCACGAACGAGGAGTTGGCGCCGTTTTCCAGCAGGCGCCGCACCAGGTAGGCCAGCAGGTCGCGGTGCGCACCCACCGGCGCGTAGATGCGTACCGGAACATCCCACGCATGCAACGGCGCAGCTCCTCCCCCTGCAGGGGGAGGCTGGGAGGGGGAGAGCGTCAATGCACCCCGAAGGGGTTTCCGCGAGATTTCGCGGTAAACCCCCTCGCCCATGCCGTGCAGCCTCTGCAACTCGAATTGGGCGGTCGCTGGATGCGCAGAGCCCTCACCCCTACCCTCTCCCAGAGGGAGAGGGGGCCATGCGGGGACGGTTTTACTGCCTCTCCCCCTGGGAGAGGGCGGGGGTGAGGGCTGCCCGGCGGCGCCCGCCAGTTCTGGGCCGGGCCGGGCTGCCATCTGCAAAATCGCGGCAATCGTGCCGGCGTTGTGGCCGGCGAACTGCGGATAAATCGCGTCGGGCGCGGCCAGCAGGGCCTGCGCGCAGGCGAGGTAAGACACGTCGGTGTGGTGCTTGTGCGTGAACACCGGGTAGTGCGGCAGGCCCAGCTCCTGCGCGCGCTTGATTTCCGAGTCCCAGTAGGCGCCTTTGACCAGGCGGCACATGAAACGCAGCCGGTACTTGCGGGCCAGGGTGATGACGTGTTCGACCAGCTCCAGCGCACGCGTCTGGTAAGCCTGCAGGGCCAGGCCGAAGCCCTGCCACTGCGGCTGCTGCTGCGCCACCAAAGCGGCCAGGGCTTCAAACACGGCTAGCGAGAGTTCGAGCCGGTCCACCTCTTCGGCGTCTATCGTCAGGTTGATGTTGGCCCGAGCCGCCAACTCGCACAGGCCCCAGACGCGCGGCACCAGTTCGGCCAGCACCCGCGCGCGCTGGGCGTCTTCGTAACGCGGGTGCAGCGCGCTGAGCTTGATGGAAATGCCGTCGTTTTGCTCACAAGCGCAGGTCGCATTTGCGCGAACAGCTATTGATTTGATAGCATTCTCATAACTGGCCAGGTAGTGCAGCGCGTCGGCATCGGTGCGCGCACCCTCGCCCAGCATGTCATAACTGAATCTCAGATTCGCCACCTTCCTGCGCGCGCTGTCGGCCTCGCCCATGGCGTCACCTATCGTCTGGCCCAGTACAAATTGCCGGCCCAGCAGTTGCACCGCGCGCAGGGTGGCGGCCACCACGGTACGCGCACCGAGCTTGCTCATGATGCTGCTCTGGCCGTCCTCCGGCAGAAACTTCTTGGACATCGCGATGGCCGAGGCCGACAGGCGCGCCATCACGCCGTCGCTGGCGCCCTCAAAATCGGCGCGGCCCAGCTGGTCGGCGGTCAGGGCAATTGCGGTCTCGGCGTCGGGCACGCGCAACAGCGCTTCGGCCAGGCGCATCAGGGCGAGGCCTTCGGCGCTGGAAATCGGGTATTCCTTGAGCAGGCTTTCCATGGCCCAGAAGGGCGGCGGGTTGTTGCGCACGGCCTGCACCCAGGGCCGGGCCAGCGGCGCGGCGGCGGCCCAGTCGAGCGCCCCGGCCAGCGCCTGCAGGTGCCGGGCGACGATGCCGGCTTCGGGCCGGTAAGGGAAAGGAAGGCGTGGCTGTTGCGACATGAAAACCTCCGCAATATGGTGAATCACGCCATGTTCTCTGGATTCAATGAGAATTTCACGCTAAATTCAGGCACCAATCCCGAATAATTCACTAGCATGACCGACACCCTGCCCGACATTGACCGCATCGACCTGAAGATTTTGAGCGTGCTGCAGCAGGACGGGCGCCTCTCCAACCTCAAGCTGGCCGAAGCGGTGGCGCTGTCGCCCACGGCCGTGCTGGCGCGCGTGCAGCGGCTCACGCGCGATGGCTACATCCTGGGCTACGAGGCGCGGCTGAACCCGCTCAAGCTGGGCGCCGGCATGCTGGTGTTCGTCGAGGTGTTGCTGGACCGCACCACGCCGCATGTGTTTGAAGCTTTCAAGGCGGCGGTGCAGGTCTACCCGCAGATCATGGAATGCCACATGGTGGCCGGTGGCTTTGACTACCTGCTCAAGACCCGCATGGCCGACATGGCGGCCTACCGCGACTTTGCCGGCAACGCGCTCTGGCAGTTGCCCGGCGTGCGCGAAACCCGCACCTACGCGGTGATGGAAGAGGTCAAGAACACCACCCAGCTCGCCCTGGGTGTGTGATCGCTGCAACTGCAGCGCTGCCTGCGCCGGGCAATTTGCGCTGTTTTACCCAATAGTTCATGCCTTGTGGGCAAACCGCATTGTCACCACCGGTTATTTGGACTAAGTTGGCTTCGGGTAGGTTCTGCCTTGCATAGGCAAGCCGTCCGCACAGCACAACAACACCACGGAGTCCAGCATGAACATTTTCCAACGATGGGGCGCCTGCAGCCTGCTTGCGGTCCTGCTCACGGCGCCCGGCCATGCGGCGGACATCGGCGTCACGGACAAGGAAATCCTGGTGGGGCAGTTCGCGGCCCAGACCGGCCCCGCCGCTGAACTCGGCAAGCGCATGCAGCTGGGCATGCTGGCGCATTTCAAGGCGGTCAACGCGGCCGGCGGCATCAACGGCCGCACCATCCGGCTGGTGTCGCGCGACGACGGGTATGAGCCGGAGAAGGCGGCGGCCGCCGTCAAGGCGCTGATCGAGGAGGACAAGGTTTTTGCGCTGGTGGGCTCGGTCGGCACGCCGACCACGCTGGCGGCGGTGCCCGCCATCAATGCGGCCGGCATTCCGCTGATCGGCCCCTTCACCGGCGCGCAGGCCCTGCGCGAACCGTTCAACCGCAACCTGTTTCATGTGCGCGCCAGCTACTTTGACGAAACCGAGCGCATCGTGCAGCACCTGAGCACGCTGGGCATCAAGAAGATTGCGGTGTTCTACCAGAACGACTCCTACGGCAAGGCCGGTCTGGAAGGCGTGACACGGGCGCTGATCAAACGCAACCTCAAGCCCGCCGCAGCGGTGACGGTGGAGCGCAATTCGGTCGATGTCACCGCCGCATGGGCCGAACTGTTGAAAGCCGCGCCGGAAGCGGTGGTGCAGATCAGCGCCTACAAATCCTGCGCGGCGCTGATCAAGCTGGCGCGCAGCAAGGGTTATGGCGGGCAATTTTTCAATGTGAGTTTTGTCGGCTCCACGGCCCTGTCGGCGGAACTTGGCGATGCCGGCGCCGGCGTGACGATTTCGCAGGTGGTGCCCTTTCCCTACACACCTTCGTCGGAGATCGTGCGCGAGTACCAGCAGCGCATGACCGAAGCCGGCAACAAGGACTTCGACTTCTCCAGCATGGAAGGTTTTCTGGCCGCCAAGGTGTTTGCCGAAGGGGTGCGCCGGGCCGGCAAGGCCCTGACACGCGCGAGCCTGGTCAGCGGGCTGGAGTCCATGCGCGATGTCAACATGGGCGGGTTCATGGTCAATTACAGCCCGAAAGAGCACGAAGCATCCCGTTACACCGACCTGACCATCATTGGGCGTGGCGGTCGTTTTGTTCGCTAGTGCAATGCACTAAAGTGATGCTTTTTTGAGGAGGAAAGTCATGAAACGCTTTTTATCCCGGGGCCTGTTCGCCGCCTGCGCGCCTGCGCTGGGCCTGCTTTTTCTGCTGGCCCAACCCGTGGCGGCACAGTCCCTCAAGCCCGGTTTGTGGGAGATCAACAACAAAATGCAGTCGAGCTCGGGTCAGATGGAAAAATCCATGGCCGAGGCGCAAAAGCAGATGGCAGCCATGCCCCCCGAGCAGCGCAAGATGATGCAGGACATGATGGCCAAACAGGGCATGTCCATGGGCCCCGGCGCCGGGGGCAACATGGCCGTGAAAATCTGCATGACCAAAGAGATGGCGGAGCGCAATGAGCTACCCGCCCAGCAGGGCGACTGCAAGACCACGAACTCGCCGCGTTCGGGCAACACCATGAAGATGTCGTTTGCCTGCACCCAGCCGCCGTCCAGCGGCGAAGGCACGGTGACCTTTGTCAGCCCCGAGGCCTACACGATGAAGATGACCATGAAAAGCATGATGCAGGGCAAGCCGGAAACCATGACCATGGACGGCGGCGGCAAATGGCTGTCGGCGGACTGCGGCAACATCAAGCCAATGGTTGTACCCAAAAAATAGTCGGGACGGACCGCCGGCGGTTGCGAGGACTTTTCTCCATTCAAGCCGGGGCCGCGGATCTGGCTTCGCCAGTCCGCAGGCGCAGCGGCCCCCTCGGGGGGCAGGGCGCTACACGAAGTGAGCAACCGTGGGGGCTCCTTAACGGCCGCCGAAAATGGCGGTTCCGACGCGCACCATGGTGCTGCCGGCGTGAATGGCGGCTTCCAGGTCGGCCGTCATGCCCATCGACAGCGTGTCCATGGCCTGCGGCAACACGCCAGCCCGATTGATCTGGTCAAAAAGGTCTGCAGCCCTTTTGTGAATAGCGCAAGCAGCTACAAAATCAGGAGCAGGCTCGGGAATCGACATGAGGCCGCGCAGTTGCAGCCGCGGCAGCCGCGCGACCTCGGCCGCCAGCGCCTGGGCGTCCTGCGGGGCCACGCCGGACTTGGTGGCGCCGCCGTCGATGTTGACCTGCAGGCATACCTGCAGCGGCGGCAAATGCGGCGGGCGCTGCTCGCTCAGGCGCTGCGCAATCTTCAGGCGATCCACCGACTGCACCCAGTCAAAGTGTTCGGCGACCAGCCGCGTCTTGTTGCTCTGGATGGGGCCGATGCAATGCCACTCCGATGGACGGGAGAGCGGCAGGTCAGGGTGATCGGCTTCCCACGCGCGCACTGCCAGAATCTTGTCCACCCCCTCCTGGATGTAGTTCTCGCCGAATGCGCGTTGCCCGTCGGACATGGCCTCGATCACCGCGTCGGCATTGAAAGTTTTGGACACGGCCAGCAGGCGCACGCTGGCGGGATCGCGTGCGGCAGCAACACAGGCCGTGGTTATACGGTCACGGACAAGTTGGAGGTTGCGCACAATCATGGTCATAATCCAAATGTAAAACTTTTCAGGAATCCCCGGGATGGACATTACCCAACTGCTGGCTTTTAGCGTCAAGAACAAGGCATCTGACTTGCATCTATCGGCCGGCTTGCCGCCCATGATCCGGGTGCATGGGGATGTCAGGCGCATCAATGTCGACCCGCTGGATCACAAGCAGGTTCATGCCATGGTGTACGACATCATGAACGACACGCAGCGCAAGAACTACGAAGAATTCCTGGAGATCGACTTCTCCTTCGAGATCGACGGCCTGGCGCGTTTTCGCGTCAATGCCTTCAACCAGAACCGCGGCGCGGGCGCCGTGTTCCGGACCATCCCCTCGAAAATCCTGACGCTGGAGCAGCTGGGCGCGCCGAAAATTTTCGGCGACCTGGCGATGAAGCCGCGCGGCATGGTGCTGGTCACCGGTCCGACCGGTTCGGGCAAATCGACCACGCTGGCGGCCATGGTCAACTACCTCAACGAAACCGAGTACGGCCACATCCTGACGGTGGAAGACCCGATCGAGTTTGTGCATGAATCCAAGAAATGCCTGATCAACCAGCGCGAGGTCGGCCCGCACACGCTGAGCTTCAGCGCGGCGCTCAAATCCGCGCTGCGTGAAGACCCGGACGCCATCCTGGTCGGCGAGATGCGCGATCTGGAAACCATCCGCCTGGCGATGACCGCCGCCGAGACCGGCCACCTGGTGTTTGGCACGCTGCACACCTCCAGCGCCGCCAAAACCATCGACCGGATCATCGACGTGTTTCCGTCCGAAGAAAAGGAAATGATCCGCGCCATGTTGTCGGAATCGCTGCAGGCCGTGATCTCGCAGACCCTGTGCAAGACCAAGGACGGCCAGGGCCGCGTCGCCGCGCACGAGATCATGCTTGGCACCAGCGCGATCCGCAATTTGATCCGCGAGGCCAAGGTCGCGCAGATGTACTCGTCCATCCAGACCGGCAACAGCGTGGGCATGCAGACGCTGGACCAGAATCTGACCGACCTCGTCAAGCGCAACGTGATCTCGGCGGCCGAAGCCCGCGGCAAGGCAAAAATACCCGAGAACTTCCCCGGCTGATCATGGCCCCCACGCTTGTCACTTCGTGTACTGCGCTGCCCCCCAGGGGGGCCGCTGCGCCTGCGGCCCGGCAAAGCCGGTTCCGCGGCCCCTGCTTGACTGAAGAGCCTCTGCTCTCATCTGCCCATCCTTCCGTTTTTCCGCGACTACCGCATTAGTTTGAAAGGAGTCGCAAATGGAACGCGACCAGGCCAGTAAATTCATCAACGACCTTCTCAGGCTGATGGTCAGCCGCAGCGGCAGCGATTTGTTCATCACCGGCGACTTTCCGCCCGCGATGAAGGTCGACGGCAAGGTCACCAAAGTCTCGCCGCAGCCGCTCAACGCCGGCCACACGCTGGCCCTGGCGCGCGCCATCATGAACGACAAGCAGGCGGCCGAGTTCGAGCGCACCAAGGAATGCAACTTCGCGATCTCGCCCCCCGGCGTCGGGCGCTTCCGCGTCAACGCTTTCATCCAGCAGGGCAAGGTCGGCATGGTGATGCGGGTGATCCCGGCCGTCTTGCCGACCATCGACGGCCTGGGCGTGCCGCAGGTGCTCAAGGACGTGGTGATGTCCAAGCGCGGCCTGTGCATCCTGGTGGGCGCCACCGGTTCGGGCAAGTCCACCACGCTGGCCGCGATGGTGGACTGGCGCAACGAAAACTCCTACGGCCACATCATCACCATCGAAGACCCGGTGGAGTTTGTGCATCCGCACAAGAACTGCGTGATCACCCAGCGCGAAGTGGGCCTGGACACCGACAGCTGGGAGGCGGCCCTGAAAAACACCCTGCGCCAGGCCCCCGACGTGATCCTGATGGGCGAGGTGCGCGACCGTGAAACCATGGAACACGCCGTCGCCTTTGCCGAAACCGGCCACCTCTGCCTGTGCACGCTGCATGCCAACAGCGCCAACCAGGCGCTGGACCGCATCATCAACTTCTTCCCGGAAGAGCGCCGCGCCCAGCTGTTGATGGACCTGTCGCTGAACATGAAGGCCATGATCTCCCAGCGGCTGGTGGTCAAGCAGGACGGCAAGGGCCGCTTCGCCGCCGTGGAAGTGATGCTCAATACGCCGCTGATTTCCGACCTGATCTTCAAGGGCGAGGTTTCCGAGATCAAGGAGATCATGAAGAAAAGCCGCAACCTCGGCATGCAAACCTTCGACCAGGCGCTCTTCGACGCCTTCGAGAGCAACATGATCACTTACGAAGATGCGCTGCGCAACGCCGACTCGGTCAACGACCTGCGGCTGCAGATCAAACTCAACTCGCAGCGCGCCAAGACGCAGGATCTGGCCGCCGGCACCGAACACATGTCCATTGTTTAACTCATGACCACTTCCAGCACCAACCCCAAAACCTACGAACCCGCCCCGTCCCGCAAAGTCGCCTTTCTGGGCCTGGGCGTCATGGGCTACCCGATGGCGGGCCACCTCGCGCTGGCCGGTCACCAGGTCACCGTCTACAACCGGACTGCTACCAAATCAGTAGCATGGTGCGCAGAATACGCGGGCGCCAAAGACCCAAAACATGCGGCGACACCGCGTGAAGCGGCACAGGGCGCCGACATCGTTTTTTGCTGCGTCGGCAACGACGATGACTTGCGCGGCGTGACGCTCGGCCCCGACGGCGCCTTTGCCGGCATGCAGCCGGGCGCCATCTTCGTGGACCACACCACCGCATCGGCCGACGTGGCCCGCGAGCTGTATGCCGCAGCCCAGGCCCTGAAGCTGCAGTTTGTTGACGCCCCGGTCTCGGGCGGCCAGGCGGGTGCACAAAACGGCCTGCTGACCGTGATGTGCGGCGGTGACGCGGCGGCCTTTGACGCCGTCAAGCCGGCCGGCATGGCATTTTCCAAAGCCTTCACGCTGATGGGCGCCAGCGGCGCCGGCCAGCTGACCAAAATGGTCAACCAAATCTGCATCGCCGGACTGGTGCAGGGCCTGAGCGAAGCGATTGCCTTTGGCCAGAAGGCCGGCCTGGACATGAACCAGGTGCTGGACGTGATCGGCAAGGGCGCCGCACAAAGCTGGCAGCTCGACAACCGCGGCAAGACCATGGTGGCCGACAAGTTCGACTTTGGCTTTGCCGTGGACTGGATGCGCAAGGACCTGGGGCTGGTGCTCGACGAAGCCAAGACCAATGGTGCCAGGCTGCCGGTCACGGCCCTGGTGGACCAGTTTTACGGCGATGTGCAGGCCATGGGCGGGCAGCGCTGGGACACCTCCAGCCTGATCAAGCGGTTGAAGTAGCCCCCACGGTCGCTCGCTGCGCGTAGCTCCCTGCCCCCCGAGGGGGCCGCTGCGCCTGCGGCCCCTGCTTGAAGCAGACGAGCCCCCCCGGTCGGGGTACCCGGTAGGTGGGGCCCACAAAAAAGCCGGTGTTTGTACCGGCCTTTTTTGTCTCCCCGCGCAGCCGGGATCAGCCGCCGCTGCCCGCCGGACGTGTTGCCGTGGCCGGTTTGGCCGGCTGCGGCACCAGGCCGCGCAGCTCGTCCTCGCTGATGATCTCGAGAATGCGCACCACCTTCTGCACGCCGCGGGCACCGCGCACGATTTCCGTGGCGCGATCGGCTTCGCGCTGCGTCACACGGCCCATCAGGTAGACGGTGCCACGCTCCGTGACCACCTTGAAGGCGTTGGCATAAATGTCGCTGGAGTCGATCAGCAGGGCCTTCACCTGGCCGGTGATCAACACATCGGAGGAACGCTGCACCAGCGTCGGGCTGTTGATGATGGCCAGCTCATTGACCACGGAGGTCACGTTCTCCACCCGCGACACGACCTGCTCCACCAGCTTTTTGTCCTGCTCGTTGAGCACTTCGCCGGTCAGCAGCACCTGGCGGTTGTAGCTGGTCACGCTGACCCGCGCCCGGCTGCCGATGTTGTCGCGCAGGCGGGCCATGGCGCGCAGCTCGATGCCCTCGTCTTCGAGCTGGGCGCCCGAGGTGCGGCGGTCAATGGCAACCATCGCGCCAGCCGCCGCGCCGCCCAGAACCAGCGGGAAGCAGGCGCTCAGGCTGCCGCCCACAAGGGTAGCGGTGCAGACGGTCAGCAGCAGCCGCTGATAAGGTCGCATGGGTCCGAAAATGGCTTTGACGGTCATTTAAGTGTTCTCCTGGTCACCAAGTAATTGGGCATCCACGCCATCACAGATACAGTGAAGGGCCAGCAGATGAACTTCCTGAATGCGTGCCGTGCGGTCATGCGGCACGCAGATGTGCACGTCGGTCTCGCGCAGCGCGGCGCTCATTTTTCCGCCGCTTTTGCCGGTCAGCGCCACCACGGTCATCTCGCGCTCATGGGCCGCCTCGATGGCCGCCAGCACATTGGCCGAGTTGCCGCTGGTGCTCAGCGCCAGCAGCACGTCGCCGGCACCGCCGAGCGCGCGCACCTGCTTGGAGAAAATCACGCTGAAGTCGTAGTCGTTGGCGATCGCCGTGAGGATGGAGCTGTCGGTGGTCAGCGCAATGGCGCCCAGCTCGGGCCGCTCGCGCTCGAAACGTCCGACAAATTCGGCCGCAAAATGCTGGGCATCGGCCGCCGAGCCGCCATTGCCGCAGGCCAGCACCTTGCCGCCGCTGGTCACGCTGGCCAGGATGGCCTGCACCGCCGCCGCAATCGGCTTGGACAGGATTTGCGCCGCTTGGTACTTCAGGTCGGCACTGTCGATGAAGTGCTGTTCTATACGTTGTTCGAGCATGGGTCAATGATACCGGGTCGGATTTTCAATCAGCGCCCCGCAGCCCCTCCGGCCCGCCAGACGCAATGCATGGTTACAAAATGGGGACGAAACAGCCCTGCGCAAGCGGCTCAGTCCGCTTCAAAGGCGCCGCGCAGCCATTCCACGGCCACCGTGTCGGGTGCGTCCAGCCGGCCCTGCACTGTGACCACGTCAAAGCGGCAGGGCGGCAGGCTGGCAAACCGCATCAGGTACTGCCGGGCCGCAAAAATGATGCGCCTCTGCTTGACGGCGCTGATGCTGGCCGCCGCCCCGCCATGCAGCATGCTCCTGCGCTGGCGCACTTCGACAAACACCAGGGTGCCGTCGGGCGCCCGCATGATCAGGTCCACCTCGCCGCCGCCGCGGCCGGGGGTCCGATAATTGGACTCGACCAGCCTCATCCCGGCGCGCACCAGATGCGCCAGCGCCAGCGACTCCGCCGCATCCCCCAGGCGCTTGGTGGTAATCTGGCCGGGCTGCTCCGCTGCGTCAGCGTCGGCGCCACCCGGCGGCCCTTTTGCAACCTGTTTTCTGGAAAACCACATTGAACGCTTCCTTTGACCTGGCCCTGCCCGCTGCGCGCGCTGCGGCAGGCATGCAGCATTATCCCGAAGCTGCGCTGTATGTGGTGGCCACGCCGATCGGCAACCTGTCGGACATCAGCCTGCGCGCGCTGCATGTGCTGCAGCTGGTGCATGCGATTGCCTGCGAAGACACACGGCATACCCAGACGCTGCTGCGCCAGTACGGCATCGACAAGCCGCTGCTGGCCGTGCATGAACACAACGAAGCCCAGGCGGCGCTGCTCGTGATCGAACGCCTGCAGCGCGGCGAACGCGTCGCCTATGTCAGCGACGCCGGCACCCCGGCCGTCAGTGACCCGGGCGCGCGCCTGGTGGCGGCCGTTCGCGCCGCCGGGCTGACCATCCTGCCGCTGCCCGGCGCCAGCAGTGTGACCACCGCGCTGAGCGTGGCCGGCATCAGCGGCGGCTCGGGGTTTGTGTTTGCCGGCTTCCTGCCGTCCAAGGCGATGGAGCGGGAGCAGGCCGTGCAGGCGCTGCAGGCCGACGCGCGTGCCGTCGTCATTCTCGAAGCGCCGCACCGCATGGAAGTCCTGGCGCGTGCGATGGCGCCGCTGGGCAGCCGGCTGGTCACGGTCTGCCGCGAGCTGACCAAGCAGTTTGAGGAAATTGCCACGGTCGCGGCGCAGGATCTCAGCGCCTGGCTGGCCGCCGGCACGCAGCGTACCCGCGGCGAATTTGCGCTGGTGCTGCACCCCGGGGAAGAGGCGCGGGCCAAGGACGACGGCCACCGTGTCCTGCAGTTGCTGCTGGCCGAGCTGCCGCTCAAAACCGCCGTCAAGCTGGCCGCCGACATCACCGGCGCACCGCGCAATGAGCTGTACGAAACCGCCCTGCAGCTGAAAAAAGCCTGAGGTCCTGCTGGGGTCCTGCGGTTCAGTCCCGATCGTTCGGCGCGTTCACGAATTCCATCCCCGGATGGGCTCTCTGCACCACCTGGTTGCTATCCAGATAAACCCAGTAGAAGAGGTCCTGCAGGTCGTACCAGCGGTAGGTCAGGATGTCGCCCGGCCAGGAGGAAACGCGATCGACAAGGGTGGGGCGCCCGAACTCGCGCAACACATCGTCCCGCGTCCATTTGCCGGGTTCGATGCGCGCAAAATCCCTGGCATTGAGAACCTGCCGGACGCTGAGCACGCGGCCCGAGGCGTCCAGGTCCACCATGAAGGCGAACTGGCCGGTGGGCTGGCCGGAGTACTGCAGGCGCGTGCCCTGGGGGATAGGCACCACGGCACCGGGCTGGCCCAGGCGCGCCACCACGTCGCCCTGCGACATGCCCGGCTGGACGGCACTGAACGGGTGAAGTGCGCAGCCACCGAGCCACAGCAGGCTGACCACCAGAACAAAAAGAATCTTGGGCAATCGCATGGCAGGTCCTTGGGTTGAATGGCCGCTGTGTTTGTTATACACCGCCCCCGGGCTGCAGGATTCGACCCACCCCGGGGCGCAGCGGTTCCCCGCACAGCGACAATCGGTGACCTATGAACAAGCCCCATGCGCCCGCCACCGACCGCAACCGCGATCCCATCCTGAGCGTGCTGCGCGAGCGTTTTGCCGACCGGCGTTCGGTGCTCGAAATTGGCAGCGGCACGGGCCAGCACGCGGTGTATTTCGCGGGCGCCCTGCCCTGGCTGCAATGGCAAACCTCGGACGTCGCCGGCAATCTGCCGGGCATGCAGCTCTGGCTGGATGAGGCCGGGCTGCCCAATACCCCGGCGCCCGTCGCGCTGGACCTGCGCCAGGACTGGCCCGATCTGTCGTTTGACGCGGTGTTCAGTGCCAACACCCTGCACATCATGGGCTGGCCTGAAGTGCAGCGGCTGTTCCAGGCACTGGACCGGCACATGCCGTCGGGCGGGCTGCTCACGGTGTATGGCCCCTTCAACTACGGCGGCCGTTTCACCAGCGACAGCAATGCCGCGTTTGATGCCTCCCTGCGTGCCGGCAACCCCGCCAGCGGACTGCGCGATGTCGAGGCGGTCCATGTCCTGGCGGCCACGGCCGGCCTGCACCTGGTGGAAGACCGCGCCATGCCGGCCAACAACCGCTGCATCACCTGGCAGCGTCGCCCGGACAAGTTTTAAAGAGCCCTTGCCTCGACCTGGCCCGGTCGCAGCGAATACCGGTTGCCCGCGTCCAGGCGTTCCACCTGGACACGCGCGGCCCGGTTGCCGTACACCGAGGCCTTGAGCCATTCACATTCGGCCTGCAACTGCGCCCCGTCACCGAGGCGGGTGTGCCACACCCGGTGCTCCCCGTCCCAGCGATAGCCCCTGGCCTTGAGCAGATCCTTGGCCTCGAAGGGAGCGGCGGTCGCCTGCAGCCGGTAGCTGGGCCTGGCCGCGACAGACAGCAGCTGTGCCAGCCCCGTCTGTCCAGACACCGGAAGCGGGCTGGCCAGCACCGCCAGCAGCGCGTGGCAATCCATCTCGGCGCGGTGCGCATCGTAGAACCAGCCGAGTTCCAGCGCCAGCTGCGTGAGTTTGGCCGAGCCGCGGCCTTCTTTTTTCCAGTCCAGATCAGCAAACGAACAAGCCCAGGGCAATTGCGCAAACCGCGCCAGCCTGGCCTCGACAAATGGGCGGTCAAAACCGGCGTTGTGGGCAATGACCAAGTCCGCATCGGCCAGCATGGCCGCCACCCGCAGCTCATCAAGCTTGTGGCCGCGAACCATGTCGTCGCTGATGCCGGTGAGTTCCTGGATCTCCAGCGGAATCGGCATGCCCGGGTCTTCGAGGCCGTCATAAACATCGACGGTGCCGACCGGCAGGCCGGTGGCCAGATCCACGTCGACCCGCAGTAGCGCAAGCTCCATGATGCGGTCCCGCGATACGTCCAGCCCGGTGGTTTCGGTATCCAGAATCAGCAGGCGCGTGACCGGCCCCCCGGACTGATGTGCAAACTGCTGCGGCACAGGCAGGCGCCGCAGCACGCGGTAATCGGCATGCAGCTCCAGTGCCAGCGCCATCGCTTCCGGTGTGAGCAGCTCCGATGCTGGAGCAGGGGGGACGATTCGGGTTTTGCGGGTTCGGGGCAGAACGGGCGCCGGCGCGGTAGGCGCAGCGTCGTCAAAACCGAATCCCAGTTGGTCCGCAGGTGGTGCGCGACCGTCTGACTCGGTATTCATGTTTCACTCCAGAGCATGGGGCACGGCGTCATGCATGGCCGGGGACAGACATGACCGACTGAAAGCGGATGTGGTGCGGCTGGCGGGGATCGAACCCACGACCCTTGGCTTCGGAGGCCAATACTCTATCCACTGAGCTACAGCCGCAACGCTGAAACAAGGCATCTACCGGCGCTTTGCAGCGGATAGACGACCCGCAAGGGCAGACGCTGGGCGCACTGCACTTGTGGAAGAGCCTGATTCTATCAGTCGGACAGGCCGCGTCCGGGATTTACAGGGGTGGCGGCTATAATCAAAGGTTGTCGAATATGAGTTGCTTTAGTTACCGATTTTTAGTTTTTTTGAGGAAGCCATGAGCGCAAACGATCCAACGACGGCCCACGAAGAAGACCACTCAGGCCCCATCAAAACACCCAAGCAGCTCCTGCTTGCCGTTTTCTTCTCTTTTGTAGTCCCTGTTTTTGCCATCATTGCGCTGGTTTATTACGTCACGTCGGACAACAAGCCTGCCGCCGGAGCAGGTGACCTCGAGAAAGCGGTTGCGCAGCGCATCCAGAAAATCGGCATGGTTGAAATCCGCGATGCCAACCGTCCGCTGAAAGCCGGCAGCGAAGTGTATGCAGCGCAATGCGCCGCCTGCCACGCCACCGGTGCAGCCGGCGCCCCCAAGTTTGGCGACGTAGCCGCCTGGGCGCCACGCATCAAAACCGGCTTCGAGGCGCTGTGGAACTCCTCACTCAAAGGCAAAAACGCCATGGGCCCGCAGGGCGGCGGTGATTTTGACGATGTCGAAATCGGCAGAGCCGTGGTGCACCTGGCCAATGCCGCCGGTGCAAAGTTCGCCGAACCGCAAAAGGTCGCAGCCGCGGCAGATGCCGGCGCAGCAGCAGCACCCGCCGCTCCAGCGGCACCTGTAGCCGCTCCCGCGGTGGCGGCTGCGCCCGCAGCGCCCGTGGTGGTGGCCGCCGCCGCGCCAGCCGCAGCATCCAAGGCCGGCACCGGCGAAGCGCTGTACAAGCAGGCCTGCCTGGCCTGCCATGCGTCAGGTGTTGCTGGTGCGCCCAAGTTTGGCGACAAGGCCGCCTGGGCGCCGCGCATCCAGACCGGTCTGGACATGATGACGGCCAGCGTGATCAAGGGCAAAAATGCCATGCCGCCCAAAGGAGGTTCTTCCGCCTCCGACGCGGATATCCGGGCTGCCGTCGAATACATGGTCAGCGCCGCCAAATAAGCGTCATCCGCTCTACCAAAAAAGCCGGTTTCTGACCGGCTTTTTTTTGATCAAAACAGGCTCAGGCCCTTTAAATGCAAGCGCAGATAGCTATCAAAATGGTAGCGTCAAACGGGCTGATTGCGACTGGCTGCCGGGCTGCGCACATAACCGAAACGGGACGGCAAGTCCCGGGTGACCGCCTCCACAGGCACCCACAAGCCCTGCTCGATCGCCTCCGCCGCCTGCACCATGTCCTGGGTATGCACCAGGCCAAAACCAATGTCGGTTTCCAGATAGAGCCGGCCATGTTCATCGAGAATGCAGCGCTGCACACGCGCGGGCCGGCCGGTGTGCGCGGTGACTGAAAAATCCGGTGCACTGCCGATCCGCCAGACCAGCGGTGTCGCCTCGAGTTCGACATAGACGCGTTGCGGCCCGTTCTGGAAAAACCACTGGCCGGCCGCGTCGCCTTCGTAGTTGCGGGCGATGAAGTCGATCAGCTTGTCGTGTTTGAGCAGCGAACCCTTGCCCGCCCCCGCACCGCCGGCAAAAGGGCCCGCCGCCTGGGCCTGGTCATCGCGCATGTACCAGTTGCCGCGCGCGTCCAGGCCCAGCCAGCCGTAGCAGTGCGGTACGTTGGGCCACTTGGCGATGGCCTGGCGAACAATGTCATCCATGCGGCCTATTTTGCCCCGCTGGCTGTTGCGCCAAGAAGCGCCGAGAAAAACCCGCACACCGCCTCGGGCATGGCGCGCACATGTCCCGGAAAAGGCGCCGATGGGAAACCGACGTGGCCGCCTTCGCGCGGCTGCCAGAGTGTCACGGCCGCACTCACATCGCCGGCCTGCGGCAGACTGCCGGCCGGAATGAAGGGGTCGTTGAGGGCATTGAGCGCCAGCGCCGGGACCACGATGCGCCGCATGTGCGGTTTGGCCGAGGCGCGCGCCCAGTAGTCTTCGGTATTCCTGAACCCATGCAGCGGTGCCGTGACAACATTGTCGAAGGCATACAGGTCGCGCGCCGCGAGCAGGGCGTCGGCGCTGAAGAGACCCGGGTGCTGCTCCAGCTTCTTCAGCGCCTTGGGCACCATGGAGCTCAGGAACATGCGGGTGTAGACCCGGCGGTTGAAGCCCCGGCCGATCGCATGGCCGCTGGCCATCAGGTCCAGCGGGGAGCAGACCGAGGCGACGGCATCCACCACACGGCCCGCCGAAGTTTCCATTTCGGCCGCCCAACGCATCAGCGCATTGCCGCCCAGCGAAATGCCGACGGCAAACAGCGGGCCGGCGTGGCCGGCCCGGAAACGCCGCAGGATCCAGTCAATCTCCTCGAAGTCGCCCGAATGGTAGGCCCGCGGCGCGCGGTTGAGTTCGCCCGAGCAGCCGCGGAAATGCGGCACGGCGCAGGCCCAGCCGCGCTCGCGGGCGACATCGGCAAACGCCTCGGCATAGTGGCTGCCCGAGGACCCTTCCAGGCCGTGAAAAACCACCAGCAGGGGCTCCTGCCCTGCCGCGGCACCTGCCGTGGCATGGCGCGCGAAGTCCACATCGACAAAATCATCATCCGGCGCGGTCCAGCGCTCGCGGCGAAAGCTCGGTGCCTCGGCCAGGTAACGCTGCGAGCGCAGCGCGGCATAAATGGTCTGCAGGTTGCCGCCGGGTAGCCACCATGGTGCGTCGTAAAACATCGCGTCTTGCGCCTCAGTGCAGCACTTGCGGGCAGTCCGAGATTTCCTGCATCTCGCGGGGCGTGCCGGGACTGGCATGGTGGGCCACCAGGCGCCAGCCCTGCGCCGTCTTGTGGTACACGTTGGTGGCGATCACATAGGCGTGGCGCGGACCTTCTTCGGTCATGACCTCGATGCGTTCGAGCACGCTGTGCACGCTGGCGCCCAGGGCTTCGATCTTGCGGACTTTTTCGGCATGCGCCCGAATGCTGCCGTTGGCAAACATGGCGTCAAAGGCGGCGCGTATCGCACCGGCGCCCACGAGCCGGGGCCCGCCGGGGTGGACACAGACAATGTCGTCTTCGTCGGCCCAGCAAGCCATCAGCCGGTCGATGTCGCCGGCCTGCAGGGCCTCGTAAAACGCCGTCTCGATCTCATCGGCGTTGCCGCTGTCGGCCGGGGAAACTTTGGGTTTTCGCATGAGTGGTTAGGGTGTGCGTGTTCAGTCCGCCGGGCAATCTTGCCCTGTATTAAGCCACGCCCGCACCACGTCCTGCATGTGGGGCGCCTGCACGGCCTGCCACAACAGTTCGGGTGCCACCACATGGATGCCGGCCGGCAACACCCGCAGAACCACCTCCACAAACTCGGCCAGCCTGGCGGGCCGCACCGGCTGCGCTGCGGCCGGGATCATGTACTTGAAGGTTGAGAGCATCCAGGCCGCGACCTTCCCGGGCAAACTGCCGCCAGGCGCCCTGGGCTGCTGTTGTGCAGAGCGCACCAGCAGCACCCGCTCGAACCCCAGCGCGGCGACCTGCTGCTCGTCAACGCTGACCAGACCGTGGCGCAGCGCCTGCGGCAGCCGGCCCGGTGCATGCGGCAGCACCAACACCAGGGTCTGGACGCCACAACGCCTGAGCCACTGCGCCAGCGCGGGCAATTGCGCCAGCTGTGGCGTCCAGAGCGCGCGCTCCCGGTCGTGGTAAAGCCGGGGCGGCTCAAACATCACCACGCCAGTCTGCACCTGCAGCGGGCGCACCGGCCAGGCAGCGATGTCCTCGCCCCGCACGGCCGCAATCGAGACCTGCGCCAGCCCGGTGCTCATGGGCTCGTGCGCCAGCACGTGGGTATGCGCAAAGCCGTCGCTGCCGGCCAGCCGGCGCAGGACCTCGCTGCCCAGCGCGCCGGTGGCGCCGGCCACGATCAGGCTTGGGCGAGCCGCAGCCGTGGCGGACACCGGTCGCAGCGAGGCCTGCAACACCTGCCGTAGATCAAGGGCCTGGCGGGAATAAAGGAGGGGATGCGGCGACATTCGACTATGGTAGTGTTGCAGCTTGCACTTTTGGAGGCTTGCCATGAAATCACTTTTTTTCAGCCGGGGCCTTGCCGGCCTTTTCACCGTGTTGGCCCTGCTGCTGTCGGGCTGCGGCTACAACGACTTCCAGCGACTCGACGAGCAGACCAAGTCGGCCTGGTCGGAAGTCCTCAACCAGTACCAGCGCCGTGCCGACCTGGTGCCCAACATCGTTGCCACCGTCAAGGGTGAGGCCAATTTCGAGCAGGAAACCCTGACCAAGGTCGTGGAAGCCCGGGCCAAGGCCACCTCCATGCAGGTGACGCCGGAGACCCTGAACAACCCCGAAGCCTTTGCGAAATTCCAGGCGGCGCAGGGTGAACTCAGTTCTGCCCTGTCCCGCCTGCTGGTGGTGACGGAAAACTACCCCAACCTCAAGGCCAACCAGGGCTTTCAGGACCTGCGCGTTCAACTGGAGGGCACGGAAAACCGCATCACGGTGGCGCGCAACCGCTACATCCAGGCGGTGCAGGCCTACAACGTGCTCGCACGCAGCTTTCCGAACAACCTGACGGCCATGGTGTTCGGCTACACGGTCAAACCCACCTTCAGCGTGCAGAACGAGGCACAGATCTCGACGCCGCCGACCGTGGACTTCAACAAGAAATAAGCGGCCAGCGCCTTGCTCCTCGTGCGCCGCCCTCTGCTTTGCTTCCCGGGCCGGGCCGCGGTTGGCGCGTCGGCACGCGCCATGGCGGGCCTGTTGCTGGCCGCCGGCCTGCTGTTCAGCTCCCTGACAGCCTGGGCGCAGGACGTGCTGCCCGTGCCCGCGTTGTCGGCGCGCGTGATGGACAGCACCGGGACGCTCGATGCCGCGCAGCGCCAGGCCCTGGAGGCCAAACTGGCGGCTTTTGAGCAGGCACGCGGCGCGCAGGTGGTGCTGCTGATGGTGCCGACCACCGCACCGGAAGACATCGCAGCCTACGCGCAGCGGGTCGGCGACAGCTGGAAGATCGGACGCAAGGACGTCGGCGACGGACTGTTGCTCGTGGTGGCAAAAAACGACCGCAAGGTGCGCATCGAAACCACCAAGACGCTGGAGGGCGCGATCCCCGACCTGGCGGCGCGCCAGATCATCGACCGCGCCATCACACCGCGTTTCCGGCAAGGCGACTTCGCCGGTGGGCTCGACGCGGCCACCGACCAGATCATCGCGCTGATCAGCGGAGAAAAGCTGCCTGTGCCTGATGCCCAAGCGGGCAACTCGGGCGGCAAGGGTTTCAACTGGACCGACATGGCGGTGTTCCTGTTTTTTGCGGTTCCGATAGGCGCCCGGGTGATGTCGGGCATCTTCGGCCGCAAGCTGGGGGCCATGCTGACCGGCGGCGCCGTCGGCGGCCTGGCCTGGTTTTTCACCAGCAGCCTGCTGATTGGCGGCGTCGCCACGCTGATCGGCGCGGTGTTTGCGCTGATTGCCAGCGTGGGCTCGCTGGGATCCATCGGGCGTGCGGGACGATCGTCCGGTTGGGGCGGTGGTGGCTTTGGCGGTGGCGGTGGCGGCGGCTTCAGCAGCGGCGGTGGTGGCAATTTCGGTGGCGGCGGCGCGTCGGGGAACTGGTGAGCACCATGATCAACAAGCTCAAGGTCCTGATCCGGCACCTGTGGCTGGATGCGTCCGACACGGCGCGTGCCATCCCGCCCGACCTGCTGGACCGGCTGGCCCGGCGCGTGGCCGCCAGCGAGCGACGCCACAGCGGCGAGATCCGCATCTGTGTCGAGTCGTCACTGCCCGCCAGCTACCTGTGGCGGCTGGGTAGAAACACACCCATTAGTGCCCTCATACGCGAACGTGCGGTGATGATGTTTGGCAAATTGCGCGTCTGGGACACCGAGTACAACAACGGCGTGCTGATCTATGTGCTGCTGGCCGAGCACGCCATCGAAATCGTGGCCGACCGCGGCGTGGCCAGGCATGTGAGCCCGGCGCAGTGGCAGGCCATGGTGGCCCACATGGCCAGCGCGTTTCGGGAAAAGCGTTATGAAGACGGGCTGACCCAGGCGCTGGAAGAAACCTCGGCGGTGCTGATGCAGCACTTTGCCGTGCCCACAGGCACTGGCGGTGCCGAGCCGGGTCCCAACGAACTGCCCGACACCCCCCTGCTGCGGTAAGCCGGGTAGGCTCAGGGCACCATGAGCACACCCAGGGCGGCGACCACAGCCACCAGCACGAGAAGCCGCTTCAGCCACACGTGGCGCAGACGCTTGGCCTTGCGCCCGGGCTCCAACTCCTCCGCCCACGTCAAACTGTCCAGAATGCTGTCCATTGGTGTCGCCTTGTCTTCCGGTTGAACTCCTCGCGACAATAACGCCCGCCGGCGCACCCTGCTGGCCCTTCTCGTGTCTAGCTGTTACAGCCATTCCTGATTTGATAGCTACTCGCGCCCACCAGACAAGGGGAAAGCATCAATTTAGCAAGAAAACAAGTGCCTCAGGTGCAGCGCATCCACAACAGCCTGCCGCGCCCGGCGCCGGACCTCGGCCCGGGCAGGAAACGGGGCACGCCCATGAAAAAAGCCCCGGCCTGGCGGGCGGGGCTTTTTTCATGGG
>NZ_NBZV01000064.1 GCF_002379095.1 Polaromonas sp. AER18D-145
CGCCCAACGAAGGCCACAGACAGCGTGTAAGGCCTTGCCAGGCTTCGCGCAATCGTGCGATCACGCGCAAAGCACGACTCGGGCCCTCAAAAATTCACCTCGCCCGCAAATCATCGCTTGCGCGCACTCAAGTCCGACAGGCTCCTAGAAGCGGACCGCATGAGCCTGATCGTGCTCGTCCCGCAGTTCCTGCTGTGCGCGGTGTTGATCGCCGGCGCGGGTTATGTGCTGTGCCAGAGTGCCGACCAGATCGCCAAAGCAACCGGGCTCACGGGCGGCTGGATGGGCCTGGCGCTGCTGGCCACGGTGACCTCGCTGCCCGAGCTGGCCTCGGGCATCAGCGCCGTCACGGTCATCGGTGCGCCCAACCTGGCCGTGGGCAATGCGCTCGGTGCTTGCGTGTTCAACCTCGTGTTCCTGGTGGTGATCGACGCGTTGCAGCCACGCCAGCCGATCTATAGCCATGCCAGCGCGGCGCACCTGCTGTCCGCCGCCTTTGGCGTGGTGATGCTGGGCTTTGTCGCCATGAGCCTGCTGCTGCCCGCCGCCACACCGGCCATGCTGCATCTGGGGCTGTACAGCCCGGTGCTGCTGGCGCTTTACCTGCTGGCGCTGCGCAGCGTCTTCGCGCACGAGCAGTCGCTCCGGCCCAAACCGGACCCCGATGCCGCCTCAGTGCCGGCGCCGCCACTGGGGCGGCAGTGGCGCCGCTTCGGGCTCGCAGCGATGGTGGTGCTGGCGGCCGGCAGCTGGCTGCCCGCCATCGCTGACCAGCTGGCCCAGGCCATGGGCTGGAGCCGCAGCTTTGTCGGCACGCTGTTCATGGCGCTGGTGACCACGCTGCCCGAAATCGCGGTCACGCTGTCAGCCCTGCGCCTGCGTGCGCTCGACATGGCCATCGGCAACCTGCTCGGCAGCAACCTGTTCAACGTGACCATTCTGGCGATTGACGATATCTTCTACACCCGCGGACCGCTGCTCACCGACGCCGCGCCCGTGCATGCGGGCACGGCGGTTGCCGCCGTGGTCATGAGCGGGCTGGTGATGATCGGGCTGGTGATGCGGCCCCAGGGTCGGGTGTTGCGTTTTGCCAGCTGGATCAGCGTCGGCTTGCTGGCCACCTACCTGCTCAATGCGGTGCTGGTGTTCCTGCACGGCGGCTCCTGATGCTATTAATAATGTAGCTGACGGCGTAGGTGGATATTAGGCTGCAGCCTGTTTTTATGCTGAACATGGCATGTCCGTCTTGGTTTTGACGGGTCCATGTTAAGGTGCCGGCATGCCCAAAACCATACGCTACACCCTGCTGTCGCTGCGCGATCTGGCCGTCTCTGCCGGCCCCTTTGTGGTGCTGGCCGCCACGCTGCTGGTGCTGGCCTATTGGTGGCTGGACCCCAACCCGCCCAAACGCGTCACGCTGGCCACCGGCCCCGCGCAAAGTGCTTACGAGGAATTCGGCAAACGCTACGCCCGCATCCTCGCCAAAGACGGCATCACCGTTGAACTGCTGCCCTCCGAAGGCTCGGCGGCCAACTTGCAGTTGCTGCGCGAAGGCAAGGCCGACCTGGGTTTTGTGCAGGGCGGCACCAGCGCCACCGATGTGGACACCGACGAGGAACTCGAATCGCTGGGCAGCCTGTTTCTGGAGCCGGTCTGGCTGTTCTATCGCGAAGAGGCCGCACGAAAAGTCGCGGCGGCAACACCCGGCAACAGCAGCCAGGGCGCGGGCGCTGGCGCGGTGCTGGCCTCGCTGACGCAATTGCAGGGCCTGCGCGTCAACGTCGGCACGCCCGGCAGCGGCGTGCCCAACCTGATGAACAAGCTGCTGGAGATCAACCGCATCGAGCCCGGCGCACTGAAGATTTCCCAGCTCGAACAGACCCCCGCCACCGTCGCCTTCCTGCAGGGCGAGCTGGACGCGATTGTGTTTGCTTCGGCGCCCGAGTCGCTGATGGTGCAGATGCTGCTGCAGACGCCGGGCGTCAAGCTGATGGACTTTGCGCAGAGCGAAGCCTACTCCCGGCGCTTTGCCTTCCTGAGCCCGGCCGTGCTGCCGCGCGGGGTGGTGGATCTGGCCGGCAACATTCCGCCGCAGGACGTGCGCCTGGTCGCGCCCACTACCACCCTGCTCACGCGCACCAGCACCCATCCGGCGCTGCTGCAGCTGTTTGCGCTGGCCGGCAACGAGATCCACGGCAGCGCGGGCTGGTTCAAGCGCGCCCGCGAATACCCCAATGTCAAGAACAACGAAAGGCCGGTGGCCAAGGAAGCCGAGCGCAGCATCCAAGCCGGCGCGCCGCTGCTGCAGCGCTACCTGCCGTTCTGGGTGGCCAACCTCGTGGAGCGCATGTGGCTGGTGATGGGCATCATCATTGCGGTGCTGCTGCCGCTGTCACGCATCGTGCCGCCGCTTTACGAGTTTCGCGTGCGCTCACGCATCTTCCGCTGGTACGGCCAGCTGCGCAATATTGAAATGCGGGCAGAAGAAACCGGGGGCACCCAGGAACTGCTCGAGGAGCTGAACCAGCTCGAAAGCCGTGCTGAAAAAATCAGTGTGCCGCTGTCCTACGCCGACGAGCTTTATGCGCTGCGCAACAACATCCAGCTGGTGCGCCTGAAGCTGCAGAAACTCTAGGAGCCTGTCGGGCTTGGGGCGCTCAGCGGCCCGCGGCCTTGCGGTCCATCGGGCAGGTGCTGAGCCCCAACAGCGAATAAAGCGGGCAGACACCGAACACCCCGGTGAGCAGCGGCACCAGACCAACCAGACTCCACCAGCGGGCCTGGCCTTCGAGAACAAAGAACAGCGACAGCAAGACCAGCCCGACAACGATGCGCAGCACCTTGTCGATGGTTCCAACATTGGTTTTCATGGCTCGCTCCAAAGCAGACAACAGGCGGCCAGCATAAATACCTGCGCCCGCCAGGCATTGATGCAGATCAATTCCGGCACGCGCACCGGTTTCAGCCGGCCATCGCTGCCCCGGCGGGCTGCAGGGCGCTGCCTTGTTCGTCAGGGCTTGTCGAACAGCGCCTGCCAGCCGGCGTGGCCGAGCTTTTCCAGCGTCTGGATGTTGACGTCGAAAATGGCATCGGCCTCGGGGAAGGCCTCGACCGCACGCTCCACGCTGTCCTCGCGCAGCAGGTGCAGGATGGCAAACGGCGCGCGGTTGGTGTAGTTGCCGATGTCATCCGGCTCGGTACCGTCAAACTGGAACTTCGGGTGAAAGCTGGCGAGCTGCACCACGCCTTCAAGGCCATGCTCGTCCACCACCCCTTCGGCAATTTCCAGGAAATCATTGAAGTCCAGGAAATTCTCGAACAGCGTGGGGTGGATCAGCAGCGTGGTGTCGATCTGCTCAGCCGGCGTCGCCACCAGCAGGTCGAGCTCCTTGTCGAGCTCCTCAAGCAAATCGTCAGCGTGACGCGCATGGCTGACCACCAGGCGCACCTGGCTCTTGACATACACCGCTTTGGCAAACGGGCACAGGTTCAGGCCGATCACGGCTTTTTCCAGCCATTGCCGGGTTTGAGTCAGGACTTCGTCGTCGGTCATAAGCATCTCCAGGAAGCTACAGGCAATGAGCGAACACGAGAATTCTTCAGCCCAGCAGGGGCCGCGGAATCGGCTTCGCCGGGCCGCAGGCGCAGCGGCCCCCTCGGGGGGCAGCGCATTACACGAAGTGAAAAGCGTGGGGGCTTAATGAAGTGCCTTGAACCGCATGCGTTTGGGCTTGGCGCCCTCTTCGCCCAGGCGTTTCTTCTTGTCGGCTTCGTACTCCTGGTAGTTGCCGTCGAAGAAGGTCCACTGGCTGTCGCCTTCGGCCGCCAGGATGTGGGTGGCAATGCGGTCCAGGAACCAGCGGTCATGGCTGATCACCATGATGGAGCCGGCGAACTCGAGCAAGGCGTCTTCCAGCGAACGCAGCGTTTCCACGTCGAGGTCGTTCGAGGGTTCATCGAGCATCAGCACGTTGCCGCCGGCAATCAGGGTCTTGGCCAGGTGCAGGCGCCCGCGCTCGCCGCCCGAGAGCATACCCACGCGTTTTTGCTGGTCGGCGCCGTTGAAGTTGAAGCGGCCGGCATAAGCGCGGCTGGGCATGGTGAACTTGCCGACGGTCAGCATGTCGAGCCCGCCGGAGATGTCTTCCCAGACGGTTTTTTCGTTGGCCAGGTCATCGCGGTGCTGGTCGACAAAGGCCATGCGCGCGGTCTTGCCGATCGCCACCTCGCCGCTGTCGGGCTGCTCCTTGCCGGCAATCAGCTTGAACAGCGTCGACTTGCCGGCGCCGTTCGGGCCGATGATGCCGACAATGGCGCCGGCCGGGATCTTGAAACTCAGGTTGTCGATCAGCAGGCGGTCGCCGAAGGACTTGCTGACGTTCTTGAACTCGATGACCTCATTGCCCAGGCGCTCGGCCACGGGAATGAAAATCTCCTGCGTCTCGTTGCGCTGCTGGTATTCAAAGTCCGACAGCTCTTCAAACCGTGCCAGACGCGACTTGCTCTTGGCCTGGCGCGCTTTCGGGTTCTGGCGTGACCATTCCAGCTCTTTCTTCAGGGCCTTGGCGCGGGCCTCTTCACCCTTTTGCTCCTGCGCCAGGCGTTCGCCCTTTTGCTCCAGCCAGGTGCTGTAGTTGCCTTTCCAGGGGATGCCGCGGCCGCGGTCCAGCTCCAGAATCCACTCGGCGGCGTTGTCCAGGAAGTAGCGGTCATGGGTGATGGCCACCACGGTGCCGGGGTAACGCTGCAGGAACTGCTCCAGCCAGTCCACCGATTCGGCGTCCAGGTGGTTGGTCGGCTCGTCGAGCAGCAACATGTCGGGCTTGGACAGCAGCAGGCTGCACAGTGCCACGCGGCGTTTCTCGCCACCCGACAGCACGCCGACCTTGGCATCCCAGGGCGGCAGGCGCAGCGCATCGGCCGCGATTTCGAGTTGGTGCTCGGAGTCGCTGCCCGAGGTGGCAATGATGGCTTCCAGGCGGGCCTGCTCGGCGGCCAGCGCGTCGAAGTCGGCATCAGGCTCGCCGTAAGCGGTGTACACGGCTTCGAGCTGGGCCTTGGCGGCAAACACTGCCCCCATGCCGGCTTCCACGCTCTCGCGCACCGTGTGCTCGGGGTCCAGCTTGGGTTCCTGCGGCAGATAGCCGATGTTCAGGCCCGGCATCGGCGTGGCTTCGCCCTCGATCTCGTGGTCCAGGCCGGCCATGATCTTGAGCAGCGTGGACTTGCCGGAACCGTTGGTGCCGAGCACGCCGATCTTGGCGCCCGGGAAAAAGCTGAGGGAAACGTCCTTGAGAATCTGACGCTTGGGCGGCACGATCTTGCCGACCTTGTTCATGGTAAATACGTACTGGGCCATCGGGATTAACTTCTAAAAAGGGAAAACAAGGCAGGGAAAACGAAGCGCCTGCAGCCTGCCAACAGGGCTTTTGACAGGCCATTTGCGGATCTCCCTGCAAGCGAAAATCACACTCCCCCAGGTGGGGGGCTGGCGCCCCAAATCAAGGCGCGTTTCTGGCGTGAACCCCCCGATTATCGTTCCATGCGACAATACACGGGTTGCTGGCTCCAGTTGCCTGCAGCAATTAGGCACACCTTCGGTGACAGTTTGGGTGCCCAGCCTGACTTTTTTACCCGTCTGCCTTTCACTGGCGGAGGCTTCAACAGCCCCCGACTGGCCGATCTTTGGCACCTCCGCGTGCACCATCAATGACTTTTGAAAATCTGAACTTGGCTCCGGCCATTCTTAAAGCCGTGCTTGAGCAGGGCTATACCGTTCCCACCCCGATCCAGGCCCAGGCCATTCCTGCCGTGCTGGCAGGCGGCGACCTGCTCGGCGGCGCCCAGACAGGCACCGGTAAAACCGCGGCCTTCGTGCTGCCCATGCTGCAGCGCCTGTCCTCCGAGCCGTCCCTGAAAAACAAGCGCGGCGTCAACGCCGTGCGCGCCCTGATCATGACCCCAACGCGCGAACTCGCCGCCCAGGTCGAGGAAAGCGTTCGCCTTTACGGCAAATACCTCGAACTCTCCTCCATGGTGATGTTCGGCGGTGTCGGCATGGGCGCGCAGATTGAAAAACTGCGCCGCGGCGTCGACATCCTGGTGGCCACCCCCGGCCGCCTGCTGGACCATGCCAGCCAGGGCACGCTGGACCTGAGCCAGGTGCAGATCCTGGTGCTCGACGAAGCCGACCGCATGCTGGACATGGGCTTCATCCACGACATCAAGAAGGTGCTGGCCCTGGTGCCCAAGCAGAAGCAGACGCTGCTGTTTTCCGCCACCTTCAGCGACGAGATCCGCGACCTGGCCAACGGCCTGCTGCGCGACCCGCTGCACATCCAGGTGACGCCGCGCAACACCACGGTGCAGCGCATCACGCAGACGATCCACCCGGTCGGCCGCGGCAAGAAAAAAGCACTGCTCACACACATCATCAACGAGCACAACTGGAGCCAGGTGCTGGTGTTCACGCGCACCAAGTTCGGCGCCAACAATGTGGCCGAACACCTGACGAAAAACGGCATCCCCGCGATGGCGCTGCATGGCAACAAAAGCCAGACCGCCCGCACCCAGGCGCTGCAGGACTTCAAGAGCGGCAGCATCCGCGCGCTGGTGGCCACCGACATTGCCGCCCGCGGCATCGACATCGACGAGCTGCCACACGTCGTGAACTATGAAATCCCCAATGTCAGCGAAGACTATGTGCACCGCATCGGCCGCACCGGCCGCGCCGGCAACAGCGGCGAGGCCGTGAGCCTGGTCTGTCTGGACGAGGAAGGCTTCATGCAGGACATCGAGCGTTTCACCAAGCAGAACATCGAAAAAGTCATCGTGCCCGGTTTTGAAGCCGAGCCCGGCGAAAAAGCCGAGCCGCTGGCCATGGGCCGCCAGACCATCTGGGGCGGCCTGGGCAAGCCGCCAAGCCGCGACGTGATGCAGGCAGCCGCCAAGGCCGCCCGCAGCGAAATGATGACGCGCATCCGCGAGAACAAGCCCCAGGCGGGCCGAGGCGCCGGCAATGGCGGCAGCGGCAACGGTGGTGGCAATGGTGGTGGACGCGGCCGCAGCGGCGGTGGCGGCAATGGTGGCGGCCGCAGCCAGCCCCAGGGCGGCCAGCCGCGCCAGAATTCCGGCTACGCCCAAGGCGGCCAGCCTGCGCAGCAGCAAGCGAGGAACTCCAATGCACAACCCCCACGGCAGCGCGAGCCCGAAGAACGTGGTGACGCCCAACCCAGCAGCCATGTTTCCTCAGGCTTCCCTTCCTCCGGCCAGCCCACCGGCGGCAACCGCGGCAACTACCGCGGCGGCGGACGGCCAGCCGGCGGTGGCGGCGGACGCTCGGGTGGCCCTGGTGGCCGGAGCAACGGGTCTGGTCGGTCGGGAAATTCTGGCTCGTTTACTGGCCGGTAACAGCTATTCGGCGGTCCACTGCGTGAGCCGCCGCAGGCCTGATCCTGTGCACCCCTCACTGGTGGTACATGTGACCGATTCGCTGAGTGAGTTTTCAGCCCCGCCGGTGGACGATGTGTTCATCGCGCTGGGCACCACCCTCAAGGTGGCGGGCAGCCAGCAGGCATTCCGGGCGGTCGATTTCGACGCTGTCGTGGCCCTGGCCAGATCGGCGCGTGCCGCAGGCGCGACCCGCCTGGGCATCGTCAGCGCCATGGGCGCCGATGCAAAGTCCCCTGTTTTTTACAACCGCGTCAAAGGCGAGATGGAAGACGCTGTCAGCCAGCTCGGCTACGACAGCGTGGTGTTCGCACGCCCTTCGGTTCTGGCGGGCGACCGCAAAGCCCTGGCGCAAGCCACCCGCCCCGGCGAACAGCTCGCCCTGGTTGCCATGCGCCTGTTCAAGCCGCTGACCCCGCGCAACTACCGCGTGGTTGCAGCGGCCGACGTCGCCGCGGCGCTGGTGAACGCCGTCAAGGCCGACCAGCCGGGACACCGCGTGTTGCTCTCGGGTGAGCTGCAACCCGCCTGACAATTCACGGCCTTTTTGGCCTCCAGCCCTTGACAGACGGACGCACTAAGCTACTTATTTGATAGCAATGGGGAGTTGCCCGTGCGGCGTTCAGCCCTGAACGAACAGCGTCACCAGCGGGTCCGGCCCGACCTGGCGGCTCCAGTGGCCGTGGATGGCCGCATCAAACGAAGCGCCCGGCGGGAGCAGATCGGCCGAATAAAAATGGTCCCCGGGCTTGAACACGCGTGATGTTCCATCCTGCAGGCCAATTTCCATCCGGCCGCCGAGAATGACCACCCATTGCGGTGTCACCGTGCAATGAAACTGGCTGCGAAACCCCACCGGGCTGTGGCGCAGCTGGTAGCCGGCAGACGGCAGCAAGGGCGACAACAGCGCTTGTGGCGACCCTTCGGTCAGCGCCAGCGGCTCTTCGCGGAATCCGGCGCGGCCATCGGGGCCGGTGTAGAGCGTGGTCTTGGTGAAAACAGTCATGGCACATCCGTGAAAAGTGAATAAGGGGTGTTCAGGCACCGGGGGTTCGCCGCCAAGCCAGCACGGCGGCCACGATGTCTTCGGGCCGGCTGGCCAGATCGAAGCTTTGTGCATTTTCCTCCGGGCCGGGCGCTTCCAGCGTGCTGAGCTGGCTGGCCAGCAGCGACAGCGGCATGTAATGGCCGGTTCGCGCGGCCATGCGCGCCGCAAGCAAGGGGTAGTCGCCCTGCAGATGGAGAAAACGGGCGTCGGGCGCACCGCGCCGCAGGATGTCGCGGTAGGCACGCTTGAGCGCGGAGCACGACAGCACCAAACCCCGCCCGCCCGCCTGCGCCTGCTGCAGCCGCCCGGCCAGCGTTTGCAACCAGCCCTCGCGGTCCGCGTCGCTCAGCGCCACCCCGGCGGCCATACGCGCCACGTTGCTGGAGGGATGCAGGCTGTCACCCTCAAGAAACTCCAGACCCAGGGCGGCCGCCAGCTGGGCGCCCACGGTGCTTTTGCCACAGCCGCTGACCCCCATGACAACAAAAATATCGGAACACATCTGCGTCACGTTCTGCCTTGCCCGCTTAGGCCGACCAGCGCACCGTGGCGTCGGCGCGTTGGTGCAGGTCAGGCAGCAGCTCCAGCCCCAGCCCGGGTTTGCCGTTCAGGCTGAGCATGCCTTGGGTCACCGTGGGCAACTCGGTCACCAGTTCCTTGTACCAGCCGGTGTAGAAGGCGCGCACGCTTTCCTGGATCAGGGCATTGGGCGCATGCAGGGACAGGTGGCTGGACGCCGCCCAGACCACCGGCCCGGTGCAGTCGTGCGGCGCCACCGGCAGTTGCCAGGCATCGGCCATGGCCGCGATCTTGCGCGCCTCGGTGAGCCCGCCACACCAGCTCAGGTCCAGCATGGCGACCCCGGCCACGCCGGTCTGCAGGTAATCCTTGAAGCCCCATTTGTAGCTCAGCGTTTCGCTGGCGCAGATCAGCGCCTCGCAGTCTTTTGAATATTGCTTGAGCAGGTCCAGCGAATCCATGCGGATCGCGTCTTCATGCCAGAAGGTATTGAAGGGCTTGAGCGCGCGCGCAATTTTCTGCGCCATCGGCAGCCGCCACAGGCTGTGGAACTCCACCATGATGTCCATCTGCTCGCCGACCGCGGAGCGGATCTTGCGAAACGGCTCCAGCGCGAGGTCCAGGTCCGCGTTGCTGATGTATTGCCCGTCGCTTTTTTCGGCTGCCGGATCGAAGGGCCAGATCTTCATGGCCGTCACGCCTTCGGACAACAATGATTCGGCGAGTTCGTCGGCCCGATGCAAAAAGCCTTCCAGGTCTTCATACGGCCCGGCATGGGCTTTTTTCGCGTCACCGATGCCCCAGTTGGCGCTATTCTGGTTGACGGTGCTGCGCACGTACTGGTAGCCCGCGCAGGTGTTGTAGATGCGTATGCTGTCGCGGCTCTTGCCGCCCAGCGCGGTGTACAGCGGCATGTTGGCCGCCTTGCCGAAAATGTCCCACAGCGCGATGTCGATGGCCGAGTTGCCGCGCGTTTCCACGCCGGAGCCGCGCCAGCCGAGGTAACCGGTGATGTCCTTGTTGCGCGCCTCGATGGCCAGCGGGTCCTTGCCCAGCAGCTTGGGGCCGGCCCACTCGTGGATGTAGGCTTCCACGGCCGCGGCCCCCATGAAGGTTTCGCCGAGGCCGATCAGGCCTTCGTCGGTGTGGATGCGGACCCAGATGATGTTGGGAAACTCGCCCAGGCGCAGGGTTTCGACTTTGGTGATCTTCAATGCATGCTCCGTAAAAAAAAAGCCGCAAGAGCAAACCCCTGCGGCCTTGTGGCGATCCGGCCTCAGCGCCGTTTAGCCGCCGCGTGCCTTCTTCAGCGCGTCCATCACCATCTTGACCGGCTCGGCGCCAATCGTCGGAATGTTTTTGTCATAGACAGGCTTGACCTTGTCGAACATGCGTTTCTGCTCGGCTGCACTCACTTCGTTGACCTGCATCCCTTTGGCCTTCAGGCTGGTCAGGGACTTTTCATTGAGCGCACGGTTGGCAGCGCGCTGGACCTTCTGGCCCTCCATCGCCGCCTCACGCAGCACCGCCTGCTCCTGGGGGTTCAGCTGGTCCCACAGCTTCTTGCTGTACAGCACCAGGAAGGGCGTGTAGGCGTGGCGCGTGACGCTCAGGTACTTCTGCACTTCATTGAACTTGGACGTTTCAATGGTCACGAAGGGGTTTTCCTGGCCGTCGATGGTCTTGGTTTCCAGCGCGGTGAACACCTCGCCAAAAGCCATGGGCACGGCGTTGGTCCCCAGGGTCTTGAAGGTGTCGATGAAAATGTTGTTCTGCATCACACGGACCTTGACGCCGTCAAAATCTTCCGCCCGGGCGACCGGCCGCTTGCTGTTGGTCAGGTTGCGGAAACCGTTTTCCCAGTAAGCCAGGTTGATCAGGCCGGCTTCTTCCAGCTTTTTGTTGAAGTACGCGCCGGCCGGGCCGTCGAGCACGGCATCGGCTTCCTTTTCATTGGCAAACAGGAAGGGCAGATCGAAGGCGCCCAGCTCCTTGACGATGCCCACCAGCGGCGAGCTCGAGGTGCACACCATTTCCTGGGTGCCGGCGCGCAGCGCCTGCGTGGCCGGCAGGTCGCCGCCCGCGGCGCCGCCCCAGAAAGCATTGATCTTCATCTTGCCGCCGGTCTTGGCGGCCAGCACTTCCTGCATCTTCTTGACGCCGACGCCGACCGGGTGGTCTTCGTTGACGCCGTTGGTGAACTTGATCGTGCGGTCGGCAAACTGCGCGAAGCTCGAAGTGGCCACCAGCAAAGCGGCTGCGGCCAGGGCCAGGGTTCTACGTTTGAACATGGTTGTCTCCTTTTATAAAATCGACAGGGTTGGGAAAAACTACGGGGAGCCCCTCATCGCATCCACCATTTGAGCGGTTCGGTGACGATGGAGGGAAAAAGCACCAGCAGAAAAAGCACGGCCAGTTGCGCCATGAGGAAAGGCAGCACGCCCTTGAAGGCCTCGTCCATGCTGATCTTGGCGACGCCACAGACCACATTGAGCACGGTGCCCACCGGCGGCGTGATCAGGCCGATGGCATTGTTCATGATGAACATGATGCCGAAATACACCGGGTCGATGCCGGCCTTGAGCACCAGGGGCATGAGCACCGGCGTGAGGATCAGCACGGTCGGCGTGAAGTCCAGCGCGGTGCCGACAATCACGATCAGGATCATCATGATGAACATCAGCAGCATCTTGTTGCCCATGAAAGGTGCCATCAGGTTGGCGACCTCCGTGGGGATGTTGGCGACCGTGATCAGCCAGGCGCTGACCATGGCCGCAGCCACCAGAAACATCACCACCGCGGTGGTTTTGCCGGCCGCCAGGATCAGCCCGTACAACTCGGACCACTTGAGCTCGCGGTAAATGAACATGCCGACGACAAAGCTGTAGACGGCGGCGACCACGGCGGCCTCCGTCGGCGTAAAAATACCGAACTTCATGCCGCCGATGATGACGATGGGCAGGGTCAGTGCGAAGCCACCCTGGGCCGTGATGCGCAGGCGCTCCGGCATGGGCAATTTGGGCGCTGCGGGAACGTTTTCCTTCCTGGCCACCCACCACCAGGTGAGCCCGATCGCCACGCCCATCAGGATGCCAGGCACGATGCCAGCCAGAAACAGCTTGGTGATGGAAACGTTGCCGGCCACACCGAAAATGATCAGGCCGATGGAAGGCGGAATCACCGGCGCAATGATGCCGCCCGACGCCACCAGCCCCGAGGCCCGGCCCACGTTGTAACCGGCAGCCCGCATCATGGGAATCAGCAGCGCGGCCAGCGCGGCGGTGTCGGCAATCGCCGAACCCGACAGGGAAGCCATGATCACCGCAGCAATCACCGTGACGTAACCGAGGCCGCCGCGAAAATGTCCGACCCAGGCCATCGCCAGGTTGACAATGCGGCGGCTGATGCCGCCGGCATTCATGAACTCGCCCGCCAGCAAAAAGAAGGGCACGGCCAGCAGCGGAAAGTTGTCGGCACCGTCGACAAAACGCTGGGCCAGGATCTGGCTGTCGAAAGTGACGAGGCCGCTGGTGGCGGCCAGGAAAGCCATCAGCGTGACGCCGCAGACCAGCAGTGCATAGGCGATCGGCATGCCGATGGCCATGGCGGCCAGCAGGCTGAGGATAAAAACGCTGACGGTCATGCCTTGCTTCCCTGGATTTGTTTTTCGACGTCGGCCAGGCCTTCGGTTTCGATCACCTGCACCAGCTCTTCCTCGCTGATGCGCCCTGTCACCAGCCGGAACAGCACGTTGAGATTGATGATGGCCATCACCACACTGACGACGTAGCCGATGCCGTAGATCCAGATCATGGAGATGCCGACCACCGGCGAAACATTGGTGACCTGCAGTTCATGCATCTCGAAAGTGCCCATGAAAAAGAGCACATTGCAGAACAGCATCAGTGCCTCGCTCAGGAAGAGGCAGACTTTTTTGCCCAGCACCGGCAGGTGCTTGATCAGGGTGTCCACCCCCAGGTGCCCGCCTTCGTGCATGGCCAGCATCGCGCCGATATAGGTCAGCCAGATAAAGAAGTACCTCGACATCTCGTCGGAAACGGAGATGCCGGAATTGAAGGCGTAACGCAGCACCACGTTGCCGAACACCATGATGACCATGGCCACCATGCAGACAACCACCAGCAGCTCCAGGAACTTGAAGAACCAGTGAATCGCCGCATCCATCGTTTTTTGAAAATTCATCTTTCGCCTGTTGTCTGGTGGGATGGCTCAGGCCGCCTTGAGCTGCCGTGCAGGGCTGCTCAGGACGGGCAGGCGGCGGCGCGAAGCCAGCACCTCTTCGATGTCTTCTTTGGCGCCGTCGATCAGCACGCGGATCGCACGTTCGGCCTCGTCGGGCTGGTGGGCGATCACCGCGTCCAGCACGGCACGGTGCAGCGGCAGGGATTGGCTCGGGCCGTCCTTGCGACGTGTGGAAATTTCAAAGCTGGTGCGCAGCAGCGCCCCCAGCACCTTGCTCATCTGCACCAGCATGCGGTTGCGGCTGGCGCGCAGCAGGCCCTGGTGGAAACGCAGGTCGTGCGTGACATAGTCGCCACCCTCCTCGACCGCATGTTTCATGCCGGCATAAGCGGCCTCGACCTCGGCAATGTCCTGCGCCGTGGCGCGCTCCGCCGCCAGACGCATCGCGGCGGGCTCCACCACGCGGCGCAGGTCCTGCAGGTCGCGCAAAAATTCAGGGGTCAGACCCGCCTTGGACTGCCAGATGATGACGTCGGGGTCGAACCAGTTCCAGTGGTCCTCCGACAACACGCGGGTGCCCACCTTGGGCCCGGTGGTCATCAGGCCCTTGGCGATCAGCGATTTGACCGCCTCGCGCACCACCGTGCGGCTGACACCGAGTTCCTGGCACAACACCGGCTCGGGCGGAATCGACGCGCCCACGGCATACCGGCCCGCAACAATGGCTTCGCCAAGGTGGTCAACCGTATTGCCGTGAACGTTTTTGATCATTGCCGCCTGTTTAATGGTTATTACTAGGATTCGCGGCGCAATGGTATGACGATAATACGTTTATCAATTAAGGATTTTCCCTATGACCGACCCCAAGACCCCCCGGAAGAAACCCGAAGAGCTGCGCAGCCAGCAATGGTTTGGCCGCCAGGACCGCGACGGTTTCGCCTACCGCAGCTGGGTCAAGGGCAAGGGTGTGCCGCATGACCAGTTCGACGGCCGGCCCGTCATCGGCATCTGCAACACCTTCAGCGAACTGACGCCCTGCAACAGCCACTTCCGCACGCTTGCCGAGCAGGTGAAGATCGGCGTGTACGAGGCCGGCGGCTTCCCGCTAGAGTTCCCCGTCATGTCATTGGGCGAAACCCTGCTGCGACCGACCGCCATGCTGTACCGCAACCTCGCCAGCATGGACGTGGAGGAAAGCATTCGCGGCAACCCGATCGACGGCGTGGTGCTCTTGATGGGCTGCGACAAGACCACGCCTTCGCTGGTCATGGGTGCGGCCAGCGTGGACCTGCCGACCGTGGGCGTCAGCGGCGGCCCCATGCTCAGCGGCAAATGGCGCGGCCAGGAGCTAGGCTCGGGCACCGGTGTCTGGAGCATGAGCGAGCAGGTGCGCGCGGGCACACTCAAGCTCGCCGACTTTTTTGAAGCTGAAAGCTGCATGCACCGCAGCCACGGCCACTGCATGACCATGGGCACGGCCAGCACCATGGCCAGCATGGTCGAGGCGCTGGGCATCGGCCTGCCGGGCAACGCGGCCTACCCGGCCGTCGATGGCCGGCGCAATGTGCTGGCGCGCATGGCCGGGCGCCGCGCGGTCGAGATGGTGCATGAGGACCTGACACTCTCGAAAATCCTGACACGCGAGGCCTTCGAAAACGCCATCAAGACCCTGGCCGCGATTGGCGGCTCCACCAACGCGGTGATCCACCTGATTGCCATGGCTGGCCGCATCGGCGTGAAACTCACGGTGGACGACTTCGACCGCCTGGCGAGTGAGTTGCCCTGCCTGGTCAACCTGCAGCCTTCCGGCAAGTTCCTGATGGAAGACTTCTGTTACGCCGGCGGCCTGCCGGTGGTGATGAAGGAAATCGCGCAGCACCTGCACCTGGGCGCCATCACCGCCAACGGGCAAACCATAGGTGCCAACATCGCCGACGCGCAAAACTACAACACCGAAGTGATCATGCCGCTGGCCACGCCGTTCAAGGACAAGGCCGGCATTGCCGTGCTGCGCGGCAACCTGTCGCCGCGCGGCGCCGTCATCAAGCCGAGTGCTGCCACGCCGGCGCTGATGGTGCACACCGGCCGCGCGGTGGTGTTTGAGAACATCGAGGATTTCCATGCACGCATCGACGACGAAGACCTCGACATCGACGAGACCTGTGTCATGGTGCTGAAAAACTGCGGCCCCAAAGGTTACCCCGGCATGGCCGAGGTCGGCAACATGCCGCTGCCGCCCAAGGTGCTGCGCAAGGGCATCACCGACATGGTGCGCATCAGCGACGCCCGCATGAGCGGCACCGCCTACGGCACCGTGGTGCTGCACACCGCGCCCGAAGCGGCCGCCGGCGGCCCGCTGGCGATTGTGCAGAACGGCGACATGATCGAGCTCAACGTGCCGCAGCGCAAGCTGCATCTGCACATCAGCGATGAGGAGCTGGCGCGCCGCCTGGCCGGATGGACCGCGCCGCCGCCGCCGCTGTCCTCGGGTTACTGGAAGCTGTATGTCGACCATGTGCTGCAGGCCGACGAGGGCGTGGACCTGGACTTCCTGGTCGGCAAACGCGGCTCCTTCGTGCCGCGCGACAACCACTGATTCACAAGGCTTGACATGAAATTACTCATCACAGGGGGCGCCGGTTTTGTCGGCGCCAGACTGGCCCGCGCAATTCTCAAGAAAGACCGGCTCGACGGCCAGACCGTTGACGAGCTGCACATTGCCGACATGTTTGCACCGCCCGCCGATCTGGCGGCCGACAAGCGGGTGCGGGTGCACACAGGCCCACTGCTCAACCAGTCGGAACTGTTTGCCAGCGGCTTCGACGCCGTGTTCCACCTGGCCTCGGCCGTGTCGGGCGAGTGCGAGCTGGACTTTGACCTGGGCCTGCGTTCCAACCTCGACAGCATCCGCCTTCTGCTCGACGGCCTGCGAAAGGCCGGCAATGCCCCGCGCCTGGTGTTCGCCAGTTCGGTGGCAGTCTTCGGCCCGGATGCCTCCAACCCGCTGCCCGACCTCGTGAGCGACCATACGCTGCCGTCGCCGCAGACCTCCTACGGCATGCACAAGCTGGTGTGTGAACACCTGATTGCCGACTACAGCCGCAAGGGTTTTGTCGATGGCCGCTCGGCGCGCCTGATGACGGTCACCGTGCGACCGGGCAAACCCAACGGCGCGGCGTCCTCGTTTTTCAGCGGCATCATCCGCGAGCCCCTGGCCGGCGAGGAAACCACCTGCCCGGTGGATGCCAACGTCACACACCCCGTGTCCTCGCCGTCGAACACGGTGCATGGCCTGATCACCGTGTTCGAAGCCAGCCAGCAAGCCATGGGCGGGCGGCTGGCGCTCAATCTGCCGGGCCTCAATGTCAGCGTGGGCGAGATGCTGCAGGCCCTGGAAGAGGTCGCCGGCCCCGAGGTACGCCGGCGGGTGCGCTTCGAGCGCGACGAACGCATCGCCGGCATCGTGGCCAACTGGGCGCGCGGTGCCAGCGCCGGTCGGGCGCATGCCCTCGGCCTGAAGCCCGACGCGTCCTTCAAGGCCATCATTGAACAGTACATCGAGGATTGCCGCAGCCCCGCCTACCCGGCCGGTGCCCTGCAGGGCATGTCCTGACCCATGCGCACCGGCAGGCCTGACGCCCCTCCCTGCACCCAGCCCACATGAACGGCCGCCGTTTGCTGGCGGTGGACTGGGGCACCTCGTCGCTGCGCGGGGCGCTGGTCGCGCCCGATGGCCAGGTGCTGGCAGAACGCGCCCTGGCGCGCGGCATCCTCAGCGTGGCGGCAGGCGAATTTCCGGCGGTTTTTGAAAATGCGTTTGGCGACTGGATGACGGCCGGCACGCTGTGCCTGATCTCGGGCATGGCCGGCAGCCAGCAGGGCTGGCGCGAAGCGCCCTACTGCGCCTGTCCGGCCGGTTTCAGCGACATCGCCGCGAGGCTTGAATGGCTGGAGCCCGGCCGCATCGCCATCGTGCCCGGCCTCAGCATCAGCACCGACGGCGTCCCCGATGTCATGCGCGGCGAGGAAACGCAGATCGTCGGTGCCCTGCTGCTGCTGGGCCTCGCCGATGCGCGCCTGGTGCTGCCAGGAACCCACAGCAAATGGGTCACGGTCGCCGGCGGACGCATCACTGATTTTTCGACCTGGATGACCGGCGAGTTTTACGCCCTGCTGCGCCAGCACTCGATTCTGGCGCGCACACTGCCTGCGGAGGAGCCACCAGCAGACATGGCCGCCTTCGGGCAGGGCGTGGCCTGCGCGCTGGCCGGCCCCGGCCTGCTGCACACGGCCTTCAGCACGCGCACCCTGTCGCTATTCCAGCGCATGGCGCCTGAAGCCCTGCCCAGCTACCTATCGGGGTTGGTCATCGGCGAAGAACTCAAAGGCCAGAACCTGCAGCGCGGCGATGCGGTGGTGCTCATGGGCGCAGAGGCGCTGACCACGCGTTATGAACAGGCGCTGGCGCAGCTGGGCGTGACGGTCCGGCGCGTGGGCGCCAGCGCCACCTGGCGCGGCCTGCGTGCCATTGCCGATACCCTGCCTACACCCCCCTCCTGCATGAACCCATGAACGCCTCCCCGAAATTTGCCGCTGCCCTGCAGACCCTGCCGCTGGTCGCCATCCTGCGCGGCCTGCGCCCCGCCGAGGCCGTCCCGGTGGGCCAGGCGCTGCTGTCCACCGGCTGGACGCTGATCGAAGTCCCGCTCAATTCACCGCAACCGCTCGACAGCATTGCGGCCCTGGCCGCCGCCTGTCCCCAGGCCCTGGTCGGCGCCGGTACGGTGCTGAGCGTGGAGGATGTTCGTAATGTGCAGGCCGCGGGCGGCCAGCTCATCGTCTCGCCCAACTTCAACCCGGCCGTCGTGCGCGAAGCCGTGCGGCTGGGTCTGGTCTGCCTGCCCGGCGTGATGACGGCCAGCGAGGCCTTTGCCGCGCTTGAATGTGGCGCCACCGGCCTGAAAATTTTCCCGGCGGAAATGATCACGCCCGCCGTGCTGAAAGCGCTGCGCGCCGTGTTGCCGGCCGCAACCAGGGTGCTGCCGGTGGGCGGCATCACGCCGGACAACATGGGGCCTTATTTCGCGGCGGGTGCCAGCGGCTTCGGCATCGGATCGGCGCTCTACAAGCCCGGCATGGCGGCCGCGGAAGTTGCTGAAAATGCTACAAAATTCATAGCTGCCTGCGCTGGTAACATCCCGGCATGAGCACACTTTCACCCACATCTTCCGCAGGCATTTCATTCGGACTGTCGGGCCGCGTCTGCCTGGTCACGGGCGGCGCCCAAGGCATCGGCGAGGCCTGCATCCGGCGCTTTGTGCGCGAAGGCGCCCAGGTTGTCATTGCCGACATTGACGACAGCCGCGGCGCGGCCCTGGCCAGCGAACTCGGCGGCCTGTACGTGCACTGCGACGTCGGCGACAAGACCCAGGTCGATGCGCTGGTGGCGCAAACCATGGCCGCGCACGGCCGCATCGACGTGCTGGTCAACAACGCCGGCATTTTCAGGGCCGCTGATTTTCTGGAGGTCACCGAGGCCGATTTCGACGCGGTGCTGCGCATCAACCTCAAGGGCTCGTTTCTGGTGGGCCAGGCCGTGGCGCGCGTGATGGCCGGCGCAGGCAAGGGCAGCATCATCAACATGAGTTCCGTCAACGCCGTGCTGACCATTCCGACCATTGCCAGCTACAACGTCAGCAAGGGCGGGATCAACCAGCTCACCCGCGTGATGGCGCTGGCACTGGCCGACAAGGGCATACGCGTGAACGCGGTCGCGCCCGGCACCATTGCCACCGAGCTGGCGGCCAAAGCGGTGCTGACCAGTCCGGAGGCCACAGCCAGGATCATGAGCCGCACGCCCATGAAACGCCTGGGCCAACCCTCAGAGATCGCCGACACCGTGGCCTACCTGGCCAGCGATGCGGCGAGTTACATCACCGGCGAGGTCGTGGTGGTCGACGGCGGGCGCATGACGCTGAACTACACCGTGGCGGTCTAGACGCCATACGGTTCGCTTGAACCGTTCACCCGGAGCCTGGCCTGTCCTGTCCTGAGCATGACGAAGGATCGAAGGGTTGCCTGGGCAAACCGGCTTGGCCAGGCTCAGGCCGAACGGGGGCATGGCGCTCGAATGACCCGCATGGCATCCAGAAGCCCGGCCACGGTCCGGGAAAGCCTCCCGCCTCC
>NZ_NBZV01000065.1 GCF_002379095.1 Polaromonas sp. AER18D-145
CTCCTCCCCCACCGGAGCCCGTGGTCAAGGCGCCGCCGCCGCCCCCTGCACCGGACGTGGACATCGCGCTGGAGCGCGAGAAAAAACGCAAGCTCGAACTCAAGAAGAAGGAAGCCGAGCTGGCCAAGGCCAAAGCCGAGCAGGACCGGCTGAAAGAGCTTCAGGCAAAAAAAGAAAAAGAGCAGAAGCTCAAGGAAGACCTGGCCAAACGCAAGGCCGAGGAAGCGAAGAAACTCGAAGCAAAAAAAGCCGACAACAAGAAGCAGGACGCGAAAGAGGCCGAGAAGAAAAAAATGGCCGATGCGGCAGCGGAAAAGCAGCGCCAGGACAACATCAAGCGGGCCATGGGCCTGGCCGGTGCCACGGGCAGCGCCGACGCCAAGGGGTCGGCGCAAAAAGCCAGCGGCCCGTCAGCCAGCTACGGCGGCAAGGTGCGCGCCAAGGTCAAACCCAACATCGTCTTCACGGAGGACATCTCCGGCAACCCGACGGCCGAGGTCGAGGTGCGCACCGCGCTGGACGGCAGCATCATCAGCCAGCGCCTGATCAAGTCCAGCGGCAACAAAGCCTGGGACGACGCGGTGATCAAGGCCATCATCCGTACCGAAACCATGCCGCGCGACGTGGATGGCCGGGTGCCGACGCCGATGATTCTGGAATTCCGGCCCAAGGACTGAGCGCTGCTCACCTCGAGTTAGCTATCAATAAGATAGCTGTCGGCGCAACCGGAATAAGGGCTGGAACCCTTATTTACTCATAAACAATCTGCGCCAGCCCCTGGTCGGCCTGGGCCATCCAGCTGGCCAGTGCCGCGTCGGTCGGGAAAAATTTCGCGGCTTCACCGAGCTGCAGTTCGGCCGCCACGCTGCCGCGCTTGAGGCTCAGCCGCACCGGCAGGCCGCGGCTGACCTCGCCCTGCTCCGACATTTCCTTGCGCGGTGGAAAGTCCCGCACGATGCGCTGCACGTCCGGTGCCGTGCCATTGACCGCCACGCGCAGGTACTTGCCGAAGCGGCAGCGCGCCGACTCCAGGCTCCAGACCTGCGTCACCTTGAAGCGGCGCCCGAAGCGCTCCGACGCCGGCTGCAAGGTGCCCTGCACGATCACCAGTTCGTCGTCTTTCAGCAGGTTGCGGTTGGCGTTGAAGGTGGCTTCGTCCACCGAGGCTTCCAGCGTATCGGTCTTGTCGTCGAGCTTGAAGATAATCAGCTTGCCGCGGTTGCCGTTGATCACACGCAGGTCGCTGACGATGGCCGCCAGCAGCGTCTGGTCGCGCGAGTCGATCAGGTCGTCGATCTTGCGTTTGACGAACTGCCGCACCTCGGACTCGACCTCGTCGAACAAATGCCCCGAGAGATAAAAACCGATGGCGGTTTTTTCCTGCACCAGCCGCGCTTTCACGCCGAAGGGCACAGCCTCCACCAGCGGCGGCTCCTGCGTGCTGGCCGCATGCGAGTCCATGTCGAACAGGCCGCCCTGGTTGACGTTGGCCTCGGCCTGGGCGGCAAATTCGAAGGCCCGGTCCACCGAGGCCAGCAGCGACGCGCGGTTCAGTTGCAGGTTGTCGAAGGCGCCGGCCTTGATCAGGGCTTCGACCGTGCGTTTGTTCATCTTGGACTTGTCGACACGCAGGCAGAAGTCGTACAGCGAGGTGAAGGGCCCACCGGCCTCGCGCGCCGCCACGATGGCGGCAATGGCCTGCTGGCCGGTACCCTTGACGGCCCCCAGGCCGTAACGGATGCTCTTGTCCGTGATCGGCTCGAAGCGGTAGTGGCCGCGGTTGACGTCAGGAGATTCGAAGCTGATGCCCATCTTCTGCGCGTCGCCGAAAAGAATCCTCAGCTTGTCGGTGTCGCCCATCTCCACCGTCATGTTGGCGCAGAAGAATTCGGCGGTGTAATGGCGCTTGAGCCAGGCGGTGTGGTAGGCCAGCAAGGCGTAGGCGGCCGAGTGCGACTTGTTGAAGCCGTAGCCCGCGAACTTCTCCATCAGGTCGAACACCTCGTCGGCCTTTTCCTGGGACAGGCCGTTGATGCCGGCACCCTTGCGGAAAATTTCCCGCTGCGCGGCCATCTCCTTTTCGTCCTTCTTGCCCATCGCGCGGCGCAGCATGTCGGCGCCACCCAGCGAATAACCGCCCAGGATCTGCGCGGTCTGCATCACCTGCTCCTGGTAGACCATGATGCCGTAGGTCTCTTCCAGGATGGGCTTGACGCGCGGGTCCGGGTACTCGGGTGTTTCCTTGCCCTGCTTGCGCGCGATGTAGGTCGGGATCAGGTCCATCGGACCCGGCCGGTACAGCGCGTTCATCGCAATCAGGTCTTCCAGCCGGTTCGGGCGCGCGTCCTTGAGCATGCGCTGCATGCCGATACTTTCAAACTGGAACACCGCCTCGGTCTTGCCCTCGGCAAACAGCGCGTAAACGCGCTGGTCGTCCAGCGGCAGGTTCTCGAACTTGAAGTCCTTTTGCGCCGGGTGCCGCTGGACAATGAACTCGCGCGCCAGCTCCAGGATGGTCAAGGTCGCCAGGCCCAGGAAGTCGAACTTGACCAGGCCGATGGCCTCGACGTCGTTCTTGTCGAACTGGCTCACGGCCGAGGTGCTGCCGGGCTGCAGGTACAGCGGGCAGAAATCGGTGAGCTTGCCCGGCGCAATCAGCACGCCGCCGGCATGCATGCCGACGTTGCGCGTCAGGCCTTCGAGCTTGCGCGCGAGTTCGAGCAGGGTGCGAACGTCTTCTTCCTTGGCCTCGCGTTCGGCCAGCACCGGTTCGGCCTCCAGCGCGTAGACCATCTTGTCGTTTTTCTTGCGATCGGCCGGCACCAGTTGCAGAGTGACGGCCTGGCCCGGCTTGTTCGGGATCAGTTTGGAAATGCCATCGCAAAAACCGTAGGAAAAATCAAGCACCCGGCCAACGTCGCGAATCGCGGCGCGCGCCGCCATGGTGCCGAAGGTCACGATCTGGCTGACCGCCGCGTGGCCGTACTTGTCTTTCACGTAGTCGATCACGCGGTCGCGGTTGGTCTGGCAGAAGTCGATGTCGAAGTCGGGCATGGACACCCGCTCGGGGTTCAGGAAACGCTCGAACAGCAGGTTGTATTGCAGCGGATCGAGGTCGGTGATCTTCAGCGAATACGCCACCAGCGAACCGGCGCCGGAGCCCCGCCCCGGCCCGACCGGGCAGCCGTTGTTCTTGGCCCAGTTGATGAAATCGCCCACGATCAGGAAGTAGCCCGGGAAACCCATCTTCAGGATGGTGTTGATCTCGAACTCCAGCCGCTCCACGTATTGCGGCCGCTTGTCCTTGCGCACCGCCTCAATCGGATACAGATGCGCGAGCCGTTCTTCCAGCCCTTGGAACGAGGCATAACGGAAATACTCGTCGGGCGACATGCGCACGCCGTCGACCTCGGGCGTCGGGTACTCGGGCAGCATGGGCTTGCCGAGGTCGAGCTTGAGATTGCAGCGTTTGGCGATTTCCAGCGTGTTGGCCAGCGCCGAAGGCAGGTCGGCAAACAGCTCGGCCATCTGCGCCGAAGACTTGAAATACTGCTCGCGCGTGAACTTGCGCACGCGCCGCGCATTGCCGAGGATCTCGCCCTCGGCAATACAGACACGCGCCTCATGGGCCTCGTAATCCTCGTAACCGAGAAATTGCACCGGATGGGTCGCCACCACCGGCAGCTTGAGCCGGGCGGCCAGTTGCACCGCCGCCGCCACATGCTGCTCGTCGTCGGCGCGTTGCGCGCGCTGCAGCTCCAGGTAAAAACGGTGCGGAAACAGGCCCGCAAAATGCAGCGCACATTCGAGCGCGCGCGGGCCGTCGCCCTGTACCAGCGCCTGCCCCACCGCGCCACCCTGCGCCCCGGACAGGGCAATCAGGCCCTCGCCGAGCTCCTGCAGCCAGTCCAGGCTGATGATGGCCTGGTCGCGCACCACGCCCCGGGTCCAGGCCCGTGTCAGCAGCTCCGACAGATTGAGGTATCCCTGGCGGTTTTGCACCAGCAGCAGCAGCCGCGCCGGCGCCGCACCGGCGTCCTTGCCCGGCACCTGCACCCACACGTCCGCACCGATCAGCGGCTTGACCCCGGCACCGCGCGTTTCCTTGTAGAACTTGACCGTGCCGAACAGGTTGCCCAGATCGGTGATGGCCAGCGCGGGCTGGCGGTCGGCCGCTGCGGCGGCCACGATTTCGTCGATGCGGTTGGTGCCATCGACGACTGAAAACTCGGTGTGGATACGTAAATGGACAAACATGGCTTCATTTTAGGCGGCAGATGTTGCCCCCACGGTCGTTCACTGCGTGTAACTCCCTTCCCCCCGAGGGGGCCGCTGCGCCTGCGGCCCGGCCCTTCGACAGGCTCAGGACAGGCCAAGGCCGGTTCCGCGGCCCCAGCTTTGAATTGAAGGCTTGAACGCATCCTCCTAAAATGACCTGCATCATGCAGATCCTGAACATTGCCGCCTACAAGTTTGTGGCCCTCGAAGGCCTGGCGGGGCTGCAGGCCGGCGTGCGGGAAGCCCTGCAGAGCCGCGCCATCAAAGGCACGGTGCTGCTGGCCGACGAAGGCATCAACCTGTTCCTGGCCGCGCCGCGCGCCGACATTCATGATTTTTTGGCATGGTTGCGGCGCGATGCCCGTTTCCATGACCTGGAGGTCAAGGAAAGCTGGTCCCATGCCCAGCCTTTTCGCAAGCTGCTGGTCCGGATCAAGCCCGAAATCATCCGCATGAACCACCCTGCCATCCAGCCTGTGGGCGGCCGCGCCCCGGCGGTGGATGCCGCGACGCTCAAACGCTGGCTGGATGCCGGCCACGACGACGACGGCCGTCCTGTCGTGACCCTGGACACCCGCAATGCCTTCGAGGTCGACGTCGGCACCTTCCGGGGTGCGATCGACTGGCGCATCGACAAGTTCACCGAATTCCCGCAAGCCCTGCTGGCGCACCGCGCCGAACTCGAGGGCAAAACCGTGGTCAGTTTCTGCACCGGCGGCATACGCTGCGAAAAAGCCGCCATCTTCATGCGCGAGGCGGGTGTCAAGCATGTCTTCCAGCTCGACGGCGGCATCCTGAAATACTTTGAAGAAAACGGCCACGCGCATTTTGACGGCGCCTGTTTTGTCTTTGATGCGCGGCGCTCGCTGGACCCGGCCCTCCAGCCCCGCGTCAATGTCGGGGCATCGTCTGACAAGGCGGTCGCCGAAGGTGTGGGAAGCTGAACCGGCTTTCCCGGGCACTCTGGCACTTTTCCAGGCCGGTCAAGCGTCCATCCACCACGCACTGAACTGCCATGCCCACACCCACCGCCGCCCGACGCACCGCCGCAGGGATCTCCGGGCTGTCGCTGCGCTTTGAACAGGTCCGCAGCCAGACCGAACGACTCGTCCAGCCCCTGAGCGCCGAGGATTGCCAGGTGCAGTCCATGCCCGACGCCAGCCCCGCCAAATGGCATCTGGCCCACCTGACCTGGTTCTTTGAGACCTTTGTCCTCGAGCGTTTCGAAAAGAATTTCCGGCCTTTCGATGCCAGCTTCAGGGTGCTGTTCAACAGCTATTACAACGGCGTTGGCGACAAGTACCCGCGGCCGCAACGCGGCCTGATCAGCCGGCCGCCCCTGCAGCAGGTGCTGGCCTACCGGGCCGCGGTGGACGAGCGCGTGCAGGCCATCCTCCGGCAGACCCCGGCAGGTCCTGCCGAAAACGAACTGGTGCAACTGCTGACACTGGGCCTGCACCATGAGCAGCAACACCAGGAACTGCTGCTGACCGACATCAAACACGCCCTGTCCTTCAACCCGGCGCATCCGGCCTATGCCAGGCACTGGCCGCTGGCCGGCATCAGCCCGCAGCCGCTGCACTGGCTGGGCTTTGAGGGCGGACTGCGGGAGCATGGCTTCGACCCCGCCATGGACGGCGCCTTTGCCTTTGACAACGAGACGCCGCGCCACAAGGTGTATGTGGCGCCGTTTGACATCGGCCACCGGCTGGTCACCAACGGCGAAATGATGGCCTTCATGGCGGACGACGGTTACCGGCGGCCCGAGCTATGGCTGGCCATGGGCTGGGACTGGGTGCAGGGCCGCGAGGCGACGATGCCGCTGTATTGGCAGACGCCTGATACGCAGAACGGTCCGTATCGCAACTTCACGCTGCAGGGCCTGGTGCAGGTGGACCCGCACACGCCCGTCTGCCACCTCAGTTATTTCGAGGCCGACGCCTATGCACGCTGGGCCGGTGCGCGCCTTCCGACGGAGTTTGAATGGGAACTCGCCGCGCGCAGTGTGTCGGCTCCACCCGGCCAGCGGGCCGAAGGCAACTTTGTCGAAGGCGGCGCCTACCACCCGATCCCGCTGCAGCAGCGCGGCGCGGGCCACCCGGCCCAGATGTTTGGCGATGTCTGGGAGTGGACACAGTCGAACTACAACCCCTATCCCGGCTACAAGCCGTGGGAAGGACTGGTCGGCGAATACAACGGCAAATTCATGTGCAGCCAGTTCGTGCTGCGCGGCGGCTCCTGCGCCACACCGCAAAGCCACGCGCGCGCCAGCTACCGCAACTTTTTTCCGCCGGAGGCGCAGTGGCAGTTCAGCGGTTTGCGCTTGGCCCGCGACACCGGATAACGGCCGTCCGAAATTCCCCGGTGCCGCGTGTCAGTCCAGGATCAGCCTGCGCTCCGGCAGGGGAATCAGCTCCGCATCCCCAGGCACCTGGCCCATGGCCTGCCGCTCCCAGTCCTGTGCGGCCTGCCCAATCCGCTCCTTGCGGCTGGACACGAAGTTCCACCACATGAAGCGGTGGCCATCGAGCGCGTCGCCGCCTATCACCATCAGCCGCACGGCTTCGCCGGCCATGATGGATGCCGCCGCGCCCGGCGCCAGCACGACCAGCGTGTGCGCAGCCACCTGTTCGCCGTCCACCACCACCGGGCCGCCCACCGCATACACAGCCAATTCCTCGGCCAGCGGCGGCAGTTCGAACACCGCGCCGGCAGCGAGTTGCACATCGAGATAAACCGTTGTCGAGAAAGTGCGTACCGGCGAGCGCTGGCCAAACGCGTCGCCGATCAACACGCGCACCTGCGTGCCGCCCAGCACCAGCGACGGAATGGCCGACGCCGGGGTATGCACGAAATCCGGCGCGGCCTCTTCGTGCTCGCGCGGCAGGGCCGCCCACAGCTGGATGCCGTGGTTGACGTAGGTGCTTCCCTTGAGCTCCTGCGGCGCACGCTCGGAATGCACAATGCCGCGTCCGGCCGTCATCCAGTTGATGGCGCCGGGCTCGATGCGCTGGCTGAAGCCCAGGCTGTCGCGGTGCATGATGGCGCCGTCAAACAGGTAGGTCACGGTCGCCAGGCCGATGTGCGGATGCGGCCGCACATCGTGCGAGCCGCCCGGGGCCACCGTGACCGGGCCGAAATGGTCAAAAAACAGGAAGGGTCCCACCGCCTGCCGCTGCCCGGCCGGCAGCAGGCGACGCACCCGAAAGCCGCCTCCCAAGTCCTTGTCGTGTCCGGTCAATATCAGGTCAACAGGCATGGCGGTGACTCCAGCGTGGTTTCGTGAAAAAGGATCAGGAAAGGGGTCAGGAAGGGGTCAGGCGTGAAATTTTTCGGCCACATCGGCCACCCGCTGGCCGAACAGCCGGGCCGTCGCCAGGTCCCCCGCGGCCATCTCGCTGGCGCCGGCGTCGGACGGCGACTGCGCGATCGCACCGCTGTAGGACACCAGGTAGTTGATGTCGTCGCGCTGGGCGGCCTTGCTGTTCGACGGCATCAGGCCCTGGCTGACCCAGACCATGCCATGCTGCATCGCGAGCGTGAACAGCGTGGTGAGCGTGCCCTGCTTGTCGCCGTTCATGCCCGCGCTGTTGGTGAAGCCGGCGGCCAGCTTGTCCTTCCATTCCTGGCTGAACCAGGGTTTGGAGGACGCATCGGCAAACTTCTTGAACTGCCAACTCACGTTGCCCATGTAGGTCGGCGAGCCGAAGATGATGGCGCCGGCAGCCTTGAGCTGCTCCCAGCCACCTTCGGGAAGGTTGCCGTCGGCGTCGATGGCCAGCAGATCGGCGCCGGCGCCTTCAGCCACAGCCTGCGCCATGCGCTGGGTGTGCCCGTAACCGGAGTGGTAAACGACGACGACGTTGGTCATGGTGTGTTGTCCTTGAGTTCGGAAAAGAAAAAGAAAAAGAAAAAGAAAAAGGAAAAGGGAAGAAGAGAAAAGAGAAAAGAGAGAAGAGAAAGAAACACGCAGGCCGGCCATGGAGCCGGCCTGCGGGAAGCAGGTCGTGGCCTGCTGCGATCAGTCCTTCAGCTTGCCGTCCACGCTCCAGGCACCACCACCCCAGGCGGCGATGGTCAGCAGGCCGCCGACCACGGCGATGTTCTTGAAGAAGGCCTGCGACTGTGCAGGGTCGGCCCAGAAAGCGTGGAAGATGAAGGTGATGACCGCGGTGAACACGGCAATGCCGAGTGCCGCCCAGCGGGTCTGGAAGCCGATCAGCAGCAGCAGGCCCAGGCCCAGCTCAACCGCGATGGCGATCGCTGCAGCCACTTCCGGAAGGGGGACACCCTTGGAAGCGATGTAGCCTGCCGTTCCGGTGAATCCGCCAATCTTGCTGAAGCCGGCTGGAACGAACAGCAGGGCAATCAGTACGCGGCCAAGGAGGGAAAGCGGGTTTTGCAGTGAGTTGAGCATGGTGAGTCCTTTTTGTTGAGAGTGATGAAAGAAAAAAATGGGAAACGAAACGCCCGGCGGTGCAAGTCCCGGGCCACGTTGGCGTTCAGGCTGCCAGATCGAAAACCAGCACCTCAGCTTCCTGGCCATAGGCAAGCAGCAGCCGGCTTTCTGCCTCCAGCATGAGCGCGTCGCCCGCCTTCAGAGGCTGGCCGTTGACCTGGAGTTCCCCGCGCACCAGGTGCACATAGGTCTTGCGTTGCGGGTTCAGCGCCATGTCGGCCGTCTCGTCGCCGTCGAACAGGCCCGCATACACGCTGGCATCCGCGTGAATCGTCACGGAGCCCTGCGCACCGTCGGGCGATGCCACCAGCCGCAACGCGCCGCGTTTGTCGCTGTCGGAAAAACTTTTCTGCTCATAGCTGGGCGGGATGCCGGTGACATTGGGCTCGATCCATATCTGCAGGAAATGCGTGGTCTGGCCTTCGGCATGGTTGAATTCGCTGTGCTGCACACCGGTGCCCGCGCTCATGCGCTGCACATCGCCGGGCGGAATGCCCTTGACGTTGCCCATGCTGTCCTTGTGCGCCAGTTCACCGCTGAGGACATAACTGATGATTTCCATGTCCCGGTGGCCATGTGTGCCGAAGCCCTTGCCGGCAGCGATCCTGTCTTCATTGATGACGCGCAGGTTGCCAAAACCCATGTGGGCCGGGTCGTAATAACCGGCAAACGAGAAGGAATGGAAGGACTTGAGCCAGCCGTGGTCGGCATAGCCGCGCTGACTGGAAAGTCGAGGGGTCATCATGGGAAGCTCCTTTCAGGGTGCGTGTGCAATGCGTTTGCAATGCCTCCAATGTAGGGGCCGGCGCGGCCCTGGCCATTGCAGTTATTTGATGGCATCATTCAAATTATTTGAATTTTCAGCCTATCAATGAACAACCGCGTGCGCTATGCGCTGACCCCCGAAACCATCGGCCTGATCGGCACCGTGCACCGCACCGGCAGCATGGCGGCGGCCGCACGCGAGCTCGGCGTGGTGCCCAGCGCGCTGACCTACCGCATCCGCCAGGTGGAAGATGCGCTGGACGTGCTGCTGTTCGACCGCTCCTCCCGGCAGGCCAAACTGACCGAGGCGGGCAAGGAGCTGCTGCGCGAAGGCACGCGCCTGCTGGCCGAACTCGACGCTGTGGCCAACCGCGTCAAACGTGTGGCCACCGGCTGGGAGCCCCAGCTGACGCTGGCGGTGGACAGCGTGATCTCGCGCACCACCGTGATGGAATTGTGCGAGGCCTTTTTTGCACTGAACCCACCCACCCGCCTGCGGCTGCGGGAGGAAGCCCTGTCCGGCACGCTCGAAGCCCTCACCTCGGGCCAGGCCGATCTGGCCATCGGTGTGGCCATCGAGCCTGGCACCCACAAGTCGGTGCAAAGCAAGCCGCTGGGCAGCATCCATTTCATTTACGCCATCGCGCCGCACCATCCGCTGGCGCAGGCCTCCGAACCCATCACCGATGCCATGCTGATGCCGCACCGGGCGGTCGCGGTTGCCGACTCGGTGCAGCGGGGAAGCGGCGTCTCGGTCGGGCTGCTGGGCGGCCAGGACATCTTCACCGTGCCGGGCATGCAGGAAAAACTCGATGCGCAGTTGCGCGGCCTGGGCGGCGGCTTTCTGCCCGAATACCTCGCGCGGCCCCACATCGCCACCGGCAGGCTGGTTGAAAAGCGCGTGCAGCGGGCAGAACGCCACATCCCCGTCAGTTATGCCTGGCGCCGCGTGACCAGCGGCAGCGAGGGCCGCGCGCTGCAGTGGTGGCTCAAGCAGCTGGACAGCCCCGCGACGCGAAAGGCCCTGCTGGAGCGCGACCATGCTGTATAAAACCCTGACCCGCGGCGAATGTTCGGTCGGCCGGCCGCGCCAGCGTGTAGAGTGTGATCATGGTTTCCAATGATGTTTGCGCTGTGCTGCCAAAATCCGGGAAAGTCCGCCGCCCAGACCTGCAAGCCAACCGCCCCTTTCACCCCGCCATAAAAAGTACAAAGACATGACCAAAAAATCCCGTTCTGCTCCCTCTGCCACGCCCGTGCAACGCCATATCGCCGTGGTCGGCGCGGGCATGGCCGGCATCGCCTGCGCCCGCACGCTGATGCAGGCGGGCCACCGCGTGACGGTGTTTGAAAAAAGCCGCGGCCCGGGCGGGCGCATGGCCACGCGCAACACGGAATTTGGCGGTTTTGACCACGGCACGCAGTACTTCACCGTGCGTGACGCGCGCTTTGAAAAGGCGCTGGCCATCAGCCCCGGCGTGGTGCGGCCCTGGAGCGCCAACACAGTGCGCATCCTCGACGAGGCAGGCCGTGTCGTGGCGTCCGCACCGCCGCCCAGGGAAGCCCACTGGGTGGCGACACCGGGCATGAGCGCGCTGCTCAAGCAGTGGGCCCAGCCCCTGGCTGCGGCCGGCTCGCTGACGCTGGAAACCCAGGTCATCCGGATGGAACGCGACAAGCTGCACCCCGAGCGCTGGCAGCTGCAGACCGAAGGACCGGGCGCCAGCAGCCAGGTGTACTCCGGCTTCGACGCCGTGGTGCTGGCCGTGCCCGCGCCGCAGGCGCATGCCCTGCTGCTCAGTTCCCAGCAGGGCAAGGCCCTGATGCCAGCCCTCGCCGGTGTTGCCATTGCGCCCTGCTGGACCCTGATGCTGGCTTTTCCGCAAGGGCAGCAGCCAACGCTGCCGCACCTGGGGCCGCAGTGGAATGCGGCGCGCAGCACCCACCACCGCATTGCCTGGCTGGCGCGCGAATCGTCCAAGCCGGGGCGCAGCCCCATCGAACGCTGGACCGTGCAGGCCAGCCCGGACTGGTCCACGCGGCACCTGGAAGACGACGACGAGCGCATCAAGGCCAAGCTGCTCAGGGCCTTCACCGAGGTCACCGGCATACGCGCCGAGCCGCCGCATGCGGAGGTGCACCGCTGGCGTTATGCGCAAACCACCGAACCGCTGGGCCAGACCCACCTGTGGGATGCGAAATCGCGCATCGGCAGTTGCGGCGACTGGTGCGTCGGCCACCGGGCTGAAGACGCGTTTGTCTCTGGCCTGGAAATGGCATTGACCATCGCCTGATGGGCATGGGCGAGGAGCCGCGGGCCTACATCGGTCGCTTTGCGCCCTCGCCCACGGGTCCGCTGCACGCCGGCTCGCTCGTCGCCGCGCTGGCGAGCTGGCTTGATGCGCGGGCGCAGGGTGGCCAGTGGCTGGTGCGTATCGAGGACATCGACACACCACGCTGCGTGCCCGGCGCCGACGCCCTGATCCTGCAGCAGCTGGCCGCCTGCGGACTGCGGCCGGATGCGCCGCCGCTGTACCAGTCACAGCGCAGCAGCCACTACCAGGCCGCCCTGGACCAGCTGATCGCCGCCCAGCTCGCCTACCCCTGCGCCTGCACCCGGCAGGACATTGCACGGACACTGGAGTCCCGTGGCATGCCGCGGCCACGCCACGGCGAACTGGTGTACCCCGGCACCTGCCGTCACGGCCTGCAGGGTCGCCCCGCACGGGCGTGGCGCTTCCTCACTGAAAATACAAAGCCAAATCGGCGTCCAGCCCTTATCGCACGGTCGCAAGCAGCTCCTGATTCAGTAGCAGACCAGATCCTCCACTGGCAGGACCGCCGGCTCGGCGCGCAGCAGCAGGACGTCGCGCAGGAGGTCGGCGACTTTGTGCTCAAGCGCGCCGATGGCCTGTGGGCCTACCAGCTCGCCGTGGTGGTGGACGACGGCGCGCAGGGCATCACCGACATCGTCCGCGGGGAAGACCTGGCCGACAACACGGCGCGGCAAATCCTGCTGCAACGCGCGCTGGGCCTGCCCTTGCCGCGTTACCTGCACACGCCGCTGGTGCTCGGGGTCAACGGTGAAAAGCTGTCCAAGCAGAACGGCGCCCAGCCCCTGGACACCCACGCGCCGCTGGTTTGCCTGGGTGCAGCAGGCCGCGTGCTGGGGCTGCAGATCGCCGCGGCCAGCACCGGCGACTGGCTGGCGCACGCTGTGCCGCAGTGGGCCGCGCTGTACCCCGCCTGAAGGCGGCGCGTGTCCCGCGATCTGCGTGCGACCCGAGCGCCTAAAATCAGGGGGTGACTGAAACAACTCCCCCCCGCGACCCGACCCGCCCAGTGCCTGACGCCGTCTACCCCCCGCGCACCATCCGCAGCTTTGTCCGCCGCACCGGCCGCACCACCGCCGGCCAGGCCAAGGCCTTCACCGATGCCGGCCCGAAATTCCTGCGGCCCTATGCTGCAGCGCCGGTGGATCTGGAGGCGGTGTTCGGGCGCGCAGCGCCTACCATCCTGGAGATCGGCTTCGGCATGGGTGAAGCCACGGCGCATATTGCGGCGCTGATGCCGGAGAAAAACTTCCTCTGCTGCGAAGTGCACACGCCCGGCGTTGGCGCCTTGCTCAAACGCATTGGCGAGCAGGACCTGGAAAACATCCGCATCCTGCAACACGATGCGGTGGAAGTGCTGGACCACATGTTGCCCCCTGGCAGCCTGGACGGCGTGCACATTTTTTTCCCCGATCCCTGGCACAAGAAAAAACACAACAAGCGCCGGCTGATCCAGCCGCCGCTGATTGCCAAACTCGCCGCCCGCCTCAAGCCGGGCGGCTACCTGCACTGCGCCACCGACTGGCAGCCCTATGCCGAGCAGATTCTCGAGGTGCTCAGCGCCGAACCCCTGCTGAAAAACACGGCGGACGACAGCCAGGGCGGTTATGCCCCCAAGCCCGCCTACCGGCCGCTCACCAAGTTCGAAAACCGCGGCATCAAGCTCGGGCATGGCGTCTGGGACGTGGTGTTCGAGCGCGTGTGAAAGACAAGCCCGCGCTCGGCGGCCTGCCCACGCGCGAAGGTGTCGGCCCAAGCTGTGTCAGCCTGCCTGCCGGCCACTGGCCCACCATCACCGACTTTCTGGTCCAGCGTTTTCCTGACATTCCGCGTGCGATGTGGCTGGAACGCATGGCCGCTGGTGAGGTTTTCGATGAGTTCGGCGAGGCGGTCACGCCGGCGCGCGCCTACCGCGGCCACATGCGGCTGTATTACTACCGCACCCTGCCAGCGGAGACGCGCATTCCCTTTGACGAAGAACTGCTGTTCCAGGACGACCACCTGGTCGTGGTCGACAAGCCGCATTTTTTGCCGGTCACACCATCGGGCCACTACCTGCAGGAGACCCTGCTGGTGCGCCTGAAAAACCGGTTGGGCATCGCGGGGCTCAGTCCCATCCACCGGATTGACCGCGAAACGGCCGGGCTGGTGCTGTTTTCAGTGCAACCGCAGGAGCGCGCTGCCTACCAGGACCTGTTCCGCCAACGGGAGGTCAGCAAATGGTATGAAGCGATTGCGCCCTGGCGACCGGAGCTGACGTTTCCGCGAGTCTCTACCAGCCGCATCGTGGAAGGCCAGCCCTTTTTCCGCCAGGCCGAAGTGGCCGGCGCAGCCAACAGCGAAACCCGCATCGAGTTGCTCGAAGTCAGCGGGCCGCTGGCACGTTACGGCCTGAGCCCGGTCACCGGCAAGAAACACCAGTTGCGCGTGCACATGTATGCGCTGGGCCTGCCCATCGTGAATGACCGGGTCTACCCACCGCTGGACCCCACCCCGGAAGACGATTACCGCTATCCGCTGCAACTGCTGGCCCAAAGCATCGCCTTTGACGATCCCTTCACCGGCGAGCGACGGCAGTTCAGCAGCAGGCGCAAGCTCGAGATGCCCTGAGCAGCAGCGCCAACCCGGTTTGCCGGGCAGCAACGCAGCACCCCATCGGGCACAAAAAGCTATAGGCGGGGGAGAACCAGGGACTTATTTCAAGCCGGGGCCGCGGAACCGGCCTTGGCCTGTCCTGAGCCTGTCGAAGGACCGGGCCGCAGGCGCAGCGGCCCCCTCGGGGGGCAGCGCAGTACACGCAGTGACAAGCGTGGGGGCTCAAACTTCTTTCGCCGTGATCTGGTACTTGAAGTCATCCGGCGCGTAGGAGTCGAGACGCCCGCCCGCGTCTTCTGCCACCGGGTACATGAAAAAGCCCAGCTTCTCGAGTTTCGAATTCGGCAGGGCAATGTCGTGGGCGGTGTTGTAGGCCATCCAGTTGCCTTCCCAGCCGCCGAACAGCGCCTTGTTGACCGGCGCCACCACCGGGTCGGTGGTGTTCTTGATCCAGTCGGCCGTTTCCAGACGCATTACCTTGGCCACGTCGGCCGGGTCCATCGCCACCCAGCCGTAACCCTTGAGGAACACTTCCGAACGGCAGTGCTGCGCGCCTTTGAGGCTGACGGGGTTGCCGCTGAGCTCCTTGTAGCCAAAGCTGGAGGGCACCAGGCGGATGCCGTACACGTCGCGCGCCGGAATGCCGACCGAGCGGCACAGGCCGACAAACAGCGCGTTCAGGTCGGCGCACTTGCCGCCCAGGTTGCCGGTTTCCAGCATGGTCTTGATGTCGCCTTCGCCGCAGCCGCGCACCTTGGGGTCACGGTAGGTGTTGGCCACGATCCAGTCGTAGAGCTTCTGCGTTTTTTCAACGTCGGTTCTTGCGCCGGCGATGGCTTTCTGCGCCGTCGCACGGACGATGCCGTCGGTCGGCAGGAACTTCGTCGGACGCGTGAAGTAGCGCAGCGTGTCGGCATCTTCGCGCACCGCGGTTTTGTGCGACCAGTCGACCGCACGGCCCTGGGTTTGCACGCGGCTCGTCAGTTCGACAAAAGGCTGGGCCTGGCCCGCGGCAAATTCGGCGTACAGCATCTTGGCGCCGTCCACGCCATCGTCGGTCAGGTCGGTTTTTCCGTTGCTCGAAAAGCTGTTGCCCTGCGACCGCTGGTAGTCGCTGTTGACCGATGGAATCGGCAGCCAGACCTTGGCGGCGCCCTGGGGCTTGACGAGGTCGACCCGTGTCGTCACGTCAAAGGTGCGCCAAGCGCCGCTCTGGGGCGCGAAGAGGCGGCGTGGCGCAGCCTGGGCGAAACTGAGCGCAGGCAATGCGGTCGCCATGGCAACTGCGGCGGTATTTTTCAGGAAGGTACGGCGTACGGTGGTCATCAAAAGAACTCCGGAAGGTGGGTGGGCAGACGTGACCGGGCATGAGAAGGTGCACCGGGATGTCCATGCGGCGAAAAGCAGAAAGCCTGCGCCGAGGAGCAATTATGGCGGCGATCGTGGTGCCGGTCATGAAGGTGGAAAGGGCTCGGTTATATTTATCAGGCAACCTTCCTGGCGTCCCGCGCGCCATCAAAGTTGCAGGCTCTAACGATAACGAAACATAAAAGCCGGAGACGATGGCATGGGCAAATCGGGCAAACAACCAGCGGGGCCGCAAGGCATCCTGCTACGCGGGACCGCCGGCCAGGGGCCGGCGGCGACGCTGCAGGCGGTGCTGACGCGGCTGGACGCGCAGGACCTGGCGCACTGCGTGTGCTGCACGGAAGGCGACGATGGCGCCGGCCACTTCATCCGGATCAGCCTCAGCGCGGAACAGGGCGAGGCCTGGGCCCCCGGCTACGACACACTCGCGCTGGCTCGCAGGCTGCAGCTGGAAACCGACGACGAACCGGCCGACCTGACCCGCGAGATCGTGGCAGCCATGCTGATGGGGCCGGTGGCCTTTGAATTTCCCAGCCTGGATGAACTGGCGTGCGCCGTCCGCATTCGCCACAACATCGCGCGGGCGGCCCGCAAGACCAGCCTGTCCTTTCACACCAGCCAGGCGGAACGGCCGGAGGACTGCTGGACCTACAGGAAGGACATCGGTTTTGTCATCCGGCCCGGCGTGTCGCTGATCGCCGCCCTGGCCAAGGCGACCCAGCCCGAGGTGTCCGGCACGCTGTATTCCTTCTCCTGTTATCGCGCCACCGAATACGTGATGCTGCTGGGCATTGCCGAGGAACTGGCGCATTGCAACCCCGCCCTGTATGCGCAATTGCAGACGCTCTGGGCGGCACGGCCCATCATGTCGGGCCAGTTTCACGATGTTTTTTTGCGCGAACAGGGATCGATGGAGGCGCCCCTGCCTCCGCATTATTTTGTGCCGGGCGACCGAACCTGGTTCCGCAATCCCGACGAAGCCTCGGCCGAGGCTTCGGGTTATGAAGGCTCCTGGGTGATTTACCTCGGTGGGGGCCAGTTCAGCAACTTCTGGAAACGCGAGAAGCCCTACACGCTGGCCGACAAATGTCTGGAAATCTACCAGTGGCGCAACGCGCTGTACCGGGACCCGGAAGGCGATGAACGCATCGATGAAGCCAAGGTCGAAACGCTGGTGGCGGCCACGCAACAGGATGAGCCCGCGCTTGAACGCATCCTGGCCCTCATGCAGCGCTACCGCGAACCGCGCGGCGTGTACCGCGACGGTGGCTGCCTCGACACCACGCGGGAGTTTGCGCGCTGGGTCTGCCCCGGCACCACGGACCTCGTCCTGCCGCTGGAATGAGGCGGCTCAGCTCTTGAGCAGGGCCTCGATCCACTGGGTCGCGGCGGCGCCGGTCCAGTCGACCTCGCCCTGCACACGCTGGCGCGGCAGGCCCTGCCGGTCCACCAGCACCGTGGTGGGAAACACCTTGACGCCCCAGGCACGTGCCGTCTGGCCCTGCGGATCGAGCAGCACGGGCAGGCTCAGCCCGGTGCTGGCTGCGAACTGGATGGCACGTGTCGGGTGTTCCTTGAAATTGATGGCCAGTATCAGCAGCTTGTCGGAGCCGTAGAAATCAGCGATTTGCTGCAGGGTCGGCATTTCCGCGCGGCAGGGCTCGCACCAGCTGGCCCAGAAATTGAGCAGCACCGCACGGCCCCGGAGTTCGGACAGGCGCCAGGTCCTGCCCTGGGTGTCGACCGCCTGCAGCGACGGGACAGCGCCCTGCCAGGGCGACACCGCGTAAGTGGCTTCGCCCGCGGCAAGGGCATCCAGCCCCAGCAGCGACGTACCGGCCGCGCAGGCGACGCCCTGCAGAAAAAGACGCCTGGACGCCATCGGGTGTGGGAATGAAGACATGGTCACGCCAAGCTTAGCAGGGCCTGATTAATACAGTCCGGCACAGGGCATCCGGGATGCGCAGACAATCAACCGGCACTCACCCCCTTGCCAGCAAAGCGAAACAGTCTTACAAAGGCAGGTCGTGCCCTGCAGTAAATTGCCTGAACCCACACCAGCACACGCTGAACCGATTTTGAACTTTCCCCTTCCCCACCCCGGGCTCGCCCTTGCGCCTGCGTCGCCGCAGTTCATCGACCGCTACAACGCGTCCGGCCATGGGCAGCCCGGCGCTGCACGTGAACTGGCGGACGGACTGCGCGCGGCCGCCGCGAGTGTGTCACCCAAATATTTCTACGACGCCCTGGGCTCGCAACTCTTTGAAGCCATCACCCTTCTCGACGAGTACTACCCGACACGTACCGAGGCCGGCATTTTCGAGGCGGCCCACGGCCACATGGCGGCGGCGCTGGCCGGCGCCGGCATCACCCGCCCCTGCCTGATCGACCTGGGTGCCGGCAGCTGCGCCAAAGCCATGCGGCTGATCCCGCACCTGCAGCCCGGGCAGTATGTGCCGGTGGACATTTCGGTGGACTTTCTGCGCGACGCTGCGGAACAGGTGCAAAACACCTATCCGGAGCTGTCCATTGTTGGCGTTGGCATGGATTTTTCGGCCGCGCTGGTGCTCCCGCCGCAAGTGCAACGCCAGGACCGCGTGTTTTTCTACCCCGGCTCCAGCATCGGGAATTTTTCGCCGGACCAGGCGCTGGCGTTTTTGCAGCGCATCGCCGACCCGGCACAAGGCGCTGCACGCGGCCTGCTACTCGGCATCGACCTGGTCAAGGACAAGGCCACGCTGGAAGCCGCCTACGACGACGCGCTGGGCGTCACCGCTGCCTTCAACAAAAACCTGCTGCGCCACGTCAACACGCTGCTGGGCGCCGACTTCGACCCGCATCAATGGCGCCATGTCGCCCGGTTCAACGAGGCGCAGTCGCGCATCGAGATGCATCTGGAGGCGCGCTGTGAACTGACCGTGCATTGGCCGGACGGAGAGCGACGTTTCGGGACGGGGGAGCGCATCCACACCGAGAGCTCGTACAAATACACGCTGGACAGCATGTCAGCGCTGCTGCGGCAGGCGGGCTTTTCGCAGATCAAACCCTGGACCGATCCGAAGGACTGGTTTGCGGTGTTCTGGGCGTCGGTTTAAGTCGATCAAACCTGCTGCTGTTTGATCCGGCCGCTCGTGGTTGGCCTGCAATCCGGGTTTCGCTGTGGTGGACAAGGTACTTTTCTGGTCCATGTCGCAGGCATCACGCTGCGCCTCGGGCTTGCCCTGGGGCAGTAGGTCCAACTCCCCACGCCCTCCCCCCGCC
>NZ_NBZV01000066.1 GCF_002379095.1 Polaromonas sp. AER18D-145
TGATGGACCTGGTGATCACGGTGGACACCAGCGTGGCGCATCTGGCGGGGGCCATGGGCAAGGAAGTGTGGATCATGCTGCCCTTCAGTCCCGACTGGCGCTGGCTGCTCGAGCGAAGCGACAGCCCGTGGTACGGCTCAGCGCGGCTGATCAGGCAGCCCGCCCGGGGCGACTGGGCCAGTGTGCTGGCCCAGGTGCAGGCGGCGTTAAAGCTGCGGCTGCCATAGGGGCTTATTGCCGGGCGCCGCGTGCCAGCGCAGCAGCCCGTGACGCGGCCAGCGCCTGCACATCGGGCACGCCCTGGGTCGGCCAGCCGGACAGATGCTGCTGCGCGATGTCGCTCAGGGCCGCCAGCCACGCGGGGCTGTCGTTGAGACAGGCGATGTAGTTGAAGCTCTTCCCGCCCGCATGTTCAAAAGCTTCTTTGGCTTCCTGCGCAATTTCCTCGAGGGTCTCGAGGCAGTCGCCGGTGAAGCCGGGGCACATCACATCGACACTTTTGACGCCGGCCCGGGCCAGTGCCACCAGCGTGGGCTCGGTGTAGGGCTCCAGCCACTTGGCCCTGCCGAAGCGCGACTGGAAGGTGACGCGGTACTGCTCTTTGGCCAGGCCGAGTTGTTCGGCCAGCAGGCGGGCGGTTTTATGGCACTCGCAGTGGTAAGGGTCGCCCAGATACAGCGTGCGCTCGGGCACACCGTGAAAACTCATGACGAGCTTTTCCGCGCGGCCATGGGTGGCCCAGTGCGCACGCACGCGCGCTGCCAGCGCCGCGATGTAGCCCGGATGGTCGTGGTAGTGGTTGACAAACCGCAGTTCGGGAATCAGCCGTGTTTTGGCGGCCCAGCTGTAAACCGCGTCGAACACGCTGGCGGTGCTGGTGCCGCTGTATTGCGGGTAGGCGGGCAGCACCAGGATGCGTGTCACGCCTTCGGCCTTGAGCGAGTTGAGTTGCGCGGCCACGGAGGGCTGGCCGTAACGCATGGCGTAGCGCACTTCCACATGGTGTCCGCGTTCGCCCAGGTAGCCGCGCAGCAGCGTCGCCTGTTTGGCCGTCCATACCTTGAGCGGTGAACCTTCCGCGGTCCAGATGCTGGCGTATTTGGCCGCTGACTTTTTCGGCCGCACGCGCAGGATGATGCCGTGCAGGATGAACCACCACAGGGCCTTGGGGATTTCGATCACGCGGTGGTCGCTGAGAAACTGCGCGAGGTAGGGGCGCAGCGCCGCAGCGGTGGGCGCATCGGGGGTCCCGAGGTTGCAGTACAGCACGGCGGTGCCGCTGGCTGCGCTGGGCGGCTGCCCGTGCACAAAAGTGGGTTCTGGGGAAAAAGACATGGGTTATTCTCCCCTACCTATGCTTGACCTGACAATTATTAAAGCCATAACCCTTGACCTTGATGACACCCTTTGGCCGGTCTGGCCGGCGATAGAAAAAGCCGAAGCCGCCCTCGACGAATGGCTGGGCCGCCACGCGCCCATGACCGCGGCCCTGTTTGCCAACCCCACGGCACGCCACGATATCCGCGAGCAGATTGTCCGTACCCGGCCCGAGCTCAGGCACAACCTCAGTGCCATCCGGCGCGAGGCGATCCGCCTGGCCCTGTACCGCTCCCGGGAGAACCCCTTGCTGGCGGAAGAAGCCTTTGAAGTTTTTTTTGCCGCGCGCCATGAGGTGACGCTGTTCGATGACGCGATGCTGGCGCTGGAGTTTCTTTCCGCGCGTTACCCGGTGGTTGCGCTGTCCAACGGCAATGCCGACATCGCCCGCATCGGGCTCGCGCCGTACTTTCGCGCCGCCATCAGCGCGCAGTCGTTCGGTGTGGGCAAGCCGGACCCGCGTATTTTCCATGCCGCGGCCGGCGCCGTGGATGTGCAGCCCCACAACGTGCTGCATGTGGGCGACGACGCAGCGCTGGATGTGCTGGGGGCGCTGAACGCGGGCATGCAGACCGCCTGGGTGAACCGGGCAGACCACCTGTGGACACACGATGCCGTGCCGCATGAAACCGTGACCAGCCTGACCGAGCTGTGCGACCTGTTCCGCCTCGCGGACCCGCAGCCATGACACTGAAGATCTACGGCATCGCAGCCTCGCGCGCATCACGGCCCTTGTGGGTGGCGCATGAACTGGGCCTGGCCCACGAACACATTCCCCTGTCTTACCAGGGCGGTGCGACGCGCACGCCGGAGTTCCTGGCGCTCAATCCCAACGGGCACATCCCCGTGGTGGACGACGACGGCGTGCTGGTCTGGGAGTCCATGGCCTGTGCGCTGTACCTGGCCGGGCGTTTCCAGGGCGAGGGCGCTGAACCGCTCGCCGCAGTGAACCACGCCGAACAGGCCGAGATCCTGCGTTGGAGCTTCTGGGCCGTGACCGAATGCGAAAAAGATGCACTGACGTTTTTGATGCACACGGTGGCCATGCCTGAGGAGCGGCGCAAGCCGCAGCTGGCGCAGGAGGCCGAGCGTCGCCTGTTGCCGGCACTGCGTGTGCTCGATCAGCATCTGCAAATCCGCCGTTTCCTGGCCGGGGAGCGCTTCACCGTGGCCGACATTTGCGTGGCGTCGGTGCTGGCCTGGGTGCAGCGTTCGGCCGAGCTGGAGGCGCAATGTCCGCGGGTCAGTGCCTGGCTTGCGCGCTGCCTGGACCGGCCCGCGCAGCAACAGGTGCGTGCGCTGGCACGGCGTGACAGTGGCCGGAATTTATAGCCAAATCTGGCTCCAGCCCTTGCAGTTATTGCGCATACAGCTATTTATTTGATAGCGTTTCTGGCGGCCTGCAAACCCGAGCGCACCGCACCTTCCAGCGTGGCCGGGTAGGGCCCGGCGATGTAGTCGCCACACGCCAGCAGCCCCGGCAGCAGTTGGGCGGCAGGCCGCTGCAGGCCGGGCAGGCAGGCGAAGGTGGCGCGTTTTTCCACAATCGTCTGCACGGCCTGCAGGGGTGCCAGCCCGAGTTGCCGCTCGCCCTGGGCCAGCACGCGCTGGGTCAGCGCGGCCTTGTCGGCGGTGCTGGCGCTGACCACAAAGGCCAGCAGGCCGGCGGGCCCGCCGAGCTGGCCGCGGTCAAACACAAACTGCGCCGGCGCCTCGCCATCGGGTGTGCCCGCGCGCAGCGTGAGCATGGGCTGCGCCAGGCGCGCGCCCGATGAAAACGCATACACCGTGGTGATGGCTTCAAACTGCAGTGCGCGGGTGTGTGCCAGCCACGCTGGACAGGGCAGGCCCGCTGTTTCGGCCAGCCGCGCGGCTTCCGCTGGCGGACAGGCGAGAACCACCCGGTCAAAGGGGACGCCATCGACCTGCCAGCCTCCAGCCACGTGGGTCAGTCCCTGCACGCGGCGACCGAGGCCGACGTCGCCGCCATGCTGCACGACCCAGGCCAGTGCCGCGTCGGGCAGCAGCGCACTCAGGTCCACGCGCGGCAACAACAGATTGGAGCCGCCCGATTCTGCGAACAGCGCATCACGCAGCACACGCAAATACACCTGGCCGCTGGCGCGCTCGGCCGGCGTGTTCAGCGCCGAGACACACAGCGGCTCGATCAGGGTGGCCATCACCGTCGGACTGAGCGTGCGGCACAGCTGCGCGACAGACAGCGCCGGCGCGCAGCGAAACCCCGAGACCTGCCAGCCGACGGCGGCACGCAGCAGCGAGAGTTTGTCGTGCCAGGTCCAGCCGCGCGCACGCACCATGCCCGCCAGCGCATCCAGCGGGGCAGGGAGCCGGGGAAAGGCCAGACCCGTGCCGTCGGGGAACTGCAGGGTCAGCGGCAGGCGCAGCAGGGCCGTGTCGGCAACCAGGCCGACGTCGGCCATCAGGCGCAGCGTTTCGCTGTAGGCACCAATCAGGATGTGCTGGCCGTTGTCCAGCGCCAGCGCCGTGCCGTCGGGCCACTGGCTGTCAACGCGCCGCGCGCGTCCACCGGGAACGCGCGCCGCTTCAAACACCGTGACCTGCTGGCCGAGCCGGGTGGCTTCGACCGCCGCCGCGCAGCCGGCCCAGCCGGCACCGATGACGGCAACTCTCACCTTGGAGCCTGTGGTGCCGCCCCATGCGCCAGAAAAAGGCGCTGTCTGAGGTGAGGTATTGACCAGCCGGGGCCGCGGAACCGGCTTCGCCGGGCCGCAGGCGCAGCGGCCCCCTCGGGGGGCAGCGAACCACACGCAGTGGGGAGCGTGGGGGTCATATCCTGCCGAAGGCCTGTGTTTTCCATGCCAGCCAGAACTTGCGCAGCGGCGTCAGGCTGACACGCTGGTGCAGCACCTGGTAGCCGTCGGCCTCGATCTCGCGCAGCAGGGTGCGGTAGATGCTGGCCATCATGAGCCCGGGCTTTTGCGCGCGGCGGTCGGCCTCGGGCAGCAGCGCCAGCGCTTCGTCGTAGAGGCCCAGTGCACGCTGCGTCTGGAACTGCATCAGCGCAGTGAACCGGTCGGAGTACTGGCGCTTGAGGATTTCGTGCGCTTTCACGTCGAACTGCTGCAGCTCGTTGACCGGCAGGTAAATGCGTCCGCGCAAGGCATCTTCCCCGACGTCGCGGATGATGTTGGTCATCTGGAAGGCCAGCCCGAGCTTGTGCGCGTACTCGGTGGTTTGCGGCTGCGTCTGCCCGAAAATCCGCGCGGCCACCTCGCCGACGATGCCGGCGACCAGGTGGCAATAGCTCTTCAGGCCCGGGAAATCAAGAAAGCGGTTTTGCGTGAGGTCCATCTGGCAGCCTTCGATCACCGCCTGCAGGTGGCGCGCTTCGATCTGGTAGGTGGGGGCCAGCGGCATCAGCGCCTTCATCACCGGATGGGTGGGCGAGCCGGCGTAGGACTTGAGCACCTCGGCCTGCCACCAGGCGAGCTTGGTGTGGGCCACGCCGGGGTCGGTCACTTCGTCAACCACATCGTCGATTTCGCGGCAGAAGGCATAAAAGGCCGTGATGGCCGCGCGCCGCTCCTTGGGCAAAAACAGGAAGGCGTAATAAAAACTGCTGCCGGACGCGGCGGCTTTCTGTTGGACGTATTCCTCGGGGTTCATGGGCGGGATTGTCGCAGGCTTGGGGCGAGGTCAAGCGGGCCGCTGCCGGGATTACATCCGGATCGCGCGCCACAGCATCAGCGCCACATCCCAGGGCGTGAGCTTGGGACGCTGGCGCAGCGTGGCAAAGTGGATCGCCTCGATCTTGTCGAGGATGCGCAGGCCGCCTTGCACCACCAGGCGCAACTCCCAGCCCGCGCGCCCCGGCACCCTTTTCACCAAAGGCACACCTTTTTGCATCCTGGCCCTTGCCGAATGGACGCAGGCAGCTATCAATTTCGTAGTGGCCGGATTCACGTCCAGGGCCTGCAGCCGGGCTTCATCAACGCCGTGCGCGGCCCAGAGTTCCTGCGGCAGGTAGATGCGCCCGCGCGGAATGTCCACGCTGAGGTCCTGCCAGAAGTTGGTCAGCTGCAACGCCGTGCAGATGTGGTCGCTCTGCACCAGTGACGCCGCGTCGGTCACGCCGTAAAGATGCAGCAGTAGGCGGCCGACCGGGTTGGCCGAGCGGCGGCAGTAGTCCAGCAGCTCGGCTTCGGTGGCATAACGCTGCTTGACCACGTCCTGCTCGAACGCGCTGAGCAGGTCATCCAGCAGCGGCACCGGCAGCTGGAACTGCCTGATCACCGGCGCCAGGGCGGCAAAGATGGCCGGCCATCGCGCCGAGACCGGCCGGCCCTCGGCCGCGGCGAACAGGTCGGCGCGGCAGGCCGCCAGGTCGGCCAGCCGCTGGGCGGGCAGGGCGTCGCCTTCGTCGGCAATGTCGTCGGCCGTGCGGGCGAACCAGTAAATCGCCGCCACCGCCGGCCGCAGGCGCGGCGGGCACAGCAGCGAGGCCACGGGGAAGTTTTCGTAGTGGCTGGAAGGAGGCTGCAGCGGCTGCGCAAGGTCGGGATGGGGGCCGGAAGTCATGGGCTGGATTGTCGCTTGACAAGCCCTGGGAATTACCCTAGATTACTAACCAGTCAGTCATTAACCGGGTTTTCAGGCTTGCCTGTTTCCTGCTTTCCAGGTCTTTTCGCCACCGTCTTTCCCCAGCGCCATCATGAATAAAACCGCTTTTGCCGTCCTCAGCAGCGTCTTGTTGCTGGCCGCCTGTTCCAAGTCAGCCCCGCCCGAGGAGCCGGTGCGTGCCGTCAAGGTCATGACCGTGGGGACGGATTCCTTCGATACCGCTTACGAGTTTGCCGGCGAGGTCAAGGCCCAGGTCGAGTCGCGGCTGGGTTTTCGGGTCGGCGGAAAAATCATCCGGCGCCAGGCCGAACCCGGCCAGCGCGTCCAGGCCGGGCAGGTGCTGGCCCAGCTGGACCCGCAGGACTACAAGCTGGCCGCCGATGCGGCGCGCGCCCAGGTGGCAGCGGCGGCCACGCAGCGCGACCTGGCCTCGGCCGACTACAAACGCTACAAGGAACTCCGGGATCAGAACTTCATCAGCGGCGCCGAACTCGAGCGCCGCGAGACCACGCTCAAGGCGGCGCAGGCCCAGCTGGAGCAGGCGCAGTCACAACTGGCCGTGCAGGGCAACCAGGCCAGTTACGCCGTGCTGGTGGCCGACGTGTCGGGCGTGGTGACGGCCGTGGAGGCTGAAGTCGGGCAGGTCGTTGTTGCCGGCACCCCGGTGCTGCGCATTGCCGCCGACGGCCCGCGCGACGTGGTGTTTTCCGTGCCCGAAGACAAGGTGGCGGCCATCAAGGTCGGCATGCCGGTCAAGGTGCGTGTCTGGGCGCAGAACACCGGGCTGGAAGGCAAGGTGCGTGAAGTGGGCGCCAGCGCCGACCCGCTCACGCGGACCTACCCGGTCAAGGTGGCGTTGGCCACCCAGGAGCCGCCGGTGCTGGGCGCCACGGTTTACGTGCAGCCGCAGGGCCTGGGTGCTGCGGGCGTGCAGGTCATCAAGCTGCCGACCACGGCCCTGCGCCAGGAAGGCCGGGCGACGGCGGTCTGGGTGCTGGACAAGGCGAGCATGACGGTGAAGTCGCAGGCCATCCAGATTGCCACGGCCGACGGCAATGAGGCGGTGGTGGCTTCGGGCCTGCAGCCCGGCATGCTGGTGGTCAGCGCCGGCGTGCATGTGCTTTCGCCCGGACAGAAGGTCACGATTTATCAGCCAAAAGTGGCTGCAGCCCTTGCTCCGCCTGCGCAGACAGCTATCAATCCGGTAGCGTCTGCCGCGGCGACGACGCTGCCCCCGGTCGCTGCGCCTGCCGCGAAGTGAGGCTGGCATGACCCAAGTACAACCGAAGGACGGCTTCAACCTGTCCAAATGGGCGCTGGACCATCCGGCGCTGACGCGTTACCTGATGGTGGTGCTGATGCTGCTCGGCTTTGCCGCCTACTTCCAGCTCGGCCAGGACGAAGACCCGCCGTTCACCTTCCGTGCCATGGTGGTGCGCACCTACTGGCCGGGCGCCACGGCGCAGCAGGTGGCCGAGCAGGTGACCGACAAACTCGAGCGCACGCTGCAGGAAGTGCCGTTTGCCGACAAGATCCGCAGCTATTCCAAGCCCGGCGAGTCGCAGATCATTTTCCAGATCAAGGACTCGTCGAAAGCCGCCGATGTGGCTGGTGTCTGGTACGCGGTGCGCAAGAAGATCGGCGACATGCGCGGCACGCTGCCCGGCGGCGTGCAGGGCCCGTTTTTCAACGACGACTTCGGCGACGTGTATGGCGTGATCTACGCGCTGCAGGCCGACGGCTTCAGTTATGCCGAGCTCAAGACCTTTGCCGACGAGGTGCGCCAGAAATTGCTGCGTGTGCCCGATGTGGCCAAGGTCGAGCAGTTCGGCGTGCAGGACGAAAAGCTCTTCATCGAGATTTCACAAAAGCGCCTGGCCCAGCTCGGACTGGATTTCAACCAGGTGCTGAGCCAGCTCGGCCAGCAAAACGCGGTGGAGTCCGCCGGCGCGGTGCAGACACCGCTGGATGTGGTGCAGGTGCGGGTGGCCGGGCAGTTCGAAGCGATCGAGCAGCTGCGCGCCATGCCGATACGCGGCGCCTCGGGCAGCCAGTTGCGGCTGGGCGACATTGCCGAGGTCAAGCGTGGCTACATCGACCCGCCTGCCGTCAAGGTGCGGCACCAGGGCCGGGAAGTCATTGCGCTCGGTGTCTCCATGGCCAAGGGCGGCGACATCATTGCGCTGGGCAAGGCGCTGACGGCGACCACTGCCGGCATTGCAGGCGGCCTGCCGGCCGGCATCGAGCTGGTGCAGATCCAGGACCAGCCGACCGCGGTGGCGACCTCGGTTAATGAGTTCGTGAAAGTGCTGATCGAAGCGGTGGTGATTGTGCTTGCCGTGAGTTTCATTGCGCTGGGTTTTCACCGGCGGCCCGGACAGCACCCGCTGTGGAAGCGTTATTACATCGACATGCGGCCTGGCCTGGTGGTCGGCATCACGATTCCGCTGGTGCTGGCCGTGACCTTTCTGGCCATGAGCTACTTCGGCATCGGCCTGCACAAGATCTCGCTGGGTTCGCTGATCATCGCGCTGGGCCTGCTGGTGGACGACGCCATCATTGCGGTCGAGATGATGGTGCGCAAGATGGAAGAGGGCTACGACAAGGTGCGCGCCGCGACCTTTGCCTATGAAATCACCGCCATGCCCATGCTGACCGGCACACTGATCACGGCGGTCGGCTTTTTGCCGATCGGCATGGCCAAATCAGCCGTGGGCGAGTACACCTTCGCGATTTTTGCGGTGACCGTGATCGCGCTGGTGCTGAGCTGGATCGTGTCGGTGTATTTCGTGCCTTATCTGGGGACCTTGCTGCTCAAGGTGCCGCCGCATGTGCAGGAGGTGGCCGCCGGACAGGACAGCCCGCACGAGATGTTCGACAGCCCCTTCTACAACACGTTTCGCCGGGCGGTGAACTGGTGCGTGCAGTACCGCTGGATCACGATTGGCGCGACGGTGCTGTTTTTTGCGCTGGGCATTGTCGGCATGGGCAAGGTGCAGCAGCAGTTCTTCCCGGATTCGAGCCGGCGGGATATCATGGTCGACATCTGGTTCCCGGAGGGCACCTCGTTCGCCGCCAATGAACTGACGGCCAAACGCGTCGAGGCGCGCCTGCTCCAGGAAGCCGGCGTCAGCTCGGTCAGCACCTGGGTGGGTTCGGGCGTGCCGCGTTTTTACCTGCCGCTGGACCAGGTCTTCCCGCAGACCAACGTGTCGCAGTTTATTGTGTTGCCCAAGGACCTGAAGGTGCGCGAATCGCTGCGCATCAAGCTGCCGGCCCTGCTGGCCCAGGAGTTTCCCGAGGTGCGCGGCCGCATCAAGCTGCTGCCCAACGGCCCGCCCGTGCCCTACCCGGTGCAGTTCCGCGTGGTCGGCATCGACCCGCTGGTGCTGCGCGAACGTGCCGACGAGGTCAAGGCCGCGCTGCGCGAGAGCCCCAACACCCGCGGTGTCAATGACAACTGGAACGAGTCCGTCAAGGTCCTGCGCCTGGAAGTGGATCAGTCCAAGGCGCGCGCGCTGGGCGTGACCAGCCAGTCGATTGCCCAGGCGTCCAAAACCATCCTCGCCGGCACCAACGTGGGCCAGTTCCGCGAAGGCGACAAGCTGATCGACATCGTGCTGCGCCAGCCGCAGGACGAGCGCAACGCCATCACCGACATTGCCAACGCCTACCTGCCGACGGCGTCGGGCAAGTCGATCCCGCTGACGCAGATCGCCAAGCCGGTGTTCACCTGGGAGCCCGGCGTGATGTGGCGCGAGAACCGCGACTACGCGATCACGGTGCAAAGCGACATCGTTGAAGGCCTGCAGGGCGCCACGGTGACCAACCAGCTCCTGCCCGGCCTGAAAGCGCTGGAAGCGACATGGCAGAAAACCGGGATGGGCGGCTACCGCATCGAGGTCGCCGGCGCCGTCGAGGAAAGCAGCAAGGGCTCCAGCTCGATTGCGGCAGGCATTCCCGTCATGCTGTTTCTGACGTTCACGTTGCTGATGCTGCAACTGCACAGCTTCAGCCGCGCCATGCTGGTTTTCCTGACCGGACCGCTGGGCATTGCCGGCGTGGCCGGGGCCCTGCTGCTGCTGGGCCGCCCCTTCGGCTTTGTGGCCTTGCTCGGCGTGATCGCGCTGATGGGCATGATCCAGCGCAACTCGGTGATCCTGATCGACCAGATCGAGCAGGACCGGGCGGCCGGCGTTCCCGCCTGGGACGCGATCGTGGAGTCGGCCGTGCGGCGTTTGCGCCCCATCGTGCTGACGGCCGCCGCCGCCGTGCTGGCCATGATTCCGCTGTCGCGCAGCGTGTTCTGGGGGCCGATGGCGGTCGCCATCATGGGTGGCCTGATTGTCGCCACGGTGCTGACGCTGCTGGCCTTGCCGGCGATGTACGCCGCATGGTTCCGCGTCAGGCGCGAGCCGAGCGAAACACCGGCGCTCAATTAATCCGCCCAGCGGGGCGGCGCGCAGCGCCAGACCCGCCTGGTTTCGCGTGAACCGGGAGTCGCCGGTGCCGGCCTGACCCCACCTGCGGGATGGCTGGGCGCTGAAGCGGCAGCCGATACAGGCTAAAATAGAATGTTGACCGATTTCAGGCGGGGGTCCGGAAGCCGAAAAGCTGAGGATTCCCGTTTTTATTTCAGGCGCGCGGGTGGCGAAATTGGTAGACGCACCAGGTTTAGGTCCTGACGTCCGCAAGGATGTGGGGGTTCGAGTCCCCCCCCGCGCACCACGATTGAGACTTTCAGGACGATGGCCGCACCGGTTGACCGGTGCGCCCCTCCGTCTTTTACACATTTTTCGGATATTTAGGAGTAGATCATGGCCGTGACTGTTGAAACCCTCGAAAAGCTGGAGCGCAAGATCACCTTGACGCTGCCCATAGGCACCATCCAGTCCGAAGTGGACTCGCGCCTGAAACGCCTGGCCCGCACGGTCAAGATGGACGGTTTCCGTCCCGGCAAGGTGCCCATGAACGTGGTTGCCCAGCGTTATGGTTACTCGGTGCATTACGAAGTCATGAACGACAAGGTCGGCGAGGCTTTCTCCGTGGCCGCCAACGAAGCCAAGCTGCGCGTGGCCGGCCAGCCGCGCATCAGCGAAAAGGAAGGCGCGCCCGAGGGCGAGCTGGCGTTCGACGCCATTTTCGAGGTCTACCCGGAAGTCAAGATCGGCGACCTGGCCAGCGCCGAAGTTGAAAAAATCACCGCGGAAGTGACCGACGAAGCGATCGACAAGACGGTGGACATCCTGCGCAAGCAGCGCCGCACCTTTGCCCAGCGCGCCAGCGACGCGCCGGCGCAGGACGGTGACCGCGTCACCATCGACTTCGAAGGCAAGATCGACGGCGAGCCGTTTGCCGGCGGCAAGGCGGAAGCCTTCCAGTTCCTGGTCGGCGAAGGTCAGATGCTCAAGGAGTTCGAAGACGCGGTACGCGGCATGAAAAGCGGTGAGAGCAAGACCTTCCCGCTCAATTTCCCCGCCGATTACCATGGCAAGGATGTCGCCGGCAAACAGGCCGACTTCATGGTCACCGTCAAGAAGATCGAAGCCGCCCATCTGCCTGAAGTCAACGAAGCCCTGGCCAAATCCCTGGGCATCGCCGACGCCACCGTCGAAGGCCTGCGCGCCGACATCCGCAAGAACCTCGAGCGCGAAGTCAAGTTCCGCCTGCTGGCCCGCAACAAAAACGCCGTCATGGACGCGCTGCTGGCCCACGCCGAACTCGACGTGCCACAGGCGATTGTCCAGGCCGAACTGGACCGCATGGTCGAAGGCGCCCGCGCCGACCTCAAGCAGCGTGGCATCAAGGATGCCGACAAGGCGCCGATTCCCGACGACATCTTCCGCCCACAGGCTGAAAAGCGCGTGCGCCTGGGCCTGGTGGTGGCCGAGCTGACCCGCACCAACGACCTGTTTCCCAAGACCGAACAGGTCAAGGCCCACGTCGAAGAACTGGCTTCGAGCTACGAAAAGCCGGAAGACGTGGTGCGCTGGTACTTCAGCGACGAAAAACGCATGGCCGAGGTCGAGTCCGTCGTGATTGAAAACAATGTCACGAATTTTGTGCTGGGCAAGGCCAAAATCGTCGAAAAATCGGTGCCGTTTGATGAATTGATGGCGCAGAACTGAAGCGGACGGCGGGCACCGGCCCGGCGCAAGGCTGATTTCTGATGCAGGGGCTTGCGGCTGAGGCTTCAAGCCCCATTTATTTTGGGTAAAGTAGTCCCAACATTTGGAGAAAACATGAACATTTACAGCAGTGCACAGGACATCCAGGGCCTCGGCATGGTGCCGATGGTGATTGAACAGTCCGGCCGCGGCGAGCGGTCCTATGACATTTATTCGCGTCTGCTGAAGGAGCGTGTCATTTTCCTCGTGGGCCCGGTCAATGACCAGACGGCCAACCTGGTGGTGGCGCAGTTGCTGTTCCTCGAGAGCGAAAACCCGGACAAGGACATCTCGTTCTACATCAACTCACCGGGCGGTTCGGTCACGGCCGGCATGGCGATTTACGACACCATGCAGTTCATCAAGGCCGATGTGTCCACGCTATGTGTGGGCATGGCGGCCAGCATGGGCGCCTTCCTGTTGGCGGCCGGTGCCAAGGGCAAGCGCTTCTCGCTGCCCAACTCGCGCGTGATGATTCACCAGCCCTCGGGCGGCGCGCAGGGCCAGGCCACCGACATCGAGATCCACGCCCGCGACATCCTCAAGACGCGCGAGCAACTCAACCGCATTCTGGCCACGAACACCGGGCAGACGGTCGAGAAAATCGAGCGCGACACCGAGCGTGACTACTTCATGTTTGCCGAAGATGCGAAAGCCTACGGCGTCGTGGACCAGGTGATTGCCAAACGCCCCTGAACGGGCGCTCGCTTCCCCTGGTTGCAACATAGCAACGGCGTTTCTGTAACAGGGGACGCCGTTTTTATTGGCCGCTCCCTCAGAGCCGGCTGAAGCCTGTTTCGCCGCGCGTAGAGTCAGGTTTATTTGGTTATCATTAGCTAACACGTCCCACGGGCACCCAAAGGCATTACATTCATGGCCGATAAAAAAGGCTCTTCCAGCGAAAAAACCCTGTACTGCTCCTTCTGCGGCAAAAGCCAGCACGAAGTCAAGAAGCTGATTGCAGGGCCATCGGTTTTCATCTGTGATGAATGCATCGACCTGTGCAACGAAATCATCCGCGATGAACTGCCCGCCGGGGATGACGTGCGCGAAACGCGTGGCGACCTGCCGACGCCGCTGGAAATCAAGGCGACGCTCGATGGTTACGTGATTGGGCAGGAGCCGGCCAAGCGCACGCTGGCCGTTGCTGTCTACAACCACTACAAGCGTCTGCGCCACAAGGAAAAAGCCAAAAAAGACGATGTGGAGCTGACCAAAAGCAACATCCTGCTGATCGGCCCCACGGGCTCCGGCAAGACCCTGCTGGCCCAGACCCTGGCGCGCACCCTCAACGTTCCTTTCGTGATGGCCGACGCCACCACGCTGACCGAAGCCGGCTATGTCGGCGAAGACGTTGAAAACATCATCCAGAAACTGCTGCAGAGCTGCAACTATGAAGTCGAGCGCGCCCAGCAGGGCATTGTCTACATCGACGAAATCGACAAGATCTCGCGCAAGTCCGACAACCCCTCGATCACGCGCGACGTGTCGGGCGAGGGCGTGCAGCAGGCGCTGCTCAAGCTGATCGAGGGCACCATGGCCTCGGTGCCGCCGCAGGGCGGGCGCAAACACCCGAACCAGGACTTCCTGCAGGTCGATACCACCAACATCCTGTTCATCTGCGGCGGGGCTTTTTCGGGGCTGGAAAAAGTCATTGAAAACCGCACCGAATCGTCCGGCATCGGTTTTGGCGCCAGCGTCAAGAGCAAAAAGGCCCGCAGCCTGACCGAGGCCTTCAAGGACGTGGAGCCGGAAGACCTGATCAAGTTCGGCCTGATCCCCGAACTGGTGGGCCGCATGCCGGTGGTCGCCACCCTGGCCGAACTGACCGAGGACGCGCTGGTGCAGATCCTGACAGAACCCAAAAATGCCGTCGTCAAGCAGTTCAGCAAGCTGCTGTCCATGGAAGGGGTCGATCTGGAGATTCGCCCCTCGGCGCTCAAGGCCATTGCCCGCAAGGCGCTGGCGCGCAAGACCGGCGCCCGCGGCCTGCGCTCCATCCTGGAGCAGTCCCTGATTGACACCATGTTTGACCTGCCCAATACGAGCAATGTCGAAAAAGTGGTGGTTGACGAGTCGACGATCGAGGAAAACAAGCCACCGCTGCTGGTGTACCGTGAAGCCGCCAAACAGGCCTGAGACCGCCCCAGGCGAAGAAGGTCCCGGTGTGTGGTGCCTGAAGTGGCATAAATGGGTGGCAGGCTTGAAAAGTGGCCGCTGTTCCCCACTTTCGAGTTAACTGTTTTCACCGATACTGAAAATTCCCCGGACGCCACCGCGCCTCGGTTTTCATTAAAGGCCTACCTTTAAAGGTTGATATGTCCGCACAAACCACATTGCCTTCCAGCCCCATCGACCTGCCGCTGTTGCCGCTGCGTGACGTGGTGGTGTTCCCCCACATGGTGATTCCGCTGTTCGTCGGCCGCCCCAAGAGCATCAAGGCCCTGGAGTCGGCGATGGAGGCCGAGCGCCGCATCATGCTCGTGGCCCAGAAAGCCGCCGCCAAGGACGAACCTTCTGTCGAGGACATGTTCGGCGTCGGCTGCGTGGCCACGATTTTGCAGATGCTCAAGCTGCCGGACGGCACGGTCAAGGTGCTGGTTGAAGGCCAGCAACGCGCCGTTGTCAACAAGATCGAAGAGGGTGAGGCCCACTTCAGCGCCAATGTGACACCGGTGGAGGCGGCCGTGCTCACGCCCGGCGACAAGACCAGCGAGACGGAAGCACTGCGCCGCGCCGTGATGCAGCAGTTCGACCACTATGTCAAACTGAACAAGAAAATCCCGCCGGAGATCCTCACCTCGATTTCGAGCATTGATGACGCCGGCCGGCTGGCCGACACCATTGCCGCGCACCTGCCGCTCAAACTGGACGCCAAGCAGGTCATCCTCGATCTGGACAACGTCAAGGCCCGTCTCGAGAACCTCTATGAGCAGCTCGAGCGCGAAGTCGACATCCTCAATGTGGACAAGAAGATCCGCGGCCGCGTCAAGCGCCAGATGGAGAAAAACCAGCGCGACTTCTACCTGAACGAGCAGGTCAAGGCGATCCAGAAGGAGCTTGGCGAAGGCGAAGAGGGCGCGGACATCGAAGAGATCGAGAAAAAGATCAAGACCGCCAAAATGCCGCAGGAAGCGCGCAAGAAGGCCGAGAGCGAGCTGAAAAAACTCAAGCTGATGTCGCCGATGTCGGCCGAGGCGACCGTGGTGCGCTCCTACATCGATGTGCTGACGGGCCTGCCCTGGAGCAAGAAGACCAAGATCAAACATGACCTGGCCAACGCCGAGGCGGTGCTGGACGAAGACCACTACGGCCTGGAAAAGGTCAAGGACCGCATTGTTGAATACCTCGCGGTGCAGCAGCGCGTCGACAAACTCAAGGCGCCGATTCTCTGTCTGGTCGGCCCTCCGGGCGTCGGCAAGACCTCGCTGGGCCAGTCGATTGCCAAGGCCACGGGGCGCAAGTACGTGCGCATGGCGCTGGGCGGCATGCGTGACGAGGCCGAGATCCGCGGTCACCGGCGCACCTACATCGGTGCCTTGCCGGGCAAGGTGCTGCAGAGCCTGACCAAGGCAGGCACACGCAACCCGCTGTTCCTGCTCGACGAAATCGACAAGCTCGGCACCGATTTCCGTGGCGACCCCTCCAGCGCACTGCTGGAGGTGCTGGACCCTGAACAGAACCACACTTTCGGCGACCACTATGTCGAGGTCGACTTCGACCTCAGCGACGTGATGTTCGTGGCCACGTCGAACTCGATGAATATTCCGCCGGCCCTGCTGGACCGCATGGAAGTGATCCGCCTGTCGGGTTACACCGAAGACGAAAAGACCAGCATCGCCATGCGTTACCTGCTGCCCAAGCAGCTCAAGAACAACGGCGTCAAGGAAGACGAGCTGGAGATCAAGGAGCAGGCGGTTCGCGACATCGTGCGTTATTACACGCGTGAGGCTGGTGTGCGCTCGCTTGAGCGCGAACTTTCCAAGATCTGCCGCAAGGTGGTCAAGGGCATCCAGCTCAAGAAGATGGAACCCAAGGTGGTGGTGACTGCCGACAACCTCAATGATTTTCTGGGCGTGCGCAAGTTCGACTACGGTCGCGCCGGGGAGCTCAACCAGGTCGGCCAGGTGGTCGGGCTGGCCTGGACGGAAGTCGGCGGCGATCTGCTGACGATCGAGGCGGCGATGATGCCCGGCAAGGGCGTGATCACGCGCACGGGTTCGCTCGGCGACGTGATGAAGGAGTCCGTGGAAGCCGCGCGTACGGTGGTGCGCAGCCGGGCACGGGCGCTGGGCATCAAGGACGAAATGTTCGAGAAGCGTGACATCCACATTCACGTTCCCGACGGCGCCACGCCCAAGGATGGTCCGAGCGCCGGTGCGGCGATGACCACGGCCTTTGTATCGGCCATCACCGGCATTCCCGTGCGCGGCGATGTGGCGATGACCGGCGAGATCACGCTGCGCGGCGAGGTGACGGCGATTGGCGGCCTGAAGGAAAAACTGCTCGCGGCTTTGCGCGGCGGCATCAAGACCGTGTTGATCCCCGAAGAGAACGCGAAGGACCTGCAGGAGATTCCGGAGAACGTGAAGAACGGCCTGGAAATCGTGCCCGTCAAATGGATCGACCAGGTGTTGCAGATCGCACTGGTGCGCCAGCCGGTTCCCCTGCCGGACGACGAGCCCGCTGTGGCGGCAACGGCTCCTGCCGCGCCGGCGGTGGAAGTCGCGGGCAGCATCAAGCATTGAGTCTGTGCAAATTTTTCAAGTTTCTTCGCAAAGCGCAAAAAAGCACGCTATAATTCGAGGCTGATAACGCGGGAGTAGCTCAGTTGGTAGAGCGCAACCTTGCCAAGGTTGAGGTCGAGAGTTCGAGACTCTTCTCCCGCTCCAATTCGAAAAGGGCAGCACTTAAAAATGCTGTCCTTTTTCATTGGTGATAGTTCACAAGCGATTCAGTAGAATCATCCTGTTGGTTCTGCTGGAAGCATTCAGATTACGGCGCGGTAACAAAGCGGTTATGTACCGGATTGCAAATCCGGCTAGCCCGGTTCGACTCCGGGCCGCGCCTCCATCCATGTTTTTGCAGCCCCTTGCCAGGGGCTTTTTTGTTCGTCAGCATGTCCCCGGCCTGAGTGGTGAAATAGGTAGACACAGCGGACTTAAAATCCGCCGCTTCGTGAAAACGGGCGTACCGGTTCGATTCCGGTCTCAGGCACCAGCCCCCGGAACAACGCCTCACAGGTCTTGCCGGCGTGCTGGCGATGCCCATTTCAGACCGCAACTGGTTAAGATAGATTCCATGGCCCGCTACACCACCCCTCCTTTCGAAATACACGTCCACGGCGAAGTGCCGTTGCGTGAGGATGTCGGCTTTGAGCAACTGCAGGACGCCCTGAAGCCGCTCTGGAAATACGCGGGCGCCAAGTCGTTGGCCGACGGAGCCGCCAGCACCTATGAGGAAGAGCCCGGCATACGCTTCGATGTCCACCAGCATCTGCTGCAACTGTGCTGGACGGTTCCCGGCGACGAGGATTTCCGGCAGGTGCTCGACGAGGTCTGCATGGCCCTGAACGAGCTGGCCGCCAGCGGTGCGCCCATCGAAGTCACTTTCTACGATGCGGATTTTGACGAGGACGAGGAGCCCGATGGCGAAGAGGCCAGGGACGACTTTGCGATGTATTTTGTCGGGCCCACGCCGGCTGCCATCATGCAGGTGCAGCGCGATCTGCTGGTGCAGGACATGATCGGCCTGATGGAGCGGCATTTTGATGCCTCCGAACTCGGCGATGTGGTGTCCGCTGTCGACAAGTTGTTCGAGCAGCGTTTTGATGCGCTGGTCAGTTCCATGCAGCTGGGCCGGCCTCCGCGCGGGATGGGCGGCCCGCAGGGTGGTTCAGGCCACGGCGGCGGCGGACGCAAGCCGCGGCATCTGCATTAAGGCTGAGACCCGGGCGGAGCCGTAGCGTCCCTGCCTGTGCCGGGAAATCCCAGCCCGCGCAGATAGACCTCCACCACATCCCGTCCCAGGGACACCAGATCGAAGTCGGCGCTTTCCAGCAACCAGCTCTGGATCAGCCCGTCGATGATGGCGTGCAGGCCCTGCGCCGCCGCGGTGGTCGAGACCGGCAGTTCCAGCGCATGGTGCCGGCTGGCCGCCTGAAAACCCCGTTCAACCTGCTCCAGAAAGTCACTCCGGCTCTTCAGGTGACGCAGGCGCACGGCCTGGAGCTCGCCGACATATTCCACCTTGTGGGTGGCAACTTCGAAGACGCGGCGCGTCTGCGGGTCGCTGGCGATGCGCAGCAGTGCCTCGCCCACGCCGTTGCGAATGCGCGCTAGCGGGTCGGCGTGCCCCTCCTGCCCCTCCTGCCCCTCTAGCC
>NZ_NBZV01000067.1 GCF_002379095.1 Polaromonas sp. AER18D-145
TGGTCCGGCAAGACCCGCAACTGGTCGCCCGTTGGCCCCGTGACTCTCAACCCCGAGCGCGACTCCTTCGTCAGGGCGCATTCGGAGTGCAACGATATTCAGCAGTTGGCTGCATGAATGAGGCGACAACTACCTTGACGCGCGCCGGGACCTGGCGAGGCGCAGCGCTAATGTACGTTTCAACTTTTCGAGAAACGGCCTGATTCGAATTTCGTTTCGCGTATTAGTACCTTCCTCGCTGGAGCTCACAATATTTACCGCAATTTCAGAGTAAAGCTCCATCGCCTTTTTGGCGTACTTTGCAATCGCATTTCCGAACTCCTCAGAGTTCATTTTTTGAAGGGTCAATTTCGAAAGGTCAGAACCAGAGTGTTCGATCAATGTATTTGCTACGTAGATTCCCCAAGGCGTCCCGTGAATGCCTAATATTGTCTTCATGACAATATCCTCGCTGTGTTTGTTTGCAGACAAAAGAGCGGTGCGCTCCGTTTCAACATACTGAGCTAGAAGCCAAGCAAGGAAAACCTTCTCTGCTTGAAGGCCGCGGGGAAAGCAAGACTTATAAGATTTATCAAACAGTTCGGTCTTGCGCCTAACGGCATCCAGAATGGTCTCCTCTGACATCGACGCGAGGTATTGAGCAATTCGATCTAACTCAATACGCTTTGTATTCTTTATTAGGCGAGAACCCTCCTGCTTTGGCGCATATAGATAACCTATTTTTGAGAAGGACGTGCGCAACGCCTCCTGAATGGGGTCAAGAAGCCTGACCGCTGATAGTTTCACTGGATTTTGAGTATTGTTGTAACGAACAATGTCTGTGAGTAAAGCTTTCTTGGCAGCCACCACTCTGACGAGCACTTGAGACCTTTTGGCATCTGTGGAATCTTCAATTGCTTTTGCCAAACTGACAGTAGTTTGACATCCATTCACGATTGAAAAGTGCCTGAGCTTGTATTTCGTATCGGTTATACCCTCAAAGCTCTCCGCGACAATCGTGATTCCATTATTTAAGGCCAAAACTCACCAGGACGAGTGGACGCGGTCTCAATGATCTTTTCATTGATGCCTCCTTTCCTTTGGCCAATAAATAGTCGCACATTTCCTTCAAATAGTTGATTGGAATATTTAAGGTACCACCTGGCGAATTCACTTGCCGCCACGGAGCCGATAATTGCTTGTCCGAAGTCACCCTTGATTTCCGATAAGCGAGTACTGAAAGTCAACGTATCTTCCGTGACTGTGCGATCAGCAGTTTTAGCAATTAGATACTTGTCGTATAGGGCATCTTGATGCTCATAGAAGAAGGACGCGCCTGGTCCATATGTCTTTGATCTGACTGTCGATTCCAATTGACGAGCAATTTGATCAGATTTCGCCGCCAACGTCACAAGGCCGAACACTTGCGCGTAATTCTGAAGATCCAAGTCTTTCAAAGTTTCATATATATCTAGTCTGCCTGCATGTTTAAAGGACACAGGATCCTTGACGCTTGCCACTGCCGCCACAAGTGCGTTCCATTTCTTGATGCCAGCTGCTCGCTCAGGTCGGTCAGAGACATAACCTTGCAGTACATAGATCGCTTCTTGATCGTGGTCGACGTAAATGAAGTCACATCCATTGTCTTCTGGGCCATCGGCCGACGCAGCATCAATAGCTTCGTCTTCATCTATCCCAAGCAGAGTCGTCGCGTACCAAGCCGTAATGGCCCTGTCTCGAGTTATTCCACCCCTAGAGGCGATCGCATCAATGGCTGCGAATAGTTCTTTTCGTGACTCGGCGGTTTGCTTTGAATCGTCTGGGGAATTTCTCGTTGCCATTGAATACCTCAAGTATTTGGATTTTGGTTGTCTCTTGGGAACAACCCCGTTCAAGTAACACGGGGGACTATAAATACAAAACATGCATAGTACGGCGTTTGTTACCAACTACCCTCATCTAATTGGAGGGGACAGACGTGGAAAGTTGTATGCGGAGACACAGTCAACAAGCCAGTGATGCGCATGAGAAAGCAGCCTTGCTAACCGCGAAGGCAAAAAGAAAAAAGAGCACTACAAGAGTGCCCTCGTCCCAAGATAATTGGCTCCCCAGCGAGGACTCGAACCAACAGCATCAATCCAGACCAATGCGAGTGACTGCTTGAAGTCAAACCAGGGGCACCGACCGCTTGCGCTGCATTGCAGCCCCTCAAGCCGCCCGACCCCCTCAAGAACTCCGCGCCACCCCACACACCAGGTCGCCTGGGTCATTGGCCAGCACCGCACGTTCGTTCTTGGCCTGCGCCACTTCCATGTCGCGCGGCAGGACCACGCCGTTTTTCACGGCCAGCACTTCGGCCATTACGCTGACGGCGATTTCGGGCGGCGTCTTGCTGCCGATGTAGATGCCGATGGGGCCGCGCAGGCGGGCCAGCGCGGCTTCGTTGAGGCCGAAGTGTTCGGCCATGCGCTGGTGGCGCGCGTCGTTGTTGCGCCGCGAGCCGATGGCTCCGACGTAAAACGCGTCGGTGGCCAGCGCTTCGAGCAGCGCCAGGTCGTCGAGCTTGGGGTCGTGGGTGAGCGCGATCACGCAGCTGCGCCGATCCGGCTTGAAGGCGACCACCACGTCGTCCGGCATGTCGCTGAGCACCTTGGCGCCCGCGACCGACCAGGCGCTGCGGTACTCCTCGCGCGGGTCGCACACGGTGACGGCAAAACCGCTGAACAGGGCCATGGTCGCCAGGTATTCGGTCAGCTGGCCCGCGCCAATGAGCAGCATGCGGTACTCGGGCCCGAAGGTGTTGACCAGTTCGACGGACGAGACACTGAGCTCGGCCGGGGCCCTGGCCGCGGCGAGGGTGACCGCGCCGTCGCTCAGGCGCACCGTGCGCTGCATCAGCTGCCCGGCCTCGAGCGCCTGCACCAGCTGCGCCAGCGCCGCAGCGTCGGGGTCGTACTCCAGCAGCAGTTCCAGCGTGCCGCCGCAGGGCAGGCCAAAGCGGTGGGCTTCGTCGGCGGTGACGCCGTATTTGACAAAGGTCGGCGGCCCCGAGGGAATGGTATGGCCGCCGCCCTGCGCAGGCGCCGACGCCGATGCGTAGGCCTGGGTGTGGCGGTAGATCAGGTCGTCTTCAATACAGCCGCCGGAAACCGAGCCGACCACGGCGCCGTCTTCACACAACGCCATGATGGAGCCGACCGGACGCGGCGACGAGCCCCAGGTACGCACCACGGTGGCCAGCAAGGCGCGCTTGCCCGCCGTGCGCCAGTCGCGCAGGGTGCGCAGAACCATCACATCGAGGTTTTCCATGATCTTTCTCCTTTCGGACTTGGGGGCCTAGCGTGCGAGCCAGACCGCACCGGCAATCAGCACGGCGGCACCCACGATCCATACCCACATCGGGATGCCCGCACCGGCGGCCGGCTCCGGCGAGACATCACCCGTGACCATTTTGGCGGCATAACTTTCGGGGTGCTGGCGCTGCATTTCCTCGTCAAAGCGCTTGAAAAAATCTTCGGCCATGGACTTGGCCGCGCCGTCGATCAGGCGTTGGCCGAGCTGGGCCACCTTGCCGCCGACCGAGGCATGCACGGTGTAGGAGAGTTCGCACCCGTCGGCATTGGGCGTTAGCGTCACCGCGGCGCTGCCCTTGCCGAAACCGGCCACGCCGCCCTGCCCGTCAAACGACAGCTTGTAGCTGGCCGGCGGGTTGATGTCGGTGAGCGTGATCTTGCCGGTGAACTTGGCCGAGACCGGGCCGATTTTCAGCGCCATGCCAATGGCGTACTGGTTCTCGCCGATGGGTTCCACCTTATCGCAGCCCGGGATGCAGGCCTTGAGCACGGCCGGGTCATTCAGCGCGTCCCAGGCTTGTTGTTGTGTCACGGCCAGTTGGCGGCTTCCTTGCATGTCCATGTTTTTTTCCTTCTCTTTTCTTTTGGTGTTCGGCTTATTGTGTGTTTGGTATCCGTTCGTCTTGCGCCAGTTGAAAGGCTTCGACAGGCTCAGCCCGAACGGTGAGTTATTTCTTCATCAGAGCCGCCAGGCTGGCTGCCAGTTCCTCGAGCTTGGCCAGATTGTGAACCGCCAGCATGCCGTGTGCATGGGCATGCAGCACCGCCGCGCCGCGCGCCAGCGGCGCGTAGCCGTCAAACCGCAGCAAGGGGTTGAGCCACAGCAGGCGGCGGCTGCGCCGGCGCAGCCAGGCCAGCTCGCGGGCCAGGTCGGCCGGCTCGCCGGTGTCCAGCCCGTCGCTGATGACCAGCACGATGGTGCGCCGGCCGACCAGGCGGCGTGCATGGCGCTCGCGCAAGGTGGCCAGCGACGCCCCGAGCTGGGTGCCGCCGGCAAAGTCTTCAATCGCCAGGCTGGCGTGGGCCAGCATCTCGTCGGTGTCGGCCTGGCGGAAAGCCGGCGTCAAATCGGTCAGGTGCATGCCGAAGGCAAACACGTCGCGGTGCGGGTGGCGCCGTGTGGCGGCATGCAAAAAAGCCAGCAGCAGGCGCGCATAACGCTCCATCGAGCCCGACACATCGACCAGCACCAGCAGCGGCAGGGCCCGCTCGCGCCGCTGCAGCCGCGGCAGCTGCATCAGCTCGCCGCCGGTGCGTGCGGCCTGGTGCATCACGCCCGGCCAGTGCATGCGCACGCCAGTGGCGGCCGGCCGGCTGCGCCGCGAGGCAAACATCGGCAAGGGCAGCTTGATATCGCGCGCCAGGCGCTCGACCAGCCGGTACTCGGTGGCCGACAGCGCGTTGAAGTCGGCATGCTGCAGGCGCTCGATGTCGCTGGCGGTCATGGCGGCGTCGAACTCGACCTTCTGGTCTTCGGTACTGGGTTTGGCCTGCTGGCCGAAGGCCTTTTGCGGCGCCAGCGCCTCGCGCACACGCGGGCGGCGCTTGCTGGGCTCGGCCTTGCCTTCGGCGCTGGGCAGCAGCTGCGCGAGCAGCTTGTTGGCGACTTTCGGGTCCTGGAAATACACGTCGAACAACTCGCGGAAGACCAGCCGGTCCTGCTCTCGGCTGACCATGACGGCTTCAAAGGCGGCGCTCAGGTCTTCCCTTTCGCTGATGCCGACGGCGAGTGCGGCTTCCTTGGCCAGGGCAATGCGCTGGCTGTCCACCTTGACACCCGCGCGGCGCAGGGCGCGGCCGAAACCGGCGATGTTGTCGGCGAGTTTGCCCGCTCTGGCGTCACCTAGGAGCATACATTTCCCCGCTAAAGCCGTTCGTCCTGAGCCTGTCGAAGGACTCTGCAGGCTTCGACAGGCTCAGCCCGAACGGGCTGGTGATTTTCATTCGGCCACAGTTTCTTCGGGCCTGAGTAGCTCCACAGCCAGCTCATGCGTCAAGGCAGCGACATCTTCCCGCTGCTTGAACAAAATGCCCGCGGTGTCGGCCACCACCTCGGGGTCCACCACCAGCGTGTCCAGCGCCACCAGCGCCTTGGCCCATTCGACACTTTCGGCGATGCCGGGCGCGCGCTGGAAGGCGTTGCCAAACGGCGAGCGGCGCAGCCGGTCCACAAAACCGGCCACCTGGGCCGACAGCTGTTCGCCCGCCTCCGGCACCTGGGCGCGAATGATGGCGAGCTCGCGGTCGCGGTCGGGGTAATCGAGCCAGTGGTAGAGGCAGCGCCGCTTGACCGCGTCGTTGAGTTCACGCGTGCGGTTGCTGGTCAGGATGGTCACCGGCGTCACCTGCGCGCGCACCGTGCCGATTTCCGGAATGCTGACCTGGTACTCGCCAAGGTACTCGAGCAGAAAGGCTTCAAAAGGCTCGTCGGCGCGGTCCACCTCGTCGATCAGCAGCACGGCACCCGGCGCCGGCGTCTGCAGCGCCTGCAGCAGCGGCCGGCGTATCAGGTAGCGGTCCTGGTAGACCTCGCGTTCGACATCGGCGGCATCGCCATGGCCTTCGACGGCGCGCATGTGCAGCAGCTGGGCCGCGTAGTTCCACTCGTAGAGGGCTTCGCGCTGCTCCAGCCCGTCGTAACACTGCAGGCGGATCAGCTGGCGCTGCAGCGCGAGCGCCAGCGCCTTGGCCAGCTCGGTCTTGCCGACGCCGGGCTCGCCTTCGAGCAGCAGCGGGCGCTGCAGCTTGAGCGCGAGAAACACCGCCGTGGCCAGCCGCCGGTCGGCAAAGTAGCCGGCGCCCTGCAGCGCCTGGGCCAGTGCATCAATCGTGGGAAAAGGTGTCATCGGATCAGTGTACCTGTTGCTATCTATTCAATAGCTGCTTGCGCCCGCCAATCAAGGGCTGGAGGCCAAAATGGCTTCAAACCGTTCAGGCATGGGCTTCGACGGGCTCAGCCCGAACGGTTGCACTGTCAGGCCAGCGCCTTTGCCACGCCGCGCTGGGTCTGCACGCTGATCAGGTTGGCGCGGTAGGCCGCCGTCGCGTGGATGTCGCTGTTGAGGTCCGTCGCGTCAATTTTCACCGCCGCGGCCGCTTCGGGCGTGAAGCTCTTGCTCAGCGCCGCCTCCAGCCCCGCGTGGCGGAACACGCCGCTGGAGGCGCCCGTGACAGCCACGCGCACGCCCGCATCGAACTGCGCCACAAACACGCCGACCAGCGCAAAACGCGAGGCCGACTGCTTGAACTTCATGTAGGCCGCGCGCTTGGGAATGGGGAAGCTGATCGCGGTGATCAGCTCGCCCTCTTCCAGCGCCGTGGCGAACATGCCGAGGAAAAAGTCGTCCGCGGCAATCTTGCGCTTGGTGGTGTGGATGGTCGCGCCCAGCGCCAGCACCGCACTCGGGTAGCAGGCAGAAGGGTCGTTGTTGGCGACCGAGCCGCCCAGCGTGCCCATGGCGCGAACCTGGCGGTCGCCGATGTTGGCGGCCAGGTCGGCCAGCGCCGGCAGCGCCGCCTTCAGCTCGGCGTTGGTCGCCACGTCGGCGTGGCGCATCATGGCGCCGATCACAAAGGCATTGCCTTCGCGCTTGATGCTGCTCAGCTCCTTGATGCCGCTGAGGTCAACCAGCTGGTCCGGGCTGGACAGGCGCAGCTTCATCGACGCCAGCAGGGTCTGGCCGCCGGCCAGGGCTTTGGCGCCGTCGGCCGTGAGCTGCGCGGCGGCTGCCAGGGAGGTGGGACGTTCCAGGGTGAATGGGTACATGGTGGGTTTCTCCTTGGATATCTGTTTATTTCTTGGCCGACTGGATGGCTTCCCAGACGCGGCTGGGGGACGCCGGCATGTCGAAGTCCGTCACGCCGAGCGGCTTGAGGGCGTCGAGCACGGCATTGATCACCGCCGGCGGCGAACCGATGGCACCGGCCTCGCCGCAGCCCTTGGCACCCAACGGGTTGTGGCTGCACGGCGTGCACAGCGTGTCCAGCGTGAAGTTGGGCATGTCGTCGGCACGCGGCATGGTGTAGTCCATGAAGGAGCCGGTCAGCAACTGGCCGGACTCGGGGTCGTACACACAGTTCTCCAGCAGCGCCTGGCCGATGCCCTGCACCAGCCCGCCATGCACCTGGCCTTCGACGATCATCGGGTTGATAATGTTGCCGAAATCGTCCACCGCGGTGAAGCGGTCCACCCGAACCGCGCCGGTGGCCGGGTCCACCTCGACCTCGCAGATGTAGGTGCCGGACGGGAAGGTGAAGTTGGTCGGGTCGTAAAACGCCGTCTCGTTCAGGCCGGGTTCGAGCTTGTCGAGCGGGTAGTTGTGCGGCACATAGGCCGTCAGCGCCACCTGGCCGAAGGTCACCTTCTTGTCGGTGCCCTTGATGGTGAACTCGCCGTTGGCAAACTCCACGTCGGCGTCGCTGGCCTCCATCAGGTGCGCGGCAATCTTTTTCGCCTTGGTCTCGATCTTGTCGAGCGCCTTCATGATGGCCGTGCCGCCCACCGACAGTGAACGGGAACCATAGGTGCCCATGCCGAAGGGCACGCGCCCGGTGTCGCCATGCACCACATCGACCTGGTCCACCGAAATGCCGAGCCGCGCGGCCACGACCTGCGCAAAGGTGGTCTCGTGGCCCTGGCCGTGGCTGTGCGAGCCGGTGAACACCGTCACGCTGCCGGTCGGGTGCACCCGCACTTCGCCGCACTCGAACAGACCGGCACGCGCCCCGAGTGCACCGGCAATGTTGCTGGGCGCCAGGCCACAGGCCTCGATGTAGCAGGAGTAACCCATGCCGCGCAGCAGGCCCTTGGCGGCCGATGCGGTCTTGCGCTGCGCAAAACCCGCCACATCCGCCAGCTCGTTGCCGCGCTTGAGCAGGGCGTGGAAGTCGCCCACGTCGTACTGCAGCGCCACCGGCGTCTGGTAGGGGAAGTCTTTCACGAAGTTGCGGCGGCGGATCTCGTCCTGCGCCAGGCCCAGCTCCCAGCCGGCGCGCGTGACCAGGCGTTCCAGCAGGTAGGTCGCCTCGGGCCGACCCGCGCCGCGGTAGGCATCGACCGGCGCGGTGTTGGTGAACCAGGCATCGACCTCCACATAAATCTGCGGGCAGGTGTACTGGCCGGCCAGCAGCGTCGCGTACAGGATGGTTGGCACGGCCGGTGCAAAGGTCGAGAGGTAGGCGCCCATGTTCGCGTCGGTGTGCACGCGCATGGCCAGGAACTTGCCGTCCTTGTCCAGCGCCATTTCGGCGTGGCTGGAATGGTCGCGGCCGTGGGCGTCGCTGACAAAAGCCTCGCTGCGGTCGGCCGTCCACTTGATGTTGCGGTTGAGCTTTTTCGAGGCCCAGGTCAGGCACACGTCTTCGGCATACAAATAGATCTTGGAGCCGAAGCCGCCACCCACGTCGGGCGCAATCACGCGCACCTTGTGCTCGGGCAGGCCCATCACAAACGCCGTCAGCAGCAGGCGCTCGACGTGCGGGTTCTGGTTCGACACATAGAGCACGTATTCATCGGTCGCGCGGCTGTAGGAGCCGATCACGGCGCGCGGCTCCATGGCATTCGGGATCAGGCGGTTGTTGGTCAAATCCAGTTTGGTCACATGGGCGGCGTTCGCAAAGGCGGCGTCCACCTGGCCCTTGTCGCCGATCGCCCATTTGTAGCAATGGTTGTCGGGGGCGGCGTCATGCAGGGCGGTGGCTTTGGCCGCATCGGTGACACGGACCACGGCGCTCAGCACGTCGTAATCGACCTCGACCAGCTCGGCGGCGTTTTTCGCCTGCTCCAGCGTTTCGGCCACCACCATGGCGACGTGGTCACCCACATAACGTACCTTGCCCTGGGCCAGGATGGGGTGCGGCGGCTCCTTCATCGGGTTGCCGTCGGTGCTGGTGATCAGCCAGCCGCAAGGCAGGCCGTTGATCTTGTCGGCCGCCACGTCCTCGCCGACAAACACATCGAGCACCCCCGGAGCGGCCTTGGCGGCGGCGGTGTTGATGCTGTTGATCTTGGCGTGGGCGTGCGGGGAACGCACGAACACCGCGTAGCTCTGGTTGGCCAGCGTGATGTCATCGGTGTATTGCCCGCCGCCGGTGAGAAAGCGGTAGTCTTCCTTGCGGCGGACGGAGGTGCCAATGTTTGGCAGGTTGACGAAGTCGGATGCACCCATGTGTGTACTCCTGAAAATTTGGAAAAAAACGGTTGCCGGGGTTGCCAGCGGCTCGCCCGATGGCGGCGCCGGAAAAAAGAGGTCAGCGCAGCGGTTCAGGTCGCCATGGCGGCAGCGCCCTGCTGCACCGCCTTGACGATGTTCTGGTAACCGGTGCAGCGGCAGATGTTGCCTTCGAGCAGCTCGCGGATTTCGCCTTCGCTGGCCTTGGGATGGTGCTTGCACAGATCCACCGCACTCATGACCATGCCGGTGGTGCAGAAGCCGCATTGCAGGCCGTGGCATTCCTTGAACGCGGCCTGCATCGGGTGCATGGTGCCGTCGGCGGCTGCCAGGCCTTCGATGGTGGTGATCTCGCTGCCCTCGGCCTGGGCGGCCAGGATGTTGCAGGACTTCACGGCGCGGCCATTCATGATGACCGTGCAGGCACCGCACTGGGCGGTGTCGCAGCCGACATGGGTGCCGGTCATCTTCAGCTGCTCGCGCAGCACCTGCACCAGCAGGGTGTTGGGCGGGGTTTCAACGCTTTTGGCTTTTCCGTTGACTTTGAATTGAACTTGCATGGGCTTGTCTCCAGTGGGCTGTTTTTTGACGACGGGTTTGGCTACGGACGGAACAACAGTCATTGTTGAAGTGGCGACCCCGCGGGGGCCTAGGTTAAACCCTAGGAGCTTGCCAAAGCCCGGTTAAATTCTCAAAATGGAACAGTTGGTGACCGGCCGCCAGCGCGTCGGGGCGAGGTCTGATACGCTGCAGCCACCGCGGGCATCCTCCCGCAGACAGCCGCCTTTCACGGGCATTGACCACCCATGCTGACCGTCCTTCCGACCTCCTCCGAACAGCGCCTGCAGCAGATCGCGCAAGCGCGCCAGGCCGTGCTGCGGGACGGCCAGAGCCTGCCCGGCCTGCTGGCCGAATCGTGGATAGAACGCTCCTGGCAGCGCTGCCTGGCCAGCGGCAAAAGGCCCGAGCAGGAGGTCAGTTTCGACGTCCTGTCGCCACAGGCGCTGCGCCGCACCGAGGAAGCCAACCACGTGCTGGTGCAGGCGGCACGCCCGGTGCTCGAAAAGCTGGGCGCGGCAATTGCCAGCACGCGCTACTTCGCCATCCTGACCAACGCGCAGGGCGTGGTGGTCGACGTCAATGGCGCCATCGACCGGCGCGACCGGCGCGCCGACCTGATCACGCGCATCGGCGTGGACCTGTCCGAACAAAGCGTGGGCACCACCGCCATCGGTGCGGCGCTGACCGAGCTGCAACCGGTCTGGCTGCACCGCGGCGAGCATTTTTTCAACGCCAACTCGGCCTACAGCTGCGCCGGCGCGCCGCTGTTTGGACCGGACGGCCGCTGCGCCGGCATGCTGGACCTGACCGGTGTGGACGCGGTCGAGCGACCTGAGCTCAAACACCTGGTGGTGCAGTCGGCGCGCAGCATCGAAAACGCCCTGATCCAGAGCCGGCCGCACGATCTGCTGATCCGGCTGAACTGGTCCAGCCACAGCCTGGGAGAAGACAGCGACGGGCTGGTCAGCTTGGACCCGGACGGCTGGGTCAGCGGCGCCAACCCGGCGGCGCGGCAGATGGTGCCGGCGCTGCAGGCCGGCAGCCCGGCGGCTGTCCATTGCAGCGAGCTGTTTGCCCTGCCCTACGAGATGCTGTTTGATGCCGCCCGGAGCGACGCCGCGGGCAGCCCCCAAGCCATGGAGGTGCCCCTCTGGTCGGGACTGCGCCTGCAAGCGCTGCCGCTGTTGCGGGGCCGCGCGGCCGCACCGGGGTGGTTCAGCGGCCGGGCGTCACCTGCGCCGGCGCCGGCCCTTCCGCTCAAGGACGTCGAAACAGCGCTGATCCGCAAGGCGGTCAACGAAGCCCGCGGCAACGTCATGAAAGCGGCACGGGCACTCGGCATCAGCCGCGCCACCGTCTACCGCCGCCTGGGCGGCAAATCCAAATAGTGCGCTTTTCAAAACTCATGACAGTCGGAACGCTCCAGCCCTCACCCCGACCCTCTCCCGGAGGGCGAGGGTGAGAACCGTCCAATTCACTGTCGTGGCATTGGAAAAGATCAACAAATAATCAGTGCTTGTGGTCCATGGCAGCGGGCTTGCCCGATGCCGGCATGGCCGCACCCGGCGCCGCGGCGGCTACGGGCAGCTTCAGTTCCACCTTGCTTTCCCGCCCTTTGGCGTCCCGGAGTGTCAGCGTGAGCGGCACCGTGCCGCCCTGAGGCAGGGCCTGTTTCAGCTCCATCAGCATCACGTGGTAACCGCCGGGCTTGAGCGCCACGGTTTTGCCGGCGGGCAAGTCCAGCGCGGGGATGGCGCGCATGCGCATGACGTCGTTGTCCATCTTCATTTCATGGACTTCCGCCACACCGGCCACCGGGGACGACACGCCCACCAGCTTTGCGCCGTCTCTGGCCGTGATGTTCATGAAGGCGCCGGTGCCCGACTGGCCGGGCACGGCGGCGCGCACCCAGGCGTCCTTCACGTCCACAGTCTGGGCGTACACAAGGCCGGCGGAAAGTGCCCACAGGGCGGCAATAACTTTTGTTTTCATGAATGGCTTTCGTTAAAAAAAATGAAGATGAGTCGAAAAAAAAGGTCAGTGGTGCTGCTGTCCGGCCCCATCGGGCCGCACATCCAGCAGGACGGCCGGTGATTTCAGACCCTGGGTGGAGGTGCCGGTGGCCGGCAGCTCCGACCAGTCGTTGCGGCCTGACTCGCAGGTCTGCAGCACCTTGAACCAGAGCGGGCCCGCCTGGGCGGGCAACTTGCCGCGCAGCACAAACTCGTCGTAATGGGCATCGGCCAGCGCCGCTTCCCGGTTGGCCGCACGCCAGCTGACCAGCGTCACGTCATCGGTCACGGTTTTGCCATGGCTGGTGTAGGGCGCCGCAAGCTTGTCGACCCGGGTCGCCACGGTCCAGCCGGCCTTGGGCATGGGCCGGGCGCCCTGAAAGTCGGGCGGCAAACGCACCTCCAGCCCGGTGGTGGCCGAGCCTGCGCAACCGTGGCTGACACCGAACACCGCCTTGTAGTTGCTGCCGGCCGGGGCCTGCCCCTCGGCCAGGGAAATATGGGAGAAAACGGGTGCAGCGCCCGCCATTCCTGCGCACAGCGCTATCGTTTTGATAGTTGATAAAAATTTCATGGAAACCACACTTGAAAATGAACACAAGCGCGCGGGCGGTCGGGCCCACACGCAGGAAACCTCGTCAGAGGCGCTTCAGTTCAAAGTGCAGGCGGGCCGCGGCTGAAGGGCAGCCCCGGCGACGACGCCGAGCGGACGGCATCCTGGAAGACAGCAGCCATCGCGGCGATGGGCGCAGGGAACGCGCCGGCCTGGTACGGCGGCGGCAAACCAGGCCCGGTCGAGCCGCAGAGGTCGCAATGCGCAGCAGCCGGTGAAGACTCATCACCGCCCGGCAAATCCCCGGCGGCCGTGGACGATGCGCCGCTGGCCACGGTGCACAGACCGCCCAGCTTGCCGGTACGCACGTCCTCGGCCAGCATGGACACGGGCGCCAGCAACGCCGAGAAGACGGCCAGAAACCCCAGCCACGCGGCGAAGCGGGCCCACAGCGGGCGACAGGACGGGGTGTTGGACACAGCGGGATTATAAGGACCGCCGCAGGCGGGGTTTTGCCGGCGGGGCTGGACTGCGGGGCTTGGCCGCGCCTATACTGCTACAAAATAAATAGCTGAATGCGCCCGCCCGTCAAGGGCCGGATGCCTATTTTATGGACAACTCACGGAGAGGCGCCTGATCCAGCGCCCATGCCACATGTTCCCTGACCAACCCGCTGCCATGTTCGCGCCGCGCCAGCAAGGCGCTGCGCAGGCTGTCGTCCGCACCGGCGCGCAGGGCATTGCCGAGCGCCACCGCGATATTGCGCAGCCAGCGCTCATGGCCGATGCGGCGGATGGCGCTGCCTTCGGTATAGCGCAGGAACTCTTCTTCGGTCCAGGCAAACAGCGTCGTCAGTTGCTGGCCGGTCAGGCCCTGGCGCTCGTCAAAGTCGGGCAAGGCACTGCGCTGCGCAAACTTGTTCCAGGGGCAGACCAGCTGGCAATCGTCGCAGCCGTAGATGCGGTTGGCGATCAGGGGCCGCAGTTCCAGCGGAATCGGGCCCGCATGTTCAATCGTCAGGTAAGAGATGCAACGCCGTGCATCAAGCTTGTGCGGCGCAACGATGGCCTGCGTCGGGCAGATGCTGATGCAGGCGCTGCAGCTGCCGCAATGCTCTGTCACGGGTTCGCTGGGCGGCAGGGCCAGATCGACATAGATCTCGCCCAGGAAAAACATGGACCCGGCCTCGCGGTTGAGCAGCAGCGTGTGCTTGCCGCGCCAGCCCTGGCCGCTGCGCGCGGCGAGTTCGGCCTCGAGCACCGGCGCCGAGTCGGTGAACACGCGGTGGCCCAGCGCGTGCACCTCGGCCTCGATGCGCTCGCTGAGTTTTTGCAGGCGCGCCCGCATGATCTTGTGATAATCGCGTCCCCGCGCATACACCGACACGATGGCTTCGCCGGGCCGCTGCAGGCGCGCCAGCTCCGCAGCCTGCCACTGGCCTGGCTGCGCGGGTGTGGAAGCCGGCAGGTAATCCATGCGCGCGGTGATCACGCTGACCGTGCCGGGCACGAGTTCGGCCGGCCGGGCCCGCTTGAGGCCGTGCGCCGCCATGTAATTCATGTCACCATGAAAGCCCGCAGCCAGCCAGGCCGACAGCCCCGGTTCAGCCGATGACAGGTCCACACCCGCAATGCCAATTTGCGAAAATCCAAGCTCGCGCGCCCATGTCTGAATTTGAGAAACGAATTGATGGCTATTGAAGATCACCGACACATTGTAAAAAGGATGGCCTGGGACAGCGAAGCCCAGACCCAGGCGTTTGCCGAAATGCTGGCCGAGAAACTGCGCGCCAGTGCCATGGGCGCCAACGCGCTGATCCAGCTGCATGGTGATCTGGGGGCCGGCAAAACCACATTTGCCCGGCATCTGCTCAAGGCCCTGGGCGTGACGGGCCGCGTCAAAAGCCCGACTTATGCGGTGGTGGAGCCCTACAGCGTGGCCGACCCGGCCGCAGTGGACGGCATGCTGTCCATCTGGCACTTTGATTTTTTCCGCTTCAACGATCCCGATGAGTGGGAAGAAGCCGGTTTTCGCGACATCTTCGCCAGCCCCGGACTGAAACTCGTCGAGTGGCCAGAAAAAGCCGGCAGCCACCTGCCCCCGGCCGATCTGGACATCCACATCGAGATGCTGGCCAGCGAGACGCGCGCCGTCACGCTCACCGCCCACACGGACGCCGGCGCGGCGCTGCTGCCATGACCAGCAAGCCTTCCTCCACCCTCAGCCGGCGCAACGCGCTGCAGATGGGCAGCCTGGTCCTGCTGCTGGGCGTGCAGCAGATCGCCCGCGGCGCGACGATTCTGGCGGTGCGGGTCTGGCCGGCCAAGGACTACAGCCGCGTCACGATCGAGTCCGACACGGGCCTGAAAACCAAGACCTATTTCATTGCCGAGCCGCCGCGTCTGGCGGTGGACATCGAAGGCATCGACCTGATCCCGGCGCTGCGCGAGCTGGTGGCCAAGGTCAAGCCCGACGACCCGAACATCTCCGGCATCCGTGTCGGACAAAACGCACCGGGCGTGGTGCGCCTGGTCATCGACCTCAAGCAGCACATGCTGCCGCAGGTGTTCACCCTGCCGCCGGTGGCGGCTTACCAGCACCGGCTGGTGTTCGACCTGTACCCGACCCAGGTGCTGGACCCGCTGGAGGCCCTGATTGCCGAGCGGCTCAAGGACAAGCCGGATCAGGGTGCCGCGTCCGATGCCATCGGCGAACTGCTGGCGCGGCAGACGCCCCGGCCCGCGGCCGGCAAACCGGCGCCCACCCCCGCAGCGCCGACAGCGGGTGCGGACAAGGAGCGGGCCGCCAGCGCCAACCCGCCCGTCGCCCAGGCGCCGTCCGACAGCGCGGATGCGGGTGCGGCCGGCCGCAACAAGACCGACCGCCTCATCATCGTGGCGCTGGACCCCGGCCACGGCGGCGAAGACCCCGGCGCCATCGGCCCCGGCGGCACGCGCGAGAAAGACGTGGTGCTGCAGATCGCCCTGCGCCTGCGCGAACGCATCAACAAGATCCCGAACATGCGCGCCTTCCTCACGCGGGATGCCGACTTTTTTGTGCCGCTGCACGTGCGTGTGCAAAAGGCCCGCCGCGTGCAGGCCGACCTGTTCATCAGCATCCATGCCGATGCCTTCTTCACGCCCAGGCCGCAGGGCGCCAGCGTGTTTGCGCTCAGCGAAAAAGGCGCGACCAGCAGCTCGGCGCGCTGGATGGCCGACAAGGAAAACTCCGCCGACCTGGTGGGCGGCGTCAACGTGAAGGCCAAGGACGCGCAGGTGCAACGAGCCCTGCTCGACATGAGCACGACCGCACAGATCAACGACAGCCTCAAGCTCGGCGGCGCCATGCTCGGCGAGATCGGCAACGTTGGCAAGCTGCACAAACCGCGTGTCGAGCAGGCCGGCTTTGCCGTGCTGAAGGCGCCCGACATTCCCAGCGTGCTGGTGGAGACCGCCTTCATCAGCAACCCCGACGAAGAGGCCAAGCTGCGCAGCGAGGCCTACCAGGTGCAACTGGCCGACGCGCTGATGCGCGGCATCGGCAGCTACTTCGCCAAGAACCCGCCGCTGGCGCGCAACCGTCCGCTGTAGGCGCGGACACGCCCCGCGTGTTCACGCGGGGCCCTGACAGGCAGGCTGGACCCTCTCCTACAGCAGGAAATCGCCTGCCAGCCTACCCTCGGATCACAGGCAGCAAAGCTTCATCTCAAGCCTCATGCGACATGCCTGGACTTCCATAAAGGTGAACATGATGAACACGAAACTATTGATGGCCGCTGCAGCAGCCGCCCTGATCGCCCTGACCGGTTGCGGCACCAATCCGACCAATGCACAAATCGGCACCGCTACAGGCGCCGTGATCGGTGGTGCGGCAGGCAGCGCACTCGGCGGCGGCACACTGGGTACCGTGGGCGGTGCTGCGGCCGGTGCCTTGATCGGCAACGAAGTCGGCAAGCGTCAGGACCAGAAGCGTTAAGACAATTCGGGTCGCCCGGAGGAGATATCAAGCATCACGCTGCGCCTGCGGTCCTTTCTGGACAGTAGTTTCAACTCCCCACTCCCACCCCTAGCC
>NZ_NBZV01000068.1 GCF_002379095.1 Polaromonas sp. AER18D-145
CGCCAGCATGAGGTCGATGATGCGGTGTACCGGCTCAACCACAGACCCCGCAAGTGCCTGGGTTACCTCACCCCGCACGAGGTCTTCTATGGCTTGAAGATGCAGCCGATTACACTGCCTTCTGTTGCGCTTTGTACTTGAATCCGCCACGAAATAGGCTCCGGGCCATTATTCGGCGGTCGCTGGTAGCTATGAAAAAGATAGCTTTTCTGGGGGGCGATCAGCAATTCTAGTGCAGTGTTGCATGCTTGATGGAACGAATAAAAGCGATGGATCTTGGGTCAGGGCAAGGCGCAAACCACGCGGTTTTATGTTCCAGATAGCGTGCAACACTGCACTATTCCCGGTGCCGCCGTCCGGCGGCATCACTCGGGTTCGGGGAATTTGGCGATGGGTGTCATCGTCACGGCCACATCCAGCACGTGGCGCGCCCCGCCGCGTATCACGCCGCGCATCGGCGAGACGTCCAGGAAGTCGCGGCCAATGGCCAGCGTGACATAGTCCTCGCCCGGGGCACGGTTGTTGGTGGGGTCGAAGTCCAGCCAGACACCGGGGCTTTGGCCTTCGGCCAGCGCCAGGCCGCCGGCCTTGCTTGCCACCGGGCAGTACACCGAGGCCCAGGCATGCGAGGCATCGCTGCCGATCAGGCGCGGCTGGCCGGGTGCCGGCGTGGTCAGCAGGTAGCCGCTGACGTAACGCGCCGGCACGCCCATGGCGCGGCAGCAGGCGACCATGATGTGGGCAAAGTCCTGGCACACTCCCTTGCCCAGTTGCAGTGCCTCCAGCGCCGGCGTGCCCACCTCGGTGCTTTCGCTGTCGTAGGCCATGTCGGTGTGGATGCGCTCCATCAGGTCCTGCGCCGCTTCGGGCAAGGGCCGCCCAGGCGTGAAGCTGGGCCGGGCAAATTCCGCAAACGCCTCGTCGCGCGGGATGTAGGGTGAGGCGAACAGGAATTCGCAGGCGCTGTCATAGGCGGCGCCGGCGTGGTAGCGGAACTGCTCGCGCACCTGCTCCCAGGGCAGACCTGCCGGCGCGCCTCCCGGGGTAGCGGCAAGCGCCAGGGTGGAGACGATGCTGTCGGCGACCACCGTCAGCTTGTCATGCGGTGTGTGCAGCGAGAAATAGGTGCGCGTGTTGCCGTACACGTCAGTCAGCTCCTGCAGCCGTGCCGGTTGCGGGCTGATCGTCAGCCGGTGGCGCAGCAGTTGCTGGCCGGCGTGGCTGGCCGGCTTGAGGTGCAGCACATGGTGGGCATTTTCCACGGTAGGGCTGTACGCATAACGCGTTTCATGAACAAGGTGAAGCAGCATCGCCAAAAGGAAAAGAAAGGTTGCGCAGCCGAGCCCCGGGCTCAGGCGCCCAGGCTGTGTTCGTCCGGGGCCACGTGGCTGAAGTAGCGCCGGCTCAGCGTGTCCGAGAGCTCGAAGGCGGCGTTGCAGCACAGCTCGAGCTGCGCCAGCAGGCCCGCGTACGGTTCGCTGTCCGGCGCGCCGGGGGCGGGGGAACACAGGTCGTCCAGGCGCCAGCTGCCCGGGTCGGGCAAGGCGGGCGCCAGGTCGGGCACCGGCTGCGGCGCGCCCACGGTGTTTTCGGCCAGGCGCGCAAGACGGCCGCGCAGCGTCTGGGTGACCCAGCCGAGCGAGCGCGGGTTGTCGCGGTCTAGCACCAGTAGGTCCAGCAGCGCCGGCACATCGCGTTGCTGCTGGTACTGGGCATGGAAGGTGATGGTGCTGTCGAACAGCGCGAGGATGGCGCCGAAGCCACCCTCGTCGAACACGGCGCCGGTTTCAAAGCCGAGGATCAGCGAGGAGGCCAGCGTGTTCAGCCGCTCGATGTGGCGCCCCGTGCTGAGCAGGCGCCAGCCGTCGTCGCGGCTCATGCGGTCGGTTTGTGCGCCGGTCATGGCGGCCAGGAAGCCGCTGGCCGACTCCAGTGCCGCCAGCGCTTCCACCGAGGAGTATTCGAGCGCCTGGGAGGCGGGGTGTTCAGGGCCGCTAAAGGCTTCGCAGCGTGAGAAGAAATCAGCCTCGGCCCGCATGATCACGTGCCACTGTTCCTGCGACAGCCGCTCGCGCACCGCCGAGGCTGCGCCCTTGAGTGCACGCAGGTTGTAGCCCACGCTGGCGGCGTCTTCGGTATCGGCCAGGCTGGCAATCAGCGAGCGTTCGAACACGCGGCGCGACTGCGTCGCAGGCGGCACCGAGTCCATCACCAAGCCGTTTTTCACGGCCAGCTCCGACAGCCAGGCCAGCAGCGGTTGCGAGGACTGGTCTTCACCGTTGAGGGACTGCAGGGTCAGCTGGGCCATGCGGATGGCGTTTTCGGTGCGCTCGGTGTAACGGCCCAGCCAGTACAGGTTTTCGGCGGCGCGGCTGGTGACCGGGGGTTTGTGCCGCGCAGGCGTTGCCGCCCGGGGCTGGGCGCCCGGTTCCGCCGCCAGGCTGACCGCCGACGGTGAGCCATTGGCGGGGGGGCTCATGGCGGCGCCGGTCGTCGCCTTGCGCGGCGGCGCAGATTCGGCCAGCGCCCACACATCGGCGCTGCTGCCGCCTTGCTGCATGGAGGCAATCTTGTCATTGGGGCCGGCCAGCCGCGCGAGCCCGCCGGGCAGGACCTGCCAGGAGCCGGCGCCGTCGGCCACCGCAAACACGCGCAGCATGGTCGAGCGCGGGGCGATCCGCTGACCCTGCCAGGTCGGCGTCTGCGACAGCGGCAGGTAGGCCTGCACGGTGTAGTCTTCGCCGCGCCGGAGCAGGCGACCAGCCCACTCATCGAGTTCGCGGCGCGACAGCGTCTGCGCAATCACCGATTCAATGCCCGACTCCGGATAAGTGCCCTTGATGACACATTCCTTCAGCCGCGGCAGCACCGCTTGCAGGGCGGCCTGCTCGCCACACCACCAGGTGGCCAGCGAGGGCAGGGCCAGCGGCTCGTCGAGCAGGTGGCGCGACAGTGCCGGCAGAAAGCCCAGCAGTGCGCTGGATTCGAGAAAGGCCGAGCCTGGGGCATTGGCCACCAGCACGTTGCCTGCGCGTATCGCCTGTAGCAGGCCGGGAACGCCGAGCGTGGAGTCCGAGCGCAGCTCCAGCGGGTCCAGAAACTCGTCGTCCACGCGCTTGAGCAGGCCGTGCACGGGCTCCAGCCCCTGCAGGGTCTTGAGGTAGAGCTTGTCGTCGCGCACCAGCAGGTCGCTGCCCTCCACCAGGGTCAGGCCGAGGTAACGCGCGAGGTAGGCATGCTCGAAATAGGTCTCGTTGTAGGGGCCGGGGGTCAGCAGCACGATGCGGCTTTCCTCGCCGCACTTGCGCGCCGGGCTGGCCGCCTTCAGGCCATCGACCAGCGCCTTGTAGGAAGCGGCCAGGCGCTGCACCTTCAGTTCGCGGAAGGCCTCGGGAAACAGCCGCGAGATCGCCAGGCGGTTTTCCAGCAGGTAACCCAGGCCCGAGGGCGCCTGGGTGCGTTGTGAGACCACCCACCAGCGCCCGTCGGGGCCGCGCGCCAGGTCGAAGGCGACGATGTGCAGAAAGGTACCGCCGGCCGGCCGCACGCCATGCATGGCACGCAGGTAGCCGGGGTGGCCCTGCACCAGCGCCGCAGGCAGCAGGCCCAGCGCCAGCAGCTGCTGTGGGCCGTACACGTCGGCCATGATGCGCTCCAGCAGCCGGGCGCGCTGCTGCACACCGGCGGCGATCTGCGCCCAGTCCTGCGCCGGCAGGATCAGCGGAAACAGGTCCAGCGACCAGGGCCGCTGCGGGCCATTGGCGTCGGCATACACGTTGTAGGTCACGCCGTTGTCGCGGATCTGGCGTTGCAGGTTGGCGGTGCGGTGGTTCAGGTCGTCAAAACCGTCGCCGCCCAGAAAGTTGAAGAACCGGCTCCAGTCGGGTGACAGGCGGGCTGCGGGGACGGCGGCTGGACCGGTGTCGGGCGCTGATGCCGGCGTTACAGCGGTACCCGCCAGCTGCAGCGCTTGCTGGGTTTGGGTTTGGCTGGCCGCTGGCGGGGCTTTGTCCAGGGTTCGCCCGTGCAACTCGTCAAAATGGCCGGCTGCCGCCGGCAGGGCGAGGGCCGCCGCCAGATCGCCAGGCGCTTCCAGCGCTGCCGCTGCGAAAAGTGAGTCGTTGTTTTCCACGGTGGCCCAAGTATGCCTTTATGCCTGACCGGTCAACGGCCTGGCGCGGGATTTTCCCTCTGTTCGCGCAATGATGACGCGCCCCGGGCGGCCCTTGTTGCGGCCACAAGACAAATGCAGGCCCCGCCGAAGGTTGGGAGATTTCCGCACAGTCCGTTCGGGCTGAGCTTGTCGAAGCCTCTCCGAAGCTGTGGGTGTGTGTAGAAGCGTTTCGACAAGCTCAACACGAACGGGAGAAGTTTTTCACCGCGCTAGCGCAGGTCCAGCGTGAACGGAAACTCCCGGCTCGGCTGCGCGGGCTGGACCCGCATCTTGCCCGCGGTGTGGCCCATCTGGAAAAAGCGGTTCAGGCGCCGGCTTTCGGCTTCATACGAGTTGACCGGCAGGGTGTCGTAGCTCAGCCCGCCGGGGTGGGCCACGTGGTACTGGCAGCCGCCCAGTGAACGTTCCATCCAGGTGTCCACGATGTCAAACGTCAGCGGCGCATGCACGCCGATCGAGGGGTGCAGGGCCGAGGGCGGGTTCCAGGCCTTGTAACGCACGCCGGCCACGTATTCGCCGACCGTGCCGGTGCTTTGCAGCGGCAGCGCGCGGCCGTTGGCGGTGATGACGTAGCGGTTGTCGTTGAGGCCGGTCACATGCACTTCGACACGCTCCAGCGAGGAGTCCACATAACGCACGGTGCCGCCGGACGAGCCTTCCTCGCCCATCACATGCCAGGGCTCCAGCGCGCTGCGCAGGGTCAGCTCGATGCTGTTGGCCTTCACCTGGCCGATCATCGGGAAGCGGAACTCGAAATGCGGTTCGAACCAGGCCATGTCGAAGGCGTAACCAGCTTCGTTGAGCTCGGTCAGCACGTCGGCAAAATCCATGCGCACAAAACCCGGCAGCAGAAAGCGGTCGTGCAGCGCGGTGCCCCAGCGCGTCATGCGGCCGTGGTAAGGCTTGTTCCAGAAACGCGCGACCAGCGCACGCAGCAGCAATTGCTGCACGATGCTCATGCGGGCGTGCGGCGGCATTTCAAAAGCGCGCAGCTCCAGCAGGCCGAGGCGGCCGGTGGCCGAGTCGGGCGAGTACATCTTGTCGATGCAAAACTCGCTGCGGTGTGTGTTGCCGGTGACGTCGACCAGGATGTTGCGCAGCGTGCGGTCAACAATCCACGGCGGCATGTCCTGGCCGTATTTCTCGCGGTTGGCGGCGATCTCGCGCAGCGCGATTTCGAGCTCGTAGAGCTGGTCGTTGCGCGCCTCGTCCACGCGCGGCGCCTGGCTGGTCGGGCCGATGAACATGCCCGAGAACAAATAACTCAGCGAGGGGTGGTTGTGCCAGTAGGCGATCAGGCTGCCCAGCATTTCGGGTTTGCGCAAAAACGGGCTGTCCGGCGGTGTGGCGCCGCCCAGCACAAAGTGGTTGCCGCCGCCGGTGCCGGTGTGGCGGCCGTCGGTCATGAATTTTTCGGCGGACAGGCGCGTCTCGTGCGCGATCTTGTAGAGAAACTCGGTGTGTTCGACCAGTTCGTTCCAGTTGTAGGCCGGGTGGATGTTGACCTCGATGACGCCAGGGTCGGGCGTGACCTGCAGCATCTTCAGGCGCGGATCACGCGGCGGCGGGTAGCCTTCGAGCACGATCTGCAGGCCCAGCGCCTGCGCACTGGCCTCGACGGCCGCCAGCAGGTCCAGGTAGTCTTCGAGGCGCTCCAGCGGCGGCATGAAGATGTAGAGTGCGCCGGTTTCCGCCTTCGCGCCTTTTTCTTTCGGCGCTGCCTTGGGTTTGTCCTGGGGGCCATTGGCGCGCGTCGGGTCGCGCACTTCCACACACAGCGCGGTGCGGGTCAGCCAGGCGGCGGACTCGCCGGGTTTGGGCAGGCGGGCATTTTCGTCAACGGCCCCAGACGCCGGCTTGGCGGTCACGGCGGGCGCTTTGGCGCTTTGGTCGAAGCGTATGTCGGTGCTGACCGTGGCCGGCCTGAACTGCAGCAGGCGGCTGGCTTCATTGCGCGGGCCACTGGCCGTCATGTAACGCGCCATGTACTGGGCCAGCATGCTGGCGCTGTTGTGGCCGGTTGCGGGTGCAGCCGCTACAGGCGCGGGAACCGGCGCGGCTTGCCCGGTGGCGGCGTTGTAACGCGCGGCCAGGGCCGCGGTGGAGGGCAACTCGTCCCGCGGCGCAAACGGGTCGGCCTCGGTCATGTAGGGGAAGTCGGTCTTCGAGACCCAGGGCACCGAGTCCAGCGGCAGGCGGTAACCCATGGGCGAGTCGCCCGGCATCAGGTACATGCGTTCGTCGCGGAAAAACCAGGGGCCGGTGGACCACTGGGGGCCACTACCCGCAGCACTTTCTTCGCGAACCTTGAGCGGCAGCACATAACCCACCACCGCGTCCAGCCCCTGCGAGAACACGCGGCGCAGGCGCGCGCGTTCCATGGCATCGTCGAGCTTGGTGTCGAAGGGGTCCACATTGACCGGCAGCCGGCGCTCGCGCCACAGGTAGTACCAGGTGTCCTCGTAGCCCGGCGTGATGTGTTTGGCGGACAGGCCCAGCTTGCCGGCCAGCGTCTCGGTGAAACGGCGCGCATCGTCACTGGTGTAGCTGCAGGGCTGGCGTTCGTCGGTGAACAGCGCCGGGTTCTGCCAGACCGGCTGGCCGTCCTTGCGCCAAAAAATGCTCAGCGCCCAGCGCGGCAGTTGCTCGCCCGGGTACCACTTGCCCTGGCCGAAATGCAGGAAGCCGCCGTTGCCGTATTCAGCGCGCAGCTTTTGCACGAGTTCGGTCGCGTAGCCGCGTTTGGTCGGGCCCAGCGCGTCGATGTTCCATTCGGCGGCGTCGCGGTCCTGGGTGGCGACAAAGGTTGGTTCGCCGCCCATGGTCAGACGCACGTCGCCGGCGACCAGGTCCTGGTCCACCTGGTGGCCGAGCTTGAGCACGTCGGCCCACAAGGCGTCGGTGTAGGGCTGGGTCACGCGCGGCGATTCGAAGATGCGCTGCACTCCCATGTGGTGGGCAAACTCCACTTCGCTTTCGTCCACACCGCCTTCAATCGGCGCCGCGCTCGAAGGCTCGGGTGTGCAGGCCAGCGGGATGTGGCCTTCGCCGGCCATCAGGCCCGAGGTCGGGTCCAGGCCGACCCAGCCGGCACCGGGCAGAAACACCTCGCACCAGGCGTGCAGGTCGGTGAAGTCGGTCTCGGCGCCGCTGGGGCCGTCGAGCGACTTGACGTCGGCCTTGAGCTGGATCAGGTAACCCGAGACAAAACGTGCGGCCAGCCCGAGGTGGCGAAACAGCTGCACCATGAGCCAGCCGGTGTCGCGGCAGGAGCCGACGGCCAGCTGCAGGGTTTCTTCCGGCGTCTGCACGCCGGGCTCCATGCGGATGGCGTACTTGATGTCGTGCTGCAGCTTCTGGTTCAGCCCGACCAGGAAGTCGATGGTGCGTTTGGGCGTGCGGTCGATGGCGGCCAGATAACTTTTGAGCAGCGGCGTGGCCGGCTCGGTGGCCAGGTAAGGCGCCAGCTCATGCGCCTGCGCCTTGCTGTACTTGAACGGGAATTCCTCGGCGTCGGGCTCGAGGAAGAAGTCAAACGGGTTGAACACCACCATCTCGACGACCAGGTCCACCGTGACCTTGAACTCGCGTGTTGGCTCGGGAAAAACCAGCCGCGCCTGGTAGTTGGCAAACGGGTCCTGCTGCCAGTTGATGAAATGGCCCTTGGGCTCCACCGTCAGCGAATACGACAACACCTTGGTGCGGCTGTGCGGCGCTGGTCGTAGCCGGACCACCTGCGGGCCGAGGCGAACCAGCCGGTCGTATTGGTAGTGGGTGATGTGACTGAGGGCAACATGAATGGACAAGGCAATCTCGCTTTTCGAATATTTCGGGGGCTATGCTGGCACTATGCCGCAGAAACAGCATGCTTCGGGGGCTGCCCCCTGAACAACGGTTTTAATCCGATCCATACAAGCAAGAGCTGCGCCAAAGGCCGACATGGCTGTCAGCGCAGCGCCTGAGTTCTCCGTTAAACACGGAACCGGAAACCGCAGGCCAGAAAAACAAAGGGGGCGTTTGGTGCAAGTGATGTCAGCCGCGACGCCTCCCGGGGCCAGGTTGCTGGGCCCCCTCCTGGTCGGCTTTGTGGCGGGCGCCGCCCTGCAGTTGCAGCAGCGCGGGCTGTGGGAGGCCGGACTGTATGCGGGCATCGCCGTCGGTGCCGCCGTGTTGGCCGGCCTGGTGGCGCTCACCACGTCCCCGGCGAAGGCGGCCTGGTCCGCGCGCAGCCTGGCGACGCTGGTGCTGGCGCTGTCGGCCGGGTTTGCACTGACCGGCCTGCGCGCGGCAGCTTTCCAGGCCGGCGCACTGGCCCCGGCGCTGGAAGGCAAGGACATCGAGGTCACCGGGCGGGTGCTGGCCATGCCCCAGCGCGGCGACGACGGCCTGCGTTTCCGGTTTGCGGTGCAGAGCGCCCGGCTGGACGGGCAGCCGGTGGTGTTGCCGGCGCAGGTCTACCTCGGCTGGTATACGGGTTTTGGCAGCCGGGAACCCGCCGACGCTGAAAGCCTGGATGCCCCCGCGGCGCTTCTTGCGCTGCAGCGCCAGCCGCAGAACCTGCGTGCGGGCGAGCACTGGCGCATGACGGTGCGCCTGAAGGCGCCGCACGGCAACAGCAACCCGCACGGCTTCGACTACGAACTCTGGCTGTGGGAGCAGGGCCTGCAGGCCACCGGGTATGTGCGTGCCGGACCGCGCGATGCGCCGCCGCAGCTGCTGGCCGGTGGTTGGCGCCACCCGGTCGAGCGGGCGCGGCAGTGGATGCGCGATGCGGTGTATGCACGCGTGCCGGACCGCCAACTGGCCGGCGTGGTGGCGGCCTTGCTGGTGGGCGATCAGAACGCCATCGAACGCGCCGACTGGGATGTGTTCCGGGCCACCGGCGTGGCGCATTTGATGAGTATTTCCGGATTGCACATCACCATGTTCGCCTGGCTGGCGGCGCAGGCCATCGGCTGGCTGTGGCGGCGCTCGGCGGGCTGGAGTCCTGCCCTGTGTCTGGCGGTTCCGGCGGCGAGTGCCGCAGCCTGGGGCGGCTTGCTGCTGGCCGCGGCTTACGCGCTGTTTTCGGGCTGGGGCGTGCCGGCGCAACGCACAGTCTGGATGCTGGCGGCCGTGGTGCTGCTGCGCCAGAGCGGCAAACGCTGGCCCTGGCCGCAGGTGTGGCTGCTGGCCATGGCGGTCGTGGTGGCGCTGGATCCCTGGGCCCTGCTGCAGGCCGGTTTCTGGCTGTCATTTGTGGCGGTGGGGGTACTCTTTGCCGCCGGGCCGCCCCAAGGCAAAGAAGCCCCCTTGGGGGGCAGGGAGCCACACGCAGTGGGCGAGCGTGGGGGCGATGATTTTGCTACAGATTCAGGAGCTGGTCGCGCAGATACGGTAAGGGGTAACGGCACATTTGATACTAAAAATCCCGGGTTTCCGGGCTTGCGGATGCCCTGGCTGGCGCGGATGGCAGGCGCTCTCGTTCGCGTTGCCCGCGAGCAATGGATCGTGACCCTGGCGCTCACGCCGCTGTCGCTGCTGCTGTTCAACCAGGTCTCGCTGGTCGGCCTGCTCGCCAATGGCCTGGCGATTCCATGGGTGACCCTGCTGGTGACGCCCTTGACCATGCTGGGGGTGCTCTGGGCGCCGTTCTGGGACCTGGCGGCTGCTGCGGTGGCGGCCCTGATGGTGTTTCTGCAATGGCTGGCGCGCTGGCCGCTGGCCAGCATCAGCGTGGCGGCCGCGCCGCTGTGGGCTGCAGTGGCCGGTGTGGCGGGCGGTTTGCTGCTGGCCATGCGCCTGCCCTGGCACTGGCGGGCGCTGGGCCTGCCGCTGCTGTTGCCGGTGCTGCTCTGGCAACCGCTGCGACCACCGGCCGGCGAGTTCGAACTGATCGCCGCCGATGTGGGGCAGGGCAATGCGCTGGTCGTTCGTACCGCCGGGCACACGCTGGTCTATGACAGCGGGCCGCGCTTTTCGCGCGAGAGCGACGCCGGGCACCGGGTGCTGGTGCCCCTGCTGCGCGCCCTGGGTGAACGTGTGGACACGCTGATGCTGAGCCACCGCGACAGCGACCACATAGGCGGCGCGCCGGCCGTGCTGGCGATGCAGCCGCAGGCGGCCCTGCTCAGTTCCATCGAAGACGGCCACGAGCTGCAGGCGCTGCGCCCTGCCACCCGCTGCGTGGCGGGCCAGCGCTGGCAATGGGATGGGGTCGATTTCGAGGTCCTGCATCCCGCCGCTGGCGACTATGAAACGCCGACCCGGTCCAACGCCATGAGCTGCGTGCTGCACCTGTCCAACGGCCGGCGCAGCGCCTTGCTGGCCGGCGACATCGAGCTGGCCCAGGAGCAGCGCCTGGTGGCCGCAGGCACGATGCTGCGGGCCGACGTGTTGCTGGTGCCGCACCATGGCAGCAAGACCTCGTCCAGCGCAGCGTTTCTGGAGGCCGTGCAGCCCACGCTGGCGTTCGCGCAGGCCGGGTACCGCAACCGTTTTGGCCACCCGGCGCCGCCGGTGCTGGCGCGTTACCGCGAGCGCGGGATTGTGGTGGTCACCTCGCCGGTCTGCGGCGCCGCCAGCTGGGCCAGCCAGCACCCGGCCGAGGTCCGCTGCCAGCGGCAGGCGGCACTGCGTTACTGGCAGCACCGGATGGATACGCCGCGCTAGAAATCCGCACAAATAGTGATTCGCCTACGAACGGCTGGCGCATTACTTGCTAAGCTCATGGCATAACAATCGATTCGTAAAACTGCTGGAGACCAAGCCGATGAGCCGCCCCATGTTTGATGAGATGAATGCAACGGCGTCCAGTGTCCGCGAGCACTACCAGGCCTACCAGCGCTGGCTGGCCAGGCAGCCTGAGGCGGTCATGCAGGCCAGGCGTGCCGAAGCCGAAATGATTTTTCGCCGTGTCGGCATCACCTTTGCGGTGTATGGCGACAAGGACGACGGCAACGCCGACAACGGCGGCACCGAGCGGCTGATTCCGTTTGACCTGATCCCGCGCATCATCCCCGCGCACGAGTGGGCCCGCATGGAAAAAGGGCTGATCCAGCGTGTCACGGCGCTGAACCGCTTCATCCACGACGTCTACCACGACCAGGAAATCATCAAGGCCGGCGTGATTCCGTCCGAGCAGATTTTCCAGAACGCGCAGTTCCGCCCCGAGATGATGGGCGTCGAGGTGCCCGGCAACATCTACTCGCACATCAGCGGCATCGACATCGTGCGCGCCCCGAACGCGCAGGGCGAGGGCGAGTACTACGTGCTCGAGGACAACCTGCGCGTGCCCAGCGGCGTGAGCTACATGCTGGAAGACCGCAAGATGATGATGCGGCTGTTCCCCGACCTGTTCAGCGAAAACCGCGTCGCCCCCGTCGCGCATTACCCCGACCTGCTGCTGGAGACCCTGCGCGACAACTCGCCGGCGCACCGCGCCGAACCGACGGTGGTGGTGCTGACACCGGGCATGTACAACTCGGCCTATTTTGAACACGCCTTCCTGGCGCAACAGATGGGCGTCGAGCTGGTCGAGGGGCAGGACCTGTTCGTCAAGGACAACTTCGTCTACATGCGCACTACACGCGGCCCGAAACGCGTCGACGTGATTTACCGCCGCGTCGACGATGACTTCCTCGACCCGCTGGCTTTCCGTCCGACCTCCACGCTGGGCTGCGCCGGCCTGCTCAATGTCTACCGCAGCGGCAACGTGGCGCTGTGCAACGCCATCGGCACCGGCGTCGCCGACGACAAGTCGATTTACCCCTATGTGCCGAAGATGATCGAGTTCTACCTCGGTGAAAAACCCATCCTGAAAAACGTGCCGACCTACATGTGCCGCAACGAGGACGACCTCCAGTACACGCTGGCCAACATGAAAGACCTGGTCATCAAGGAAGTGCACGGCGCCGGCGGCTACGGCATGCTGGTCGGCCCGGCCGCCACGCAGGCCGAGATCGAGAACTTCCGCCAGGCCGTGCTGGCCAACCCGGCCGGCTACATCGCCCAGCCGACGCTGAGCCTGTCGACTTGCCCGACCTATGTCGAGAGCGGCATCGCGCCGCGCCACATCGATTTGCGGCCGTTTGTGCTGAGCGGAAAAATCGTGCAGATGGTGCCGGGCGGGTTGACGCGTGTGGCGCTGAAAGACGGCTCGCTGGTGGTCAATTCCTCGCAGGGCGGCGGCACCAAGGACACCTGGGTGCTCGAAGACGGTGACAGCCCCTTGCAGTCCCAATCGCAGTCGCAGTCCGGACAATCACAAAGCCAGTCACAGGGAGGAAGCAAATAATGTTGTCACGCACCGCCGATCACCTGTTCTGGATGTCCCGCTACACCGAGCGGGCAGGCGACATGCCGCAGGCATTCGCGGGGATGACTCATCAATTGCGCGAAGCGCTTGTGACGTCATCACCAAAACACGCAAAGCGCGCCAGCGCTTTCGGTGTTTGAGGCCAAGGAGAAAAAAATGTTATCTAGAACCGCCGATCATCTTTTCTGGATGTCCCGCTACACCGAGCGCGCCGAAAACACCGCGCGCATGCTGGATGTGAACTACCAGACCTCCCTGCTGCCGCAGTCAACCGCCGTGGCGCAAGTGGGCTGGCAGGGGCTGCTCAGCATCAGCGAGCTCTCGGCCGCCTACGAAAGCAAATACGGCGGCGTGAACGCGCGCGACGTGATGGACTTCATGGTGCGTGACGAGAAAAATTCGTCGAGCATCATCTCCTGCCTGAAAAACGCGCGCGAGAACGCGCGCGCCGTGCGCGGTACGCTGACCACCGAGGTCTGGGAGACGCAGAACCAGACCTACCTCGAGATTTTTCGCATGCTGCGCAACGGCGACTTCGAGCGCGACCCCAGCCAGTTTTTTGAGTGGGTCAAGTTCCGCTCGCACCTGTCGCGCGGCGTCACCGTGGGCACCATGCTGCAGGACGAGGCGTTGTACTTCATGCGGCTGGGGACGTTTCTCGAGCGCGCCGACAACACCGCGCGCCTCGTCGATGTGAAATTTCACGCGGTGCAAAGCGACTTCTACGGCGCGGCCAGCGTGAAAGACCAGGAGTACGACTTCTACCACTGGAGCGCGATCCTGCGCAGCGTCAGCGCCTTCGAGATCTACCGCCGGGTCTACCGCAACGTGATCAAGCCCGAACGCGTGGCCGAGCTGCTGATCCTGCGCGCCGACATGCCGCGCTCGCTGGCCGCCAGCCTGCAGGAGGTGGTGAGCAACCTGCAGAAGGTCACCGACGACCAGACCTGCGAGACCGTGCGCCGCGCCGGCAAACTCAATGCCGACCTGCAGTACGCGCGCATCGACGAGATTCTGGCCACCGGCCTGCACGCCTACCTGACGCAGTTCCTCGACCGCGTGAACGAACTCGGCGCCCACATCAGCCGCGACTTCCTGGTTCCGGCGACGGCGTGAAGCACCACCGCGCGGGCTCTTCAAACCAGCCAGGGCCGCGGATCTGGCTTTGCCAGTCCGCAGGCGCAGCGGCCCCTTTACCAGTGCGAGGGGCAGGGAGCCGCCGCAGGCTCGAAGTGCGCGACCGTGGGGGCCCGTCATGAAGCTGCACGTCCGGCACACCACGCGGTACCGCTACACCGAGCCCCTGCGTTATGCGCTGCAGACGCTGTGGCTGACGCCGAAGTCCGGCCCCTCGCAAACCGTCCTCTTCTGGACGCTGGGCGCCCCCGGCGTGTTGCACGAGCAGCATGACGGCTGCGGCAACAGCATCCACTCCTACACCTTTGTCGCCGAAGCGGCCGCCCATGTGACCGGCAGCCTGGTCAACGCGGCGGGGCAGGTGGACACGCTGGGTGTGGCCGAATTCACCGACGACGCTGCCATGCCGCACCCGGCTTTTTTCCTCAGGCCGACGGCACTTGCCGCGCCGCATCCTTCGCTGGCCGAGTTCGGTCGCCGCTTTGTGCCGCCATCCACGCCGGCCGGTGTCACGGACTTGAGTATGATTTTGGCCCTGAGCCAAGGCGTGGCGGGCGCCGTCAGCTACCAAAAAAATAGCACCAGCGTGACCACCACGGCGCTGCAGGCTTTTGAAGCCGGCGCCGGTGTCTGCCAGGACCAGGCTCATGTGATGGTGGCCATCTGCCGCAGCCTGGGCATTCCGGCGCGTTATGTCAGTGGTTATTTCTACGCCGCCAACGAACCCGACCTCGCCAGCCACGCCTGGGCCGACATCTGCCTCGACGTGGCGGCCCGGCGCTGGGTCAGCATCGACGTCACCCACAGTTGCCCCATCGACCAACGCCACGTGCGCCTGGCCGTCGGCACCGACTACAACGCCTGCCCGCCCATCAAGGGCATACGCCATGGCGGCGGGGAGGAAGAAATGTTGGTGGATATCACGATTGAGCCGGTGTGAATCGGGTGCTTGAAAAAGGTTACCTCCTTTGGGTTGGAGGGCGGAGGATTTTCTTGTAAAATTTGACTAGTTCATCAAACTAGTCAATTAATCATGCGAACCGATGTCCCTCAACCACCCGCATCCGCCTGGCGGCTGCAAGATGCCAAGGCGCAATTCAGCGCAGTGGTCGATAACGCCATGCGCGGCGTGCCGCAGCACGTCACACGCAGCGGCAAGCGGGCCGTGGTGGTGCTTTCGGAGGAAGACTTTGAAGCCCTGCAGCGCAGCGCAGCCAGCCGGGCCCATGCGCCTGTGAGCCTGATCGAGCATTTGCTGGCCATGCCCAAAGCGCCTCGCGGCGCGCAGACTGATTCGCCCCGCCTCGACATACAGCCCCGCGACGTGGATTTTTCATGATTCTGCTGGACACCATGGTGCTGTCCGAGTTGCGCAAGGCCAGGCCGAATGCTGGCGTGGTGGCATATCTGAAAAGCCAGGTACCTGACGCTGTTTTTGTGAGCGCCCTGACCATTGGCGAGATTGAGGCGGGCATTGAAAAGCAACGCAGCACGGAACCCGAATTTGCCGCGGAACTCGCCCAGTGGCTGGCGCTGATGGAATTGCAGTTTGCCCACAACATCCTGCCGGTGACCCCGGCGATTGCCAAACTGTGGGGACGGCTGTGCGTGCAGACGGGCAACAAGGGAATTGATAACCTGATTGCCGCCACCGCCTTGTGCCATAACCTGACGGTGGTCACACGCAATGTAAAGGATTTCGAGCCGACGGGGGTGCGGGTGTTTGATCCGTTTGGCCCGGTGAAGGCTGGCTTGTTGTCTTGAGACGCCGGCTTCCTTGTGCCGCACGCGTAGGCCGCGCAGGTGTTCACATGGGTCTCTCAAGGTCTGAGACCCGGCTGGCGGCGTCCACCGTCACCTCACCCGCGCCGCCACTTCCCGCCCCAGCTCGATCACCGCCATCGCGTAATAACTGCTCCAGTTGTAGCGCGTGATGGCATAGAAATTTTCCGTGCCCGCGACATAACTAGGCGCGCTGCCGCCGTTGTTGGGGTCGCCGTTGAGCAGCTCAATCAGCGCCAGCGGCCCGGGGTGCTTCAGGGCTTCGCCTTCCAGCACCGCGCCCTTGGCGGAGAAGCTGGCCACGCTGAAGGTCGGCAAAATGTCGGGGGCCATCAACGTGTCCATGTCCAGCGTAGCGGTATCAAAACGAACCGGGTAATGCGTGGGCATACCGGGTTGCCAGTTGAAGGCCTTGAAATAACTGGCGACCGAGCCGATCACGTCGGCGGGGCTGTTCCACAAATCCACCTTGCCGTCGCCGTCGAAGTCCACCGCGTACTTGACCCAGCTCGAGGGCATGAACTGCGGCATGCCCATGGCGCCGGCGTAGCTGCCGCGCGGGGTCAGCGGGTCGCTGCCGAGGCGGCTCTGGTGGCTCAGGAACTGTTCGAGTTCGCCTTTGAAAAACTCGCTGCGTTCCCGGGCCCGCGGATGGGCGGACGGGAAGTCGAAGGCCAGCGTGGTCAGTGCGTCCAGCACGCGGAACTTGCCGGTATCGCGGCCGTAAATGGTCTCCACCCCGATGATGCCGACGATGATGTCGGCGGGCACGCCGTATTCCGCTTCGGCGCGCGCCAGGCTGGCCTGGTTGTCCCGCCAGAAGGCTGCGCCGGCGGCGATGCGGACCGGGTCGATGAAACGGCTGCGGTAGACGCGCCAGTTCTTGGTAAAGGTCTTGGCCGGCGGTTGCATCAGCCGCACGACGGTGGGGCTGAAGCGCGCCTGGCCGATGGCGTCGCGCACCCATGCCACGTCGAGGTCGCGCCGGCTGGCCATGTCGTCGGCAAAACGCATGGCTTCGGGGCGGCTGGCGTAGGCGCTGTCCTGCTCGGCCGCCTGCTGCACCTTGATCCTCCGGGGTTTGGGGTCTTTTGCGGTGCTGGCGCTTGCTGTGCCTGCGCTGACAGCTATCAAAAGAAGAGCAGCCAGGAGGCGGGGCGAGGCAAGGGGAGAAAACGGGCGGGCAATCATGCGGAAGGGGCGGG